>JBEKDG010000049.1:0-30321 GCA_050014475.1 Terriglobales bacterium | reverse complement strand
CGGTTCGATGAGCGGGAACAGGAAACAGAGCCAAGCCAAACCGGACTGAGGCGGCCAAGCGAAAGCCCAGCCAAACTGCCACCGGGAGACTACAGCCACTGCGCCTGTTCTCGACTCTACCCGGAGTCGTCGCATCCGTTGCAACGTGCTGCGCAGGACTATAATTGCGCGCACGGATGGCTCTAGCCCCTGGCACGAAACTCGGGCCATATGAAATCCAGTCGCCGCTGGGCGCGCGGGCAGGGGCGCGCGGGCGGGGCGCTCAACAGTCCAGCGCGGTGATAGCAACTGAACGTGATGAAATGCAAATGCCCGGCTTGCTGATACCGCTTCAGTCCCCAAGGCACGCAGTGAGATTACAACTGCGCGCGCGGTTACGCCGTGAGCAGCGAACATCCCCGGCCTTTACCAAGAAAGCGAAAGGCCGGGCCGGTCGCCTACTGGTACAGGTCCGCACTTGCGAGAGCAACAGTGGCGGAATTAGTGTTGGTATTTTGTCCCCCCGTGACCAGCACGGTGCCGTTACTCGGCAGCGTTGCCGTGTGCGATGCGCGCGCCGTGGTCATACTGCCTGCGGCCACAAAAGTCCCACTGCCAGGATTAAACAGCTCCGCCGTCTGATCTGGGCCGGCAATGAGCACGGTCCCGTCATGCAACAATGTCGCCGTGTGGGAGGCGCGCGCCATGGTCATGCTGCCGGTCGCGGCAAAACTCCCGGTGTTAGGATTGAAGGTTTCCGCCGTGACGAGCAGAGAGCTGTTGGCGTCGAATCCGCCCTCCACAAGCACTTCCCCGCTGCTGAGCGCGGTCGCCGCGTGCGAGGCACGGGCGGTCCCCATGCTGCCGGTCGAGCTAAAGCTCACGCTGGTTGGATCGAACAGCTCCGCTGAGACAAGGGGCTGCCCGCTAGCATCCAGTCCGCCGGTCAGGAGCACTTTACCGCTGCCTAGCAGAGTCGCGGTGTGCGAAGACCGTGCGGTGATCAGGTTGCTGGTCGGGGTGAAGGTGCCGTTGGAGGGATCGTACAGCTCCGCCGTGGCGAGAGCAGTCCCGTTGACTGTTCCTCCGCTGACGAGCACTTTCCCGTTATTTAGCAAAGTGGCTGTGGCCGCGTAGCGCGCCGTTTCCATGCTGCCGGTGAGCGCAAAAGTTCCATTGGCGGGATCAAATAGCTCCGCCGTGACGGTCCCGCCTCCGGCCACCAGCACCTTTCCGGTGTTGAGCAATGTGGACGTATGGTTTATCCGCCCGCTGCTCATGTTGGCGGTTGCGGTAAACGTTCCGGTGGAGGGATCAAACAACTCCGCCGTCGCCAGAACGTCCCCGCTCCCATCTCCTCCTCCTGTGATGAGCACTTTTCCGCTGCCGAGCAAGCTGGCGGCGTGCAATACGCGCAAAGCTGCCATGCTTCCAGTCGGACTGAAACCGTGCTGGAAAACTTGAAGGTTGAAGGTAGCCGGAGCAGAGGTTTGGTTAGCCGAGTCCCGCACGGTGACCGTGATGGGCAGAGGGCCTGTGCTTGTGGCTATGGGCGTGCCGGAAAGCACTCCACCGGTACTGAACGACAGGCCAGGAGGCAGCGCGCCGGTTTCGCCCCAGGTGAGCGGTGCCTGTCCACCCGTTGCTGTGAAGGTGAAGTTATAGGGTGAGTTCACCGCCGGGGAGTATGGCGTAGGTTGAGTAATGATGGCCGGCGGTGGCGGAGGATTGATGACAACGGTGTAGTCTGCGGTCGCCTTACCCGCAGGAGTTGCAGAGTCAGTCACGGTGACAAGAACGTTGTAGGTCCCCTCGGATCCGGAGGGGGGCGTGCCGATGATCGTGTCGTTCGATAGACTCAGGCCCGGAGGCAGGGCAGAAACCGTCCACGCATAGCCCCCCACTCCTCCGCTAGCGGTGAACGTGAAACCGGAAACGAGTCTCCAGCAAACTCCATCATGGCAATAACAATCACGGCACCCACAGCCCGGCGACCCTTGTCTACAAGATACAGACCTCTGGTCATAGACCACGTCGACGGTCCCGTTCGGCGGGACGCCCGAAGATATCGTGAGTCCCCCCAGCGCGGCAACAATGATAGTGTAATCCGCGCTCATGTGCGCTGCCGGTGATTCCGAATCGGTTACCGTCACGATCACGTTGTAGGTTCCAGCCGTTGTGGGTGTGCCAGTAACTGAACCGTTGGAGAGATTCAGGCCCGGGGGAACCGAAGAACCCGCCGCTGCCGCCCAGCTCCACGTATACGGCTGCGTGCCTCCCAAGGCAGAGAGGGGAAATCCGCTGCTGCCATCGTACACGGTCGCAAGGGTTCCATTAGGCGGGGCGCCGGAGATAATCGTGAGAGGAGTCGGTGTAAAAACACTCATCCTGCCGCCGCCACCACACGCGTTGAGGAGACAGAGACTGTAAACAAAGATCAAGAGCAACCGGAAAGTTTTCATATCGCCTCCTCAAAAGCGCATTCGTCACAGAAGAGATTCGCTGCCCGAGCCTGCGCCACAAGCTCCGCCGCTGGCGCCCGCCTAGGCGACAGGCGAGGAGCCCAAACGTCAAACGCTAACAAGAAGAGCCGCCCAAATGTCGGGTGGCAGACTTCAATCTGACTCGAACAGGCCCCGTCTGGCGCCCCAGCGAAGCTATGCAGCACGGTCTCCGTGCCGGTCGTATCCAGCTTGAACACCGTTCCAACATTGGAAGTGCCGCCTTGGGACGTGGTGCCGATTGTCCGACGAGAACCAAACCTGCCGCGCGGGCAATATTCCGTCCGGCGGCCCAGTGAAGCCGGGTAAGTCTTCTGCTTTTCATGCGCACTTCTCCTTTTGAGGTTTCGAGTGGCGTCGGCTTCAGTATGGTGACTGGGGCGGAAGTGCCGAGTTCGCTTTGAGGCGCAACTCTGAGCCTGTTCGGTTGCGGCGTCAATGGCGTGCGTGTGACTTGCGCGTGACATTTTTGTTCCCCGCAGCAACTGGAGATTTCTCAATCACTTAGATGAAATTCTTGCTCCCTCGCTTGGCGAATCCGTGCTACACTCTGGTCGCGTTTCGTCCCCCCTCGCAGGCTCGCCGATGGCGAATCCAGCCGAATCCGCCCACATCGTCCGCTTTGGCGATTTCGAACTCGACCTGCGCACCGGCGAACTTCGCACCGGTAGCCGCCACATCATTCTTCAGGAAAAACCCTTCCAGATTTTGACGGC
The DNA here is from genome assembly GCA_050014475.1 of Terriglobales bacterium. Taxonomy (GTDB): domain Bacteria; phylum Acidobacteriota; class Terriglobia; order Terriglobales; family Acidobacteriaceae; genus Acidiflorens. The sequence goes on along the minus strand of JBEKDG010000049.1, from coordinate 27,125 downwards.
TTTGCTGGAGCGACCGGGCGAGATGGTCAGCCGCGAGGAACTCAGCAAGCGACTCTGGCCCGCTGGGACTTTCGTCGATTTCGATCTTGGGCTGAACAAAGCCGTGAACCGCCTTCGCGAGGCACTGGACGATTCCGCGGAGCAACCGCAGTTCATCGAGACCTTTCCCAAGCGCGGATACCGCTTCGTGGCTCCCGTCACTCGCAACGGCGAGGGACCGGCAGAGGCATCACCAACTTCCACGGCGCATGCGAGCAGCGACGGACCTAAACTACGGACATGGAAACGAAAACGCGGGTGCCCCACTTCTCGCGGTTTTCGAGAAGTGGGCCTTCACATGGCGATCCGCTGTGGTTGCCGGTTTACTCGCAATCATTGTGATGGTGAGCTATGTTGCCTGGCGCCGGCATTCGGCGGCTTCCGCACCCCCGGGCCGGATCATGATGGCGGTGCTGCCATTCCAGAATCTCACCGGCAATCCGGAACAGGAGTATTTGACGGACGGCCTCACCGAGGAGACGATCGCCCGGCTGGGAGGGCTGCAACCTGAACGACTGGGCGTAATCGCGCGAACTTCGGTCATGGGATACAAGCACGGCGATAAGCGGCTGGACCAAATCGGCCGAGAACTCGGCGTGCAATATGTTCTTGAGGGCAGCGTCCGGCGCGACCGAAACCGGTTGCGCATCACTGCACAGCTCATTCAGGTGAAAGACCAGAGTCACCTCTGGGCGCAAGAATACGACCGCAGCTTGCAAGACATCATCGCATTGCAGGACGACGTAGCCGCTGGGGTCACGCAAGAAATCCAATCGCGTTGGGCCATCGAGTTACGAAACCATCCAGTGCGCCATCAGCCTGCGAATCCGGAGGCTTACGACGCTTATCTTAGGGGCCGCTACAGCCTGAACCGGCGAACCGAACAGGGACTCCATAATGCGTTGGGTTATTTCCATGCGGTGATCGAGGCCGATCCTGGCTACGCGTTGGCCTATGCAGGCTTGGCAGACTGCTACGTCTTGATGGTGAGTAACTATGACATTTCGCCGGAAGCCAACGTCCTCCAGGCCCGCACCGCAGCCAACCAAGCCCTTGCGCTTGATCCTGGGTTGGGAGAATCCCATGCCGTCCTGGCGTTGATTGCACAGAACTACGACTGGAACTGGGAGGAATCCGAACGAGAATTCAAGTTGGCTATGGCCGCCGACCCCGCGGACCCAACCGCGCATTTCTGGTACTCGGCTGGTTTGGCGGTGAGGGGGCGATTCGATGAGGGCTTTCGTGAAATAGCAATTGCCAGGCGACTGGACCCCATGTCGCTGCCGATCCGGACTTCTGAAGGAGTGGAATTCTATCTGGCACGACGATACGATGACGCCTTAGGCGAGTTGGATCGCATCTTGGAAATTGAGCCGAACTACGCCAACGCCTATCTTTATCGCGGTCTTTCGTATGAGCAGAAAGGAATGTGGAAAGAAGCTCTCGCCGACCTTGAAACTTCGAAACGGCTGGACGACAGTCTGCGCAGCGCCGCGATGCTAGGGGAAGCATACGCACTAGCGGGAGACAAAACCCGCGCTCGACAAATCCTGAGTGAACTGCAAGTCCGCGCGAAGCGCGAACATGCCAGCCCTCTGTATCCCGCGATCATTCATATCGGACTTGGCGACAAAGACTTGGCCTTCTCGGAGTTGGAGGGAGCAGTCGAACAGCGTGCCACCGATGTCCTCGCAATAAAGGTCGGTGCCCTTTATGACCCGTTGCGCTCGGACCAACGTTTCGCCGATCTCGTTCGCAGGGCCGGTCTGCCACCCGACTAAGCCTTTTCCGGTTGCGCAGGTCCTTGGCGATCATGCCCGAGTGACGGGCTAGTCGGAAACAATCCACTTGATCGTATGGCGCCTGCCGGAAACTGAACCGCTACCGTCGTGACCGACTTCCTTGCGCGTTGCTCCTCTGGCGTGAGATAGTACCCCGTTCCCGACTTTGACCAGCTAACGGTGTCATGATCCGTCTTCTTCCGCGCGAAACCAAGTTTTTCGATCTGTTTGCCGAGCTTTCCACCAGCATGAGCGAGGGTGCGCGCTTGCTGCGCGGCATTCTGGAAGATCCCCACGACCTGGAGGCCCGGGTCACCGAGATGCAAGCCATCGAACATCGGGGTGACAAGGCGATCCACGCGATCATGACCAAGCTGAACCAGAGCTTTATTACGCCTTTCGATCGCGAAGATATTCATCGTCTGGCGTCGTCGCTGGACGACGTTCTCGACTTCATGAATACGGCGGCCACGCGGCTGGTGATGTATAAAATCGCGCAGCCCACGGCGGCGGCGGCGGAGTTGGCGGGAATCCTCGTGCTGCAAAGCGAAGAACTGGCGCGCGGCGTTTCGCTGCTTGAAAAAAACGGCAAGGTGATGCAGCACTGCGACGAAATCAACCGGCTCGAGGACGAAGCCGATCAAGTCAGCCGTAAGGCCATTGGAGAGCTGTTCGAAAACGAGAAAGATCCCATCCAGCTGATCAAGATGAAAGAACTCTACGAACTGCTCGAAACCGCAACCGACAAGGCCGAAGATGCGGCCAACGTATTGGAAGCGATCGTACTGAAGAGCGCATAGGCCCCGAGGAGTGGGCGTGAGAACTGGGTCGTCCCTCCGCAGGGACGCGGTTTGCCGCGTCTCGGGAGACGGGGCAAGCCCCGTCTCTACAGGCGGAAGCACTTGCACCACGGGCTGTTAAACCTATTGAGATGCCACTGCCGCAAAGGAGCGAATCCAGGTGAACGCGGAAGTCCTGCTGGTAGTGATTACGGTTCTGGTCGCTCTGATTTTCGACTTCTTCAATGGGTTTCACGATGCAGCCAACAGCATCGCTACGGTTGTTTCGACGCGTGTTCTCTCTCCCAAGCTGGCAGTCGCGTGGGCGGCGGCATTCAACTTCCTGGCCGCTTTTCTGCTGGGCATCGCTGTGGCCAACACCATCGGCCGCGGCATGATTCGGCTCGACGCCGTGGATCAGTACGTGGTGCTGGCCGCGCTGTTCGGCGCCATTGTCTGGGATCTGCTGACGTGGTGGTGGGGTCTGCCCACATCCTCGTCGCACGCGTTGATTGGTGGATACGCTGGCGCCGCCATGACGCATGAAGCAATTCATGTCGGATGGCGTTCGGCTCCATCGGTGATCATCGCCGCCGGATGGTACAAGACACTGATCTTCATTGTGGTCGCGCCCATCATGGGGCTAATCATGGGCTTCACCTTCATGGTCGCCGTTTATTGGCTGCTGCGGAACAAAGCGCCGCAACAGGTCGACAAGTGGTTCCGCAAGCTGCAACTGCTCTCGGCCGCCTGCTATAGCATGGGACACGGCGGCAACGACGCGCAAAAAACCATGGGTATCGTCGCCGGCGCTCTCTATACCGCCGGATTCATGAGCAAGGAAGACATGCTCGGCAACTGGGGACACTTGCACTGGCCCATCATCCTCGCCGCTCATGCCGCTATCGCCGCCGGAACTTATTTCGGAGGCTGGCGCATCGTGCACACCATGGGGCAGAAGATCACGAAGCTGAAGCCGGTTGGCGGTTTTTGCGCCGAGAGTGCCGGGGCCATCACTCTGTTCGCGACTGCCCTGGCGGGAATTCCCGTCAGCACAACGCACACAATTACCGGGGCCATTGTGGGCGTGGGCGCTGTCCACCGGTTGTCGGCAGTGCGCTGGGGAGTTGCGACGCGAATTGTGTGGGCTTGGCTGGTCACCATTCCCGCGGCGGCGGTCATGTCCGCCTCGACCTTCTGCTTGATCCGGTTTTTTCTGCGGCAGGCCTGAGTTTCCCGGGTGCGTGGCATCGAGTCCGGTTCCAGACATTTCCGCCGTGCCACAGTGGAAAGGAAGTCATTACCCCGGTAACTTTGCAGGGGGCGCGCCATTGCTCCAACATGGCAGTAGGGCGTTCCTTGTTCACGCCAACGATCGGGGCAATGAAGAAGATGAGTAAAATCGCCAAGGAAATTATCCTGCTGCTATCGCTGTTCCTGATTGCGGCGACGGTGCAGTTCTTCGCCCAGTCGCTGCCCATGGCGCTCTGCTTTTACTTTCTGCCGACTTTGTACTCGGCCTACCACTTTGGACGCCGGCACGCGACTCTGACCGCCTTTGCCTGCATATTCCTGGTGGTTCTGCTGGACTTCCTGAACAACCTGATGCCCGGTCACCGGGTGGTGTCGTTGCCTGGGGAGCGGCTGTTCAACTTTGCCATCTGGGCCGGGGTTTTGGCGGTTGTCGGCTACGTGATGGGCACACTTTACGAGCGCAAGCAGGCGATGACCACCGACATCCGGGAAAGTTTCAGCGGGCTGCTGCTGGTTTTGCAGCACTTCATGGCCAACGAGAAGCTCGGCGTCGGCGAAAATCAGCGGTTGGTGGAGGCGTCGACAAGAATCGCCGAGGCGATGGGCCTGGGTTCGGATCGCGTCGAGTTGCTGCGGTCGGCGGTGTTGCTGCGGGATCTGAGCAAGATCGGCATCACCAACGACATTCTCTACAAGGCCGCCGATATGAGCCGCGACGAGGTGGTGGCGAGTTTCCGCAAGCCGCGCAAGGCCGATGCCCGCGCCCAAGCCGTCGGAAATTCGCTGCGGCGGGTGATTCCGATCATCGTCGCGCAGCAGATTTTGCAGGATCAGGGAGCGCGTTCGGCCAACGTTCCCATCGAGGCTCACATTCTGGCCGTGGCGGATGCGTATCAGAAATTGATTAGCGGCGCTAACGGAAAAGCTCTCTCGCCTTACCAGGCCGAGCAGGAGATTTTGGCGGGAGCGGGCCAGAAATTCCACGCCGGCGTGGTGGACGCCTTCACAAAAATCGTGGGCGAGCAAGCTAACGGCGCGGGGGCATAAGATCGCGGGTACATAAAATTAACGGGGCGCGGTTTCAGCCAGCGCCGAACTCTTCGCATTCTCTTCCAGCTCGCGCGAATCTTTTCCTCGCAATTCTTTCTCTCGCAATTCCTGCCACATCGCCACCACTCTGGACTTCAACTCGGACGTCAGCCGTTCATACGCAGCCTCGCTCGCCTCATTCACCGGCGGGGGTTGAATCGGCTTGCCGAATACCAGTTGCAGATCCTTGAACTTCGGAAACTTTTTGTGGCGTGGCCAGGCTTCATAGAAGCCCTCGATCGCGACCGGAACAATCGGGGCTTGCGCGTGAATCGAGAGGATCGCGGCGCCCTTGCGGAATACGGCCGGGTTGCCGTCGTTGGTGCGCTCGCCCTCGGGATAAAGAATCAGAATGTGTCCCTGGCTAAGGCCAAAAAATCCGGCGCGCATGGCCGGCACCAGGTTCGCGTCGGGATCGAGGACCGCCACGCGAAGCCATCGCGCCAGTCGCCGCAAGAATCCTTTGCCGAAAATGTCGCTTGTGCCCAGCGCAAAGGTATCGCGAAACAGGCGATACGGGAGCGCCCCGGCCAGCAGCAGCGGATCGATATAGCTCTGGTGATTCGAACAGATCAGGTACGGGCCTTTTTCGGGCAGATTTTCGAGTCCGCGCGTTTTGAGGTGAAAGCGGTCGAGCGCGAAAAGATAAATCAGCCGCCCCAGCAGAAAGAAAAAGACTTCAGCGAAAATATTGTGGCGCGCCAGGGCGAGCACCTCGGGATCGGTTGCCGGCTCGCTCAAGATTGTGGACCAGGCCGGTGCTGCCGCTCTGGCTTGGCCCTGGCCGCGGCTCGCGCTCGCAAGAACGGCATCGACCAGGTCGCGCACCGAATAAATTTCCGCCAGTTGCGACTCGGGCACTTCGCCGCCAAGCTGCTGCTCGAGCGCCGTCAGCAATTCAATGCGCTGCATGGAATCCAGTCCCAAATCGAGCTCCAGATTGTGGGTGGGATGAATCGCGCCGAGCTGGTTGCGCGAAGACTCCCGCGACGATTCCCGAACTATGGCCAGGGCGCGCTGCACATCCTCCCGCTCCCGCCACAATTGCTCGTCGTCGGTTAGCGGCTTCTCCACGCCAACGCCCGAATCGCCGCCGCCCTGCTTTTGTTGCAGCTCCCGAACTTTCTTTTCAATCTGGAAGCGCTTTAACTTGCGCGTGGTCGTGCGCGGCAGGTCTTCCTGCCAGATGTCATAACTTCCCAGACGTTTGCTGGAAGCGATCTTGTGGGAGAGCGCTTCAATGTCGAGGCGGATCACTTCTTTTGAGTTGACGATCTTGCGTTCGCGCAGCATTTCAAAATTGGGCACGACCACGGCGTGCAGCCGCTCCGATGTCGGATCTCCCGGGCGCGCCTCCAGCGCCATCACACAAATCTCTTTCACGTAGGGAGCCCGCATGTAGTGCGCCTCGATCTCCTCGGGATACACATTTTTTCCATTGGCAAGCACGATGACTTCCTTGCGCCGCCCGGTGATGAAAAGATTGCCGCCGGAATCGAAGTAGCCGAGATCGCCGGTGTAGAACCAGCCGTCGCGAAGCACCTCCGCCGTGGCCTCCGGGCGATTCCAATATCCCTTCATCACGATCGCGCCGCGGATCGCAATCTCACCCGCGGGCGGCGCGCCTTCTTCCACCGGCTTCGGGTCCACAATCTTGGCTTCGACACCAGGAAAAGGCCGTCCGACCGAACCAAATACAACGTGCCCCGGAGGGTTGATGAAGGCGCCGCCTGAGGTTTCCGTCAGGCCGTAGGCGTTCAGAACGTCGATGCCAAAAGAGTAAAAATCGCGGGCGATGGCGGGATCGAATCGCGAGCCGCCGGTTACCAGGTAGCGCATGCGAGCGCCGATCGTTGCGTGAATCCGTCCAAAGAAAAGTTTGCCCGCGTTGACCCCGACTCGCCGCAGCCCGCGGTTCAACGCCATCAGCGTGCGCACCAACCGCAGCGTGAACTTGCCGCGTTTGTTCAGTTCTTTGAAAATGCGCTCGTGAATCAGGTAGAAAAACTGGGGCACCACGGCGAACGCGGTGATGTTGCGTTCCTGCAAAGCGCGCAGCAATTCGGTGGTGTTCAGCGTCTCCAGGTACACGACGCGCGCGCCATTGAATAGAGGCAGGAAAAGGTTCGCCATCTGCGCGAGGACGTGAAACATCGGGAGAATTCCCAGCAGCGCATCCTCAGGGCCGACCTTCATTACCGCGAGCACCGAATTCGCCTCGCCGACGAGGTTGGCGTGGGTGAGCATGACGCCCTTCGGATCGGCGGTGGTGCCCGAGGTGTAGAGCAGCGCCGCCAGGTCGCTCTCCGCGGGGACGATGGGCTGAAAGCCAGCGGGGCCGGCGGCGAAGATGGAATCGAGGTCGGCGGCGAAGCTCTCTGTAATTCGCAGGGTCAAACCCTGGGTGCCCCACTCATCGCGTTCTGTGCGATGAGTGGGATTCGCCGTGGTGACGTTCGTCGCGACCAGTTCCGCCGCCGCCGAAGTCATTACCAAACCCACGTTGAGTCCCTCGACCGCTTCCATTGCCGCCGGAAGATGCTTCACATCGCAGAACAACAGGGAAGCGCCGCTGTCAATCAACAATTTCTTCACCTGGTCAGCGTGGAAAGTCGTGTCGAGCGGAACCGCCGTTCTGCCGGCGGCGATAATCCCTAAATATGCCGCCACCCACCGTGGATGGTTCGCCGCCAGAATCGCCACGCGGGCGTCGCGCGGAACCCGTGTTGAGAGCCAGTTCGCTACGCTCTCCGACATCCGGGTCAGTTCCGCGAAGGTGACACGCTCCACCGTCTCGTGCCGCTGAATCTCAAGGGCAATGTTGTCGGGGAACTTCCGGGCCGATTCCTGAAATCGCTGGTAGAAGGTGGACATGTCCGAGGTGAATATACTAAAGACAGCTCGCGAAAACTAGGAACCGCGCCGATCTTAAGGTGGGGACAATACGATGGTGATGAAGAAGATCACATTTAATGCGGACGCGGACCTTCTCGAACTGGCTAAACGGATTGCGGAAGAGAAAGGCACTACTCTGGAGGAAGAAGTTCGCAAATGGTTGAAGGACCTCGGAGAAGGTAGGTGGAAGCCCACGCCGCAGGAGCCGAAGAATCGCAAAAGGCGCAAATCGACTGAGGACTGAGACTACGCTCAGGCACGAGTTGCAAGTTGCGTGTTTCGACGTCCGGCTCGCGCCGTGTGTCATCCCTCCCGCATCTAATGTGCTAGGCTTTTACAGATACTTAGGACGCGTGTCCTCTGAAGGATTTCTGTTTTGATCAACACTTTATTAGGCAAGATTTTCGGGACGAAGAACGAGCGCGAGATCAAGCGCCTGCAGCCTCGCGTGGAGGCTATCAACGCGCTCGAGCCGGAGATGCAGAAGCTCTCCGACGATGAACTTCGCGGCAAGACTGCCGAGTTTCGCGCTCGTATTCAGGAACGTCTCAGCTCGATCGCCGACGAACCGGAAGCGGATCCCGACCGCCAGAAGGAAATCGAGGCGGAGCGCAGCCAGGTGCTCAAGGGAGTTCTTGACGAACTGCTTGAGGAAACGTTTGCCGTTGTCCGCGAAGCCGGACGGCGCGTGCTTAACATGCGGCACTTCGACGTGCAGTTGATCGGCGGCATGGTTCTGCACGAAGGCACCATCGCCGAAATGAAGACCGGCGAGGGCAAAACGCTGGTCGCCACGCTCCCGGTGTATCTGAACGCGCTGAGTGGACGCGGCGTGCATGTGGTCACCGTCAATGACTACCTGGCCAAGCGCGACTCCGAATGGATGGGCAAGCTCTACGGCTTTCTCGGCCTGAGCGTGGGCGTGATCGTCCACGACCTCGACGACGAGGAGCGCCGCGCCGCTTACGCCTCTGACGTGACCTACGGCACCAACAACGAATTCGGTTTCGACTATCTACGCGACAACATGAAGTTCGACCTGCACGATTGCGTGCAGCGCGTGCACAACTTCGCGATCGTCGATGAAGTCGATTCCATCCTGATCGACGAAGCCCGGACGCCGCTCATCATTTCGGGCGCCAGCGAAGAGTCCACCGACAAGTACTACAAAGTGAATCGCATCATCCCCAAGCTCGAAAAAGGCGAAGAAATAGATACGCAGCCGGGCGAGCCCAAAATCATGACCGGGGACTATGTGGTCGACGAAAAACACCGCAACATCACGGTCAGCGACGACGGCTGGGAAAAAGTCGAAAAACTGCTTGGGATCGGCAACATCGCCGACCCGGAAAACTGGGCGCTGAAGCATCACGTTGAAACCGCCGTCAAAGCGCACGCGCTTTACAAGAAAGACGTCGAATACGTAGTCAAAGACGGCGAAGTGCTGATTGTGGACGAATTCACCGGGCGCCTGATGCCGGGCCGGCGCTGGTCCGACGGGCTGCACCAGGCGATCGAAGCCAAGGAGAATGTGAAGATCGAGCGCGAGAATCAAACCCTCGCCACCATCACGTTCCAGAATTATTTCCGCATGTATAAGAAGCTGGCGGGCATGACGGGTACGGCGGAGACCGAAGCGCCGGAATTCGACAAGATCTACCGGCTCGAAGTCATCGTCATTCCGACCAATCGCGAGCTGCTGCGCAAAGAGAATCCAGACATCGTTTACCGCACAGAGAAAGAAAAATATTTTGCGGCTTCCGACGAAATCCAAAGGCTGCACGAGAGCGGCCAGCCTGTGCTGGTGGGCACAACCTCGATCGAAAAGTCCGAACGCCTTTCCGATCTGCTGAAGAAGAAGGGAATCAAGCACGTCGTCCTGAACGCGAAGTATCACGAGCGCGAAGCGGAAATCGTCGCGCAGGCCGGACGCAAGGGCATGGTCACCATCGCCACGAACATGGCAGGTCGTGGCACCGACATTCTGCTCGGCGGTAACCCCGAATTCATGGCCAAGCAGGAGTGCGTGAAGAAGGGAATCGCGCAGCCAATCCGCGCCGCGCAAGGCAAGATCGAAGCCGAGGTCGACGATTCGAACCGCACGGTTTGGTACTACGCCGGCAATGAATACGCGGTCCCGACCGATCAGTGGAACGAGATTGTTACGCGCTACAAGAGCGACACAGACCAGGAACATCGGGAAGTGATCGAGGCGGGCGGCTTGCACATTTTCGGCACCGAGCGCCACGAAGCGCGCCGCATTGACAATCAGCTCCGCGGGCGCGCCGGCCGCCAGGGCGACCCCGGTTCGTCGCGCTTCTATCTTTCGCTCGAAGACGACCTGATGCGCATCTTCGCCAAGGAGTGGGTTTCCAACCTACTGCAACGCCTCGGCATGGAAGAGGGCGTTCCCATCGAATCGCGCATGATCACGCGCCGGATCGAAGCCGCGCAGAAAGCCGTCGAAGGCCAGAACTTCGAGGCCCGCAAACATCTGCTCGAGTATGACGACGTCATGAACAAGCAGCGCGAAGCTGTCTATGGCCTGCGCCGCCGTCTGCTGGAGGGCCTCGACCAGAAAGATCTCATTATCGAAGACTACGTCTCCGGGATTCTCGCCGACATCCTCGAGCGGCACTGTCCGCCCAAAGAGCACGTAGACGACTGGGATCTCAAAGCTCTGAAAGACGCGATCTTCACCCGCTTCGGCGTCGACATCTACGCCGAAGGCCTCAAGCCTGAGCAGATGAACCGCCAGGAACTGGGCGATGCCATCTTCGAGAAACTCAAAGAGCGCTATGACGCGAAAGAGGCGCTGATCGGCGCCGAGGCCATGCGCTATCACGAACGGATGATCATGCTGAGCGTGATCGACGCGCAGTGGAAAGACCACCTGCTCAGCATGGATCACCTCAAAGAGGGGATCAACCTGCGCGGGTACGGCCAGCACGATCCGCTGGTCGAATACAAGCGCGAGTCCTTCGACATGTTCGAAGAAATGATGCAGCGCTTTCAGGAAGAAACGGTTCGCTACCTGTACCTGATGCAGATCATGGAACGTCCGCCGGACTTAGGAGGGATGCCGGGTGGCGGCGGAGGCAGTCCAGACGATCTGTCCGGCCAAGGGCTCGAAGTCGGCGTACCTTCAGTCATCACCGGTGGTCGAGGCGGCAACGGACGCCCGCCGCGCCAGGTCGCTACCTCCGTGGACGAAATCGAAGAGGCCTTCCAGCGCAAGAAAAAGCGGGAACTGGAACAAGCGCGCATGGCCGGGGCTGGCGACATGCAAGTCCAGCAGGTCGTGCGCTCGGGGCAAAAAGTAGGGCGCAACGATCCTTGCCCCTGCGGAAGCGGCAAGAAATACAAGAAGTGTTGCGGCGCAAATTCGTAAAAGCTTTCACCGCAGAGAACGCAGAGATCGCAGAGCAAAAAAGGAACGTGGGTGTGGGTGGAAAGCCCCGTTTTTCTCTGCGTGCTCGGCGTTCTCTGCGGTTAGACGCTTTTTGATTTCTTGCGGATCGCCTTGAATGTCATCTCCGTCGCTGTGCTGTGCGTGCGCCGCTTCCATGCAAAGAACATAGGGGCGTAGGTCTGCGTGATGTAGTCGCTCCGGCCGATCCCGAGCGCGCGCGCTGTGCGGTCGATCCAGCGCGGCGACCCTTCGATCTCGCCAAAGTTTCCGATCGGGGTCTCATCCAGCACCACATGGCCCGCGCCGTCGCTCCACTCAGCGCGGTATTTCTCGTAACGAAACGTAGGCGCGAACCCAAGCGCGCGCAGAACGGCGTCCATCTGCTGGCCGTTCTCCAGGCGCGTTTCCATCTCAGCCCGAACTTTATGGCGACCAGCCTTGCCTTTCGCCTTGTGCGTCAGCATCCACGTCTCGCCATATTTGCGCAGTCGCAGCATTTCGCCCCGCTTGCGCAGCTTCTGGCTAGGCAGGTCGTAGAGGGTATTCATTTCGTGGGTGGAGCGGGTGAGCTGTTTGAAGCCCGCATGCTTCAGCGCCCGGGTCAGCGCGGGCAGGTTCTCAATTCGAAATTTAATTTCGATTTCCTTCGGCATGGTGAAATCTTAACCGGCGCGCGGGCAAAAAGCTTGAACCGCGGAGAACGCAGAGAGCGCGGAGAAAACAAAAACGGGGCTTCAGAGCGAAGAAGCAATTTGCTCCCATTCATGAAACAGATTGCCTGGAGAATTGAAAACAAGCCTCTCTCCGCGTCCTCTGCGTACTCTGCGGTTAAGGGTTTTCTTTCGGTTCCACTTCAGTCAGCCGGCGATGGAACCAGCTCATGTGCGGCAGATCGCGCTCCACTTTTCGCCGTTTCGCGATCAATTCAGCCGTGATCGACACGGCAATCTCTTCCGGCGTAATTGCCCCAATATCGAGCCCGACCGGGGCGTGGACACGGTCGAATAAGTGCGCTGGCAGACCTTCCTGCTGCAGCTCTTTGAAGATGGCGATCGTCTTCCGCTTCGATCCAATCATCCCGACGTAGCGCGCCGGAGTCTGCACCGCCCAGCGCAGCATTCGCATATCGTCGCGGTGCCCGCGGGTGACGATCACGATGTACGAAGACTCGCCCGGCGTGAGCTGCGCCGCGGCCTTATCGAAATCTTCGGCGATCACCTGCTGCGCCTCGGGGAAGCGTTCGCGGTTCGCGTAGGCTTCGCGATCATCGACCACGGTGACGTCGAATCCGGCGATGCGCGCAACTTTGTAAAGGCTTAGCGCTACGTGACCTGCGCCAAAAATTAAAAGATCTGCTGGAGGCAAAACTGGCTCCACGAAAATCTCGAGCGTTCCGCCGCAGACGAGGCCGGTGTCGAACTTCGGATCCTGATTCAGATCAAACGTCAGGGTGCGCGGCTTCTCCGATTCCATCACTTCGCGCGCCGCCTGCCACACCTCGGCCTCAACGCAGCCGCCGCCGATTGTCCCGACGATCGAGCCGTCGTCCCGGACCAGCATCTTGGCGGTCTTGAACGAAGGAATCGACCCGCGCACATTCACAATGGTCGCCACGGCCCCGCGCCGTCCGTCTTTTCGCAAGCGAACGATCTCCTCGTAGAGGTCCATGTGCTGATTATGGTTCGCGGAGCCGGGAAGGTCAATTGGCTCAATGGGAGGGACTGGGTGTCACCTGGCTTCAGAAACTCCAGCGCGAGAAACGCAACCGAATGTTTCAACGAAGGAAGACGTAACGGATAATAACGGCGCTAAACACAAAATAGGTCCCGAACAAGAGAGGATCGACGATGAGCATGTACTTCGCGTAACCGGGGTCGCTCGCCTTTCTCATCAAGTGGGCTCCGGTCGTGGACACGATGCAGATTAGGACGCCTCCAACCGCGAGCCAGCGGATATTGCTTGTGACTGTCACCAATAGCCCTCCGACCCAAGGCAGAACACCAGTAGCCAACGCCAAGAGGAGTTGTGTGCGCCCGATTTTGGCAGCCATTGTGGCCTCCACTGTATCAAACAGGCCGCATATGTCGGAAGCCATCACTGAAATCAAGACAAAAGCGTTCTTGGGTGGTGTGAGAACGTCTCTGGTTTGTGCTAGCTTGTAGGGTTCAAATCCCCGTGCTCCACGCTCCAGGAGTGCCTATGAAAGCCGTTCGCATTCATCAGTTCGGTGGGCCGGAAGTTCTGGCCTACGAAGATGTTCCCGATCCCAAGCCGCGCAAGGACCAAGTTCTCATCCGCGTGCGAGCGTGCGCGCTGAACCACATCGACCTATTCGTGCGCAAGGGCCTGCCCGGCGTTAACCTGCCGCACATTCTTGGCAGCGACATCGCCGGCGAAATCGTCGAAGTCGGAGAGTACGTCACCGACCTCAAGCCCGGACAGCGCGTGCTGGTCGCTCCCATGCATTTCTGTAATCACTGCGCCAAGTGTGTTGCTGGCCTGCAGAACCAGTGCCGCCAGTTCACCGTGCTCGGCAACGCCGTGGATGGCGGCAACTGCGAACTCTTCGCAATTCCGGCCGTCAACGTCATCCCCATCCCCGACTGGCTCGATTTCAATGAGGCCGCCAGCGTTCCGCTGGTCTTTGTTACTGCCTGGCACATGCTCACGGGACGCGCCGCGATCCGCCCCGGTCAAACCGTTCTCGTGCTGGGCGCGAACTCAGGCGTGGGCACTGCCGCCATCCAGATCGCGAAATTATTTCACGCGCGCGTGATCACTACCGCGGGCGACGAGCGCAAAATGGAGCGCGCCCGCGAACTCGGCGCCGACTTCGTCATCAACCACTATCAGCAGAAGATTTCGCAGGAAGTCCGCAAGATCACTAACTTCGAGGGGGTCGACATCGTCGTTGAGCACGTTGGGCACGCCACCTGGGAGGAGAGTGTGAGGTCGCTCAAGGCCGGAGGCACACTTGTCACGTGCGGTGCGACCACTGGACCGAAAGTCGAACTCGATCTGCGGTTTCTGTTCTCGCGCCAACTGGCATTGCTTGGGTCGTACATGGGCACGATGAGCGAACTCCATGAAGTGCTCGGCCACGTGTTCGCCGGACGCCTCAAGCCGATCATCGACCACACTTTCCCCTTGAATGAAATCCGCACTGCCCACGAGTACATGGAGAAAAGCCAGATGTTCGGCAAGATCGTGCTGAACCCGTAGGAGCTTTCACCGCCGAGACGCGGAGGACGCCGAGTGGCTCTCCGGGAGTGTTCAATGAAAAGAATTAAGCCGCGATTCGTCGTCTGCGTGAAGAACAAGGACTATGCTGCTTCGCTGGAGTTGCGGAAGCTCTACCAGGTTGTCTCCGATGAGACGGCGGCAAAACTCCACCAGATTCGCGTGATCGATGAGTCCGGTGAGGACTATCTTTATCCAGAAAATTACTTCGTCGTCGTGCAACTCCAACAGTCGGCGGAAAAGGCAGTCCGGTGCGCGGCCAGCGTCAGAGGCTGATAGCGAAGGACGTTTCCCGCGGTGCCCCCCGTACCCTCCGTTTCCTCTGCGCACTCGGCGTCTCTGCGGTTAAAATACATCCATGGCGCAAGAACTCAGTTTCGGCCCCTACGTTGATATCGAAAACGGCAAGAAGGTGGTTAAGGAACTTGTCTTCGGAGACGGCGTGCCGGAAGGCATCGTCATGACCACGCTCGACTCGACTGTCAACTGGATGCGCAAAAATTCCATCTGGCCGATGACGTTTGGCCTCGCCTGCTGCGCGATTGAAATGATGTCGATGGGTGCGTCGCGCTTCGATATTGCGCGCTTCGGCGCCGAAGTGTTCCGGCCGTCGCCGCGGCAGTCGGACCTGATGATCATCGCCGGCCGCGTATCGCAAAAAATGGCTCCCGTAATTCGCCAGCTCTGGGAGCAGATGCCGGAACCGAAGTGGGTCATTTCGATGGGAGCATGCGCGACTTCCGGCGGCGTTTTCAATAATTACGCGCTCGTGCAGAGCGTGAACCAGGTCATTCCCGTGGATATCTATGTCCCCGGCTGTCCGCCGCGCCCCGAGCAGTTGATTTATGCGATCACGCTCTTGCAGCAGAAAATCATGATCGAACGCGGCACGGTGAAGAAGGCGTTGAATCTGGTGCCGAGCGGCGAGTGAGAACATCGGGTGATCGGGCCATCGGGTGATCGGGCCATCGGGTGATCGGGTCATCTGAAGATCAAAGGCTTTTGACTTTCGATCGCCCGATCTTCTTGCACTGTTTCATTCTTGTTGCCATCTGGCATTCGCCGGGTATTCCGCAAAGGTCTGGAACTTCGACCTGGGTTGCTGCGTACACTACGTGGGGGTTCTATGCCTGTGGCGATGGTTCGTCTTCTGGTATTTCTGCTGGCTGCCGGCCTCGCACACGGCCAAAGCGCACAACCCGAAGTCCCAACCGAGCCGCTGAAGGCCGACGCCATCATGGCGCGGGTGGCGGTTAACCAAGATCGCAGCGAAGTATTGCGGAAGGAATACGTCTACCAACAGCACATCCACATCGCGACCCATAAGCCGAAGAGCAGAATGGTGCGCGAAGAGACTGCCGACTACGACGTGGTGCCGCAGCCGGACGGTACCCAGAAGCAACTCAAATCTCTTACCGGACGTTACTGGAACAAAGGCAAATACGTGGCCTTTCAGGGTGAGCCAGTGCCCGAGGCCGACAGCATGGACGCAGATTTGATTCACGACTTCCGCAACGACCTGTCCAACGACAAGTCCAAGGACGGTTTGGCGCGCCATCTTTTCCCCCTGACGTCGGAGGAGCAGAAGGACTATGAGTTCAAGCTTCTTGGGCAGGAGGTTGAGGCGGGGCGCAACGTCTACCACATCGCTTTCACGCCCAAGGACAAAGAAGATTTTGCGTGGGCGGGCGAAGCGTTGATCGACGTCGCAGAATTCCAGCCTGTTAGGGTGTTCACCAAGATATCGCGACGCATACCCTTTTTGGTGCGAACAATGTTGGGGACCGATCTGCCGGGAGTTGGATTCAACGTGGTCTACAAGCGGCATGAGGACGGAGTGTGGTTTCCTTCGAGTTTCGGGACCGAGTTCAGGCTGCGCGTTCTGTTCTTTTTAAATAGGGACATTGCGATTTCGTTGGAGAATTCGGGGTTTGAACATACGCACGTGGAGACCAAGATAAAGGTTGTGGGGCCGGGGGAGTGAGAGCGGAAGGAATCTCAAAACAGTGAGAAGCCAACTGGAAAAGGCAAGGACGTGGACTACTCGTCAACCGTGAATCTCCGTTGACGGTTGCGGGCGCTCCGATGAGCGCTGGGAACGGTTGTGACGGGTCCGTCACCGAGACCGAGAGGCAAGGGCCGAAAGCTGTCTTCCTATTGATTTTTCATTACCGCTTGCCGCTCTGGCGGGGTCATCTGGTTCCACACGGCGCTCAGGTCTTTTTCCAGGATCGTGTTGTTGGGGTCGGCGTGCAGAGCTTGCGCGAACCAGCGGTAGGAAGTCGGCAGATCGCGCTGCACACAGTGGCCGGTGGCATACATGGTTCCGAACACGCTTCGGGCCTTAGCACTAGATTTAGCCGAAGCAGCCTTCAGATATTTCACTGCCTCGTCACAGTTTTTCGGCACGCCTCGCCCGTAGAGATAGGCCTCGCCTTTGCGGAAGGCCGCGTCCCCGGTGTCCGCCGCGGCGGGCGCGGGCAATTTCGAAGCCTTGGCCGAGGTCACGCTAGGCTCGCGTTTCGCCGCACGCTTGTTGGCCAGCGCGATCTTCGCCGGAGCCACCGGTTTCGCTTTGGCCGCAGGCTTTGCCTCTGCGTCCACGATCTTCCGGGTAGCGTCGGGACCAGCGCTTGCGTTCTCGGCCTGGCTTTGCGGAACTTCGGCTGACGGAACCGCCGCCCGCGACGAGCCCGCATCGAGCGCTGGAGCCGCATCCTTGGCCGCCGATTTCGTCGATGGCTTCTCGGCCGGAGCTTCGCCGGCGCTCGAAGTGGCGGGCTCCGGCTTTCGACTTTCCGCAGCGCCGAGATAATTCGTGTACGTCCACCAGCCTGCTCCGCCCAATGCTGCAAGCAGCGCCACCAGCAGCAGGATCCGCCGTCCGCCGGTCTTTGGCTGCTCGGGCTCAAAAAAAGAATCTAAGCCGGAGAAAGATTTTTCCCGTAGCGTGTCCATGCTGGGGTGATTCGGGCTGGGCTGATTTAAGCCGAGCACCGAGGGTCCGCCGATCGACGACACCGGTTTGTTTGCGGGCCTGGTCGCGTTCTCCACGACGAGAGGCCGCAGCGGTTCCGGCGCGTGCACCATCTTTGGCGAGACCGCTGACAGTGCGCCCGTTGCCGGCGCGCCCGCCGGCCGCCGAGCTTCGAGCAAGGTGCCACACATTCCGCAAAAACGGAAATTGTCCGAATTGTTCTCACCGCACTTCGGGCAGATCACGATGGTTCTCCGGATGTCCTCTCCTACAGTTTAACCCGTGCCAGCGATGTCATTGGGTTCGTCCGTTCATATTAGAATGCAAGCGCTCGGTTTCCGCCCATGCCGAAAGCCTCTAGAGCCAAGCCCACGCCCGCCGCTAAGCGTTTCGAGGCCAGACTCGAGCGCCTGCGCTCCGGCCTCAACTGGGTCATTATCCGCGTGCCGTTCGATGCCGCCAAACTCTGGGGGACGCGGGGCCAGAGCAAAGTGAAAGGCGAAATCAACGGGTTCGCGTTCCGCACTTCGCTGCTTCCCACCCGAGAGGGCTGGCACTTTCTGCTGGTCAACAAGCGGATGCAAAAGGAAGCGCGAGCCGTCGAAGGGAGCGTCGCCCGTTTTCAGATGGAACTCGACCGCGAAGAACGGACCGTGACCATCCCCGATGAGATCAAGCGCATTCTCAGCCGCATTCCCAGTGAAGATCGGTCGCTTCGCCGCTGGTATGACGAGCTGAATCACTCCACACGCAACGACATCGCCAAGTGGATCACCGAACCCAAGAGCGCCGAAGCCCGCGTGCGTCGCGCGGAACAAATTGCGGAACGCCTACTCAACGTCATGGATGCGGAACGGGAACTGCCGCCCATTCTGCAGGTAGCTTTTGCACGCCATCCACGCGCCCGTGAAGGTTGGGATGGCATGTCGGCCTCGCGCCGGCGCATACACTTGTTTGGCATCTTCTACTACAGAACTCCGGACGCCCGCGCCCGCCGCATCGACAAAATGCTCGACGACGCCACCGCGCTCGCCGAGAAAAGTAGCAGCAAGAAAAATAAGCGATAGCTGGAGAATGCTGTGAATGCAAGGCTCGGAAAAGAACTTCTCTACCTTTCCCACTCCGACGTTGTCTCCGCTGGCCTTGGCATGGCGGAAATCATCGCGACACTGGAGCGCATGTTGCGCGAGAAGGGCGAAGGGCGCGCCGAGATGCCGCCCAAAATCGGCATCCACACCATGCCCGACGCGTTTATCCATGCCATGCCGGCCTCCATTCCGGTGCAGAAGGCTGCCGGCATGAAGTGGGTCGGCGGATATCCGGACAACAGCAAGCGCGGATTGCCGTACATCACCGGACTGCTCATCCTCAACGATCCTGAAACCGGCGTTCCCTTCGCGCTCATGGATTGCACATGGATCACCGCCCAGCGCACCGGCGCTGCCACGGCGGTTGCCGCAAAATATCTGGCGCGGGCTGAGTCGGGCACTGTCGGTATTCTCGGGTGCGGAGTGCAGGGGCGCAGCAATCTGGAAGCGCTGAAAGTTCTATTCCCGCTGAAAAGAATTTATGCGTACGACAAGTACGCGGATCGGGCCGTTCTTTATGCGGAGGAAATGAGCCGGGATCTGGGAGTCGACGTTGTTCCGGTGAGCGATCCGAGGGAGGCGGTGGTTGCGAGCGATATTGTCGTCACTGCGGGCCCGATTCTGCGCACGCCACACGCCACGATTCAACGCGGCTGGCTTCGGGAGGGTGCATTTGCGTCGCTGGTGGACTTCGATTCGTACTGGCATCCCAGCGCCCTGCATGAAGCCGATAAGTTCTGTACCGACGACGTGCCGCAGCTTCATCATTATCGCGATATCGGATATTTTCAGGATATCCCGGCCATCCACGCGGACCTGGGAGAGCTGGCCACCGGGCGCAAGGCTGGCCGGGAGAAACCGGAAGAGCGCACGATTGCCTGCAACTTAGGGCTGGCGCTCGACGACATCGCCGTGGCGCCGTTGATCTACGAGCGCGCCTTGCAGAAGGGAATTGGGATCTGGCTGCCGCTTTAGCAGGCTGCGGAAAAACTCGATATCGAGCTTGCTTTGGGGTGGCGCAGCGCTTCAGCGCTGCGATAACTGGCTTGTTTTCAGCACCGGCTTTAGCCGCTGCGGTGAGACTGCGGCGCAGAAAATAGTTTTTCCGCAGCCTGTTAGGGAGGTGATTTTCCTCGCGCGCCGAAAACTGCTCGTCCCCGAGTCGCATAAACCGTATAATTCAATCGTTTTAATACACGACTCTTTTGGATACCTGGAGGCGTTCGCGTGAAAACTCCGGCCACCGTTCTCGCCGTCGTCACGATTCTCACTGTTTTCGCCGTCGCCCAAACCATCACCATTGACGTCTCGCACTCCACCAACCACTTTGTCCCTAGCGAAACTCTGGGCGCGGGCATCGACCGCATTCCCGCCGAGGCCATCGACAAAGATCTGCTTCCACCCTCGCTCGAGGCAACGCTGTCTTCAGGATGGCAGACGGTGTCGTACCGCCAGAATACCGAGTTGGCCGTCGAAGCCTGGCACTGGAATCCCAATGGAACCTGGAGCGATCCCGCCGGTAAGGGCTACTTCACGGGCGCTGCCGTTCCGACCGAGAGCCTTCGCTACTCCTACGGATATGCGCTTCCACGTCGCGGTTTCACCCGCAACGACGGTACGGAAAACGCCGGGTTCTCGCGGCTCACCGACGGCGACCTCAATACTTTCTGGAAGAGCAACCCCTATCTCACCCAACATTTCACGGGTGAAAGTGACACGCTTCATCCGCAGTGGATCGTCCTCGATCTGGCGCAGCCTCAGCCCGTCAACAGCATTCGCATCGCGTGGGGTGAGCCGTACGCGATCCACTACGTCGTCCAGTATTGGACCGGCGACGATCCCATCCGATTGCCCACCCGCGGCGTCTGGCAAACCTTTCAGCAGGGTACCGTCACCACCGGCAAGGGGCGCACCGAAACCGTTCGCCTCGTCGCGGCTCCGATCGCCGTGCGTTTCGTTCGCATCTGGATGACCGAGTCTTCGAACACCTGCGATGCCGATGGTCCCGCCGATCCCCGCAACTGCGTCGGCTACTCCATCCGCGAACTCTACCTGGGAACCGTTACTGCCGACGGCGCTTTCCACGACTCCCTGCGCCACACGCCCGATCAGGAGCAGACGACTACCTATTGCTCTTCCGTCGATCCGTGGCATGAGCCTTCCAATCTCGGGTCCACTCGCTCGGCCCAGGTGGGCTTTGATATTTTCTTCACCAGCGGCGTCACCCGCGGCCTGCCCGCCATGATTCCAGTCGCGATGCTCTATGACACTCCCGACAACGCGGTTGCCGAGATCGCCTACCTGGAGCACCGCCACTATCCGATCTCCTACGTCGAGATGGGCGAGGAGGCCGACGGCCAGTACATGCTCCCCGAGGATTACGCCGCCCTCTATCTGCAGTGGGCAACTGCGCTGCATCGCCTCGATCCGACGCTCAAACTGGGCGGTCCTTCGTTCCAGGGCGTCAACAAGGACATTGAAGTCTGGCCCGACCCGAGCGGCCGAGTCTCCTGGACCGCGCGCTTCCTCGACTATCTGAAGCAGCACGGTCGCATGAAGGATCTCGCCTTCTTCTCTTTCGAGCACTATCCCTACGACCCGTGCAAAACACCGTGGGGAGTTCTTTATGACGAGCCCGAACTCATCCGCCACATTATGCAAACTTGGCATGAGGATGGCGTGCCCGCCGACATGCCGATGTTCGTCACAGAGGGGAATCTTTCCTCCGGCGCCAGCGAAACTTACCAGGACATTTTCTCCGGCCTCTGGCTGGCCGATTACATCGGATCGTTGCTCGATGCGGGAAGCAAGGGCGTTTATTACTTCCACTATCTGCCCTTGCAGATGGAGCCCGGCTGCAACAGTTCTCCGGGCACCTTCGGCATGTTCACTATTGATGCTTCGTACAAAATTCAGCAGCCGCTGGCGCAATTCTTTGTTGCACAACTCATCAACCTGGAGTGGGCCCAGCCCGGCGGAGGAGAGCATCAGGTCTATTCGGCCAAATCCGATGTCGACGACGGCGCGGGCCGCGAACTCGTCACCGCCTACGCTCTGAAGCGTCCTGATGGCGAATGGTCGCTGCTCGTCGTCAATCGCGACCAGGAGAACGCTCACCGCGTTCGCATTGCGTTTCGTGGGGGCGCAAATTCTTCTGCGGGTTTTGCCGGTCCAGTCGAGATCGCAACCTTCGGTAGCGCTCAGTACAAATGGAACCCGCCGCGCACTCGCTTCATGGCGCACGCCGAAATCGCCGCTGCGCCCACGATCGTCGCCTACACGAACGGCACGGCTGATCCAGACGGCCCGATTTTGCGATCCAAGCAGAACGGTGCCAAAGACACGCTTTACGAGCTGCCAGCGGCGTCGGTCGTGGTAATCCGGGGAAACATCGCAGCGCACTGAGGCACGACGGGCGTGTTCTTTCGTGAAGCGGTGCTCGATTCTTACATTCGTCTCCCAATCGAAACGCGGGTAGGAGTGCCCGCGCCACACGACCAGGTACCTGGTTTCTCAACATTGTTTATCTACAATGTAACCAACGTAACCCCACGCCGCGGCTTGTTCTGCTATACTGCTGTTAACGCTTTTGCTACGGTTTGCTCGTCACGCGGGGATCCTGTTGGATCCGATACACTTCCGCCATTTCCTGCCCGCCGTTTGGTTCCAGCGCCAATTTCAATAAGAGCGGCATGCGAACTCTCGACACGAGTCTGAGAAATTGACATTAAGCCCCTCCAGAAAGAAAACAATCGAATGACCACATTTACGGAACTGCCCTTGTCTGCTGCCTTGCAGCAGAAGTTGGCGGCAGCTCAATTCATTACCCTCACACCCATCCAGGCGCGCGCCATTACTCCTGCCCTTGAAGGCAAGGACGTGATTGGCACCGCCCAAACCGGCACCGGCAAGACTCTCGCGTTCCTGATTCCGATCATCGAGATGCTGCGCGCTACACCGTCCAAGAACGTCAGCGCTCTGGTCCTTTTGCCCACGCGTGAACTCGCCATGCAGGTTCACGAGCAGTACGAACAACTGCGCGACAAAAACATGCCGAAGGCGGCACTGGTGATTGGCGGCGTAGCGGAGAAGGCGCAGATCCAAAGTCTCCGCTCCGGCTGCGAGTTTGTAATCGCTACTCCAGGACGCTTGCAGGATTTCATCACCCGCAAGTTCGCCGACCTGCGTCACGTAAAAATACTTGTGCTCGACGAAGCCGACCGCATGCTGGATATGGGTTTTCTTCCGGCCATCCGGCGTATTCTGCAAATTTTGCCGCAGCGCCGGCAGACGCTGTGTTTCTCCGCCACCATGGAGCAGTCGGTGGCCTCGCTGGTGAACGACTATACGCGCGAGCCGGTGCGGATTGCGCTTGGCTCAACCCTGAAGCCGGCGGAGAGCGTGTCACTCGAAGCCTATGAAGTGCGCCCGTCCGAAAAACTGGATGTGCTCCGGCAGTTGCTGTATGCGGAAAAGGGGCAGACCTTGATCTTCACGCGCACCAAACGTGGCTCGCAAAGGCTGGCCCAAGAACTCGAGCGCGATGGCTTCTCGGCCGCCATGATTCACGGCGATCGCACGCAGTCCCAGCGCAACGCCGCCTTGAGCGGATTTCAGGAAGGCCGCTACCAGGTGCTGGTTGCGACCGATGTCGCATCCCGCGGCTTGCACGTCGATGACGTGGCGCACGTGATCAACTACGACCTGCCGAAGATGGCGGAAGACTTCATTCACCGGGTTGGGCGTACGGGGCGGGCCGGTTCTCAGGGCCGAGCCTCCACGCTGGTCACCGGCGTGGAGGTTCTGGACCTGCGCAATATCGAGCGCACCTTGAAGCTGCGTATCGAACGCAAGCAGGTCAACGCTTCAGCCAGCGAGCAGCCGAAGCGGTTCGTGCAAAACACCCTGGCATCGCGGACGTTGACGAAGTTGCCGGGCGAGGTGTTCGTTTAGAAATCGGTCCAGAGCTGGTTTCATAATGCCTTTTCGCTCGGAAGGCCCGTCCCTCGGGGGCTGAAGCCCGCATTCTTCCGGGCCCGGAACGGCGCGACTGAAGCCGCGCCCCTTCCAAGCGCTATTTATGAAACGCGCTAACGCGCTCTAGAAATTTGGGTAGAAATGGGACTGGGTTCGCCGGAGTGTTGTGCTCCGGCGAATCTCGCAAGGCGTTTAGCGATCGCTTGCCTTGGTGCCGTGCGGGATGGAGATCTCGATCGAACTGGGTTCGTCGTCGTTGCCGATGCCGAACAGCGCGGCTTGCTCAGCGGCGTGCTCGCGCATCTGACGCAATTCCTCCGCTTCGTCCACCACAACGCCTTCCGGCTGATCCTGCTTCCGTTGAGTCTTGCGCTCGTTTTTGTCCCGTTGTTTCTGTTGGCGCGCTTGTTCTTTCTGACGTTTGGTAAAAGTCGATCGGCCTCGTGGCATTCGGAATCTCCCGTATTTATATTGTCATTATTATGGCCGGCTACATGCAGCGTTCTGTAGGGTTGGCCCAGCTTTTGTCCCTGGCATAAACCAGAAGATTGAAGCAATTTCTCGTTGGTTTCCAGTGTTAATCCTAGTATAACCTCGACGGAGCCGTGACGCACACCGGCCATGCCGCATCCGGGCAGTTCGATCGCGTTGCGCAGCATGACGGGCCACGGGAACACGCAGCCGCGTCTGCACAACCCTGCTCTTCCCCGGTCGCGCCGATTGTTTGCCACCTCCGGCAGCAACGTGTTACCATCGAACACGTTACGAAAACGAGAAGAGACAGGAGTGCAACAGGTTAGTGTTAGCCAGAGAGCAAAAACAAACCGTCGTTGACACGTATCGCACGCACGCTACCGATACCGGCAGTCCCGAAGTTCAAATCGCGCTGTTGAGCGAGCGCATTGGTCAGTTGACGGAACACTTCAAAGCGCACCAGAAAGACCACGGCTCGCGCCGCGGACTTCTCATGATGGTGAGCAGGCGCCGTAGTCTGCTCGACTACCTGAAGAAGTACGACTCGGAACGGTATAAAACCGTGATTTCCAAGCTCGGCATCCGCAAATAACAGCGCGACCGGCTCCGTGTGGGGCCGGTTCCAGACTCCGAGAGCCTTTGCAAAGTGCGTTCCCAACCGCAGCCCCTGGCCTACGCCCGTCCAAGCGGACTCCGTACCCCCGCGCATGCCCTTCTGCCCGACAAAAGGATGACCTATGAAGCCTGAAGCCACAAAAGTTTCCGTCGAACTCCCAGGCGGAAAACAACTCTCCATCGAAACCGGAAAACTTGCCAAGCAGGCCCACGGCGCAGCCGTTGTGCGCTTCGGCGAAAACGTTGTTCTCGCCACCGCTACGTCCAATCCCGAGCCGCGTACCGGCATCGACTTTTTCCCGCTCACCGTTGACTACCGCGAGTACACCTATGCCGGCGGGCGCATCCCCGGCGGCTTTATCAAGCGCGAAGGGCGCATGAGCGAGCGTGAGACTCTCACCTGCCGCCAGATTGACCGGCCGGTCCGTCCGATGTTCGCCGAAGGCTTCAAGTGCGAGACCCAAGTCATCGCCCTTGTCCTGTCCGCCGACACGGATAACGATCCCGATGTCTGCGGCATCAACGCCGCTTCGGCTGCCCTGACTCTTTCCGATATTCCGTTTCTCGGCCCGCTCGGCGCTGTGCGCGTCGGCCTGATCGATGGCCGCTTCATCGCCAATCCCACCTATACCGAAATGCGCGACGGCCTGCTCAACATCATGGTCGTAGGCACCGCCGATGCCATTGTCATGATCGAATCCGGCGCGAAAGAAGTGAAAGAAGAGACGGTAGTGGACGCGATCGAATTCGCCCACACCGAAATCAAAAAGATTTGTGCCGCCATCAACGAACTCCGCAGCAAGGTGGGCAAGCCGAAGCGCCAGGTGACGCCGCCGGAATTCGACGAGGCTTACTACAAGAGCCTGGAAGCGAAGATCGGCACACGGCTGGCGGACGCTCTTGACACCGGGAAGCATCCGAAATTCGAGAGCTACGAACTGGTTCGGGTACTGGAGAAGGAACTGCTGGCCGGTCTGCCCGAAGACGATGCCGCAGGCAAGGAGAAGCTCGAGAAGTACTACGAGATCCTGCGCGAGCGCATTTTCCGCAGCCAGGTAATCGATCACAAGCGCCGCCCCGACGGGCGCGCTTTCGACCAGATTCGCGAGATCTGGATCGAAGCCGGTGTTCTGCCGCGCGCGCACGGCAGCGCAATCTTCACCCGCGGTGAAACCCAGGCATTGGTTACCACTACGCTCGGCACTAGCGACGATATGCAGCGTCTCGAGGGCTTTGAAGGCGAAGCCAAGAAGCGCTTCATGTTGCACTACAACTTCCCGCCGTTCTCCGTGGGAGAAGTCGGGTTCATGCGCGGCGCCGGCCGCCGCGAGATCGGCCATGGAGCTCTCGCCGAGCGCGCCGTCTCGGTCGTGCTTCCGACCGAAGACCAGTGGCCTTACGCGATGCGCGTCGTCTCCGACATTCTGGAGTCGAACGGATCGTCGTCGATGGCCACGATTTGCGGCGCCTCGCTCTCGCTCATGGATGCGGGCGTGCCCTTGAAGGCCCCGGTCGCGGGCGTTGCGATGGGATTGGTGAAGGAAGGCGAGAAGTACGCCATCCTGACCGACATTGCGGGCGCGGAAGATCATTACGGCGACATGGACTTCAAGGTTGCCGGAACCAAAGACGGCATCACCGCGTTGCAGATGGATATCAAGGTTGCTGGCATCACTTCGCAGATCATGCGCGAGGCGCTGGCGCAGGCGCAGCGGGGGCGGCTGTTTATTCTCGGAAAGATGGACGAGATTATCAGCGAAGGTCGCGTGAAGGTTTCGGCCTATGCGCCTCGTATCTACACCCTGCAGATTCCGGTGGACAAGATTCGCGACGTGATTGGGCCCGGCGGCAAGATGATTCGCAGCATCATCGAGCAGACGGGCGTGAAGATCGACGTGGAAGATTCTGGCAAGGTCAACGTAGCTTCGAACGATGAAGTCTCGGCGAACAAGGCATTGCAGATTATCCGCGATCTGACGGCTTCGGCGGAGGTGGGGAAGACTTATCTCGGGAAGGTCAGCCGGTTGGCGGATTTCGGGGCGTTCGTCGAGATTCTGCCGGGATTGGACGGGCTGCTGCACATCAGCGAAGTCGCTGAACACAGAATCAAGGATGTTCGCGATGAACTGAAAGAAGGCGACCAGGTGCTGGTGAAAGTTCTGGCCGTCGAAGGCAACCGGATCAAGCTGTCGCGGAAGGCAATCCTGAAAGAGCAGCGCGCTAAGATGTCGCCGGGCGGCGCGCCTCCGCCTCCGGAAACGGACGAGGGTGCGGACGCGGCTCCGTTAGCGCCATCAGTGTCGCAAGCCGCGCCCACAGCGGTGATCGAAGGCGGCGCACAGTTCGATGCGGATGAGGAGCCGAACTTCAACCGTGTGGATGGAGTAGTCACGTCGGTAGAGGCAGGCGCCGCGCGTCCGGAAGGTACGCGTGAAGGACGGCCCAGCGGCGGTGGTGGTGATCGCGATCGCAATCGTCGTCGTCGCGGTCGCGGCGGTCCCGGTC
>JBEKDG010000048.1:0-30325 GCA_050014475.1 Terriglobales bacterium | reverse complement strand
CTGTAGTTGAATTGGTTCTTTGGTGGAACCCAATCCAGCGTATCAGGGGGCTCAGCCTCTTACCGGCGGCGACACCCTCCGCTTCGGCCAGCAGTTAGCCCGCCAATTTGGACAGCAATGAAGCCACCCGCTGCATTGCTGAGCCTACGCAATCCCGAAGATCTCCACTGGGAGATGCAACAGGTGGAGCTTGTGATCGCCCATGGCGTCGCGGTCTGCGGCCGCCTAAGCTGCTGGGCGTTCCGTTCTGGGTCGTGCGTAATTCACGTCCAGAATACGGTCTCTCAGCATGCTGCCATTCAGAGCTTTGATTGCTTTCTCGGCCTCCGCCTCGTTTGTCATTTCCACGAATGCAAACCCGCGCGGCAGTATTCCGCGTTTTTTGGTGCGCCAGTTACCCGAGAAGCCCTCCTCTCCCGCACCCGCGATATGGCAGCCCATGTCCTGAAGCTGCGGGCGACCGCCTCGCTGGAACGATACAACGGTCCGGTCTTGTTTGAGGGCGATGCCGCGGGCGAGATCTTCACGCAGCAGTCCGCCAACAGCTTGAGGGCTGTGCGCACGCCGTTGAGCGGCAATCCGCGCTTCGAAATGTTCTTAAACCAGATGGCGATTTACGTCAGTTGATGCGGTAATGGCAGCCGCGGCTTTCGCGGGATTGTTGAGCGGCTTCCAGTATCAGAAGCGCTGCCCAGCCGGATGTAGGAAAATGCCAGCCTTTGCTTGAACGTCAAGCGCGCGCTCTCGTCGAATTCGGGAAGAGATTCTGCCTTCCCCGGGGTGCAGATCAAGCTGCGCGGCGACGCCGGTTGGCTCTGCCGCTGCTCTACGAGTTCTGCGAGTTCTTCGGCATCCCTGCCAACTGTGTCTTAAAGCGCCGCGCCGAACCGCGGCAGAAGCAGTTGAAACGCCGCTATCGCCGTACCCAACTTCCCCAGCGCAGCTTCTCCAGCTTCCGCCATCGTGCCCGCAGTTGGCCGCGCCAGCGCCGCATCGGCTACAAGGCCGAACACTCCGCCGGAACCAACCTGCGCTTCGTAGTTACTAACTGCGCCGGTGCTACTCGCGGAGGGGCATCTGAACAGCCACCGCGATCTGCTGCCGCGGTGACGAAAGCGGGATATAGCATTTTACCGGGTAATCCGAGGGCACGAGTCCATTGATCGATAGGGTCGGCCTAAATGCCAAGCAATGGTGGAATTTCGCCCTTCGCTCGGTCCAGGCTCATCCAGAAAACAACTGCTCGCTGATGTAGGTAACGAGCAAAGCCGTCTGCTCCGTAATCAAGCGAACGGTCATCAGCGTTGGATCCAGACCGAAATAGTCAGGCGGTTCCGGCACAGAGGCAAATGCAGCGCGCGTCAGAATCACAGAAGCTACCACACCCAGAATCAGTCCCTCCAGAACCGAGAACGCGGGATAGCGCCGTACCGCAGGATATGGAATTTGCCTTCGTCGAGTAGTCTCTTGTGTCGAGACAAGCTTGTCGCGAGAGCTAACTCGGTCAGGGCCGGATCCACTTATGTCACATTGTCTCAGGCGTGTTGGCGCCGGTGCTGGCCGGCGTCAGCGCGCAGGACCCGCTGCCGCCGCTGAGCACAGCCGAACAGTTGACCCCAGAGCCGTCCGTGACGTTCACCGTCACGCTGCCCGTGGGTGTTCCGGCACCGGGTGCGACTGCCGCAACCGTGAAGCTCACCGTGACGGGTTGCCCGATCAGCGCGGGATTGGGCGAAGCCGCCGTGATCGTGGTCGCTGTGCTTGCCGCATTCACCGCCTGCGCCGCGGTGCCCGCGCTCGCGCTGAAATTGGAATCACCCCCGTAGGTTGCGGTCAGCGTGCGCGCGCCCGCCGACACGAGCTGCTGGAACACTCTGAGTGCCGGCCGTGCCATCCGGATTGGTGAAATTGATGCTGCACGTACCGGTATTTCTCGGGATGTCCACCGCCAGCCAGGGCTTATCTTGGTAGATTGTGCTTTCCTGGGAATACCCCAATCCGGGGGGAACCCGGATTCTCTTACGCTTGGTGGCAGATCATACATCAAGATGGACTATGCCCGAAAAAATCTGGCTGGAAGCAGGTAGCGAGATACTCGCCGTTACTGTGCCTCACAATCACAACGAGGACGTTTTTCGTACGACCGCTCGTTGCACATCCTGCGGGTTGGAATCTTCTATTCTTTGGATCTGGAACAACGGATCTGGAACAACCTCGCTGGGGCAGCCCTTCGAGGAGGTACAAACTCTGCAAACCACAGCACGGCCTTGAGAGAAGTTCGAAGCGCGATTACGTTATCACTGGGACACTACACTAGATCCCATTCCCGCGTACCCCGAACGCGGGCGCCGTCTGCGGAGAGAATAATCCGGACTTCAGCATGAGCATGAGCAGGGAGAAGTCTCCCGTTAATTCACATCCGGCGATCACCAGCGACAGCCCTCGCGCCTGCCACTGCTGTTGAACCAATGAGAACATTAAAGTCGCAATTAATCCGACCGCGACGATCAGTCCGAAGAAAACGCGAGCATATCTGCCCTTCACCCACATGCGAACGGTTTCCTGGGCGGCCGGCGTCCAGAGCGACATGCGCAACAGATATACGCAGAGCAACAGGAAGTTCGCGATCAGTAGATAAGGCTCGGCTTTTTCCAACCATGCGGTTTCCCGGCTCTCATAGTCCTGGAGAGCGCCCAACGTGATGGTGAGCGTGGCGCCGCCCAGAGTGGCGTACATGAGGATCAACAACGGCAGAAGCTGCGTATTCCAGAAGGGGATGGCAGCCGAGTGGTTCATCACGAAGCCGTCGTAGAACATAATGAAGAGGCCGCAAACTATGGCGATCGCCTTCGCCGCAGTCGCTATGCTTGCGGCGGCTTGCCACTCCGAACCCAGGATCATGGGCAACAGCAGGATTCCACCGCTTAACGCAAACAACCCGCTTGCCCAGATTCCGCGCGCGATCCAGGAGCGGTCCGGACGCATGGCGGCGCGCCAAAAACGCTCCGGGCGGCCAAGATACAGCAGGTGCGCGCCGTTCTTGCCGAGGACCACGACGAGGTATCCCACTATCATTCCGAGCCGCTGCCCGGTGGCCAGCGATATCAGGAAAAGGCCGGCTCCAAGGCCCCCGCAGAAAAATGCCGTACCGATCAGCCAGTTCCACCAGGCCTGGCGATAGTAACCATATGCAAACCGGTGCGGAGCGACTGTAATGGATGATGTCGTCATGGTTGAAACCTCAGGGCTCCGAGCCCTTGTTCTGTACTACCGCCGGTCTATGAACCGGGAACCGGCCGCAGCCTGCTAGTGCCGCGACCGCGTGATTGTTACTGCTGTCGACCCAAGCTTGCTGGTGGAGCGCCGGGCGTCCCCGCCCGGCTGGACGGGCGAGACTCCCGCCCCTCCACCATATGACTCATCACACGGTCACGGTACTACTCGTCCAGATAGAACACGCTCGGCTTCGTGCTGCACTCGGGCAGAAGCGTCCATCCCTTGCGTTCGCGGATCAGCTTCTGCAGCTTGCCATCCTCCGGCTCCAGATCGCCAAAGATTCTGGCGTCGGTGGGACACGTGATGACGCACGCCGGCTCCAACCCTTGATCCACACGATGCGCGCACAACGTGCATTTCGTCATCGTGCCCTCTTCGAACTCGGCAAATTTGATGGCTTCGTACGGACTCAGGCCATCGGTGCTGTACCCATGTTCGAGCAACCCCTGCTCCATGAAGTGGCGGTTCATATAAGGACATGCGACCGCACAGGCGCGGCAGCCGATGCACTTCTCGCGCTCCACCATGACCAGGCCGTCGTTGCGAATCCAGGTGGCTCCTGAGGGGCACGCCTGCGCGCAGGGCGCATCGTCGCAGTGATTGCAGAGCACGGGCAGGAAGGTGCGCCTGGTCTTGGGATAGGTGCCGACCTCGCGCGTGATCACGCGCGCGTAATGCACTCCTTCCGGCGTGCCGTTCTCCTGCTTGCAGGCGAGCGTGCAGGCGTTGCATCCGATGCAGCGCTTCAAATCGATCGCCATTCCGAGTCTTGCCATGAGTGCTCCGCTAACCTCCGTGCAGATGACGCAGGATCGCCATCGTGACGACCTCTTCCCCGCCCTGCAGCGGCTTGTTCAATTGATCGGACTTGAGACTCAGACCGTTCACAACAATCGCAAAGTCGCCGCGCAGCCTGCCCTCGCACACCAGGTTGTCGTAGAGGCTGCGGCCGTCCACGGTTTCGAGCGAGCGCAACAGCTCCGCAACCGTCGCGCCCTGGAATTCCACCCTGCGCCGGCTGAAGCCCAGCATCTTGCGCGTCGCGCCCAGGGCGGAAATGTTGGCGGCCGGCATCAGATTCTCTCTACCCGAACGCGCGCGCTCGATTCCAATCCTCCCGTGGCGCTGTCGGTGTAGCGCATCGAACCGGTCAACAACCGGTTGAAATGGCTTCCCCTTTGCTTCTGACGGTCGTTGGTAACGAAATGGCGCGTGATCGCGTTGCTCACGCCGAACACTTCGGGATGAATCCCTTCCACCACCTGAGCCTGCCCTTCGATGCTGCCCGCAGGGGATGTCAACCGGATCCGGCTGCCTGTCTGGATTCCGAGGTTCTCCGCCGTAATCGGGTTCACGAGGATTCCACCGTGAATCGCATCTTTCTCGCTCACCTCCGACAACCACGGCATGACCACCGTGTCCGCAAACGTGTGCAGGCTCTCTTTGAAGGTGATGGCGTAAAACGGGTATCCGGCCTTGCCGTCCTCGATCACCTGCGAGTTTTTCCAAAAAGGCAGAGGCTGGTAGTTGTCGAGCGGCCAGTCCTTCATCCCCACGTGCTCGAACTTCTGCTGCATCTCGTCGCCGGTGCGCTTGATGAACTCGAAGTAGAACGGAATGCGCAGCTTGCCATAAGGCATATAGGTCTCTTCCGGCGTACGGTAGCGAACGGCGTGGCCGTGCTCTTTGAACCAGTCCAGCCCTTTGTCGTCGCCGTAGATCGAGCGCCCATAGCGGTCCCAGAACTCCTCCACGCTGTAGCGCTTCTCCGGATCGAGCAGATACTTGGGATTGGCCGTGAAACCGGTGACGATGTTGAGCAGGTCGTTCCAATCATCGCGGAACCCCAGCCGTTCGGCGATTTCGGTGAGAATGTCGAAAGCATCTTTCGTGTCGCCAACGGGTTCGACCACCGGCTGCCGCAGAGAGTGACCGGTCACCGCGGGTGGCTCCAGACAATTGAGCAGATAAGACTCGAGGAAGGTGTGGTCGGGGAGGAAAACGTCCGCCCACTCGGTGGACTCCGTCCGCTGGATGTCAATGGCAACGACGAACTTCATCCGCGCCATGATCTTCTCGACCTTGTCCGTCTCCGGCATATTCCAAAGCGGATTCGAGTGATACAAGAGCATGGCTTCGGGCGAGTAATTCAGACCGAAGCGTTCCGGCTCGAGCAGCGTCTCGGTGTTGAGCTGGCCGGCGTCGAAACCGATCGGGAACCACTCCATCAGGTGCGTCGAATCCGGCGGATACTTGAACGGAGGCGCGGGATGCAACTGGTGCGGCTCGGGCTTCAGCACTCCATCTTCGCCCTCGTGAATGAAGAACCCGCGGTGGTCGAGCGGCACGCCCAGGTGCCCTCCGGGGACATCAATGTTGCCCACCAGCATGTTGAACATCTTGTAGGTGAGATTGTCGAAAAGCCCATTGGCATGCGACTGCGAGCCGCGATAATAATTGAGCGCCGCCGGACGGAATGGGTAGGTCTTGCCTTCGATCTCGACGGTCGCACCAATCTGCGCCGCCTCGACGAACTCGCGGGCAATTCGCCGGATGGTCTCCGCCGGAACCGTGCAGATCTCCGACATACGTTCCGGGGTGTGGTCCCGTAGCTGATCCGCCCAAACTTGAAACCCGGTGCGCACCCGCATGCCGGCAAATTCATACGCGCCTTCGAGCGCCATATCCGCGGGGGCAGTTGCATTCCATGGTTGAGGGCCTGCGAGTTGCTTGTCCCAGACCATGGCGCGTCCCTGGTTGTCACGCAGCAGGTAGCCGTCATCTTTCACCAGGTAAGGTGCGTTCGTGCGGTCGCGGAGGAACTCGCGGTCATACTGCCTCAGCTCATGGAGGAGCACATGAGCCATGCCCAGAACGAACGCGCGGTCGGTTCCCGGCAGGGTCGGAATCCACTCGTCCGCCTTCGCGGCGGCAACCGACATCCGCGGGTCGAGCGTCACCACCCTCATTCCCCGCATGCGCGCGTCGGCCATTCGTTTTGCGCTCCCCGAAAGATGCAGGTGCGACGAAAAGCCGTCTCCGGAACCGATCTGGATCCAGTAATTGC
Source organism: Terriglobales bacterium (assembly GCA_050014475.1). Lineage (GTDB taxonomy): Bacteria > Acidobacteriota > Terriglobia > Terriglobales > Acidobacteriaceae > Acidiflorens. The sequence goes on along the minus strand of JBEKDG010000048.1, from coordinate 23,982 downwards.
AGCGATCATAGTCGTTGATCGCGGCAAACGAGCCGTCCACCGACCCGTTCACGGGGTGGTAGGACCCACCGCAGTAGTTCCCCAGCGAAGTAAAGAAGTTCGGCGAGCCGAACACTGCCGGCCATCCCCAGAGCAGAATGCGCTGGAAGTCGCCGATAGCGCACAGCAGTTTGCGTGGATCGTCGGCCCGCACCTTGCCCAGTTCGCGGGCAACGATGTCGTAGGCTTCGTCCCACGAGATCTCCACCCATTTCGGATCAATGCCGGGCCCCTTCTGCGGATTGGTCCGCTTCATGGGCTTGAGCACGCGCGTGGAATCGTACAGGCGCGACAGCCCAGCATTGCCCTTGGGACACAGCTTGCCTAGATTGTCGGGATTGGTCGGATCGCCCTCGATCTTGAGCGCGACCCCATCGCGAACCTGCACCCGGATCCCGCAGCCATGCAGGCACATGCCGCACGTGCTGAGTATCCAGCCGGATTCGGCCGGGACCAATTGCGCCACTGCCATGGGCCCCCCCCCCACAGTGATCTGAGGAGGAAGTTTCGCCCGGATGGTCACATTGGATCGGTGACAGTGATCACATGTCCGTGTGATTTGCGTCCGCGGCCGGGCGGGGCCGTCGCCAGCCTCCACTTTCAGGGACGCCGTTATTCCGCAGACCGGGAATGTCTGGACATCCTCCTCCGAATTTCCTTGTCGGTCGTCAGCTTCGTCGCCGTATCGATCGTCTCCCTGAGAGGCGCGAGGCGTTCACCCGCGTTCCTCGGCCCATTCCGGCCACGTCCGTGCTGTCGCTGTGCCGCAAAACGTGGTAAAACCAAACAACTGGGGTCACCGGGCAGTTCTTGACGCTTTGTAATGAGGTCGCTTTCTTGCCCGGCTTGGGAAACGGATTGCGGGCGGGAACAGGAAGGGTAGCGATGACAACTGAAACGAATACTCTGACGGCGGCAGATAAAACGTCGGTAGATAAAACCACGATTACCGGCACGAAGACTGAGAAGACAACGCGAATCCTCGCGAACTACGTGGGTGGGCGCTGGATACCGGCGCAAGCGTCCGGCCTGCTCGACGTGACCAACCCGGCTAATGGCGGGGTTTTGGCGCGCGTCCCGCTGTCGGGCGTTGCCGAGGTCGAAGCGGCGGTCGCCGCCGCCAGCGCCGCGCTGCCGGACTGGCGGTCCCGTTCGGTGGGCGAGCGGACGGGATTTATTTACGCGCTGCGCGAGAAATTCCGGCAGCGGATTGACGAGCTCGCGGCGTCGGTCACGCGCGAGTCGGGCAAAGTGCTGTCGGATGCGTGCGCGGAAATCACACGGTCCATTGAAGTGCTCGAAGTGGCCTGCGCCGCTCCCATGACGATGCAGGGACGCATTCTGGAAGGCGTGTCGCGCGGAATTAACACCGAAACCATCCGCCAGCCGGTCGGGGTTTGCGCCGCCATCACGCCCTTCAACTTCCCGGCCATGGTACCCATGTGGTTCTTGCCGTTTGCTGTCGTCTGCGGGAACACGTTCGTTTTGAAGCCGTCGGAGCAGGTTCCGCTCACGTCGGAACTGATGTTTCACATTTTCGAAGAGATCGGGTTGCCGCGCGGAGTGGTGAATCTGGTGCATGGCGCGCACGATGCGGTCAACGCGATTCTCGACAGTCCGGGAATTGGCGCGGTTTCATTCGTCGGCTCGGTCAACACGGCAAAGTACATTTACCGGCGCGCGGCGGAAAAAGGAAAACGCGTGCAGGCGCTGGGTGGTGCGAAGAATTACATGATCGTGATGCCGGATGCGGTCGTCGATAAGACGGTGTCGAACGTTCTCGGCAGCGCCTTCGGCAATGCCGGGCAGCGCTGCATGGCTGGATCGGTGCTGGTAACGGTTGGGTCCGCGCAAGCGGCGATCATGGGCCGATTGAAAGAGGGCGCCGAGAAGCTGATTGCCGGCGACGGCATGGATCCGAAGGTAAGCTTGGGGCCCGTGATTTCCCACGCCGCCTGCGAGCGCATTCATGAGGCGATCGAAAGCGGCTTGAAAGAAGGCGCGGAACTGCTGGTCGATGGGCGGCGTCCGGCGGGGGTTCCAGCAGGCGGAAACTTTGTGGGGCCGACGATTCTGAATAACGTGAAGCCCGAGATGCGAGTGTGCCGCGAAGAAATTTTTGGGCCGGTGCTGTCCGTGATGCACGTGGATACGCTCGAGCAGGCGATTGCGCTGGTGAATAGCGATCCGCGCGGCAATGGCACTTCGATCTTCACGGAAAACGGCGCGGCGGTGCGGGAATACAGCCGCCGCATCGAAGTCGGCATGGTGGGCGTGAATATCGGCGTGGCCGCATCGCCGGCTTATTTCCCGTTTTCCGGCTGGAAGGATTCGTTTTTTGGCGACTTGCACGTCCACGGCTGGGATGCGGTCGAGTTCTTTACCCGCAAGAAGACTGTGACCTCGCGCTATTTTTCAGCGGGGGAGACGGGGAAATTCTTCGTTGAGCAGGGGGACAAGCATTAGCCGGCGTGTCCGCTAAATTCGCGGCCTAAGTTTGAATTGTCATCCTGAGCGAAGCGAAGGACCTGCTGTCTCGTGCACTGCCAAGAAAGCAGGTCCTTCGCTTCGCTCAGGATGACAATTGGGATTATGCCCCGAACTTGCGGGACACCCTAGGGCAGTCGTCCCAACCGGGTAGCTCTTGGATTTTCCCTCGACCTTCGCGACTTCACTACACTCGATGTTCTTCAACTGTTCGTCTACCTGCTTATCGAACGATTCGGGATAACCGCCAAAGCACTTCTGAAGAAAGAGCCCGTGAACGCTTTTGTCGGACACTGGCTTGCCAAGTTTGCTGTCGAAGAACTCACTGACCGCAATTGCACGAATTCCGTCTTGCTTGAAAAGGTCTCCAAAAATGACTTCAATGGTCGTGTTGCAGTTCGCGATAGGTATCTCGATTCGTGAAGGCTTCCATACTTTTCTCAGTCCGAATCCAACGCTGATGGCCACTACAACAGTTAGCGCGAATGGGCCTTCAATCTTAATGGCCGGTATGAAAAAGTTAATGGCTTTGGCGAGCGTGAACAGAACACTGAAGCTGGTGAATATATACTGTCCCGTCTTCCATGGGTGACGGCAAATGCCGCGCCAAAGGTCAACTAGAGATATCATCGGTTGATTTCCCCTCGTCTCTCCAAAGAATTATAGGTAGGCTGCCGATTCTTTGCTACGCGGTTCTTTCACGGGCGCGCCCTAGGCTCGCACAGGACTCATGATAGTGCCCATGATGAATCGAAGATGTAAGCTGCCGAGGCCCTCAGGGGCTAAAGCCCGCTTCTTTATTGGCTCTGGGCGGCACGGCTGAAGCCGTGCCCTTCCCAAAACGATTTATGAGATAGCTTCTGGATCGCCGGAGAACTGTCCCCAAATCTGGGTAATGCGAACGCCGGCTCATAGTCGCGCCGCTTTTGCGCGCTTGCGCTCGGCGATTCGAAGCGGGGCGGTGGAAGCCAGTTCCACTCGGTTCCTTCCTTTATTCTTGGCGCGATAGAGAGCCTGGTCGGCTGCCTGGATCACCTGCTCGGGCTGGCGGTAACGCGTGCTTGGCTCGGCTACTCCTATGCTGACCGTCACTGATAGACGATCGGATACATGATCGGGCGACTGGCTGGCAGGCTGCGGGAAAAGTTCCCGTTGTTTGTTCGATGACGCCGCGGTTTTCTTTTTTGCGGGCTTTCTGCGATCCGACTCGCCCTTCCCCGTACGGCGATCGCTGCTGCTCTCGGCACTTTTCTCGGCTCTTCTGTCGGAGCCACGCACCTGAAACGTCGATTTCTCAACGATCTGGCGCAGCGAGTCGAGATGCTCGAACGCTTCCTGGGCGGAAGCGTTGCGAAAGACGATGGCGAACTCTTCGCCTCCGCAGCGGAAAGCCTGGCCGTCACCAGCGACTTGCGATAGCCGCTTGGCCACCATGCACAGCACCTGGTCGCCAACGTCGTGTCCGTAGGTGTCGTTGAACTTTTTGAAATGGTCGATATCTACGATGGCGATGGCATATTGCTGGTCCAGAGAAAGCAGGGACTCGTTGAAGGCGCGCCGTCCGCGAATGCCGGTGAGTTCGTCGTGGTAGGCGAGCACGTAGGAAGTTTCGATCAGTGAGGCGCCGAGGATCAAGGCGGCGGTGGCGACGTAAGCGTCCGCCGCCTTGCCGAGCGGGGCGAATTGGAGCCATAGGAAAACGGCTGCCACGGACCACACAAAGCCGGGCTCGATCGGCTTGCGCGTTTGAAAAAAGCGGCGGACGAACACCGCGGTGGCGGCTACAAAGCTCAACAATATCCAGAGTGGGATCGCGGCCGCGCCGGGATGACTTGGATTGGCGGGACTATTTTCCGGCCGGCACAGCACGGCGAAGACAACCGATTCGAGGAAGAGCAATCCAAAGCGGGGCGCGACTCCGGCAATGATTAATCCGCGCTCGCGCATCGCGGCGAACACAATGAAGTTCAGCGGGATCAGCAGGGCGGCGAGCGCGACGGCGGTGCGCCCGGGTCCGGTGTGAACCTGTCCAGCGGAGAAGAAATCGACCGCGCGATGCGCGAGCAGCAGAACCAGCAGGGAAAACAGGAGGCGGCTGGAATTAAAACGCCAGGCCAGCAACAACCCGGCGCCGAACACGGCAACATAATAGAAACTCAGCGAAGGGGCGACCTGGACGAACAAAGAGCTGCTGACGAGCGCCGCCGCCAGCGCCAATAACAAGCCGCCGGGAACCAGCCACGCCTTCCACGTTCTCCCGTTCACTTCTTCAGAATACGGCAGTCGGTGTCGGCAGGCGATTATGTTTTCGGGCACAGGCCGCTGCTATGGCGGTTTCAGGGAAAGTGTCGTCCGATATGCCGGATAGGGGGTTGCGGTACAAGGGAAAAGCTTGAACCACAGAGGGCACAGAGGGGCACAGAGGAAACCCTGGCGATGCGAAGCGCTGGTTTTGGAGTCGCCAGCCCCTCCCCGGCGCTGATGTCAGCCTACGATATCTGTGAAACGGGCATGCTGCACAGGCCGCGAGCAGTGGTAGTCTTCCCTGTTCATGGCTCGCGCATCGCAGTCCGAACTTCATTCCGAACTCCGCATCGCAATCGACACCGGAGGTACGTTCACCGATTGCGTGTGGGTGGAGGGCGGCGCTCTCAAAACTCTGAAGGTGTTCTCGACGCCCGACGATCCGTCGCGCGCGATTGCCGAAGCTCTGAGAAAGATTGGCGAAGCCGCAACAAAGATTGGCAAAACTAGAGCTGCTTTCACAAATGCCTTTCAGCTCGGAAGGCGCCTCCCTCAGGGGCTAAAGCCCGCATTCTTCCCGGCCCTGAACGGCACCCTTCGGCTTCGCTCAGGGCAGGCTCCTGAAGCCGTGCCCTACCCAAAACCGATTTATGAAACCAGCTCTAAGGGAAAGCCTGGCGAAGCAACAAAGAAGCCTGGCGCCGGAGCCGCACTCACGCTGCTGCACGGCACGACGGTCGGGACCAACGCTCTGCTGCAAAGAAAAGGCGCTCGCGTCGCGCTGATTACGACCTCGGGATTTGAAGATGTCATTGAGATTGGGCGGCAGGCGCGTCCTCGCCTGTATGACTTCTTCTTTGATCGGGTTGCGCCGCTCGTCCGCCGGGAACTGCGATTCGGCGTCAAGGAGCGGACGGATGCCGAGGGCCGGGTTTTGGAGCGGCCGTCCGAAAGCGAGTTGACGCTACTGCGGGAGGCGGTGCGGCGCGCCGACGCGGATGCCATCGCCATTTCTTTGCTGTTCTCGTTCGCCAACCCGGAGAACGAAGCGGCCGTAGCTGCGGCCGTGGCGGAGCTCGGCAAACCGCTTTCGGTGTCTCATCGGATTCTGCCGGAGTTCCGGGAATACGAGCGCACGAGCACGGTCGTGGTGAACGCCTACCTGCAGCCGCTCATGCAGAGCTACATGGAAAGACTGGCGGAGCGCGCCGAAGAATACAGAGATGGATTCACGGCGGCGCTCCCAGGTCTCGAAAAGCGCGAGACCTGGGGCACCCGCAAGCCGCGAATCTTCGTCATGCAGTCGAGCGGCGGGATCACGGCGCTGGAGTCGGCGGCGCGGGAACCGGTGCGCACGGTGTTATCGGGCCCAGCCGGCGGACTGGTGGGCGCAGCGGCTATGGCCGACCGTAGCGGGTTCCGGAAGATTCTCTCCTTCGACATGGGAGGAACCTCGACCGATGTAGCGGCAGTGCAAGGTGAGGTTCGAGCCGGCGGCCAGTCAGAAGTGGCCGGGCTTCCGGTGGGAGTTCCCATGCTGGAGATTCACACCGTGGGCGCCGGGGGAGGATCGCTGGCTCGCTTCGATGCGGGGGGTGCGCTGCGCGTGGGACCGGAGTCGGCGGGCGCCGATCCGGGACCGATCTGCTATGGCCGCGGAACCGAACCCACGGTGACGGACGCCAACTTGCTGATGGGGCGCCTTCGCCCCGACCGTTTTCTGGGCGGCGAGTTCACGCTCGACGTTGAAAGAGCGCGGCGGATTACCTCGGAATGGCTGAAGAAACAGGGCTCGCGCTTGAGCTTGGAACAATTTTCCGCCGGCGTCGTACGCGTGGTGAATGCGAACATGGAGCGGGCTTTGCGCGTCGTTTCCATCGAGCGGGGGTACGACCCGCGCGAATTTGCGCTGGTCGCGTTTGGCGGAGCGGGAGGTCTGCACGCCTGCGAACTGGCGGAGGCGCTGGCGATCCCGACAGTGATGATACCGGCACGGCCGGGCGCGCTTTCGGCGTTTGGGATCCTGGTCAGCGATGTGGTCAAAGATTATTCGCGCACAGTGCTCTGGCGGTTTGCCGATCATTTACGGCAAGCAGTAGGGCAAGCAGTACCGCAGGCAAAACTGCAGAAAGAATTTCGCAAGCTGGAGGCGGCGGCGCAGAAAGAATTCCGCGCGGAACGGTGGCGCGGCGCTCTTCAGTTTGAAAGGAGTCTTGACCTGCGGTATCGCGGGCAAGGCTACGAACTCAACGTGGCCGCCACGGCGAACGTCACCGCGCGCTTCCATGACGAACATCAGCGCCGTTACGGGTATCAGCACGCGGGACGGGAGATTGAACTGGTCACGCTGCGTCTGCGCGCTCGTTTGCGCACGCCGCAGCCTCAGTCCCAGATGCAGTCCCAGCGCAAAGTTGCGCGGCAGCCAGCGGCGCGAAAGCCGTCGGCACGCGTGGCACCCGTCGAACGCGCGCCCGTCTTCTTTCATGACAGAACCGTAACCACGCCCGTGTTTGAACGTGGGGACCTTGTCTCGGGCCGATCGATGAGGGGACCGGCTGTGATCACGGAATACAGCGCGACCACTGTTATTCCGGCGGCAAAGAGGTTTTGGGTGGACGCGTCGGAAAACCTGGTTATTAAGATCCGCTGATTAACATCATGCGATCGCGATCCGCCAAGCGCTCGAACGCGGATCACTCTTCGTCTGGTTCTTTCTTTTCCTCGATCGCCATGTCCTTCAATTCCCTGGACTCGAAAACATCCCCACATTCCTGGCATTCCACATATTCGGATTCATCGTCGCGGGAGACGATCTGTACCTGAGGATGCTTGCACAGTTCGGGACTGACTTTCTTTTGGGGGGAATGCGACGGCTGGCTAGGCGTCATAAACTTGTCGACTGTTCAACTCTTGAGAGGAAATGGGCGTTGTTGCCAAATTCCCGCTATTTTGCGGCGGCTGGCTACGGATGTCAAGTACCCATAGAGCGCTCCCATCGCATCCAGCATGGCTTGGTGTGACAGCCATCTCAGGCGCTGACGACCTACTTCCTTTCCACCTGTGGGGGCGCCATATCCCGCGGGAAGCTTTTCAGCGCAACCTGGCGCGCGCGGGAAGAAGTTTTCTTCGCTTCGCCGGTGGTGTTATCGATGAGAGTTCCCTTCAGCACGTAATAGGCTTCGTCGCCCCGACTCTTGCCCTCGCCGCGCTCGACCGTCCCCCGAAATTCGAACGATAAGCCATGCACGGTCTCGGTGGTAAACGCGAGGTGGTTGCCATCGAGCTTAGCCGATTTAAAAAAGTGATCGAGAAAAACGCCGCGATCGTTTTCCGAGTCGCCGTAGCGGGAAACAAAGCCGGTCACGCGTCCCTGGTCTTCGACGGTGAGCTGTACAAACTCGCCGTCTTGCAAAAAGCTGTACATGCCGGAGTAATCGGCTCCGGGCGTTGCCGGGCTCGGGGCCCGGTTCTGTCGATCTTGGTTCCGCAGATCCTTGTTCTGCTGATTCAGGTTCGCCTGTGCGCCAGCAAGCATCCACGCAAAAAGAACGAAACACGCCAGTTGCAGCGCGCAGAAGCGGGTTGTGCGGATCGGCATGCTCACCTCGATACAGTCAGTATAGCGGTCATGACTGGGGAGGCGGGCAAAACGCGATGCCGGGCTTTCAGTTCTCAGCTCTCAGTTATTTCGACCCCGGGAAATATGCTATTCCAGCGACTTTGGCTCCGACTTGTTCCTGGGCGACTTCGCATCCAGCCGGGAAACCAGCTCACGGGCGCACGCCGGAATGCCGACCTTTCCCTGGCGGATGATTTCCTTGGCGCTCAATTTTCTTCCATAGAGATTCTGGTTGGCGCTGCCGTCGGAACGCAGCGTCGAGCCTTCCAGCGAGATTCCGGCGAACAGTCCCTTATTGCGCGAGTAAGAGAGAATCTCCGCGTTCATGACGATGTCCGTCGCACCCTCGGCGGTGCGGCCCTTTGGGCCGGCGGCGGCGGAGGCATCGGCGCCCAGCTTCACCTTGCTGGAAAGCAAGGATCGCGCGCCTTTGGGGTTCATTACCAGAAGCACAAAGTCAGTGGCTTGGCCGCCGAGTTGAAACCCGATGCTGATTCCCTCCAGCGCATACAGGGCAGGAGCTCCCCACTTTCCCGTGTAGTGCTCGCCGCTCCGGCAAATCATCACGCCACGGCCGTAACTGCCACCCACTCCAATCGCTCCCTTTTTCACAGAGGGCAATATGATCACGCACTCGGCCTTATCCAGCAGGTCCTGGGGGATGTTGTCGGGAATGTCCAGGATCTCTTTCAGCACCTCGCCTGCCTCCTTCACGCGTTCTTGTTCCTTGCCGTCATTAGCCGCGAACGCGGACGCTCCCAGCAGCACTACCGCCAGGAAACACGCGGTGATCTTTTTCATGAAATTCCTCCAGAAAATGTTGGGTTGCTCAACCATCCCTTGGGCATCATCTTAAATCAAAACCGGGAACCACAGAGGACGCAGGGTACCACTGGGGGGTAGCAATCTCAGCGGGGATACGGGACTGATTGAAGATGCGGATAAGATAAGGCGACCGGCGGCGTAGGCGGTGCCATCACCCGCCCCTTGCAAAAAGCGCAAGGAGCGGGGCACCCTTTAGAGTTGAAATGGACGCGAATGAGTGGGGCGCGCTGAATTGATGGTTTCTTTTTCCCGTATAATCCTGCTACAGAGTAGCCGTCCGCGGCGAGCCAGCGAAAGCGCCTCGGATTCCGCCTTCCGGGGCACTGTCTTGGGAGTTGGCTAGAGGCTGCGGAAATCCATTTTCGAGGTCCAGTCCCTAACAGGCTGCGGAAAAACGCGACCTGCCGCGGAAGAACGACCACCGGGGCTAAAGCCCACGCTGATTTCACCGGGCTTACGCGGCCCTGAAGGGCCGCTCTTCCACGGCAATTCACACATTCGTGAGCTTTTCCGCAGCCTGCCAAAGGGGCGACTGATTTCGATAAGGATCTACGGTATCGCTGAAGCGATACCCTGATACGAAACCTGAGGTCTTCCGCAGCTTGCTAGCAGGCTGCGGAAAAAGTATTTTCTGCGCCGCAGTCTAACCGCAGCGGCTAAAGCCGGCACTGAAAATAAACCAGTTATCGCAGCACTGAAGCGCTGCGCCACCCAAAAACGAGTTCGAGGCCGAGTTTTTCCGCAGCTTGCTAGAGGGCAAATTGCAACCAGAAATGGAATCCCCGGAGAAAAACCTGTTGCGACTTTTGGTGGAACGCGATCCCGCGAGCCCGGAATTCCGGAGCGGAGTTCGCGCAGCTCTGAGTCCGTCGGAATTACCGGCGGAGTTGGCCGGCGATGGCGAATTCGACCTGTGGCGGGATGTCTTCGTCCAGCAAAAGCTGCCGTGGGGACGCTTCCTGCAATCCGCCCTGTTGCACGCGGCGGCAGTTGCCCTCATGTGGACGATTACGCTCTCGTGGATTCGACAACAAAAAATTCTGGATCGCGCCGCGTTTGACCGGTCGTCGCTGGTAACGTATTCGCCGGAAGAATACCTGCCCCCGCTCGACACGGGCGCATCCGAAGCGCCGAAGGCGGAAGAGGGAGACCCCGCCTACGCGAAGCAGCCGATCCTTTCCGTTCCTCCGGAAGCGGACAACCGGTCGCAAACCATCGTCGTGCCGCCCGATCTCAAGCTCAGCCACGACGTCGCCTTGCCCAACATCATTGCCACGGGAGCCATCGTGCCGGCGGTTCCACTGGATGCGACCCGAGCCCCGTTTGCCCGCATGGTTGCGCCGGAGATGCAGGTCGTGGCGCCAGCGCCGGAGGTGGAGTTTGTGCCGGACCGCGTGGTTCGAGCGGCGCTGAAATCGGACGTGATTGCGCCGCCTCCGGAAGTCGCGTCCCATCACACGCGCGGCCTGGCTGGGCCGCAGACGGCGGTGGTGGAACCGCCTCCGGAGTTGACGCAATCGACGAAGGGACACGTCGGGCTCATGAACATTGGCCCGAGTGAGGTGGTGGCGCCGGCTCCGCAGCTCACACTGACGGAACAACATTCGCTGGCGGCGCGGGGCAGAGGACGGCTGCCGGGCGGTGGCGTACAACCGGTGGGCCCTCCGCCGAGCGTGGCTGCGGCGGGCGGCGCCAGCGCGGGCGGACGGCTGATCGCGTTGGGGATTCATCCCGTCGCGCCCACCGGACCGGTCGCTGTTCCCGGAGGCAATCGCCGGGGAACATTCGCCGCGACCCCACAGGGGAAAGCGGGCGCTTCGGGAACACCAGATTTGGCGGGATCGAAATTGGAAGCGAAGAACTCAGGCGGTCGAGGAGACGGTGGCGGCGGCTTCAACGCGCGTAACAACGTCCATGGCTCTCTACCCGCTGGTCTGCATGTGGGGGCGGCGGACTCCGGCGCGGACGGCGCACGCGAGATGGCCACCGTTTCGTCATCCTCATCGTCATCGGGAGCGAAGCCGGGCGGGCGCGCTGCGGCTCCGGTTTCCGACGATAAAATCACCGACGTGGACCGCCAGGTTTTTGGTGGCAAGCGCATTTATGGGAGGACGCTGAACATGCCGAATCTGAATTCCTCGACGGGCAGCTGGGTGATAAAGTTTGCGGAACTTGATGGGGGACGGAAAGAAGGGGAACTGCTGGCGCCGGTTGCCACGGAAAAATCGGACCCCGGCTATCCGCTGGAATTGATTCGCGCCAACGTGCACGGCATGGTCACACTCTATGCGGTCATTCACGCCGATGGGAAGGTGGGCGAAATTCGCGTCCTCAACAGCCCGGACGAACGTCTGGATTCCTATGCGGCGCAAGCGCTGGCGCGGTGGAAATTCGTGCCCGCGGAAAGAGCGGGGAAAGCAGTGGCGCTGGAAGCGGTGGTGGAGATTCCGTTTCAGGTGCGGCGCAGTTTCTGAACGGGCGAGCGCGGGACTATAGCGGTTTCAAGGAAAGTGCAGCCCGGAGTGCCTTAGAGGGGGTTGCGGTAAAAAGGAAAAGCTCGAACCACAGGGGGCACCCCTCGACTTCGCTCAGGGCAGGCTCCGGAGCACAGGGGAAACCCTGCCGAGCTGCGCTCGGCTTGGACGGCCGGGGGCGGCCGTCCCTACGCGAGCGGGGTAGAGCAACGCTGAATCTGCTCTAACGTGGGGCGGATGCGGATTTTTCTCGGGGCAGGGCGGCGTACACTGCCGGGTTTGCGCAGACTTCGTAATAGCAGCGGTCGGTCCAGCGCAAGATGGAGAGATCGCGGACATCGACTTGGGCGATGCGGTTCTTGCGGACGACGATTTTGCGAAATACTCCATTGGCGATGGGAACGGTGCCGACGAAGAACTCGCGCTGCTCGTCGACCCAGCGGCCATTAAAGCCCGACTCGCTCGGATCTGGCATCCACGGCAAAAGCGAGATTTCCTGCTGGAGTTTGCGGAAGGCCGCTTCACTCAGACAGATCCCACCCACGTTATAGTTAAGGCGCATTTCTTCCATGCCGGCTTCGGCGCTGGCGCTGTCGTTGTTATTGCCTCGGTTATTGCCTCCGTGATTGCCTCCGCCTCCGATCTGAACCGAGTACACCTGGAAGACGCCGGCGTCGGGCGCGAGTTTCTTGCGGACGCGCTTGCTGCAGGAGGAGAGGCGGTCGCTCTCATTGATGGCGTCGGAAATCATGATGCGGCGCTCGCCATCCATCAGGTAGAGCGGAGCCGAATCCTGGTAGGCGACGCCCAGGCCGACTTCCATCTGGGGCAGACCGGAGCGTTCCAGGAGTTGGTTGTACTCGCGCAGCAGGCTCACAATCTCCCATGCCAGGACGCAGGCGCGGCCGACGCTGAGCATGGCTTCGCCTTCGCGTTCGAGCAGCGCCACGATGATGGCATCGCCTTCGAGGAAGACTTTGGTGGCGCCGTATTTCGCGAGCAGCTTGTTTACCGGATCGTAGAAATTCAGGCTGAAATAGGAGGCGGCGTTCATGCCTTTTTCCATCAGCGAGCGGGTGAGGCGCGAAGAATCGCGCACGTCGGCCTTCAGGATCACGTGGTGAAGGACACGATCCTCGGCGGGCTTCTGGTCTTCGGGAGGCAGGAACTCGTAGAGCATGCCGTTGAGCGTGGAGAGTTGGCGGACTTTGTCGTCGCTGACCAGGTTGATACTGTCAAAACCGGCGCTGAGGGCTTCCAGGCCGCGCAGGTCGCGGTGGTAGCAAAAGAGGTCGTGCAGAAGACGCGCGGCAAAGCGGCTGCGCTCCGAGCCGCGGCAGGAGGCGACGCGTCCGACAGCGGCAAAGAGCCGGTCGGAATGGAGCCGGCCTTCGGCAATAATTTTTTCGACGCGCTCTGATTCCTCGCGGAATATCAGCGCGTTCTTGAGCTGCTGCGGATTCACCCGCGGCGCATATTCGGCGAGCAGAGGAACGGCTTCATAGGAAGCAACGACGTGGGAAAGAACGCCTTCGCGGTGCAGCATACGGGTCCAGATGTCGAGGCGGTCTTTTCGATTGCGATCTTCCGGCGTCGAGTCTTCGCCGTTGCCGGTGCCAACCAGCGTGGCGGCGTTCTCGGGAACATTGAGCGCCTGCTCCAGGTGCGCATCGTCAACGGCTTCCCCGTATCCGAGTTCGCGCAGAAAATTCAGCGCGAACTGGCGGAGAAGGGGGAAACGGTCGGGATCCTTGTCGAAGTTGCCGAACATGTAATAGTGCTCGGCGCAGAGATAATCGTCGCGGCCATCTTCGGTAAGAATCAGCGGATTGAGGAACAGGCGATAGCAGTCGGCGGGCAATTCGCCGAGCAGCGAGCGGCGAGTGCGGGCCAGCGTTTCTTTTTCGATTTCGCGAAGCAGACGAAACATCTCCTGCCCGGCGCGGCGGAGGATGATCTTCTTGCGCACCTGGAAAGAGGAGACGAGTTCCTGCGTCTGCATCATTTTGGCTTGGCGCACGCCCTCGAGCGACTTCGACTTCATGCGGCAGTGTTCGAGAATCCTGGCAAACTGGGTTTGCAGTTCGGTGCGTATGAACTTGAGCACGGCCAGGCGGCCGAGCACATCGACCGATGGATTGCCTTCCGCTTTGGCGCGATTCAGGATGGCGAGATGAATCGAGACCAGCAGAGTTTTCAGGTCGGCGGGGCCGGGCTTGCGCAGTTTGGTGGCGCCCACGGCGGCACGTATGAATTTGGTTTGGGTCGCGGAGGGAACGTCCATTTCGAAGAGCGATTCCACCTCGCCGAAGTGGCAGATGTAACGCGCGAGATGAAAACTTAAATCCGCGGTAATGCGGGGACTGAGAAAAACGTCGTAGCGGAGGTTGTCGACGCCCAGTTTCAAATCGCTGAACGCGAGCGCGAGCCCGTAGTATTGAAGATCGGGCTGACTGGGCGGTTCAGAGGTACGCAAGCGAAAAATCGGGAGCTTGGGCATGGGCGCGACAGTACGTCTCTGGTCTCTTATAGCTGCCTGTATAGCTGCCTGGAAATTGCTGAAACTGCGCTACTAAGCAGCAGGCTAGCACGGGCACGGGCCGCATCGAAAGTTACGCTAGTGTCGGCGCAGAAGCATCGCGGTAACGGCTGCGGCAATGGCTATTGACTGGCGCGGCGCGCTCTTTCGAATTCATCGCCTTTCTTCCAGCCGACGAGGCGCGCATGGTTAGCCGCCTCCCAACCGAGCGCGAAACCGAAGCGCGCCATAGCGGCGTCGGAGGTGTAGTCCATGCCGGGATGATATTCGTCGCTCGGCTGGTGGTAATGATGGGCGTTGTAGTCGGCATCCTGAGCGAGGCCCCAAGCTTCATCGTGGCCCTTGAACTTCATCCCTTCATTGATGGAAAACGCTGGAATGCCGACGCGGGCGAGGCTGAAGTGATCGGAGCGGTAGTAATGTCCAGCTTCGGGGCGCGCGTCGGGACGAATCTTAAAGTGGAAATCCTGAGCGATCGCCTGCACTGCGGGATAGAACGTGGTGCGCTCGGCTCCGGAAACCTGGACTTCTTCGGGCGCGCCGAGCGGGCTCACGTCGTCGTAGTTGAGATCGAGCGAAATCCTGCCCGGCGGAATCGGGGGATGCTTGCCCAGGTATTCGGAGCCCAGCAAGCCTTGTTCTTCGGCGGTGACCGAGACGAAGAAGATCGAGCGGCGCGGCTTCTGCGCGGCGCCTGCGTAGGCACGAGCGATTTCCATCAGGATGCCGCAGCCGGTGGCGTTGTCCATGGCGCCGTTATAGATGTTGTCGCCGGGCATGTCGGGCCGGATGCCGAGATGGTCGTAGTGCGCGGTGTACATCACGCCTTCATTATTCAGAACTGCGTTGGCTCCGGGCAGCACGGCGATCACATTGTTCGATTCGAAAGGACGAACCTTGCTGGTCATGTGAGCGGAGAGGCGCACGTGGAGCGGTACCGGTTTGAAATCGCGCGAGGTCGCGGCGGCCATCATTTTGTCGAGATCCAGACCTGAGGCCGCGAAGAGGTTGCGCGCAACACCTAACTGAATCCAGGCGGCCGCTTTCAGCCGGGGAGTGCCGTCGAGTTTGAGATAGGACTTCTCGCCGGAATTGGAATTGCGCACGACTTCCCAGCCATAGCTGGCCATCTCGGTCTTGTGGATGAGAATGGCGCCGACGGCCCCTTTGCGCGCCGCTTCTTCGTACTTATAAACCCAGCGGCCGTAGTAAGTGAGCGCCTTGCCGGTGAAAAACTTCGGGTCGTCCGAGGGCGGCTCGTTGACCAGCATGAGCAGGACTTTACCTTTGACGTCCACACCTTTGTAATCGTCCCAGTTGTATTCGGGCGCTTCGATGCCGTAGCCGACGTAGAGGATCTCGGCGTCAACCGTGGATTCGGGCTGCTGGGTCTGATCGTAGGCGACGTATTCGTCGAGAGGCTTGAGGTCGATGGGCTTAGTATCCGTGGGCTTAAGGTTCGATGACTGGGCGTTGGCGGGAACGAGCGTGAAGCGCGTGTCGGCGCCAGGCGTGATGCCGACCATCGGAACTTTTTGCAGGTAGGAACCATTGTCGCCAGCGGGTTTCAGTCCGTAGAGAGCAAACTGCGCCGCAATGTATTCGGCGGCAATGTCGCCTCCGCGCTGGCCAGTGCCGCGTCCCTCAAGCAGATCGTGGGAGAGGAAGCGAACATGGGTCTCGATGTTATCCGGACGGATGCCCTGCATGGCCGCGATGGCCGCAGCGGGAAGGTGCGAACCGAAGCGGGATTCGGCGCGCGGCTTTACTGGTTTTTCTTGCGCGGAAAGAGCGGCGGTAAGCAGCAACCCGACGGCGAATACAATTCTGCCAATCAACATGCAGGGGACCTCGAAGAATCAAGTATGAAAGATGTGCACTGATTGTAAAGGAACGGTGGGTACAGATCTTGCCGCGCACCGCTGCTTAGTCAGCGAGGATACCCAATGTCCTACTCCGGGGGAGATGGTCGGAATCCGGGTTGATTCCTCTGGGCTAAACCACCGACCTCGCCAATCACTGAGTTCAACCTTGCCGAAAGATCATTCCTCCAATTCCGATCTAAGGCCGATTCGGGAAGGTTCTTTACTTGTGACACGAGCGCGTCAAGTACTTTAGCGGCAGAGCTCTCTCCTCCTCCAAGATCGAAAAGGTGGTGATGAGAGTGTCTTAGACCATGAAGAATGGTCTCCTTGGGAGCGCCGCGCAGTGCCATTTGCGCAGTCCACTGAAGATCATGACCTAACCAGAACAGATTCGCGGTATTTTGCCAGTTCATTCCGCCACGGTCAGGCACGTCTGAAGAGAGTTGCCCGGTGGCCTGTTTGGATTGATTTGGCTGCCCCCCGGGAGAAGGCTCCGGGAGAGTTTTGTCGGACTTTGCCTGTCCGAACGTAAACACATTGTTTCCAATCCTTGCTTCAGTTATCGACGCGAGGAGAGCTTTGAGACCACGCCGAAACCAAAAAACCAGTATTATCACGGTCAATGGCCATAGGGCCGCAGTCAGTAGTGGAATCAGATCACGCAAAGGCATTTATCCTTAGGTACTCGCGGCAAGTCTACTCCGTGAGGGTTGTCCAGGCGAATCGTATCTACCCGACAGTTATGCTTGGCCGGTTCTGAGGCCGATGGCGCACTAGCGGCTCATGAGATTCTTCTCCCGCGACCGCGGGATTAGTTTTTCGAGCCTCAACCAGCGCGGAAATCGGCGACGTCTTCTCCGGGTTGAAAGATTGGAAGGGGCGGAGTTTGCTGTGGGGCGGCGAGCTTGCGGTTGACGTCCTCCACTTCCTGTTTGACCCATCCGACGCTGGTGATTTCGATCTGGTCGTCTTGTCCGATCAAAAATAGAGTGGGGACGTTGGTCAGACCATAAGCATTCGAGACAGCGTAGCCTTTTGGATCGTCGAGCAGAGTGCGGAACGTAACACCGTACTCTTTCAGGAAGGCGGCGGTGTCGCGCTGGTTGTCCTGCGAGATGCCCACGATCGTGATTTTCCTGTCGCCGTGCGCTTTGTGCAGGCGTTCGAGGTAGGGGAACGTATATTGGCAGACCGGACAGGAAACCTTGAAGAAGGCGGCGAGCACCGGCCCTTGTTTAAGAGCGGCGTGCAAAGAGAACTTGACGCCATCGAGGGCGGGCAAGGAAAAGTCAGGCGCTTTGGTTCCGGCCGGCAGTGCAGCCATATCTTTCGGACCTCCGAACAGGCGATCGAGCCACTTCATGGAAGAAATACCTCAGGGAATTAGATGATGCCGCCGGCCTTCAGGATTTTCCGCGTCAACCCGGTGATGGGGATCTGCGGGAGGCGATCGATTGCGATCCACTTGCCTTTCGCGGCGGGCGGAGTATCCGGCAACGGCGTGTTTCGTAACGGCGTATTCCGTAAAACATGAACCGTGTAGTCGGTGATGGTAATGGAATGGCGAAACGTGCGCCAGTGCGCTGAAGCCGGCAAGGGGCGCGGAGGCTCGGACGATTGGGGCAGTTCCCACATGCCGGGCATGAGCGAGGCTTTCCGCGGGCGTTGCACGAGGCGGACTTTACCACTGCCAGTGCCATTTTTATTGCCATTGCCATTGCCTTCGCGCCACTCGAGGGCACACCAGATTTCTTTCTTGACCTGGCGGCTCGAGGCCGGCGTTAGAGTTCCGCCGGGCGGGGACGCCCGGCGCTCCATTGTTATTGTCGGGTTTGATCTTTGACGCGATTGCTGTGTTGCACACAACTTTTGCAGTGGGCATTCCGGGCACTTGGGCGGGCGCGGCAGGCACACGGTTGCGCCGAGTTCCATCATGGCCTGATTGAAATCTCCGGGCCGGGAGTTAGCCAGAAGCGCTTGCGCATGTTGCCAGGTTTGCGGCGTGGTGAGATTGACGCCGATCAATCTTTGCAGCACCCGCTCGACATTGCCATCAACAACGGCTACGGGCTCGGCAAACGCGATGCTGGCGATGGCCGCGGCGGTGTAGCGGCCGATGCCGGGAAGAGTCTGGAGGGCTTCCGCCGTTTGCGGAAAGCAACCGCCGTGTTGTTCGGCAATCTGCTGCGCGGCCTGACGCAACATGCGCGCTCGCCGATAGTAGCCCAGGCCGCTCCAGGCGGCCAGCACCGCCTCTTCAGAAGCCGCGGCGAGCGCCTGGACATTCGGAAAACGTTCGAGGAAAATCCGGTAGTGGTCAAGCACGGCGGCCACGCGCGTCTGCTGCAGCATGATTTCGCTGAGCCAGATGGGGTAGGGATCGCGAGTTTCGCGCCAGGGAAGGTCGCGGCGATGCTGGTCGTACCAGCGGAGCAGCGCGCGCCGGAAACGACCGAGATCCTTGCCGGAAACAGCGGAGTTGACCCTGGCCAGAGTCGGAGCGGTTCGAGACGCGGCGAGCCGCGTCTCTACGGCGATGGAGCTGGATGCACGCATTATTGTTGGCTGACGCTGTGCGCGATGGCGACCCATCCGGCTTTTTGCTGCTGCCACACGGTCATCATGTGCTGCGGCGCCGAGGGGAGCGGTTGCGAGCCGGCGGTTCCATTCAAGATGGCGCCATTCAGAGTGATGGTGTATGTCACCACGATGGTGGTTCCGTTCAACTCGGTCTGCAGATCGCCGAGGGCATAGTCTTTTAACTGCCACCGGCGATACTGCTCAAGAGTGGCGGAGCGATCGAGCGTTCCGCTGGGGGTTACGCCGGCGTAATTCGAAGCGAGAGCGCGCTCCACCTCGACCCAGTTCGCCGCTTGCACATCTTTCCAGAAGACGCGCTCCAGACCTTCGCCTCCGGTTGCTTCGGACAGGGAGCGTGCCGGATGCTCGCCGAAAAAGGTACAGGCCGGCGCGAACGTCAAGACGAACACCAGCACGAACGTCAATACGAACATCAGAGAAAGCGGGGGCGATTCGATGGCTATCCTCGGACGCATGGCGTGATTGTATCGCGACCCGGCTTGTATGGGGACGGGGCTTTGCCCCGTCCAAGCGGGGCGCAGCCCCGCTTCCACACAAAGCCAATTGACCGCCGGGAGATGGCCCCCGATAATGATGAAGCCTGGTAACCGCGACAACGCGTGAGCATTAACTCGAATCGGCAGGATGGGTATGACAGAATTCGACCGCAAGGTGGAAGAGGCTTCGGCGCGCTTCAATCGCTCGGTAGCGAACATCGCCGGGACTCTGGAAAAAGAAACGGCGGAACTGGTGGCGTATCTGAACGACGAGGTTGTACCAGCGGTGCGAACACATTCCTCGAAGGCGCTGCGAACGGCGGCGGGAAAGCTCTCCGAGTTCGCGGATTTTCTCGAAACACAGCGCAAGAATTCGTGAATTACCTCCCTCCCAGTTATCTCAGGAAGGCACGCCCGTGTTTTCTATTCCTTCTATTGCTGGGCTGCGCTTTGCTGAGCGGCTGCGGTGGGCATAAACCTGCGCAGACGCAGGTTCCGCCACCGCCGTCACTTCCGCAGGAAAAACCAGCCGCGACTCCGCCGCCCGCGGAGACGACGGGCGAAAACGAAAAGATCGACGTGCCCGCCGGCGCGAAACCGATCTTTGAAGAGACCGGGATGGCGAGCTGGTACGGCGCTCCGTATCACAACCGGCGCGGGTCGAACGGCGAGGTTTACAACATGCACGCGATGACGGCGGCACATCTTACTTTGCCGCTGGGCTCGATCGTACGCATCACGAATTTGAAAACCGGACATTCGGCGTTGGTGCGGATCACCGATCGCGGGCCGTTCGTGCCAGGGCGCATTGTCGATCTTTCCCTGGCCGCCGCAAAGGCGCTGGATGTGTACTTACCCGGCACCGCGAAAGTCCAGTTGGAGGTGCTGCAGGCGCCTGCGCCTCTCGATGCGGGCGGACGCTGGGCGGTTCAGATCGGCTCCTTCACCGGCGAGAAAGCGGCCGCTGAATTAGCGGAACACCTGCAGAAGCGTTACCAAACGGCTAAAGTCCTGAAGTTTGTGAGTCCCGTGGGGGACTGGTGGGTGCGGGTACGAGTGCTGGACGACGACCGCCAGCGCGCAACCGCTCTGGCCCATGAGACCGAGACGGCGGAGGGATCGGTGTTTCTGGTGCGGCTCGACTGAAAACACTTTTCTTTACAAATCGTTGTTCGCTTGAGTGGTATTGTTTCTTCCAGAGATGAATTTATCTCCGTGTGGACTTGCCGGGTGATCGTAATCCCAGGCAAGGGGAGACTCACTTATGGCGGATTGTCTATTCTGCCGGATCATTCGCGGCGAAGTGCCATCCAAGAAAGTTTATGAAGACGAGCACACATTTGCCTTTGAAGATCTGAACCCACAAGGCCCGACCCACGTGCTGGTCCTCCCGAAAAAACATATTGCCGGCTTGAAGGAAGCCGTGGCAGAAGACGCGGAGCTGGTGGGACGCTGTCATCTGGCGGCCGCACACATTGCACGGCAGCGGTCGATTGAAGATGGTTACCGCACGGTGCTAAATGTGGGCGCGCGCGCGGGGCAATCGGTTTTTCATCTGCATGTGCACTTGATCGGCGGGCGCCCGCTGCAATGGCCGCCGGGATAGAGTCGTGCTCCGCAAATCCGCGCCCTGAGTTTGGATTGTCACGTTGAGCGGAGCGAAAGACCTACGCATTGCGCCACCAAATACACAGGTCCTTTGCTTCGCTCAGGATGACAATGTATTCCTCCGGCCTGCATCTTCCGGCAAACAATCCCTGGCTTACAATCGTGGCATGGCAAACCTGACATTGGTGTACGGTCTGCGTCTGCTGCCCGCCGATGAGGTGGCGGAGGTGGGCGCGGCGACGATCAAGCTGAAAAATGGGCGGGATGCGCACGTCGCCATGCACATTCTCGATGGCAGCAAAAGCGAGATCGAGAAGCAGCTCAAGACGAGTCTCGCGGCCTTTTTCGACTTCTATCCTGAGATATGAAGCCTGAGATATGAAGGCGTGCGCGACGTCCCATAACCAGGCGGCGAATCAGGCAACTGGATGAGACTGATTTCTCTGGAACTCGAGAGCAAGCTGCGCGAAAAAGGGCTCTGGCCGCAGAGCTGGATCGCGTGGGCGGCGCTCTACGTGCTGGCGCTCGACCTGCTTCTGTTCGCGCTGCAGTGGCTGACGCGTCGTGCGAGCCCAGCAACGTCGGCGAGCCTTGAGGGCTGGGTAATTTTTCTCAGTGTGCTGGCGATTGTGCTGCTCGCGATTGCCGGGTTCCGCTGGCTACGCTCGCAACTGTTGTGGCGGCTGCGGAACCGGTTGATCGTTACGTATGTTTTTATTGGCGTGATTCCGGTTTTTCTGCTGCTGATGATTTCGCTGATCACGCTCTATCTTCTTGCCGGCCAGTTCGCCAGCTTTGTCGTAACGTCTGACATCACCACTCACCTGCGCAGCATGGAAGCAGCCAACCGAGCCATAGCCAATCACCTGGCGACGCAAATCTCGGGCGGCGGAAAGCTGGATGCCGGAACCCTCGGCCGAGCAAGGCCGCGTCGTCCGGAGTGGTCGCGGCGGCAGATGTGCGCGTGGTGCCGGAACCAGCCGCAGCCTGTCTGCTCGGGACCGGAAGGCGCGGCTGGCTTTGACTCTCCGTCGTTTATTACCGGGGATTTCCGCGACCTCGTGCGCGACCGCGGCAGGCTTTATCTGCGCACGGCGACCGTGCTCACGGCTGAGCCGGAATCTTTGCGCGTGATTTTGAGTGAGCCGCTCGACAAGGAGTTCGTCGAGCAGATCGCAGGGGATCTCGGTCGTATTGCAGTCTATGGAACCGAGAGCCGGACTGCGATCTCGACCGCGCCGGCGCAGCAGGACGCCTCGAAACCCTCCCTGACGTTCGAGCACCAGAAACAACGCGAGCAAACTTTCTCTGCGGGGACAATTCCGCCAGCGAGCAGCACGCTCGATCACGAGATTACTTTTCCGATCCCGCTGCAGGTGGTGGATTGGGCCACGGGAGAAAGACAGCGCGCGGGAGCGCTGGCGGAGGTCGAGACGCGGCCTTCGGTGCTCTATGCGAGACTTTTTGCGGCGCTGGGAGATTACGCCAAGGGCGTGGAATATATTTTGCTGTCGATTGCGATTGTGTTCGCGATTATCGAACTGCTGGCGCTGGTCGTTGGCACCAAACTGACGCGCAGCATCACCTCGGCGGTTGGCCAACTCTACGAAGCCACCAAGCACATCAATCGGGCCGACTTCAGCCACCGCATCACGGTGCAGTCAAGCGACCAACTGGCAACCCTGGCAAACTCCTTCAACTCGATGACCACATCGATCGAGAAACTGGTTCAGGAGCAGAAGGAAAAGCAGCGCCTGGAAGGCGAATTGGTCATCGCGCAGGAAGTGCAGGCGCAGCTCTATCCCAAGTTGATCACGCAACTGGAGAGCCTGGAAGTGCACGGGTTCTGCCGTCCGGCGCGGACGGTGAGCGGGGACTACTACGATTTTCTCGCGCTGAGTTCCGACAAGCTGATGCTGGCGGTCGGCGACATCAGCGGGAAAGGAATTTCGGCGGCGCTGATGATGGCGACGATCCACTCGGCGGTCCGGGCGTACAGCATCGAAGACAGATCCGTGCTTCGCGAACTAACGCTGCGCGGACCAGCCACGGCCGGCGCGGCGCGGGGTTCGGGGCTGACGCTGGCTTCTGAGTCGAGGGGGACGGAAGCGTCTCCAGCGGCGCTGCTGACGCTGCTGAACCATCAGCTTTACGAAAGCACTCCGTCGGCAAAGTACGCGACTTTGTTTTTGGGAATCTATGACGGAGCGACACGCCGGCTTACGTACGCGAACGGCGGTCACCTGCCGCCGATCCTGATTTCCGAAGATGGGTCGTCGCGGTTGCTGGACTGCGGCGGAACCGTGGTCGGGCTGTTTGACAACTTGAGTTTTCCGGAAGCGACCGTGCAACTTCGCCCCGGCGATATGCTCGTCGCTTACAGCGATGGGGTGACCGAGCCGGAGAACGACTATGGCGAGTTCGGCGAGGAGCGGCTGATCCAACTGGTGCGCGCGAATCGCCATTTGCCACTGGAGCGCATCACCGAAATTGTCACCGCCGCCGTGGCCGACTGGATCGGCGACAACGAGCAGCCCGACGATGTGACGCTGGTGCTGGCGCGGGCGAGGTAGCTGAGCGCCGTCGCTCCATCGGCGCGAACGATCCGGCTGGGTACCCCCCTCCCCCCCTATTTTATCGATCTATTAGAATCATAGAGTTGGCGAGTGGCTCCCGCTACATAATTCAGGAATAAGGACTTATTTGCACATAATACAAAAATAAGGACTTAGCGGCGACATGCTTCGTTTTGGTCCCGATCGGGAGCGGGTGAAGACTGCTCAGGTGTCATTTAGGTTGTCAAGGAGCGCTGACAATGGCTTTTGTGCGGCATCGAAGTCCGTCTCTGGAGACGAACACACTTCTGCCCTGGCCAATCAGATTTTCATTTTCGGGCATGGCGAGTGGGATGTCTGTGATGGTGGTCACTGGCTGGATGTGATGAATGAGTGGCATGTGCTTAAGATGAAGATCCGACCTACGGCCACGTAAAGCGGAGTCGAACGGTGTCGGCTGTTCGGGAGGCCACTTCTCGAAAAGCGCGAGAAGTGGCGCACCCCCAGTTATTCCGGTCAATGTTCAAAGACACTGCTGTCCGGTTAAAAGTCGAACAGAATCAATTGGTTGCCGGGATCGGGTAAGTCGGGACAGGAGTCGGATGGGCGAAGTGCCCGTACAATGGGCGTTTTCTCGAAAAGAGTAACAC
>JBEKDG010000047.1:0-31028 GCA_050014475.1 Terriglobales bacterium | reverse complement strand
ATGGCAGCGGCTTTAGGCGCGGCGGTGTTGCTGATTACCCGAACGCTGGAGCCGCGAAAGCTGTACGAGGAAGTGGACTGGGGTCTTCTGGTGTTCTTTGTCGGGCTGTTTTTGATTGTGGGTGGAGCGCAAAATGCCGGAATTATCGGGAAGTTTCTGGTGATCGCAGAGCATTGGAATCTCCACCGGCTGGGAGTCTTCACGGTTGCCGTGTCGTTGCTGAGCAATATTGTGAGCAATGTACCGGCAGTGATGCTCTTGAAGTCGCTTGCACCAAACTTTGCGAATCCGCATACGGCGTGGCTGGTACTGGCGATGGCTTCGACGCTGGCGGGGAATCTGACGATCACGGGAAGCGTGGCGAACATTATTGTGGTCGAGAGCGCCAAGCCGGAGACAAAGATCGGGTTCTGGGAATATTTCCGCGTTGGGCTGCCGATTACCGTGATGACGTTGATCGTGGGATGGGCGTGGCTGGAGTGGGTTAAATAGAACGTTTGATTCTTTCGGCAGGGCTACCCCGCTATTATGACCCAGTCCGGATGCACGGAGTAGTGCATGGCTTCCGCTGCAGTTACGAGCGTTGACACGATGCGTGACCAGGTATAGGCCGCAATAAAACTGCACAAGAGTGGCAACCGGAGAGCCAAACCTCAGGGGATTCCGGCTTGCCGTGAAGAACGATTCCCCTACAACCTCTGGGGAAGTTGAAGCGGCTAACACAGCAGGCGAAGACCGAGAATAACTGTCGCAAAATCGCCATCACACCAACAACCTCACCTGACCAGATCACCCGATGACCCGATCGCCCGATCGCCCGCTCAGAAGTGATCGTCGGCGGGGCGTCCCGGATGTTCCAGCGATCGCGCCTGGATGGCGCGATCCCACGGGCCGCCCTGCCAGTTATCTTTCATCCGATTCTTGTGGATCCACGGCGGCAGCGTCATCAGAAGCCGGCGACTGAGCGCGTGCAGATAAGGTTCGTAGACAGCTCGAAGCTCCGCCAACCGCTCTGGCGCGCCGGCCTTATCGTTCAGCGTCACGCCGCGCCATGTCAGTTCCGTCCGCAGCCGGAGTCGATCCGCTGCCGTGAGCCGGTCGACATCATGCGGACTGTATTGCGCATTCACCACCTGGGCGAGATCGACAACGGCGTGCCGCGCCATGGCGAACGTGAGCTTCGCCTGGTCTGAATGAATGCCTTCCACGCCGGTCATGACCAGCGACGTGACATCGAGCATGACCGTCAGCGCGCTCAACCAGGATTGATTGCCGTGCTGCGACCGGAAGTAAACCAGCACCGGATAGGATATGTGGCTCGAGAGAAGATCGGCGCACCAGCGCTCCCAGTCGCGAAAAATATCGTCGAGCACCGTCTGATCGGGACAGCAGCCCAACCGGCCGAGAAACTCGGTCGCGCTCGGCGGCGACCCGGCGCGCGCATCGAGCAGCGAGATTTCAACTTCGCGCGTGGCAAACGAATTGTAGATCACCGGCAGATATCCAACCACGACTCCGAGAAATGCGAAGCCCATGCCCGCTTCCATCACGGCCAGGGCGCGGGCGGCGGCGTTGTTGGGCGTGATGTCTCCGTAGCCCAGCGTGAAGAAAGTTTCGCCGCTGAGATAGATCACTTTCCCGAACGTGATTTTTTCATTGACCAGCGTCAGGTGTCCCCCCAGTCCGTACTGCACGCAGGCGAATCCAAAAATCAGGCCGACCGCCCAAAAGCCCAGCAGCACGATCAGCGACAGCGGCCCAAAGTACGCCAGGAACCCTTCGCGCCGGTTCGCCGACCTAATGTGCAACCCCACTCGGGTCCAGAAGCCCCAGGTATTTTTGTAGAACCACGGGGCGAGGCGAAAAGTGCGTTTGATGCGCCGCGGTAAAACCACCGTCTCAAACGCATCCATCAGGATGGTGAAGATGAGAACAATGCCGGCAATCGATGCCCACCAATGCATAGATGAGATTGAGATGACGCAGGAATGGTAGCAGATTCAGGATGGTAACAAATTCAGTAATGACGCTACGGTGTGCTATGCGCCGCGTCCAGTGCCTTTTTCACCGCCTGCAATTCTTTCAGCAAGCCGCGCAGGTTTCGCGTATCCAAGGCGTTCGCGCCGTCGCTTTTCGCTTCTTTTGGATTGTCGTGGACTTCCATGAACACACCGTCCACACCTGCCGCCACCGCCGCCCGCGAAAGCACGGGGATAAACTCAGGCTGGCCTCCGCTCACCGCCGGCTGATCTTCATCGCCGTGCGACGCCGACGGCAACTGCACCGAATGCGTCGCGTCAAATACCACCGGCGCGAACTTTCTCATGATGGCCAGCGAGCGCATGTCCACAATCAGATTGTTGTAGCCGAAACTCGAGCCGCGCTCGGTCACAAATACCTGGCTGTTCCCGGCGTCGCGGCACTTTGCGATGGCGTGCTTCATGTCCCAGGGCGAAACGAACTGCCCCTTCTTGATGTTCACCGGGCGCCCGCTGAGCGCCGCCGCCACGATCAGATCGGTCTGGCGGCAGAGGAATGCTGGAATCTGCAACACGTCCACCACCTCGGCCACCGCGGCGACGTCGGCGGCCTGGTGAACGTCGGTCAGCACCGGAATGTGGATTTCATCTTTGACTTTCTTCAGAATGCGCAGGCCTTCCTTCATCCCCGGCCCGCGATAGCTGCGGATCGACGTGCGGTTCGCCTTGTCGTACGACGCTTTGAAGATAAACGGAAAATTCAGCGAACGCGCCACGCCCTTGATGATCTCCGCCATGCGCAAGGCGTGTTCTTCACTCTCAATCACGCAGGGCCCGGCAATGAGGAACAAATCGCCGGCGCCGACGCGAACGTCATCGATTTGGAAAGATAAGGTCAAAGTCTCTTACCGCCGAGACGCCGAGAAACAATCGGGGCATCGGATCATCGGGTGATCGGGTCATCCAAACCCACGCGCTGTTCGATCACCCGATGGCCCGATGGCCAGATCACCCGATCTATCTCCGTCCCACTTTTTCCGGACGCAGGAACATCTCCACCACGGCCGCGTTTTTCTGCTCTTTCCTTTTCTGCCCGTGTTCATACGCAGCGCCCGTGAACGCCTTAAACAGCGGATGCGGCTCCAGCGGCTTCGATTTGAATTCCGGATGGAACTGGCATCCGATGAAAAACGGATGGCCGGGAATCTCCACCATTTCAACGTAAGTGCCGTCCGGAGTCGAGCCGGAAATGCGCAGCCCGGCCGCCACCATGGGCTCTTCATACTCGCGGTTGAACTCGTAACGATGCCGGTGGCGCTCGCTGATCTCGGTCTGGCCGTACACTTTGTACGCCAGCGTCCCCGGCTCGATCTTGCACGGCCACGCGCCCAGCCGCATCGTGCCACCCAGTTCTTCCACGCCGCGCAACTCCCGCAGCTTGTAGATCACGCGATGCGGGGTCGCCGGATCGAACTCGCTCGAGTTGGCATCCGCCAATCCGCAGACGTTGCGCGCATATTCAATGCACGCCGTCTGCATCCCCAGACAGATTCCGAAGTAGGGGACATGTTTCTCGCGCGCGTACTGGATCGCCCTCAACATGCCTTCGATGCCGCGCTTGCCGAACCCGCCGGGCACGAGCAATCCGTCGTACTCTTCTAACTGCGCTTCGTAACTCTTATCGGCGGTTTCCAGGCCCTCGGCTTCGATCCAATTAAATTCCAGCTTCAGGTTGTGCGCCAGCGCGCCGTGCACCAGCGCCTCTTTCAGCGACTTATACGAATCCTCGTACTCCACGTACTTTCCGACAATGCCGATCCTGACCACATCTTTCGGGTTGTAAACGCGGTGCACCAGATCGTTCCACTTCGAGAGATCGCGATCTTTCGCCTCCAGGCGCAAACGGCGCAGGATCAACGTGTCCACTTCTTCATGCGCGAAAACCACTGGCACTTCGTAGATGGACGCGACGTCCTTCGCCGTGATCACCGCTTCTTCTTCGACGTTGCAGAACAGCGCAATCTTCGACTTGATCTCTTTCGACAGGAAGCGGTCGGTGCGGCACAGCAGGATATCCGGCTGAATTCCGGCGCTGAGCAATTCTTTGACGGAGTGCTGGGTCGGCTTGGTCTTCAATTCCTGCGCCGCGGCAATAAACGGCACCAGCGTCACGTGCACGAATAACGTGTTATCGCGGCCCAGTTCCTGCCGCATCTGGCGGATCGCTTCGATGAACGGCAGCGACTCGATATCACCCACCGTGCCGCCGATTTCGGCGATCATCACATCCACGTCCTGCGCCACTTTTTTCGCCGCCGCCTTGATTTCGTTGGTGACGTGCGGAATCACCTGCACCGTCTTGCCCAGGTAATCGCCCCGCCGCTCTTTGGCGATGATCTGCTCGTAGAGGCGCCCGGTGGTCCAGTTGTTATCGCGAGAAAGTTTGGCGTGGGTGAAGCGCTCGTAGTGGCCGAGGTCGAGATCGGTTTCTGCGCCGTCGTCGGTCACGAACACTTCGCCGTGCTGAAACGGCGACATCGTTCCCGGATCGACGTTCAGGTACGGATCAAACTTCATCAGGTTGACTTTGAGGCCACGGCTTTCCAGCAGGCATCCAATGGAAGCCGCCGCCAATCCCTTACCCAATGAAGACACCACACCGCCGGTTACAAAGATGTACTTGGCCGACATCGCTTCCTCGCTCTGATTTGTTTTGGGAAATTGTGCGGGCTGGGGTGCACGATCAATTATGGCAGAGATTTTTCTGGAAGGGAATGTGGAAAAATAGTCCGCCAGGGGTTAATGGTAAAGGGTGTCCCACGTTTCGCGGTTTTCGAAACGTGGGCCGCCGGACCGCCGACTCACTCAGCTTGGAGCCGCCCGCATCTAACCTTTCGGAAGCACTGGAAAAGGCCGATAATGTTCCGCGGCATGAAATCATTCTTTGGCAGGACGGGCTTTGGCAGGACAGGACTTCTCGCGGCGGCAATCCTTGCGTTGGTCTTCTTTTGCCAGTCGCACTTTTGCCTGTCGCAGGTCCCCGCTCCCGCCCAGACCCAAGCCCGCCGCCTCATCCTGAAAGATGGCTCCTACCAGTCCGTCACCAAGTATGAGATTCACGGCGAGCGCGTCCGCTATTTCAGCGCCGAACGCGGCGAATGGGAGGAAGTCCCAAAAGCGCTGATTGACTGGGACGCCACCGATAAGTTTGAGCAAGGCCGCCTGCAGGGCAAGCTCGCTCCGGAAGCGGTCGAACTCGACAAGGAACTCGACGCGGAACGGAAAGCCGAACAAGCCCGTTCCCCGCAGGTCGCGCCCGGTCTGCGCCTGCCCGACGAAGGCGGCATCTTCCTCCTCGATACCTACCAGAATCAGCCGCAGTTGTCCGAACTGCCGCAATCGGGCAGCGAACTGGAGAAGAACACCAAGTCGAATATTCTGCGGGCGGCGATCAATCCGCTGGCCGGCATCAAGCAAACCATTGAACTTCCCGGAGCGCACGCCAGGATTCAGTCGCACACCACTGTGCCTTCGCTCTACATCAACATCGACGCCAATGAGGGCGCGCCCGCAAGCGTGCAGGCCGCCACCCTCGAGCCTCCGCCGCTCGCTCCAACCGAACGCTTCAAGATCATTCGCATCGAGGTCAAGGGCGGCAAGCGCGTTGCCGGTGCAATCAAGATCGCGGTGACTGGAAAGATGAAGACCGACGAACGTTTTGTCGCGGCCACGGTCACCACCATGACCGGAGGCTGGGTCAAGCTCACGCCCACCGAACCTCTGGCGGCGGGCGAATACGCCGTCGCCGAGATGCTGGGAAAAGAAGGAATGAACCTCTATGTGTGGGACTTCGGCGTGAACCCTTCCGCGCCCGCGAACCCGTCCACGTGGAAACCGGACCCGGCAGAAGTGCAGCCGAAAACCGACCAGCCCGCGGATCTGCAAAAGCGAGAAAAACAGTAGGCGACAACTGCTTGGCGGGAAGCCGCCTTCAATATGGGATGGTAGCTTCCGAGTCGCTGACCATCCGGGCACAATTTTGCCCTCGGCCGTTCCCGCCCGCGCTACGAGTCAGTAGAAAGAGGTGTAAGACGGACCTATTGAGGGAAGTTCATGCGGCGCAGAAGATCCTGGAAGCGCTGGTCGGAGCGCAGAGGGTCGACCTGTGGACCCACTCCGAGCTCCACCAGTCTCCTGTCGCGCTCTTCATAGGCCTGTTCCAGCCATGCAAACGCTTGTTCCTTCTCGCCGAGGCCCGTATAGATCAGGGCCAGCTCATAGCGCGAGACGTAGCTTTGCTGGGCCCGCTTCTTCAACTGCTCGAGCATCTTCCGCGCTTGTTCTCGCTTCCCCGCTGCCGCATAAGCGCGGCCCAGTCCCGCCATGCACCTCACCTGCCCCCCGGATAAATCCGCGGCCTTTTGGAACTCTGCAATGGCTCGTTCACACATTCCGTTCTGCAAATAAACGTTGCCGAGGTAATCGCGCGCCTGGACGAAGGTAGGATCCATTTCCAGCGTCTTACGATATTGTTCGATGGCTGAGTCGTAATGCCGCGAGTAGAAAAGCACTGTTCCCACACTCGTGTTGATGGCAAGTGAAAGTGGGTCCAGGCTCCGGGCCCTTTCGATCTCCGCCGTCGCCTCGTCATGCCGCCCCAGGAACAACAGGCACAGTGCGTACCAGTGATGAGCCGTGGCATCTCCGGGATTGAGCTCGACGGCGCGCTTAAATTCTCGCTCCGCAGCCGCCCAATCGTAATCGTAATAAGCACTGATATAGGCGAGAGGGGCATGGGCTTCGGCCAGCGCGTCATCTATTTCGATAGCTTTGGCGGCGGCGGCCCTTGCCTTTGGAATTGCTTCCCTCGGGCGCGCATCACCAAAGTCTGGGAGTAACGCGTAGGAATCGGCCAGCCCCACGTAGGCAAGAGCGTAGTCCGGATCGATCTCAATCGCATGCTGAAAATACTCGATGCTCTTGGTTATGTCTTGCCCTGCTCTCTTGTTCCAATAGAAGCGGCCTTTGAGGTAGGCCTCGTAGGCCTCGGGGTTGACACGGCGGGCCGCCTTGAGCCGCTCGTTCTCCTGCGGCGTAAGCTGAACCCTGATCTCGCCCGCGATCGCTTGCACCAGTTCCGACTGCAGCGCCAGCACGTCGGTCATGTCCCGCTCATAGTTGCGCGCCCACAGATGCCGGTCCTCGCGCGCCTCGATGAGCTGGGCCGTCATCCGCACCCGGCTTCCAGAGCGCATCACCGAGGCCTCGACAATCCCGTCTACCCCCAGCTCTCGCGCAATTTGCGGCAAGGTTTCGCTTGTGCCCTTGTAGTGCATGATCGAGGTGCGCGAGATCACCTTTACGGCCTTGATTTGGGCAAGGCCAGCGATCAAGGCGTCTGTCATGCCGTCCGCGAAGAACTCTTGGCCCGGATCGCCGGAGAAATTCTTCACGGGAAGCACCGCCAGCGATTCGATGGGTCGCGCGCCAGTTCCACCAGGCACGAGCTTGCGCCAGTTGCCGATGTTGAAAGTGATCAACACCACGATGACCGCTGCCAGGATGCCCAGGCCCAGCCCAACCGACTTCGCGGACCGCCAGCGGGCGTGCTTCGCCGCAGGCTGTAGTCCACTCATCACTCCTGTCTGGAGCCGCCGCAGATCAATGGCCAGTTCCTTCGCCGACTGGTAGCGGTTCTCCGCTTCCTTCTCCAGACCCTTGCCGATGATCCTCTCCAGTTCCGGAGACACTCTGGGATTCAGCATGGTGGGCGGCACAGGCGGCTTGCGCAGAATGGCACCGATCAGTTGCGAGCGTTCCACCTCGGCAAACGGTCGTTGCCCCGTAGCCATCTCGTACAGCACCGACCCGGCAGCATGAATGTCGGTGCGCGCGTCTACCTCTCCGCCTAGCACCTGCTCCGGCGCCATGTAGGGCAGCGTCCCCGCCATGGCTTGTGTCTCGCTCAGACTCTCCGTCACGGCGCTCGCCGTCACGGGAAGCCGCAGCTTCGCCAGCCCGAAGTCCAGAATCTTCAGCCGTCCGTCGCTCGTGACCCGTAAGTTGCCGGGCTTGAGATCACGATGAACCACTCCGTGGTCATGCGCTGCGGCCAAGCCTTCCGCGAGTTGCACGCCCAGACGGAGGACTTCCTTCTCCGGCAGAGGTCCGGCAGCCACCTTCTCGCTGAGTGTGATTCCGGGGATGTATTCCATCACCAGGAAATCCACACCTTGCTGCGTGTCAAAGTCGTGGATGGTGGCGATGTTGGGATGATTGAGTTGCGAGAGAGTCAAAGCCTCTTTGTGGAAACGCTTGCGGGCTGATTCGTCGATGAGCGTACCGGGCGGAAGGACTTTGATGGCGACATCACGAGCGAGGTGCTCGTCGCGGGCGCGATAAACTTCTCCCATGCCGCCAGCGTCGATCTTCTCGACGACGCGGTAGCGGCCCAGCTCACTGCCGACGAGGGAATCCTGGTCTGACGCTCGGCTGGCCATAGGGAAGAAACTCCCTCCGCCTTACCTTAACCGAACATTCTAGGCCGTTGGCACAAAGGAATCGACAAGAAACCGGTAGATTCCGCCCGAGTGACGGTCCAACCGGAAGGAATTCTGTCCACCCGAGGGCGGCTGTCCCTACACCAGCACTCTACGGCTCCATCAGCCCGCGCGAGGCAATGCCGATATTGTCGCGGGTCGAGTTCTTCACCATATACATCATCTCGTCCGCCTGGCGGATGATGTCGTGCGGCGTCTGCGCATCGTTCGGAAAAGTCGCCAGTCCCATACTGGCGCGCACGTTCAGGTTCAAGCGCTGCTCGGTGCAGAAGGTCCCCGAGCGCAGGGAATCCTGCAGACGTTTCGCAACCACCACTGCCTGATCTTTGCTGGTTTGCGGCAGCAGAACCACGAACTCGTCTCCACCGTAGCGAAAAGCAAAATCAATCAGCCGCAACTGCGCTTTGATCAGGTATCCGACTTCGGACAGCAGCCGGCTTCCCACCAGATGTCCATGCGTGTCATTGACCTGCTTGAAGTGGTCGAGGTCGATGAAAATCACGCTGAACTGGTAGCCAAAGCGCGCCGAGCGGTAAACCTCGGTTTCGAGCGTTTTGTGCAGATGGCGCGCATTGAACAGGCCCGTGCAATCGTCGGTGATGGTCAGTTCCTGAATCTTCTCGACCGCCCGCGCATTCTCGATCGAAATCGCGGCATAATCGCACAAGGCCTGCAGGAAAAACAGCTCTTGTTCGCTCAGCCCTACGTTAGCGTTGACCAGTTGGATCACGCCCAGCACGCGGTGTTTCGAGCGCAACGGCACGCAGATGACGGAACGGGTCTGCAAGCGCGTCATCTCGTCCAGCCGGGAGGAGAAGCGCGGATCGTTCCGCACGTCGGGCACAATCAACGCCTGCCCGTGCTTGGCCACCCAACCGGCAATTCCCTCCCCCACCTTCAAACGCGCCTTCGCCAGAACCTCGGCCGCAGCTCCCACCGCGATGGCGAAATAGAGCTCATCTTTTTCCTCATCCACCATCAGCAGCGACCAGGTGTCCGGGCGGAAATATTCCGCCATTTTTTCCATGATGGTCTGCAGGATCGAATCGAGGTTGAGCGACGATGTCAGCGCCTTGGCGACATCGTGAAAGATGCTCAGCTCTTGCGACAGGCGAATTGGGGATGTGCCCGCTGCCTCCGACATGAACTCCTCGTTCGGGGTGGTGGATAGGAAATTATAGGTTTGGTCGCACCACTCGGGCAACGAACGGAGGTAACCGGTACCCGTCCTGCCAACCCACCGCTCGCCACACGGCCCCCGTGTCCAGTCCGGCCCCCAGTATTTCACCGCCGAGGCGCAGAGGGCGCATGGAAAATTGGTAATTGTGTAATTTCTAATTTTGTAATTTGAAAATCAGATCAAGGCCGAGACGCCGAGTGCGGCACGGGATCGGTTCCAAATTACCAAATTAGAAATTACACAATTACCAATTCTCTATGATCTTGCTTCTCGACAGAGTAGAATTCCGTTCGCCGTCCGGCGAAAGCGGGAGACTGGTTTGCCTTCCTTTGGCGAAAAACTGAAACTGGAACGCGAGAAGCGCAACATCACGCTGGAGCAGATTTCCGTCTCCACCAAGATCGGAATTCGCATGCTTCAAGCGCTGGAAGAGGATAAGTTCAACCAGTTGCCCGGAGGCATCTTCAACAAGGGCTTTGTCCGCGCCTATTCCCGCTTCGTTGGCCTCGACGAAGATCAAACCATCGCCGAGTACCTGCAAGCTTCCGGCGACGCCGCTCCCGCTTCGACGGAACCCGGATCTCCTGAAGACGGAGCGCGTAAAGACGGAGCGCGCGAACATGAAGAGAAGGCCCGCCGCCTCGAGGCCATCTCCGACGCCCCTGCTCGCCAACTTCCCTGGGGCCTGTTCGCCGCGCTTCTACTCGTAATCGCGCTCGCACTCTCCCTCTGGAGCCACCGCCGAGGGGAGCACGCGAAGGAGTCAGTTCGGCCGACTCCAACAGCGGCCGCGACGCAGTCGCCAGCGGCGCAGTTATCAGGCGAAGCATCAGGCGGAGCGTCGGAGGGAGTGTCGAAAGAAAAAAAGGGCGCCGGTTCCCCTGCTTCTCGTCTGCCGACCACTAGCTCGCCAACCACTGCGTCGCCGGCGGCACGATCTGCCTCGTCCGCCGCCCCCAACACATCTCAGAACTTAGCGCCTGCCGCCCCCGCCGCAACTCCGGGCGAGTTTACGGTCGTCATCCATGCCCGCGAAGAATCCTGGGTCTCGATCACCGCCGACGGCAGATCTCTCTCGTCCGAGCTTTTGGCCGCCGACACCGAGCGCGCCATCCGAGGCCGGAAAGAAATCATCGTTAAGGTCGGAAACGCCGGTGGCATCGACTTTCGATTCAACGGAAAGAAGCTCGACACCGGCGGAGATTACGGGGAGGTCAAGACCGTTACTTTTGGTCCTCAGGGAATCTTACCGAATGCCCCGCCCCCGCCTTCGACGCCTTAAGTTTGTCTCTTTCTTTTCTTCCATTTACCGCCCATGTTCCACCGTTCAATGCCCACTGGCTCCCACTCAATGTCACCTCCCTCCGGCACCGGTCAATTCCGTTGCGCTTAGGAGGTCATCTCTGATACCGTTTTAAGGAAGATTAAGCCAATCCCCGGTCAAGAGCCCCTGGCTTCATAGGCCCCCCTTATCGGAAGCAAAGGCTCGAAGTTACCTTTAGGAGATATCAGCTTGCCAGCAACCAATCGTTTTCTGTTTACCTCGGAGTCCGTAACCGAGGGACATCCGGACAAGATCGCCGACCAGATTTCCGATGCCATTCTCGACGCTTGCCTTCGTGAAGATCCGAACAGCCGCGTCGCCTGTGAAACCCTGACCTGCACCGGCCTGGTCGTCATTGCCGGCGAGATCACTACCAAAGCTTATGTCGACTTCCAGAACCTGGTGCGCGGCGTGGTGCAGTCGATCGGCTACGACAACGCCGTGTACGGCTTCGACTCCAACACTTGCGCCGTCATTTCCAGCATCAACAAGCAGTCCGGCGATATCGCCCTGGGCGTGGATACCGGCGGCGCCGGCGACCAGGGCATGATGTTCGGCTTCGCCTGCAACGAGACTCCCGAACTGATGCCCCTTCCGATTTCACTCGCCCACAAGCTCACCATGAAGCTTGCCGAAGTTCGCAAGAACGGCACCTGCCCCTACCTGCGGCCCGATGGAAAATCGCAGGTCACGGTCGAATACGACGCGCCGGGCAAAGTGAAGCGCGTGGATGCGGTGGTCGTCTCCACCCAGCATTCCGAAACTGTCGGCAACGACGAACTGCGCGCCGACATTTTGAAGCACGTGATCCAGGCCGTTATTCCAGCCCACCTGCTCGATGAGGACACCAAGTACCACATCAATCCCACCGGACGCTTCGTCATCGGCGGCCCCATGGGCGACACCGGTCTGACCGGACGCAAGATCATCGTGGACACTTACGGTGGCACGGGACGTCACGGCGGCGGCTGCTTCAGCGGCAAGGATCCGACCAAGGTGGACCGTTCCGCGGCTTACATGGCGCGCTATATCGCCAAGAACATCGTGGCCGCCGGCCTCGCCGATCGTTGCGAAGTGCAACTCGCCTACGCCATCGGAGTTGCTGAACCCGTCAGCGTCCTGGTGGATACTTTCGGAACCGAGAAGATCAATGCCAATCTGATTCCAGATCTGGTGCGGGCAAACTTCAAGCTGAAGCCGCGCGAGATCATCGAGACACTGAACCTGCGCCGTCCCATTTACCGTAAGACCGCGGCGTACGGACACTTCGGCCGCAGCGACCCCGATTTCACCTGGGAAGCGACCGACAAAGCCGCCAAACTGGCGTCGGACGCCGGCTTGAAGCGCGAACCGGCCGGAGTAAGGAAATAGCTTTTTCACCATGGGGAAAGCGCTGTTCGCTTTTAGCTCTTAGCCTTTAGCGAATCGCCAACAGCGAAAAGCGAACAGCGCTTCCACAGCGTACAAGCTGCATAGATTCATCCAGCGTCATCATCCGGGGATAGGGAGAAAAATGGCTACGACATCGATTAGCAGCGACGTGAAGGGATTTGAACTGGCCGATCTGGGCAAGAAACGCATCGAGTGGGCGAACCAGTCGATGAAGGTGCTGCAGATCATCCGCAAGGAATTCATCAAGAACCAGCCCCTCAAGGGCATCCGCGTTTCCGCCTGCCTGCACGTGACGGCCGAGACCGCGAATCTGATGATCGCGCTGCGTGACGGCGGCGCGGACGTGGCTCTGTGCGCCTCGAACCCGCTTTCCACGCAGGACGACGTCGCCGCCAGCCTGGTGCGCGACTACAACATTCCCGTCTTCGCCATCAAGGGCGAGGACAGCGACTCCTACTATTCGCACATCATGGCGGCGGTCGATCACAAGCCGCAGTTCACCATGGACGATGGCGCCGACCTGGTCTCCGTGCTGCACACCAAGCGCAAGGCCGAACTGGCCAACGTGATCGGCGGCACCGAGGAAACCACCACCGGCGTGATTCGCTTGCGCGCCATGGCCAAGGAAGGCGTGCTGCGCTATCCCATCGTCGCCGTCAACGACGCCGACACCAAGCACCTGTTCGACAATCGTTACGGCACCGGGCAATCGACCATCGACGGCATCATCCGCGCTACGAATTTCCTGCTCGCGGGGTCGAAGTTCGTGGTTGCCGGTTACGGCTGGTGCGGCCGCGGACTGGCTTCGCGCGCGCGCGGCGCGGGAGCGGAAGTAATCGTGACCGAAATTGATCCCACCAAAGCGCTCGAAGCCGTCATGGACGGGTTCCGCGTGATGAGCATGGAAGAGGCCGCCAAACTCGGCGACGTTTTCTGCACCGTCACCGGCAACAAGAACGTGCTTGCCAAGCAGCACTTCGAACTTATGAAAGACGGCGCCATCATTTCGAACTCGGGCCACTTCAACGTTGAAATCGACATCCCGTCGCTCGAAAAGCTGTCGTCCTCGAAGCGCACCACACGCACCTTCGTTGACGAATACACGATGAAAGACGGCCGCCGCATCAACCTGCTCGGAGAAGGCCGCCTGATCAACCTGGCCGCCGCCGAAGGACATCCGGCGTCGGTGATGGATATGAGTTTTGCCGACCAGGCCCTTTCCTGCGAGTACATGGTGAAAAATCACGCCTCGCTAGAAAACAAGGTCTATACGGTTCCCGTGGACCTCGACAAACGCGTGGCCAAGCTAAAGCTGGAATCGCTCGGCATCAAGATCGACCGCTTAACCTCGGAGCAGGAAGAGTACCTGGCCAGTTGGTCGGAAGGAACATAGGACCGTCGTTAGTCGTTAGTCGCTAGTCGGTGGAGTGACGGGCGTCCTCGCCCGTCGGCCTCACCTCACCATTGAATGCGTAGGGGCGGACGCCCTCGTCCGCCCCAGGGCGGCGCCAGCCGCCCTGATGTTGCTGAAACACCCACGTTTCATATCAGGGGGTTTCGTATCAGGGTATCGCTTTAGCGATACCGTAATTTCCTCAAAATCAGACGCCCCTTTAGGGGCTGCGGCGATAGAATGAAATGCATGTACCACTACAATCCCGCGACCGCCCTTGAAGAACTGACCGAAGACGCTACCCTGCCCAATCCCGTCCACGTGCGCGACATGATGCTGCGCCACAAGCTCACCGCCGATCAGTCGCTCGAACTGAACCGCATCTTCGTCGAATACCAGAAATCT
Source organism: Terriglobales bacterium (assembly GCA_050014475.1). Taxonomy (GTDB): domain Bacteria; phylum Acidobacteriota; class Terriglobia; order Terriglobales; family Acidobacteriaceae; genus Acidiflorens. The sequence continues at coordinate 16,795 of JBEKDG010000047.1, read as the reverse complement.
TTCGGCGAAGCGCAAAAGCTGGGCAAGGAAATCTTGAAGCGCCTGGCAGCGTAGTTCTGATCGGGTGATCGGGCCATCGGGTCATTTAAAGTCAAAGGCCTTTGAACTTCGATGACCCGATGGTCAGATGACCCGATCAGTTCTTAGCGGCGCCCGTGGCCCCCTCCGCGAGATCCTCCGCGGAAGCCTGCGCCCGTACCGCGTCCTTCAAAGCCGCGCCGAGCCACCGGACCATGTCCCTCGTAGCCGCGTCCCGCATAGCCGCGTCCGACAAACCCGCGTCCTTCAAAGCCGCGTCCGTAGCCGCGTCCGTAATATGGATGTCCCCAGCCGTGGTACCAGGGGCCCGCGCCGATGAAGATCCCGTTCGCGAACCAGCTCGGACCGTAGTAGCCGTAAGGCGCGCAAGCATACGGATAGTCCGGGTAATAGCCGTAAGCGCAGACCGGCGGGCCAGCCACATAGCCGCCGACGCCGATGCCCACACCGACCCTGACCTGAGCCTGCGAATACGCGAGCGGCAAGGCCAGTAAAGCAAGCAGTGCAACATATCTCAGGTATTTCATGGTGAACCTCCCTTTCGTTCCGCTCAGCGATTCGCGGTTGCGATCCAACGTTGCGATTCGCCGGAGCCTGAGGTCCTTCAGCTTTCTGTTTCTTCTGAAGCGCCTACTCACTTGAACTCGGATCGCGGCGAAAAGTTGTGGGAAGACGAGTGGCCGATTTCAGCCATCCTGCGTGAAATCAACCAGTTGGAACGGAGTGGCTGGCGCACCGCGGATTTGCCTTTGGGTGGCGCAGCGGTTTACCGCTGCGATCTAGGCGATCAATTCCGACGGCTTTAGCCGCTGAGGAACTGCATCCAGTGCCAACCCAGTTCTCGCAGAGCTATACGGATACTCTTCAGCAGCCAGTGCCAGTCCTCTCTTCACTGGATTTCGGTGAATGTATTGACGGAATGCTGAATACTCCTCCCAGTCTCGGACCCGTCGATCATAGAAACTCTTCCCCCAGATTTCGCCGTGAAAGCCGAGTTCCCTCTTTGCCCGAAAGGAAAAGCCCCCTTTGATAAGTTGTAGCGCCCGCTCCAGAGTCAAGAGCGGCGTGATCAGGAGATGAAAGTGATCGGGCATCAGCACAAATTCATGCAGCAGATATTTCTCTTGCGATCGGTAGCCAAGCAGAACATCAAGCAACAGTCGTGCCATCCTGTCGGATTGAAGTAATTGCTGCTTCTGAAATGTGCCCGCTGTGATGAAGTAAGTTCCGGACCCAGTGTTGCCTCTGCGCGGAGCAGCCATCCACGAACCTCAGCGGCTAAAGCCGTCTCTCACTTCCGACACTATCGCAGCGGTAAACCGCTGCGCCACCCAAAAGCGCCTCGGACACCGATGATCGTCCCGTTTCGGCACAGACCGGCAAAAGCCCGGGCCATCAAGTTTTCTTAGGAGAAAGTACCTCCGAGATATACTTTCGGCCGAAGGCCGGAGCACCCCGCTGAAAAGACTCAGTCTTCTACTTGATTTTGGGTGGCCGATTTTTGGGTGGCGATTTTGGGTGGCGCAGCGCTTTCAGCGCTGCGATAACCGCATTCCTCTAAGCGGGCTTTAGCCGCTGAGGTCACCGCTCGCTCCCGCGAAAGATGTAACGGTGCGCACACCCGCCCCTTGCAAAAACCGCAAGGAGCGGGCCACCCCAAGTTTTCTTAGGAGAAGTCCTCCGAGATATACTTTCGGGCGAAGACCGGGGCACGCGGCGTCGTTTATCTATTTGTGGGACCTCCGTGGCCGATGAATTGTGTTCGAGGTGTTTGCTATGACTGCTCAAGATTGGAATCCGCTCTCGTATTTTCGGGAGATGGGAACCTTGTCCAAGGTTTTGCTGTTACTGGGATTTGTATTTCTCACAGCGGCATTGGCACACGGCGCCTCTTTTTCCGACCGCATGGTCTCAGGCAGTCTTGTTTTCGTTTCCCTGAGTTTGACCATGCACTACTTTTCCCAGAGTAGACCTCGACTACTTGAACCCCCCTATAACCGCTTCACTGATGGCGAGAAGATGCTGGCAGGTGCGGGCATGTCAGTGATTACTGTTTGCCTGATTATTTGGTTTCTGCTGACCCCGAGTCCGAAGGCCCGAAACATGCCGACCACGCCTAACGACATTCCCAAGACCGCCGATGTTCCCAGGGCTTCCGATGCACAGAAAAAGGACCCTGCCCCTGCGGCCAAGAAGCCCGCTGATGGCAACCATTCATCTGGTAAAAACAATACCTCAGGGACTCGCACCCAGGCAGCAGGCGACAAAAGCACAGCAGTTGGACATGTCCTTCAAGGTCCATGCAGCATTGTGCAGGCAGGGGGCAAGGATAATCAGGCTGCGACTAACTGCGGACCTCCTCCACTTGTCCTGACGCCGTCCTTGACTGTTGTGCCTTCGGACCAAGAGGGATTCATAAAGACCCTCATAAAGGTTGTACCGAACGTAGACGTAGCACCCCCAGTCAATGTAGTGCTGAAGTTCGACAATCCAGTCAGGAGTGTGGGATTTTGGATTGAGGGGGCTGGTGGCGTGATGGCAGGAGGGCCCGCATCTGTTCCGAGCGGTACGAACCCTGTCATTCCTCTCGGAACAGGGTTCAACTCGAAACACGCCCTGCTGTTGACGGTTTACAGTGCTTCGCCTGTGAAGTTAGTTGACATTCATCTTGAGTGACGATGACAGGGCGGGCGGCCCACACCTCCGGCTGGCGATTATAGCCCCGTGCCCCACGTTTCGCGGTTTTCGAGACGTGAGATGCCGCGAGCGTTCCCACTTCCGCAATCTGACGCCTGACCTTTTTCATCACAAACCATCTGTGAGCCGCATCACAGACTTCCAGCCCGCCTTGCGCGACAATGAAGATCTGATTGGGGCAGTGTCGAGGTGACCGCGTCAAACCAGACGGCCCTCGAAGCCGCCCCAAACCCATTTTCAGCGCTCTTTGACAACCGTAGGTCCTTATTCCGGAATATTTTACCTATAAGTCCTTTAAACTCAAAGATTTTGCGGGATTTTTTGCGTAACCCCATGATTCCAAAAGATCAGCGGGTCGATTTTTTCATTGTACTAGTTGGGTATTACCTTAACGGTTAATAGATAGGAATTGGCGGCCGTTCCTACGTGAGGCGCAGCGCGAGCCATCGTTTACAATCGAAGATTCTCTTTCGATTGGAAAACATAATCATGCACCGCTGGTCTCAACTCTTTATCCCCACGCTTCGCGAGGCTCCGGCTGATGCCGAGGTCGCTAGTCACAAGCTGCTGGTTCGGGCTGGATACATCCGCCAACTGGGCGCCGGCATCTACTCGTTCCTGTTCCTCGGCAATCGCACTACACAAAAGATCATGGGCATCGTCCGCCAGGAAATGGACAAGATCGGGCAGGAGTTCTACCTGCCGGCGCTGAATCCGCGCGAAGTTTGGGAAGCGAGCGGGCGCTGGGCGGCGATGGGCGACAACATGTTTCGCCTCAAGGATCGCAAGGGCGCCGACCTTTGTCTGGGCATGACTCACGAAGAAGTCATGACCGACATTGCGCGCAAGGAACTGCGCAGCTATAAGCAACTGCCGCAGATCTGGTATCAGATTCAGACCAAATTCCGCGACGAGCCTCGTCCCAAGTCGGGCCTGCTGCGCGTCCGTCAGTTCATCATGAAGGACGCGTACTCGTTCGACATCGATGCGGCCGGGCTCGACGTCTCCTACCTCAAGCATCACGACGCCTACTGCCGCATCTTCGACCGCTGCGGCCTGAAGTACATGGTGATCGACGCCCACTCCGGCGCCATGGGCGGATCGCAGTCACAGGAATTCATGGTGCGCACTCCGGCCGGCGAGGACCTGATCGTGAGCTGCGAGAAGTGCGGGTACGCGGCGAACATGGAGAAGGCGACTTCGCGGCTTGCTCCGGTCGAAGACCTGAAGCCCGAGGGCGATGGCCAGCCGCTCGAAGTGCACACGCCGGGGCAGAAAACGATTGAAGACGTGGCGCGGTTTCTGGGTGTGTCGCCGAAGCACATGATTAAGACTTTGGCGGTGATGATCACCGAAGAGGATACAACGACCGCAACGACGAAGACCGGGAAGTCTCGCGCGCGGGCCGTCGTGCTGCTCATGCGTGGCGATCACCAGATGAACGAAGCCAAGCTCTCGACGGCGGTTGCGGGCAAAGAGACGCGTCCCATGCAGGAAGATGAGATCCGCGAACTGTTCCACGCGCCTGCCGGATACCTCGGCCCGTTAGGCACCGACTGGGCTACCGACATGAAAGATTCCGGCAAGCCCATCCTGCTCGTCGATCAGGCGCTCGAAGGCCGCACGAACCTGATCGGCGGCGCGAACAAGGAGAACTATCACGTCAAGAACCTGACGCCGGGAAAAGATTTTCATCCCACGGCCTACGCCGACCTGCGCAGCGTGACGGCTGGCGAAGCCTGCCCGAGCGTCGATTGTGGCGCTCCCCTGCACATTGATACCGCCGTCGAGATCGGACACATCTTCAAGCTGGGCTACAAGTATTCGGAATCCATGGGCGCGCGTGTGCTCGACCACAATGGCAAGGAAGTCGCGCCGATCATGGGCAGCTACGGGATTGGCATCGAGCGCATCCTGACGGCGGCGGTCGAGCAAAGTAATGACGAGAACGGCTTCTGGCTGCCGCCTTCCATCGCGCCGTTCGAGGTGGTGGTCGTTGCCACCAACACCTCGGACGAAAAGATCCGCACCACTGCCGAGGACATTGCCCGGCAGCTCGAGGCCTCCGGCTACGACGTTTTGCTGGACGACCGGGACGAACGGCCGGGAGTGAAGTTCAAGGACGCCGACCTGGTGGGCATCCCTTTTCGAATCAACGTGGGAAAGAAGGTTACCGAAGATACTGTGGAAGTTGTTCGGCGCTCGACTCTCCAGAGGGAGGACGTTAAGATTTCTGCCATAACCGAGTATTTCCAGCGACTGCGCCAAGGAGCCACGGCAATGACTGGTCCCGGCCGCTGGCCAGCCTGAGAACAGCTCTTAGCGCAGGACGGAAAGCTCGCGATTGGAAATTCGCAACCAGCGATTTGGCGATGGTTTCTTATGGCAACTCTGAAATTAATCTTCGGCGTGGCGATCATCGCGGCGATGGTCATGGTGGGCATCAAGCTCATCCCGCCGTACTTCGCGAACTACGAGCTTGAGGATTCGATCAAGACCGAAGCCATACAGGCGACCTACAGCACGCGCACGGAAGACGATATTCGCGACGCCGTCATCAAGCATGCCCGCAACTACGATATTGCACTGACGCCCAAGCAGGTGCATGTTGCGCGGGTCGGCGGGTCCGGCAATGGCACTCTCGCCATCGACGCCGAGTACAGCGTTCCAATCGAACTCCCCGGCTACTCGACGATCCTCGACTTCCATCCTTCGTCGAAGAACAAAGGCGTGTTTTAGGAGCAGCTGTCAGCTGTTCGCTGTTCGCTGTTCGCTGTTCGCTGCTCGCTCTTCGCCTGTCGAATCCAGTCCCGGAGGAGGGACGACCCGGTTCTCCCGCATACTCTTAACGGCCTGCTCGGAAACTGACCCCCACAGCCGTCGATCGTTTGACACGCATCCAAATGGTTGTAGGGGTCGCCTGGTGATTTAGAATCAACCACAACGCTCCAAAATCAGTTTCGGACTGAGAATTGCTCTGGTGCATGATGCACATCTGTCTCCATGGCCATTAAGCTGAAAATCCCGACGGCTCGAAGCGGCGGCCAAAGCGGAAAAGGCCGCGGGGGAAGCCGCGGCAAAAGCCGCCTGCCGGCCCGCGATCCTATCGTGCGCATTGCCCTGCTCGGTTTTCTCGCGCTGTCACTCGTGGTGGTCGGCTTTTTTGCCTACTGGTATGTAAAGTACGACCGCATCATCGAGCAGCGCTTCCGCAGTCCGGCGTTCGCCAGTTCGGCCAAGATTTTCGCTGCGCCGCAGCTGGTAAAGGTCGGATCGAAGTTAACCGTCTCTGAAATCGCGGCGGAGTTGCGTCATGCGGGCTATTCCGAAAAGGACGGTGCATCTTCGCTGGGCAGCTATCGTCTGCATGGCGGCTCGATTGAAGTTCTGCCCGGCCCCGAGTCCTATCACAGTCCGGAACCCGCCACCATCACCGTCGCCGACGGAGCGGTTTCGGGCATTACCAGCCGCGCCGCGGGAGAACTGGAGGCCTATGAACTCGAGCCCCAGATGCTGGCTTCGCTGTTCGATGCCGAGCAACGCTCCAAGCGTCAACTGGTGAAGTACGACGACATTCCCAAGGTCATGGTGGAAGCGGTCACGTCTATCGAAGACCGCCGCTTCTTCCAGCACAGCGGAGTCAATTTCATGCGGCTGGCTGAAGCCGCCTGGATCGACTTCACTCGTCAGCGCCATCAGCAGGGTGGTTCGACGATCACCATGCAGCTCTCGCGGGCATTCTTTCTGAGCCCGGAGAAAACGTTCAAGCGCAAGCTGATCGAAATGCTGATCGCGGTGGAGTTGGAACAGAAATTCCCGAAGCAGCAGATTTTCGAGTTCTACGCCAACCGCGTCGATTTGGGGCAGCGCGGCTCGTTCACCATCTCGGGCATGGCCGAAGGCTCCCGGTCGTATTTCAACAAGGATCTGAAAGACATCACCCTGCCGGAAGCCGCGCTGCTGGCCGGATTGATCCAGGCGCCCAGCTACCTTTCGCCCTATCGCCATCCCGAGCGGGCGCTGGAACGGCGCAATACCGTGATCGAGTCCATGGTCGAGACTCACGCCATCACGCGCGAGCAAGCCGATAAAGCCAAGGCGATGCCGCTGAAACTGGCCCCGCCGAACGTGGAGGCCAGCGATGCCCCGTACTTCGTGGACATGGTGCGCGACACCATCGTCGGCAAACTGAACGAACACGAAGTCAACGAACAGGAATATCGCATCTACACGACGCTCGATCCGGGACTGCAACGGGCGGCCGCGCAAGCGGTCGAAACCGGCATCAAGCTGGTGGACGATCAGGTCACGAAGATGCGTACCCACAAGACCAAGGTGGGGAAGAACAAGTTTGAGACCACGGTCACGCCCGGCCCACAGGCGCAGGTCGCGCTCATCGCCATGGACCCTCACACCGGCGAAATCAAGGCTCTGGTCGGCGGACGAAACTACGGCGCGAGCCAACTGAACCACGCGCTCGCCAAGCGTCCCACCGGCTCCATCTTTAAGCCGTTTGTGTATGCGGCCGCCATGAATACGGCGCTCGATGGCTCGACCGCCGTGATCACCCCGGCCTCCACGGTCGCCGATCAGCCTTCGACGTTCTCCTACGGCGACCAGATCTACGAGCCGCGCAACTACAAAGAGGAGTACCACGGCGACGTCACGCTCCGCTATGCGCTGGCGCTTTCGCTCAACAACGCGACGGTGAAGTTGGCGGAAGAAGTGGGCTACGACAAGGTGGCGGATCTGGCAAGGGCCGCCGGAATCGCATCGGTGAAAGCCACGCCGGCGATGGCACTGGGCGCCTACGACGCCACGCCCGTGGACATGACGGCCGCCTACACCAGCTTTGCCAACGGCGGCATGAGGCTTTCGCCCGTTTTCGTAAATTCGGTGCGCAACTCCAAGGGTGACGTCATCGTCAACTTTGGGACCGAGAAGAAGCAGGTTCTCGATCCGCGCATCGCCTTTGTCATGACCAACATGTTGGAAGGAGTCATGAACTTCGGTACCGCGGCCGGCGTGCGCTCCCGCGGATTCACGGCTCCGGCGGCAGGCAAGACGGGCAGTTCACACGACGGCTGGTTCGCCGGCTACACCAGCAATCTGCTTTGCATCGTCTGGGTGGGATACGACGATTACAGCGACCTTCGCCTGAGCGGCGCGCAGACTGCCGCCCCCATTTGGGCCGAGTTCATGAAGAAGGCGGTTACTCTGCCACAGTATGCGGACGTGAAGTCCTTCACTCAGCCCGAAGGCGTGGTGGATGTGGAGCTCGATAAAATCACCAACCGCCTGGCGACGCCGTCCTGTCCCGACGATTACACGATTGCCTTCGTCGCCGGCACTGAGCCTCGCGATACCTGCGACCAGAGCGGCAGTGTGCAGGGGTTCTTCTCCCGCATATTCGGCGGAAATTCCGAGAAGGCGCTGCCTCCGCCCGCGAACGGGAACCCGCAGACTGCCGCCGGTGTCCAAATTGAGGAAGAGGCCAGGAAAAAGAAAAGCTTCTTCGGCAAGATTGTTGGCGTGTTCAAAGGCGACAGCAGCTCCCAAAAGAATGACAAAGACGCGCCTGCCCCGTCTAAGAGTGGTGACAGCGGCACGCCACCGCAATAAGATTATGGGACTCTGAAGATCGATCGTGTTCGGCCCGGAGGTGTATGTGCTTTCCCGGCTCTGCATCAGCTCTGTAGCACTTCTCTTCTGCGCGCTTCTCGTTTCCCCATTGCAGGCTCAGAACACCGAACAGTTGGAAGTCGGCCCTCCACCGCTGCACCGCGTCGATCCGCCCGCTCCCGGGGCAACGCCGGAGCAACTCGAAAGACGTGGCGACGAGCTGCGCACGGATAAGAACTTTCTCGACGCGGTGGATTTCTACCGGGCCGCCCTCAAAGGCGCGCCGGGGAACGCGTCCCTGTTCAACAAAATCGGGATGTGCCAACTTCAGATGCATCGCGACAAAGAAGCCAAGAAGAGTTTCGAACGCTCCATCAAGGCCGATCGTAACCATGCCGACGCCTACAACAATCTCGGCGTCACCTATTACGATATGCATAACTACAACGCAGCGATCAAGCACTGCGAGAGAGCGATCTCGCTAAGGAACGACGTAGGCACCTACTACATCAACTTGGGCGCAGCTTACTTCGCCAAGAAACAGTTTGAAAAGGCCATACAGAACTATTCCAAGGCGATGCAGCTTGATCCCGACATCTTCGAGCGAATCTCGCACGCCGGAGTTCTGGCCCAGCTTGCTTCTCCCGAAGACCGCGCCCGCTACGATTATGTTCTCGCCAAGCTCTATGCCAAGACAGGCGAACCAGACCGCTCGTTGCACTATCTGAAGAAGGCGATGGAAGAGGGTTACAAGGACATCAAGAACGTTTACACGGACAACGAGTTCAGCACCCTGCGCAAAGATCCCCGCTTCGCGGAACTGATGGCGGCGAAGACCACGGCCATCCCCGATTAGTGGCCGATAACTTGCTGGCAGGAAATGAATTAGAAAAAAGCGAGAAAATCCGAGAATCCTCCGAAACTTTCCCGGCCAAGCTGGGTTTTCACACTTAGTGCTCCCGAAAACAACAGGGTGAGTAGGGAGAAAAAACCCACCGGTTGCTAACCCGAGCACGCCCCAAGCCAGCAACCGGTGGGTGAATTTGAGGCCCTCGGGCTCTTGGCCGTTAGCGTTTCGCTATTCGTCGTTCGCTACTCGCTTTTCGCCAAGCAAACGGTTTTCGCGAACGACGAACATCTCAGCTTCTCTCCGAAACATACTCCTCAACCGCCTGCTTCCATTTGCCCTGCGCTTTGAGGATGTATTCGACCGCATCGCGAGCCGCGCCGTCTCCTCCGGCATGCGATGTCGTCCAGTGAGCTTCGGCTTTGACCTCTGGGCGCGCGTTCTTCACCGCGATAGCCAGACCGCATTTGCGCATCGCCGGCAGATCAATCACATCGTCGCCCACGAAAGCAGCCTCGGCGGCGGTGATTCCGTCTTTCTCAAGAATCTGCGCAAACACCGACGCCTTGTCCTGAATGCCCTGGTACACGTGGTCAATCTTCAGATCACGCGCGCGGAGGGCAACCGTTTCCGAGATGCGCTTGGTGATGATCCCGGTCTTGATTCCCGCGAGCCGAGCCAACGAAATAGCGGTGCCGTCGTGGGCGTGGAAGCCCTTGGCCTCGATCAAGCTGGTGCTGTGGAGCCCGAAGCCGCCCTGTCCGCCATGCTGAGCGGATTTTTCAAGCACACTTTGCTGCGCGCCGGCCTGTGAGCCTCCGGGCGCCGGGAAAATCCAGATTTTGCCGTCGGTAAGAACGCCATCGACGTCGAAAAGAATTAGCTTAATCTTGCGGGCGCGAGCCGTGGCTGATGGTTTGGGCATCGCCGCGATTCTAGCAGGCCGCGGAAAAACTCGGGCTTCATATCAGGGCATCGCTTTAGCCGTGCCGTAAGTTCGTGGCATAAACCCCTATTGTCATCCTGAGCGGAGCGAAGGACCTATGGATTTGGTCCCGCCATGCCGCCCATCATTTTCGCGTTTTACTTACACATTAATATGTGTAATACTTTACACATGCCGACCAACCTAGCATTGGACGACCAGCTCATCGAAGAAGCGCGGCGGGCCGGAAAACACAAGACCAAGAAAGAAGCAGTCACTGCCGCCCTGGATGAGTACGTCCGTAAGCGCAAGCAGATGCGCATCCTGGACGCCTTCGGCACTTTCTCGGTGGACCCCGCCTACGACTACAAAGCCGAGCGGAGACGGAATGCCGGCAGCAGTCCCAGCAGAAGTTCCGGCAAAAGCTCGCGGCGCTCTCGCGGCGATCACCGCTCATGATGGTACTGGTGGACACGCCCGTCTGGTCGCTGGCCCTGCGCCGGCGGCCGGAGCATCTCAACGCTCAGGAGCAACAACTAAGCCAAGCCCTGGCCGAACTGATTCGCGAAGGACGCGTGCAGATGCTGGGGCCGATCTGTCAGGAGCTGCTTTCCGGCATCCGCGAGGAAGCCCAGTTTCGCAAGCTGCGCGACTATCTGCGGGCTTTTCCGGAACATCCGCTCGAAGCGCCCGACTACGAGGAAGCCGCCCACATGAACAACCGTTGCCGCACCCGGGGCATCGCCGGCTCGGCGGTCGATTTTCTAATCTGCGCCGCCGCCCACCGCCGCGGCTGGGCCATTCTCACCACCGATCGGGATTTCCAGAACTACGCCAAGGTGCTGCCCCTGCGCCTGCACCCCGCCTCGACCAGCGACAAGGCCACTGACTAGATCAACAACTAACCAGCCCCAGGCGAACATTTTACGAAACCGCCGTTTCTCGCTACAATCACTGCCATGCCGTCCGCAGTCTCTCCCTCGCTCGCCTGGGCTCATCCGCTGGTTCAGGAATGGTTCACTGCGCGCTTCTCCACGCCGACCGAACCGCAGGAGCAGGGCTGGCCTCACATTCTTGCCGGCCACACTACGCTGATCTCGGCTCCGACCGGATCGGGAAAAACACTTGCCGCTTTTCTCGCCTGCATTAACCGCCTCGTGTGCAAGGCCCTGGCGGGCGAACTGCGCGATCACACCGAAGTTCTCTACGTGTCCCCGCTCAAAGCCCTCGGCAACGACATCCAGAAAAATCTTGAAGTCCCGCTGGGAGAAATTCTGCAGATGGCGGGAGAACGCGGGCTGCTGATGCCGGAGATTCGGACGGCGGTGCGAACGGGCGACACTTTGATGAAAGACCGACGCGCTATGTTGAAGCGTCCGCCGCACATTCTGGTCACTACGCCCGAGTCGTTCTACATCCTGCTGACGGCGGAGAAGAGCCGCGCCATCTTGCGCGATGTCGAGACCGTGATTGTGGACGAAATTCATGCCGTAGCCGATGACAAGCGCGGCGTGCATCTTGCGCTTTCACTGGAGCGGCTGGAAGCGCTGACTTATCGCCCGCCGGTGCGCATCGGGCTTTCGGCAACGCAGAAGCCGATCGAAGAAGTCGCGCATTTCCTCGCGGGCAGCTCTGATCCTCAAAAAGCGCGGGCGGTTCCGGTCATCGTCAACATAGGACACAAGCGCACGCTGGATCTTGGAGTCGAGGTTCCGTCTTCCGAACTCGGCCCGGTCGCCTCGAACGAGATGTGGGACGAAATCTACGAGCGCATCGTGCAACTGGTGAATGCGCACCGCTCGACGCTGGTGTTCGTGAATACGCGGCGGCTGGCCGAGCGCATTTCCCATCAACTGGGCGAGCGGCTGGGTGAGGAAAACGTGGCCGCGCATCATGGGAGTTTGTCGCGCAAGCTGCGTCTGGAGGCGGAGAGGAAGCTGAAAGAAGGCCAGGTGAAGGTGCTGGTGGCGACCGCTTCGCTGGAACTTGGCATTGACGTGGGAACGGTGGACCTGGTGTGCCACATCAGTTCGCCGCGTTCGATTGCGGTGGCTTTGCAGCGGGTGGGCCGGTCGGGCCACTGGCGCGGCGCGGTCCCCAAAGGACGATTTTTTGTCACCACGCGCGACGATTTGGCGGAATGCGCCGTGCTGGTGCGGGCGATTCGCCTGGGCGAACTCGACCGCCTGATTTTTCCCGAAGCTTCGCTCGACGTGCTGGCGCAGCAGATTGTAGCTTGCTGTGCGGCTTCTGGCAGCGCCGCCACGGCGAACAAATCGGGCGATCAATCAAATGACGGATGGGATGAGGATGAGTTATTCGCGCTCGTAAAGCGGGCCTATCCCTATCGCAATCTCGCGCGCGAAACGTTCGACGCAGTGCTCGTGATGCTTTCGGAAGGAATCGCCTCGCAACGAGGCCGCTATGGCGCTTACCTGCATCACGACCGCATCAACCGCAAGTTGCGCGCGCGGCGCGGCGCACGCCTGGCGGCGATCACCAGTGGCGGCACGATTCCTGACAACGCTCTGTACACCGTGGTGGCGGAGCCCGAGGGGGTGGTGGTAGGCACGGTGGATGAAGACTTCGCGGTCGAGAGCATGGCCGGAGAGGTCATGCTGCTGGGAAACACATCGTGGAGGATTCGCCGGATCGAAGCCAAGTCGTCGCGCCTGCTGGTGGAAAACGCGCAGGGTGCTCCGCCCGGGATACCCTTCTGGCGTGGAGAAGCCCCGGCGCGCACCGCCGAACTTTCGCTGCAGCTCGGCGAATTGCGCAAGCAAATCAGCGACCGTTTGCCGGGCGTGGTTCCGGTAGAAGGATGGCGCAATCTTCCTGTAGTGGCTGGCGCCGTGCGCTGGCTGCGAGAGGAATGTGGACTCGATCTCTCCGGCGCCGAGCAATTGATTCAATACACGCTCGAAGGGCGCGCGGTGCTGGGCGATGTGCCGACACAGACAACGATCATCGCCGAAAGATTTTTTGACGAGGGCGGAGGGATGCAGTTGATCATCCACGCGCCCTTTGGCGGCCGCATCAACAAAGCCTGGGGACTGGCGTTGCGCAAGCGCTTCTGCCGCGGCTTCAATTTCGAACTGCAAGCTGCCGCCACCGACAACGGCCTGAATATCGCGCTCGCCGAGCAGCACAGCTTTCCGCTGGCCGACGTTTTTCAATTCCTCCATTCCGAGACCATGCCGCCGATCCTGGAACAGGCGGCGCTGGCTTCGCCGATTTTTCAAACGCGCTGGCGATGGGATGCGACGCGAGCGCTCGCTCTGCTGCGGTTTCAGGGCGGCAAGAAAGTCCCGCCGCAGATTCAGCGCATACGCTCCGACGATCTGCTCGCTTCGGTTTTTCCCGATGTAGCGGCATGCTTCGAGAACATCGAAGGCGACATCAAGATCCCCGACCATCCGCTGGTGCGCGAGGTGATGAAAGACGTGCTCACCGAAGCGCTGGATATCGAGGGCCTCGGCGAAGTGCTGCGCGGAATCGAACAGGGGCGGATTCGTTGCCTCGCGGTGGACACTCCGGTGCCTTCGCAATTCTCGCACGAAATTCTCAATGCAAATCCGTACGCATACCTCGATGATGCGCCGCTCGAAGAGCGCCGTGCGCGTGCCGTTGAGATGCGGCGAGTGTTGCCGGCATCCGTGCTCGAGGAAGTCGGCGCGCTCGATCCCTCGGCCATAGCGCAAGTGCAGCAGGAGGCGTGGCCCGATGTGCGCGACGCCGATGAACTGCATGATGTGCTGCATACGCTGGTCGCGGTGCCGGCGGGGAGCACTCAGCATTCAGCAATCAGCAATCAGCCCGAAGCTTGTGGCCCGCAGCTGACCGCCAACTGGAATGGATTCTTCGATCGCCTGCAACTGGAGAATCGCGCCATCGTGGCGAAAGCTGCGGGAAGACAATATTGGGTTGCGGCCGAGCGGATCGAATGGTTCCAGGCAATACACCCCGTAGAGACGGGGCTTGCCCCGTCTCCCGCTGCCAGGCAAGAGACTGGCGGTGCGACGGGAGACGGGGCAAGCCGCGTCTCTACAGTAAGTCCAGCCGATGCAGTGCTAGCCGCGGTTCAAGGATGGATGGCACATCTCGGCCCAACCACCGCGTCAGAAATTGGCGAGTTGCTCGGACTGCCGGCGTCTGAGATCGAGAAAGCTCTACTCCGCATAGAGGCAAGCGGAGCAATTCTGCGCGGCACGTTCCGCCCCGCCGATCCGCGCGCAGCAGCATCCGCTGCAAACGAACGCGAAACAGAGTGGTGCGAGCGGCGTTTGCTGGCGCGGATTCATCGGCTGACGGTCGCAACGCTGCGCAAGCAGATCGCGCCGGTCACGGCATCGCAGTTCATGAGTTGGCTTTTGCGCTGGCAGCACGTCGCTCCGGGTACGCAAGTTCGGGGCGAGCATGGGACGCTGGAAGTAATCCGGCAGTTGCAGGGGTTTGAGATTCCGGCGAGCGCATGGGAACGGTTTGTGCTGGCACGCAGAATCTCGGACTACGATCCGGCGCACGTCGATCAGCTGTGCCTGGCGGGCGCAGTGGGATGGGGGCGTCTGTCGCCACACCCCGCAACTCTGGAAGCGATGGGAGCCGATGAGAACGGCCGCGAGAATCGGCGGCGGGTCATTCCCACGCGCGTCGCCCCGATTGCATTCTTTGTACGCGAAGATGCCGACTGGCTTCGACCACACCATCCCGGGGCGGAGGATTCCGCTACTTCGTTTTTGAGCCCAGTAGCGCAGGCGGTGCTCGAACTTTTGAAGCAGCGGGGGGCGCTGTTTTTTCCCGACATGGTGCGAGCGACGGGCCGGCTCAAAGCGGAAATCGAAACCGGACTGTGGGAATTGGTCGCAGCCGGCCTCGTCACCGCCGACGGATTCGAGAACCTGCGCGCGCTGGTGACGCCGAAAGGCGCGTCTGGCAGCGGCCTTGGAAAAGTCCGCCAGCCGCGGCACGCGCCCGGACGCTGGTCGCTCCTGCACAGCGAAGGCGCGGATCGCGACCGCAGCGTCGAGTCCTGCTGCTGGATGTTGTTGCGCCGCTATGGCGTGGTCTTCCGCGATCTGCTGGTGCGGGAAACGAATCTGCCACGCTGGCGTGAATTGCAGATCGGCTATCGCCGCCTCGAAGACCGCGGCGAAGTGCGCGGCGGCCGATTCGTGGATGGATTTCTGGGAGAGCAGTTCGCGCTTCCAGTCGCGGTCGAATCGTTGCGCGCTCACCGCAAGCTGCCACCGAATGCGAATGGCGAGCGCGTCGTCATCGCGGCCGCGGATCCGCTGAACCTGGTGGGGATCATTGTTCCGGGCGAGCGGATTGCCGCGATCTCGGGGAGAAGCGTTACGTTCCGCGATGGCGCGTGGGAAGCGGAAGATGCGCTGGTGGCTTCGGGCTACTAGCACCGCGACCGCGTGTTCGTTACTGCTGTCGATCCAAGCTCGCTGCGGCGGGACGGGCGAGGCGCCCGTCGTTCCACCGTATGACTCATCACGCGGTCACGGTTATGGTCACGGCAAATTCAATTTCAGCAGCACCTGTGGATTCAGATACAGGCCTTGCCAGCGCACGGCCAGATGCAGATGCGGCCCGGTAGCGCGCCCCGTGCCCCCGCTGAGTCCAATCGGCTGACCTTTGCTCACATCGTCGCCTTCCCTGACCAAAACTTTCGACAGATGCAGGTAGAGCGTCAGCAACCCCTGCCCATGGTCGATCACCACACAATTCCCTTCGAAGAACAGAAGCCGCGCCAGGATAACGCGTCCGCTGTTGACGGCTGCGACCGAGGTTCCGCTGGACACGCGGAAATCGAGCCCCTGATGCGTGCTCTGTACCGAACCGTTGAAGACGCGCTCGACTCCAAACACGTCGGAGATCTCGGCATTCACCGGAGCCGCGAACGAACCCTTCCATTCGCGGCCGGCACTGACAGTTTTGAAGACCTCGGCTTTTGTTTCCTTGTCCTGTTCGATCTGGCGCTGGTCTTCGGGGCTGGGCGCGGTATAGCGTCCGGGAACCTTCAGCAACACGCGAGGATAGCGTTGGCGTTCCACGCGAATCTTCTTTTCGAATGAGATCGCTTGTCCGGCGGATTGCCCAGATGAAGTTTCGGCGTGAAGTTCGATGGGAAAAGTTCCCGGCTTGGTTTCAAGACTAACTCCGGCGAGCGCGAACCATGATTTGTGGCGCGCATCAAAGCTGAACGCGATCTCGTGGCCCAGCCAGTTGCCCGAAAGCGTGCGGACCGGCTTCGGCGTGGTGACGCGGAAGAGCACCGGGCTTCCGTTGACTAGACGGGCGGGCTGGTTGCCGACAGTCCAGTGTGCGGCAGTTGCCGATAAGTTCGCGGCCAAAGAAAGCAGCGCGAGCGCAATGAGTGCAACGGAATGGAAGAGGCGTTCGCGCATCGCAATTTCAGGCGGCAAAAAGTCCCCCAGCCCCTGAAGGGGCTTGAATGTTGAAGGACTGACGGCATCGCTAAAGCGATCCCCGATACGAAGCTTTGGGATTTTCCGCAGCCTGTAAAGCCGCCATTGGGGTTGTCCCCTTGGCTGACACAAACGGTTAAGACACAGTTCGCCGTTCGCTGAAAATCAATCGACCGGCAAGACCACTTTATCGCATTCTGGGCTCGGCCGGTGAAGCGGAGGCGGGCT
>JBEKDG010000046.1:0-32062 GCA_050014475.1 Terriglobales bacterium | reverse complement strand
GATTCCGCGTGAGATTTCCAGAGCCTTGGTCCTCAACCTCTCTGGCGAAAAAAACGGTGCTTCGGCACTGCACAGGATCAGTTTGTCCTTGACAGAGCCTTCACTCTTATCGAGGGGCACCCTCCATCCCAACACCCCACGTTAATTTCTAATTTCTCCTGCTACAATCGCTAGCTTCATGATTCAAGGGAACTTCCTGCCCGACGGAACGTACTTCTCCGGGCTGTTAAAGTGGCTAGCCGGCGCCGATCCCAGTTGCACATATTATGGGTTCCACGTATTATGGGTCTGTGAATATCACTCTCTCCGTTGACGAGGAACTGGTGAAGCAAGTCCGCAAGATCGCCATTGAGCGCGATACGACCTTGACTGGATTGGTGCGCGCCTACCTGGAAGAGTTGGCGGTGGAACATGCGCGGTCGGGGCGCAAGCGCAGGGAGCGCGAGGCGCTGGAACGCAGCTTCGAGCGGTTTCAGTTCCGGGTCGGGAAGCGGACTTGGAAACGCGAAGACCTCTATGCCCGCTCCTGACTTCCTCGACACCAACGTGCTGGTGTACGCCTACGATGCCAGCAGCCCGAAGAAGCAACGAGTGGCACAGGACCTTGTGAGAAGGGCGGTTGCCGGTGAAATCGTGATTTCGAGCCAGGTATTGGCGGAGTTCGCGGCGACCTTGTTGCACAAACTCTCTCCGGCAGCCAGTCCCGAAGATGTGCTCGTTTTGTTGGACGCGCTCGGGCCAATCAAGATCGTCGTCGCGGACGCGGAAATTGTTCGGCGTGCGGTCGAGGCCCGCGCGTCCTATGGTTTGCATTTCTACGATGGCTTGATTGTCGCAGCCGCACAGCGCGCCGGCTGCGGGCGAATCTGGTCGGAAGATTTGAACGCAGGCCAGAAATATTTCGGCGTCACCGTGGCAAATCCGTTCCACTGATCGCGTTTGCGGCAGTCCAAGTCAGTTTTCCCGGTGGTTCAAGCTTTTTCTAAGACGTGGGACCTGACTCCTACAGCGGTTTCACGGAAGGTGTGGTCCGGTGTACCCCAGAGAAGTTTGCGGTGAGAAAAGGCCCAACCACAGGGGGCACAGAGGAACACAGGGGAAAGAACACAGGGGAAACCCTAATATGAGACCTTCGTTTCCTTGCTACAATCGCTAGCTTCATGATTCAAGGGAACTTCCTGCCCGACAGAAACGTATTTCTCCTGTGCTGTTAAAGGCGGCCCCGGGGACGGGCGATTCAGATCGTGCAGGTGCTGGCGGTGAGGCCGAGCTGCGCTCGGCTTGGACGGGCGGGGGCGCCCGTCCCCACACGAACTAGAGCATTCACGCGCATTTCACGGAGTCTGGTTTTGGAAGAAGCCCAGGTTGTCGGATTGCTGGTCCGTCGCTGCGTTGGGGGCGATGCCGCGGCCTGGGAAGAGATTGTGCAGCGCTATCATCGGCGGATATACAACGTCTGCTACCGGTTTGCCGGGGATTCCGAGAATGCTCAGGACCTCACCCAGGAGGTCTTTATCAAGATGTACCGGACGTTAAACACATACGATTCGGGTAAGGGCGCGTTCATGACCTGGGTCACCACCATTACGCGCAATCTGCTGGTGGATCACTTCCGGAAGTCGAAAGGCGACCGGATCACGGATTCGCTCGATTCCGCGCCCTCCGAACATGAAGATGCGCAGCCCCTTAGCGAGCAGATCGCGGACCGGGGGCTGCCGCCGGATGCCCAGGTGCAAAGGCGGGAAACGCGGGAAATGGTGCATTTGGCGCTG
The DNA here is from genome assembly GCA_050014475.1 of Terriglobales bacterium. Lineage (GTDB taxonomy): Bacteria > Acidobacteriota > Terriglobia > Terriglobales > Acidobacteriaceae > Acidiflorens. Next base: position 30,290 of record JBEKDG010000046.1, on the reverse strand, counting down.
CAGAAACTGTCTCCGGAGCTGCGGGAGGCGGTGATTTTGAGGGATTTGCAGGACATGGACTATCGGGAAATTGCCACGGCTCTGAGGGTTCCGGAGGGGACCGTCAAGTCAAGAATTAACCGGGGACGAGCGGAACTTGCGCGCCTCCTACAACGTACATATAGGCAGGTGATGTGATGCCAGAGGAAACTAAACACGGGACGCCCACCCCGCCCGGCCAAAACCGGGCCGGTCGGGGACCCCAGTTGGAGTGCACCGAGTTCGAAACGCTGCTCAGCGAGGCCCTGGACGGTGACGGGCAGCTGAGTCCGGCGCGCAAGGAGAGCTTCGAAGCCCATCGGCGGGTCTGCGGGGTTTGCGGCCCGCTGTTTGCGGACGTGCAGGCGGGGCAGCAGTGGCTCCGGTCGCTGGAAACGGTCGAGCCGCCGGAGAATCTGGTGCACAACATTCTGGCGGCCACCAGTGGAGTCTTGAGCACGCGGCCGCTGGCGGCGACGCGCGACGGCAGGACGACTCCGTTCGGAGAGCGGGCGCGGGAGCGGTGGGATTCCTTCTCGACTTCCTTCTTCAGACCCGCGGCGGCCTTTGTGCGGCAGCCGCGGTTTGTGATGTCGTTCGGGATGATCTTCTTCTCGTTCTCGCTGGCGCTGAACGCGGCGGGCGTGAAGCCGGCGGACGTGGCGAAGGTTGACCTGCGGCCGGCGGCGCTGCGTCATGCGTACAACGATGCGCAAATCAAGATCGTGAAGTACTACGACAATATTCGGTTCGTGTACGAGATCGAATCGAAGGTGCGCGAGCTGAAGCGGGCCAACACTCCCGCCGAGCCCGGCCCCGAGCAACAGAAAGAAAATCGCAAGAACAATACCAGTGGGCAACCAGACCATGCTCTACCAGATCAGAGACAGGATCGTAACTACTCCCAGGAATACAGCCAGCCGGTGTTAGCCGCGCTGCGGGATGCTCCTCCTGCCATGACGGTGGCGGTGACCGCGACTACGAATCGGAGGTTTGTATGAACTGCGCCAATCATGCTGATGCGTCAGCAGTGGCCTATTGCCGCACTTGCGGAAAGGCACTGTGCGCGAACTGTACACGTCCCGTGCGGGGCGTGATCTATTGCGAGGACTGCCTGGGAGCGAAGATGGAAGGCGCTGTGCCGGGAGGGGCTGGATTCGTTTCCGGCACGGCTCCGGCGGCAATGCCGGGAGCGAGCACGGCTGGCGCTCCGGCCGCGAGTGGCGGCCCTAACCCGACGGTCGCGGGAATTTTAGGTGCAATTCCATTCGGTATAGGTGCCGTGTACAACGGGCAATACGCCAAGGGTCTAGCGCACTTGGGCATTTTTGCTTTGCTGGTAGCGGGTTGTAACTCCGCTGGCGAGGTGCTGCCCACGATTAGCGGGTTCGGAATCGCGTTCCTGGTTTTGTACGGGATCATCGACTCCGTGCGCTCGGCGCGCGCCATCCAAGCCGGTCTGCCCGCACCCGATCCTTACGGGCTGGCAGCAACCTTTGGCGGCGGGGCAAAGATCGAGACCAGCAAGATCCCGATGGGCGCGATCGTGCTCATTTTGCTGGGCGTGCTCTTCCTGCTGCACACGATGGGCTTCGGACTCGGCCTGGACCGTTTCTGGCCGTTGATTTTGATCGTACTCGGCGGGTGGCTGCTCGCCCGCAACTGGGGCCTGGTGGGTTCGTGTTGCGCGGGCTGCGGATGTGCGCGCTGCCGCTCCCGGCGGCTCATGGGCCCCGCGATGCTTTTGACCATCGGCTTCTTGTTCCTGCTGGAGAACCTGCATGTGTCGAACCTTGGCTTTCACCGCACCTGGCCGGTAATTCTGCTGGTGGTGGGCGCAGTGAAGTTGCTGCAGGGAAGCGCATCGGTGGAGGGACATATTCCGTCACTGGCGCCGGGCGCCTACCCGGCGGGAGGCCCGATTCCTCCGGCGCCGCCGGTTCCGCCTGTGCCGCCAGTTCCGCCAACCAGTGAGGTGAACCGTGGCTAGCCCAATGATGCCTCCGACTCCGCGTCCTCCGCACCGTTCCATCGCCGGACCCGTCGTGCTGATCCTGATGGGAGTGCTGTTCCTGCTCGGGACGATGGGCATTCTCGAATGGCACGGGCTCGGGACGTTGTTCGCCCGCTACTGGCCTGCCCTGCTGATCCTGTGGGGCGTACTGAAGCTGATCGAATACGAACAGGCCAAGCGCTCAGGCCAGACGGCGCGCGGCATTGGAGTCGGCGGCGTTTTCCTGATGCTGTTCCTGATCGGGGCGGGGCTGACTGCAACCCAGTTGGCACGCGTGGACTGGAAGAGCATTAGCGAGCACACCAAGATTGGCGGTGTCGATGAGCTGGACGATATTTTTGGCGGGTCCGCGTTCGACTACAGCGACGAACTGAGCCAGGAAATTCCGGCGGGCAGCAGCCTGCGCGTGAGTGACGACCGCGGCACGATTACGGTCAATGTGGCGGATGGCAAGACGATGAAAGTGTCGGTGCGCAAGAAGGTCCGCGCGGAGAAGCAGCAGGACGCCGAAAGCTACAACAGCAAGACCAAGCCGCAGATCACCGTCGCCGACAAGGTCGTCACGCTGGACGCCAATACCCAGGGCGCGGGCGACAAGGGCGTGACCACTGACATGGATATTTATGTGCCGCTCAATACCGCGCTGGTGATCACCTCGCGCCGAGGCGACGTGACCATCGCGGGCATGACCGGCAATGTCGAGATCAACCACCATCGCGGCGAAGTCAACATCAACGACCACACCGGGAACGTTTTGCTGAACCTGGACGGTGGTTCCGCCCGGCTGGGACAGGTGAAGGGCGACGTGACCATTCAGGGTAAGGCGAACGAAGTGGCGGTGGAAGACGTCGATGGCGCGGTTCGCCTGAATGGAGAGTTTCAGGAAAGCGTGCGTCTGGTTCGAGTCAGCAAGACGGTGAGTTTCCACTCGTCGCGCACGGAGATGGAATTTTCGCGCCTGGATGGCCGGCTGGATCTGGATTCCGGCGACCTGCGCGCCGATTCGCTGACCGGACCGATGCGCTTGACGACACGGTCGAAGGACATCGCGCTCGAAGGCTTGTCGGGCGATCTGCGATTGGAAGACTCAAACGGGACGGTCGCGGTCGGGCTGCACAACCCGGGGAACATCCAGATCGATAACCGCAAGGGCGACGTGCGGGTTTCGATTCCGCCGAATACGGCGATCAAGGTGGAGGCGCGCACGCGTCAAGGAGAGATCGAGAGCGACTTCGACGAGATCAAAGTTGACAATCGCGACAAGCAATCGAGCGCCAGCGGTTCGATCGGAACGAACGGCCCGCGGCTGGTGATGAACTGCGAAAAGGGAACGATCGAGATCCGCAAAGGGACGGTGGCAGTCGCTGCTCCTGCTCCGCCGACTCCGCCAGCCACGCCGGCGAAACCGGGCAAGCCAGCGAAAGCGCTGCCTGCTCCGAAGGCGGCGCCGGTGGAGAGTGAGAATTAGCTGTCAGTTGTCAGCTCTCAGTTAACGGCTTTTGCTCTCGCTCAAGCTATCTCGTAAATGGCCATTTCGGGATAGTTGGTGCATTTGCCGCTTACAGCAGCAATCCGGTTCCCCAAGATTCCGCGCACGGTGGTTCCCAAAATCTGGCGGTTTTGACCTTCTGCAGTTTGCGGTCTCCATTTGTCACGATTGAGGAGTGAGCCCCATCACTGACAGTGACCAATCCTCTGCTTACACTTTTGGCTGCGTTAGGAAATCACGGTAGGTTTGAGACCGGCCACCCCCGACAACGCCGTCTCCTTGATGCTTTGCCCTTCCGATCGGACAAACGGCCAACCGTGGGAGCCAGGAGAGAATCATGAGCCAGGCCTTGCGTTTGCTGATTGTTGAGGATTCCAAGGATGACGCGGATCAGTTACTGAGTGTGCTGCGGCCCGCGGGCTACGAGCCTTCTTATGAAATCGTGGACACTTCACCTGCCATGCGCACAGCATTGGAATACCGCGATTGGGATGTAATCACTTCCGATCACTCGATGCCGCAGTTCAGCGCCCCGGCCGCCTTGGCGCTGGCCAAGGAACTACGGCCCAACGCTCCGTTCATTGTGGTCACCGGCGAAAATAACCTTGATCTGGCGGTATCGCTGATGAAGGGTGGGGCGAAAGACTACATCTTAAAAGACGAATTGGCCCGGCTTGTCCCGACCATTGAAGAAGTGATGCGCGAGGTAGAGGTAGGACGTGAGCGGCGGCGGGCGGAGGAGTCGCTAAAAGTTTCGGAATCCCGGTACCGGCGGCTTTTTGACACGGCTCAGGATGGCATATTGATTCTTGATGCGGATACCGGACAGATCACGGACGTGAACCCATACCTGATCAAGATGCTGGGGTATCCCCGAGAAGATTTTATGGGCAAGAAGCTGTGGGAAATCGGCACCTTCAAAGACAGCGAGGCCTCCAAGTCGACTTTCCTGGCATTGCAGAGTCAAGGCTATGTTCGTTATGAGGATTTGCCGCTGCAGGCCAGCGACGATCGGCGAATTGACGTGGAGTTTGTCAGCAACGTGTACATGGTTGGCGCTGAGAAAGTGATCCAATGCAACATCCGTAACATCACGCGCCGCAAGGAGGCGGAAGCGGAAATCGAGGAGCTCAATGCGGAACTCGAGCAGCGATTGAAGGATGGGGCTGTCCAACTGGAAGTGCTTACGAAGGAGACGAAGCGTCTTAACTATTCGATCTCGCATGATTTGCGCGGGCCCTTGCGCTGGATCAGCGGTTTCTCGAAGTCCCTGCAGGACGATTACGCCAGCAAACTGGATGCCGACGGGCAACATTCCATAGAGAAGATTCGCGATTCCGCGGAATGCATGAGCGTGATGCTTGACGGCCTTGTGGAAGTAGCCAACTTCTCACGAACCGACATCAGAAGAGAGCTTGTGAACTTAACCGCCATGGTTCACCAAATCGTCGCGGAGTTGCGGCGAAGCGCTCCCGAGCGCAATGTGGAATTTGTTGTTGCCGGATGCATCACGGTGAATGGCGATCCGAAGCTGTTGCGGAGGGTGCTGGAAAATTTGCTGAACAACGCTTACAAGTTCACTGCCAAACGGGCCGATGCCCGCATTGAATTCGGCACCGCGCCGCAGCCCGACGGCCGGGTCGCGTATTTTGTCCGGGACAACGGAATTGGGTTTGATATGGCATATGCCGACCGGTTGTTTGGCGCTTTCCAGCGGCTGCATAGCGCCAAAGAGTACCCCGGCGCCGGTATCGGACTGGCGGTCGTGGAACGTATCGTCCACCGCCATGGGGGGCAGGTGTGGGCGGAAGGCGCTGAAAACACTAGCGCCACATTCTATTTCACACTGTAGCCAAGGGCCCGTTTAGAGGAACCAACACTCCAACTGGTGCGACCAATCAGGAATAAAACTGGTCGAAACCGAACCCGCAAAGCGATCAGTTGGCGAAGAATCGCGATTTCGCCACAGCCTGTTCAGCGACGATGCGCTGGGTAGCTGCCCACTGGAATCCGGCCCAACCGCTAACAGCCAAGAGCTAAAAGCCCTTCATGTTAGATTCAAACGATGCGCTCGATCCTCCAAAAACGTTCGCTGCAATTTGTGTTTGCGGCGAACGTGATCTCCATGCTGGGCAGCGGGATGAACTCCGCCGCGGTGGCCTGGACGATCTTGCAGCGCACTCACTCCGAAATGGCTTTGGGCACGTTTGCAGCTCTGCAAACGATTCCGGCCATGCTGATGCTGCCTTTCACTGGCGTGCTTATTGATCGCGAAGACCGGCGGCGGCTGGTGATGTGGCTGGATGCGGGGCGCGCCGTCGTCATTCTCGCGGTCACGGTGCTGGCATTTATGGGCCGCGTGAAAGTGTGGGAACTCTACCTGATGAATACGCTGGTGGCGGCGGGCTTCTGGATGTTCTGGCCGACGATCACAGCGCTGATTCAGGAACTGACGCCCGAGGGCGCGTTCGTGCACTCGAATACATTTCTTCTGGCGGGGATCCAGGGAGGCTGGCTGATTGCCGGCGCGCTCGTTGGATTTGTCTATGAACACATTGGGCTGGGCGGGGTGCTGCTCATCGACGTGAGTACGTACGTCGTTTCGTTTTCGTGCTACTTCGCGGTGCGCCAGGGGCGGCATGTTGTGCCACGGGCCGTCGAACTTCGTCACGATCTGGAGGCGGCGGAAAGCGCCGTCGCACGCTTCCTGCGCGAGATGCGCGAAGGCCTGGTCTTTCTGCGCGAGCATCGCAGCGTGGTTTTTCTGGGAACGAGTTGGGCTTTATTTCTGGGCGCGATGATGACGGGAGTGGTGGTCACGGCGCCACTTAGCGATCGCGTCTTCCACGCCGGCGCGACGGGCTACGGATGGCTGAACGGGGGATGGGGTGTGGGCGCATTCCTGAGCGCTCTTTATGTCCCGGCGCTGATTGCGCGGGTGGGGGCACGCAGTTTGATTGCGCTTTCCATGCTGCTACTGACTTTTACCATGGCGCTTGCGCCGTTTTCGCCGTGGCTGGCGATTGCCGTGCTGCTCTATGGGCTGATGGGATCGGCGCGCGGCGTCAGCGGCGTGGCCATGAATACCAGCCTGATGGAACAAGTGCCGCCGCATTTCATGGGACGCGTCCAGAACACTTTTTATTTTTTTGGCACGTTTCTGCAGGTGGCACTGGGGCTGGCGGTGGGCTGGATCGCATCGCGGATCAGCCTGGCGGCCGGGTTTGCGGTGATCGCGGCGGTGTATGCGGTCGCATTCGGCAGCGCCTGCTGGCCGATGAAAGCGCGGCAGGCGGTGGCTTCGGTGGCGGATTAGGGTTTGTGTGGAGCGGACACTCTTGTCCGCTGCCGTTGGCGTTGATTTTGAGGTTGATTTTGAAGATCAAGATCAAACCCAAGATCAGAATCAACCCCAAGATCAAAAGCGGCGGACAAGAGTGTCCGCCCCACACGGGCAGATGCTGTTATTCTTTTTCTTTTCCGGGGGAGTTCCATTCATGTTTGAGGATTTGAAGGGCCGGACGGCGGTTGTCTTCGGAGTGGCGAACAAGCGCTCGATCGCGTGGGCCATCGCGCAAGGACTGCACGCGGCGGGGGCGAACCTCGCCATCACGTATCAGAATGAGCGTCTGGAGCAGGAAGCCAAAGACCTGATTCTGTCGCTGCCGGGCGCGGAAGCTTTCATGTGCGATGTTTCGAAGGACGAAGAAATCACGCAGCTTTTCGAAAAACTGAAAGCGCGCTACGGGAAGCTGCACACGCTGGTGCACAGCGTGGCTTTCGCGCCGGCCGACGAACTGAAGGGCGACTTCGTGAACACGACGCGCGAGGGCTTTCGTGTGGCGCACGACGTGAGCGTGTATTCGCTGATCGCGGTTTGCCGGGCGGCGGCGCCGCTGATGGAAGATGGGGGCAGCGTCATCACCATGAGTTACTACGGCGCGGAAAAAGTTGTGCCGCACTATAACGTCATGGGCGTGGCCAAGGCCGCGCTGGAGTGCACCGTGCGCTATCTGGCTCACGATCTGGGCCGAAAGAAGATTCGCGTCAATGCCATTTCCGCGGGACCGATCAAAACGCTGGCCGCGCGCGGCATCTCAGGACTGGGAGAATTGCTGAGGGCGCACGCCGAACGCGCCCCGCTGCAACGCAACGTTGAAGTGAATGAAGTGGGCAGCACCGGGGTGTTTCTGGCGTCGGATGCCAGCTCCGGCATCACGGGCGAGACCATCTACGTGGATTGCGGATACAACATCATGGGGTTCTGAAGGATGGGATTCTGAAAACGGGTCGACGACCATGCCCGCTGAGAACGTGCCAGCTAGTACCGTGACCGCATGATTGTTGCCGCTGTCGATCCATGCCCGGACTGGACGGGCGAGGGCGCCCGTCTCTCCATTGCAGGACTTATCACGCGGTCGCGGCACTAGTACGTTCAAGGCGGAATCCGCATTAGCCACGAATCGGCGAGGTCGTTTGCGCTGAACTGGTTGCAGTAAAGCATCGCAGGCAATCTGCCGATAGCCTTGGCAGGTGCAGACTCTTCGCCTCGGTTTCGTTTTGCAGCAGATTTCGGCCTTTCCGCAGGCGATTGGCACCCATATTTCGGGAGCCACACTATGACGCAGAAGGCTAACGTTGGGGAAGCGAAGCCGCTCTCGACGGGGTTCTGGCGCTCGCTGTTCACCGAGCGCCAAGGCGCACCACCTCTCACCGACCCGATCCATTGCGATGCGCCCGTGCTGCGTCACGCCGAGATTGCCGCGGTGTACACCGGGCAGCGTGTGGCTGGCGATTTCTATGAATTCCTGCGGGTGGGACCGTCCCGCATGCTGTTCGTGCTGCTGGATATCGCCGGCCTGCGGGCAGACACGCGTGAAATTCTGATCGCCGTGCAGAAAAGGTTCCGAATCCTTGCACCCATTCTTTTCGCCGGAGAAGACTTCAACGAGACCACCGCCATGATCGAATTGTGCCACGAGATGAACCGCACTATTATGTGTGGCGGTCTTCGCAGCTGTCCGGCGTTCATCGGTTGCTACAACGAAGATCTGGGGACGGTGTGCTACGCCAATGCAGGCCACACTCCGGGGCTGCTTCGCGACCGCGCGGGGATCGCGCTGCTCGAAGCCACCGGGCTGCCGCTAGGCTTGTTTTCGCACACCACGCAGAGCGCGGCTACCTGTCACCTGGTGCCCGGCTCGGCTCTTCTGGTGGTCTCGCGCGGGCTCATCGAAGCGGACTGCGAGGATGCGGAATTCGGGCTGGACAGGGCGAAGCAAAGCTTTCAGGACGCGACCCTACTCAGCGCGCGCGACCTGTGCCTGAGCATGCTGCAGGCGACGCGGCAGTTCACAAGGACGGCGCCCACGCATAACGATCTAACCACGCTGGCGCTGGTGCGGAATGCGTCCCACGGTGCGCTCTGAAACCCTCGCAAGTACATGTCCTAGTCGCACGTAATAGTTTTGTAATGTAACCGAGATCACGGCGAAGAACTCTGCCGAGCAACTATCCTTCAGCCAACGAATCTATGAAACCCACCCAAATGGAAACTCATCCCAAGGGAAGTCACGCGCGCATTTTGCTGAGTTCGGTCTTCGGGCCTTATGCGCAAGACGACGAATTTGGCAGCCGGTCCATTAATCCGATGGAGCTCTATCACAACCAGGTCACGCGCGCGCAAGGCAGCTTCTCGCTGCGCATGTTCCATCGCTCCTGGGGCATCATGATGATTCAGGAAAATATTTCGGCGCCGTGCAGCGTGCTGGATTTTCCCACCCGCGAAGCCTTCGCTCGTGAATTGACTACGAACCACTACGACATCGTGGGTATCTCTGCCATCATCGTTAACGTTGGCAAGGTCCGCGAGATGTGCCGCATGGTGCGAGAGCTATCGCCGGATTCGGCGATCGTGGTGGGCGGACACGTGGCTGCCATTCCCGGCGTAGAAGGGATGATCGACGCCGACCACATCGTGCGCGGAGAAGGTATCTCATGGATGCGCCGGTACCTGGGAGAAGACGAGCACGCACCGATCCGGCATCCCGCCATTGTTTCCGGCCTGGAGACACGCATCATGGGAATCCGCCTCCCGAATCGGAAGGGCGGCACGGCGGCAACCATTATCCCGTCGGTGGGCTGCCCCATGGGATGCAACTTCTGTACCACGTCCGCTTTTTTTGGCGGCAAAGGAAAGTTTGTCAACTTTTACGAGACCGGCGATGAACTGTTTGAGGTGATGTGCGGGATCGAAGCGGAGCTCAAAGTACATTCTTTCTTTGTAATGGACGAAAACTTCCTGCTTCACCGTACGCGCGCCATGCGCTTGCTGGAGCGCATGAAGGAGGCCGGCAAGAGCTGGGAGCTTTCCGTCTTTGCTTCCGCCAATGCGATTCGAAAATACACCATGCTCGAACTGGTCGAGCTCGGCATCTCCTGGGTATGGATGGGTTTGGAATCTCCCCGGTCCAGCTATAGCAAGCTGCAGGGTGAGGACAGCCGGCAACTCACGCGCGAGCTTCGCGAACACGGGATACGAGTGCAGGGCTCGACGATCGTCGGACTCGAGCACCACACGCCCGACAACATCGTCGAGGAAATCGAATCGGCGGTCAGCCACCAGACCGATTTTCACCAGTTCATGCTCTACACGCCGGTTCCGGGCACGCCGCTTTACCAGGAGATGGCCGATCAGGGCCGTCTGCTGCCGGACGTTGACTTCGCCGATGTCCATGGGCAGTACAAGTTCAACTTCCAGCACAGCGCAATCTCCCGCGACGATTCAAAGAAGTTCCTGGATTGGGCGTTCTGGCGCGATTTCGAGAGTAATGGACCGAGTCTTTATCGCATGTGCCAGACCATGCTCAAAGGCTGGCAACGCTACAAGGACTACCCCGATCCACGCGTCCGTGAGCGGTTTGCGCGCGAGGTGAAGAAGCTGAGCAGCGCTTACAATGCGGCGCTCTGGGTGATGGAGAAGGAATTCAAGAAGGTCAATCGCAGCGTGAGTGAGAGGATTCACAAGCTGCGCCGCGAAGTCGAGAAGGAATTCCCGGTCGTCGCCCGCCTCACCGCCGCATCGCTCGGCCCTATTCTGTTGTGGTCCACACGCCGAGAGGAGAATCGGCTGGCAAAAGGACGCACCTACGAGCCCCCCACCTTTGTCGAGCGCCGCAATTGGGTCTCGGCTTCGTAGCCCGCCTGCCCCTCGCGGCGCTGTTCCGCAGTCTGCTACAGGGATCTTCCCGAGGCTGCCATGTACCAGCTTACGCCCCGACCCATGTCCAAAACTTATTAGGAGAAGCGAGCATTTTTGACCAGACTGCCGAATGCGCCGTTGATAACATGGTTGTCGTTGGAGTCTTAATCTATGAACGAGGTTAGCGTGTATATCGTTGAACGAGATGGGTGGTCCACCGTAAGGCAATGTAGTGTGCATTTCCGCCTGACCTACGAGCGCAAATTCCTGCCGATTCAAAATCTCTGGCGGGATTTTCTGGTCCATTGCGAGGAAACAGGTTCCGCTCTCGCGGCCTAAAGTTTTGCTCCAGCATTTATGAGACTGGCGCCAGCGTCGGCAGAGGCGGAAAAAGTATTTTCTACGGCGCAGTCTCACCCCAGCGGCTAAAGCCGGTGCTGAAAATAAGCCGGTTATCGCAGCGCTGAAGCGCTGCGCCACCCAAAATCAAGTGCAATATCGAGTTTTTCCGCAGCCTGTAAAGCCGCTTGTGTGGCGGGTTTTGACGGTATGGCTAAAGCCCTGCCCCTTCAAAGCTATCCGGGAACCAACTTAGTCAGAGTTTCCCTAAGTGGAATAATCGGCGTTGATCCGCACATATTCGGCGGTCAGATCGGTGGTGAGAAATCGCACCGCGTGCTGGCCGCGACGAAGCTGCACACGAATATCGCAGACCGACTGCGCGAGATTGCGATGAGCTTGCCGCTCGTTGAACGCGCAGCCGATTCCGTTGCGACATACTTTCTGACTGCCAATAAGAATCTGGACGCTAGATGGATCGATGGGCAGACCGCACCTTCCCACTGCCGCGAGAATGCGTCCCCAATTCGGATCGGCGCCCGCCCACGCGGTCTTGACGAGCATTGAATGAGCGATTGTCCGCGCCACTATTAAGGCCTCTTCCCTGCTCCGCGCCTGTTCGACGAACAGACGGATCACGTGCTGAACGCCCTCACCGTCACTGACGATCTGCTCGGCGAGGGACTGGCATACTGCGGTCAGCGCCGCGGAGAACTTCTTTCGGGTGCGAACGTCTTTCACCCGCACCCGAGCACCGCTGGCGCCGCTGGCGAGCAGCAGCACGGTGTCGTTGGTGGAGGTATCGCCGTCAATGGAGATGCAATTTAGCGAATGGTCGCACGCCTCGCGCAGAAGAGGCTGTAGCTCACGCGGACTCGCGCTCACATCGGTAAACAAATACACCAGCATGGTGGCAAGCTGCGGATGGATCATGCCGGCACCCTTTGCGATCCCCAGCACGGTGACTTCTTTCGAGGCCGCTCGAAAGCGCACGGACGCCAGCTTGGGCCGGGTGTCGGTGGTCATGATGGCGTGGGCAAAGGCTAGGACGCCACGCTGGCTGGCGGATCGCGCTGCGATGAGCTCCGGCAACTTTGCGCGGATTTTGTCTACCGGCAGTCGAACTCCAATGATGCCTGTCGAAGAAGGAAGGATTTCGGCAGCGGGCACGCCGAACAGGTTTCCGGCTTCGCGACACACACGTTCGCAGGCTTGAATGCCGGCGCGTCCAGTGGCGCAGTTGGCGTTGCCGGAGTTCACGACGATGGCTCGAACGCGGCCGCCGGTCGAACGCAACGATGAGCGGCCAACTTCCACGGGAGCGGCGACGACCCGGTTCATCGTGAATAACGCGGCAGCGGTCGCTCCACCGGCGGCTTCCACCAGCGCGAGGTCCGGCCGGCCACTAACTTTAATGCCGGCAGCGACAGCAGAGAAAGAGAACCCTACGGGCAAACGAATTTTCTCAGGAGAACGGCGCAGCGAGGTCATGCCTGAATCTTCAACCAGTTTTTTGGCGGCGGCAGAATTGCAAACGTGGGCAGATCTCCACGGATCATTGGTACTTCGTCGCAGCGATAGAGCCTGGGGCACTTATAGCAGTCTTTATGGATCTTGTCGGGAAGATCCTGGTGATTCGCGGTCGTGAATCCCAAGCGTGAGAAAAATTCCGGAATGCGGGTGAACAGGCACACACAGGTGACTTGGTGCTTTTCCGCCTGCGCCAGAAGAGCCTTCACCAGGCGTCTGCCGCCACCGCTGCTTTGGCTGGCGGGATCGACGGTAATCGAACGGATCTCGGCCAGGTGAACGCCATAGAGGTGGAGAGCGCCGCATCCGATGATGCGTCCGTCATGCTCCAGGACGACAAAGTCGCGGACGTTCTCGCAGATCTCCGCCAGCGTGCGAGGCAGGAGAGTGCCGTCGCCGGAGTAGGCCCCGACGAGAGCGTGAATCTGCTCGGCGTCGGGGAGGATCGCCTCACGCGTGCGCATTAACTTCCTTGCGCCGCGGCGGGGCGGTTTTTTCTTTTTTGTGCGTGCGCTTTTGTGGGAACTCTGCATTCTTGTGCAACGCCGTGTCCAGGGCCTTGACCACCTGATCCACGTGCTTCTTCTGAATCACGTAAGGCGGCAGAAAGCGCAACACGGTTTCGTGCGTGCGATTGATGATAATTCCTTCTTGCAGCAATTGCCTGGCGACCGCCTTTGCCAGCTCGGGCGAGTCCACTTCCACGGCCTGCATCAGGCCGGCTCCGCGGACGTCCTGAATCGATTTGTGCTTCTTGTCCAGCGCCTCAAGCGCCGCGTGAAAGTATTCGCCGAGCGCGCGCACGTGCCTCAGCAATTTCTTCTCCTCGCGCAGGAACTCGATCGCGACAGCGCAGGCCAGCGGGCCTCCGCCGAACGTGGTCCCGTGCATACCCGGATGCATGCAACTCGCAACTCGTTCGGTGGTGAGGATGGCGCCGAGCGGCAAACCGCACGCCAGCGGCTTGGCGACGGTAACCACATCCGGCAACACACCGTAGTGCTGGTAGGCAAAGTGGCGTCCGGTGCGGCCAAGGCCGCACTGAATCTCGTCGAGCACGAGCAGCGCACCGCTTTGTTTGGTCAGGCGCGAGGCGAGTTCGAGAAACTCCCGATTGACCGGACAAATTCCTCCTTCTCCCTGAATGGTCTCGATGCACACCGCGCAGACGCTGGAATCGAATTTTCGTCGCAGGTCGTCCAGGTCATTGAACTTGACGAAACTCACGCCCGGCATGAGCGGAACGAAGGGGGCTCGATATTTCGGCTGACCGGTGGTGGCAAGCGCGCCAAAGGTGCGTCCATGAAAAGAGTTATCCATGGCAAGAATGCGCGTCTTTGGATTGGGCTTGGGCTTGTGGCCACCCACGTCTCGAAAACCGCGAGACGTGGGGCACCCGTTCTTATTGTTCATTTGCGCAAAGGCGCGGGCGAGCTTGAGCGCGCCTTCCCAGGCCTCGGTGCCGCTGTTGCAAAAGAAGGCGCGGTCAAGCCCGGAGATTTCGGTCAGCAAGCGCGCGAGCTCCGCTTGGTACTCGTGGAAAAAAAGATTGGAAACATGAATCAACCGGCCAGCCTGACGCTTGATCGCCGCCTGGATGGCAGGGTGGTTGTGGCCGAGCGCGTTAACTCCGATTCCACTCAGGAAATCCAGATACCGCTGGCCACGAGAATCCCAGAGATACACGCCGCGCCCGCGAACAAAAAGGATGGGCTGGCGCTCGTAGGTGGGAAGCAAGAGCTTCGCTTCCATGCGGGAGACAGAAGCGAGGCTCATGCTCTCAGCACCTCCGTGCCGCACTCCAGCTTGGTGAAATAAAACAGTGGCAGAACTTCGACCTGCGCCGCGGGCAGGATGCGCACGCGCCCCACGCCGCACTTGAGAGCCTGAGTGCAGGCTTCGAGCTTGGGCATCATCCCGCCGCTGACCACGGATTCCTCAATGAGTCCGGCAACTTGCCTGGTATCCAACCGGGGCATCACCGAGCCGTCGGCTTGCTTTACACCCGCCACGTCGGTGAGAAAAATCAGTGCGTCGGCCTCGCAGGCTATGGCGCACGCGGCCGCCATCTGGTCCGCATTCACGTTGTAATACTGCCCGTCACCTCCGAGCGCAACCGAGGAGAGCACAGGAATGCCACCTTCGGCCCAGATGGCTTTGAGCCAGCGCGGCTCGGAAAAGCAGATTTCGCCGACAAATCCCAAGTCATATTCCGCGTCCTGTTTCTTGCGGGCACGAAACACGCCGCCGTCTCCGCCACAGAGACCGATGGCCGGTTGCCCGGCAGCGGCGATCGCGGCCACCAGGCTTTTGTTCACAATACCGGCGAGCACCATTAGGGCCACATCGCGCGTCTCGGCGTCGGTAACGCGCAGTCCGTGGACGAAATCACTTGTCTTTCCGAGGAGTTTCAGGGTACGCGTGAGCGCGCTGCCACCGCCATGTACGACGGCGACCTGGTGTCCGTCGTGGGCGAGCTGCACCACCGCTTTCGCACATTTCTGAAGGGTCGGTTTATCCTCCAGCGCCGCGCCGCCGATCTTGACGACAATTTTCACTGCAGGCCCTCCGCCTCGTCCCAGCCGTACATGAGGTTCATGTTCTGCACGGCTTGACCGGCTGCGCCTTTGAGCAGGTTATCGAGACAAGAAACGAGGACGAGCCGGCGGCCATCGTGCGCGAGGCAGAAACCGAGATCACAGTAGTTGGTGTACACGGAGAATTGGATTTCCGGCAAACTCGATGCCGGGAAAATGCGAACCCACCGCTTGCCCTTGTAGAAATCGTGGAAACAACGTTGGATCTCGTCCGCCTTCATTTCGCGTTTCAGGTACACGTATATCGTGGACAGAATCCCACGTGGGATTGGCAGGAGATGTGGAGTAAAGATCAACTGGCAGGAATTGAGTGCCAATTGCTCGAGGATCTCGCCGGTATGACGGTGTCCGAAGACCGAGTAGGCGGAAAAGTTGTCGGCGACCGACACGAAGTGGGTGCGCGGCGTGGGCGCCTTGCCGGCACCGGATACGCCGGACTTCGAATCGGAGATGATACCGCGATCGCAATCCACAATACCAGCCGAGAGCAAGGGCGCCAGCGCAAGAATGACTGAAGTCGCATAGCAGCCGGGGTTCGCAACCAGCGCGGCCGACGCGATCCGGTCCGCATTCGGCTTCAGTTCGGGCAGACCGTACACGGCGCGCTCCGTGAGTTCCGCCGCGGTCTGGGCGTTGGCATCCTTGAAACCATAGACGGCGCGATGCTGTTCCTGTTTCAGCCGCCACGCGCCACTAAGATCGACGATCCGCAACCCGCGCGCGATTGCCTCGGGAACAAGTTCGCGAGAAACGGCGTGCGGCGTAGCCAGGAATAGCAACTCCACGCCATGCTGCTCCAGCGCCGACCACGAGAACGGCTGGACCGGCGAATGGCCGTTGGCTTTGCCATTGCCAGAAATGTGCGGCACGCCAGCAGCGGACTCGCCGGACTCTATCTCCGCACTGCGCCGCAAGAGTAAAGGCGCGCCGGTGCGCGGATGCCGGCCGAGAAGACGAGCGAGTTCGAGGCCGGAATAGCCGGTCGCGCCGAGAACCGCGGTTTTAAGTTTGGCCGCCATCAGATTTTCTTCAAGTCTCCCCGATCTCTTCGCTTTCCTATTTTTTTCGTTGAGGCATATTTATCCATACAAATGCATAAATATTCATCTATATTAACCGGTCTTCCCAGCCTGTCAAGTCGAAACCGCGGTTCGAGACCTTCGCCCCATGGGCCGGCGTTCAACTATGGCGGTTTCAAGGAAAGTGTAGTCCGATGTGCCTGAGCGGGGTCGCGTAAGAGAGAAAAGCTCAAACCACAGGGGCCCCTTCGGCTTCGCTCAGGGCAGGCTCCGAGGAGCACAGAGGAAACCCTATCGATGGGAATCGCCCGTCCAGCCGGGCGGGGACGCCCGGCTCTCCACCGGCAAGCTTGGATCGACGGCAGTAACAACCGTGAAGGGCGCGTCTTTTTCTTGAAAGCTTTTCCGCTGCCGGATTGGGGAGCCACGCTCTTACACTCTTAGCCGGAGGTCGCTCGATGTGCCGCCGGCTGCCGGAACGTAGCACTTGGTCGTGTAATCCATCACCATACGATCGGCGTTGAAGCGCCAGCCGAGGGTGCGGATGGTGCGCTTCATGCGTTGGATCCAGCCGCGCGGAAGGCCGTCGCGATCGCGCTGATAGTAGAGAGGGATCACTTCGTCGCGAAGAACTCGCATCAGGTCATCCCCGTCGCGGGAGTCGTGAACATTCATGTCGGAGTGCGTTCTGCCGCTTCCGATGGCGAAGCCGTTCAAGCCGTCGTAAGCTTCCGCCCACCAGCCGTCCAGCACCGAGAGATTCAAGCCGCCGTTCAAAACGACTTTCTGGCCGCTGGTTCCGGAGGCTTCCAGGGGACGGCGCGGATTGTTAAGCCAGACATCGACACCCTGCACGAAATGGCGGCCGACGTTGATGTCGTAGTCTTCGACGAAGACGAATTTGTCGGAAAACTTCGGGTCGCGCATCAACTGGGCAATCTGCTGCAGGACGCGCTTGCCGGGTTCGTCGAGGGGATGCGCCTTCCCGGCAAACACGAACTGCACCGGGCGTTTCGGATCGTTGACCATGCTGGCGATTTTTTCGATGTCGGCCAAAATCAGATTGGCGCGCTTGTAGGTGGCAAAGCGGCGCGCAAAACCGATGGTGAGCGCATCGGGACTGAGTACGCGTTCCAGTTGCTGCAGCACGTCGCGCGGTTCGTCGCGGCGCGCGGCCTGCTTGACGGCGCGGCGGCGCACAAATTCGATCATTTGCGACTTCAGGTTGAAGTGCGTCTCCCAGAGCTCGCCGTCGTCGACGTTGTCAATGCCTTCCCAGATTTCGGCCTCGCTGCTGCGCAGATGCCATCCCGTGCCGAGATGGCGATCGTAGAGGCGAAACATCTGCGGAGCCAGCCAGGTGGGGACATGGACGCCGTTGGTAATGTGTCCGATGGGAACCGCGTCTTCCAGTTTGTCCGGGAAAAGCCCGGTCCACATAGCACGGGAAACTTCACCGTGCAAGGAGGAAACCGCATTGGCGTGCCGCGAGAGCCGCAGGCCGAGCACGGTCATGCAGAAACGTTCGTCGCTGTCGGGATGCTCGCGTCCCAGGGCCATGAAGCTTTCCCTGGAAAGACCGAGGGCCCCGCGGAGGGGTCCGAGGTGCTCTTCGATCAGATCGGCATCGAAGCGATCATGGCCGGCGGGCACGGGGGTGTGGGTGGTGAAGACCACTTCACGGGCAACACGGGGCACGGCCTTTTCGAAGCTGATGCCCTCTTCTACCATGCGCTGGCGAATCGCTTCGAGGACCGCAAATCCGCTGTGTCCTTCGTTCAGGTGAAGGACCCCCGGTGTGATGCCGAGCGCTTTCAGAGCGCGCAGACCACCCACGCCCAGAAGCAGTTCCTGATGCACGCGAACGCGGCCGTCGCCCCCGTACAAACGCGAGGTCATCTCGCGGTCCTCGGGGGTATTGCCTTCCACGTCGGAGTCGAGGAGAAACAAATCACAACGACCCACTTTCACGCGCCATACTTTTGCGCGGATCGAACCATGGCGGGTATCGACCTGCACCACGACAGGTCTGCCGTTTTTCCCGATGGCCGCTTCCATTGCAAGTTGGTTGACATCGGTCTCGAGGTACTCCTCGTGCTGCCAGCCGTCGCGATCGAGGTTCTGCCGGAAGTATCCCTGGCCATAAAACAGGCCCACGCCGACGAGGGGGATCCCGAGATCGGAGGCGCTCTTGATGTGATCGCCAGCCAGAACTCCAAGTCCACCGGAATAGACCGGGAGAGATTCGTGCACGCCAAATTCGGCGGAGAAGTAAGCCACGGGACGGGGTCGCAGCACACCGGCGTGGCGCGCACCCCAGGTGCGCTCCGCATCCTGGTACTCGCGCAGCCGACGATAGGCGTAGTTGATCCGGCTGTGCAGGGCGAGTTCGGTGGCGCGCGCTTCGAGTTTGTCGAGAGGATACTCGTTCAGCAGCGAGATGGGACTGTGATTGAGCTGACTCCAGCGCAGAGGATCGAGATCGCGGAACAAGCCGGCAGAATCGTGATCCCAGCTCCACCACAGGTTGCGGGCCAGCGCCCAGAGCCGCTCCTGGGCAGGCGCGATGAAACGGTCGAGCGTGCGGGCTTCGCTCACCACGTGCGCAACCCGGTTCGCGGCTTCCGTGAGCAGACGAATCTCATCTTCCGGGAAGACCCGCGCCTCCACCGTTTGCACCACTAGAACGCCTTGCAGCACGCCGCGATCGATGAGGGGAACTCCCAGGAACGATTGATAAGCATCCTCGCCGGCTTCGCTGAAGTACTTGAAGCGAGGATGATCCCTGACCCGCTCCACGGCCACCGGACGGACCTGTTCCGCGACCAGGCCGGCGAGTCCTTCATTGGCGGCCATGCGAAGCTTGCCGACGCATTCCCGGCGAAGCCCGAGCGTCGCGGCCAAAACGAGGTGGGCGCGGTCGGGCTCCAGCAGGTAGGCGGAGCAAACATCGGTGCCAAACCGTCTGGCAATCAAGGCGACAACGTTCATCAGGGTCTCGGCTGGCTTGCCGGGATCCGCCGCCAAGTCCGCGATTTCCTCCCACGTCAGCACAAAGCTGGCATCGAGAGAACAGGCAGCGTGCTCCTGATCCTGAACTAGCTCATTCGGTCGGTCCAATCTTGTCTCCATTTGCTTAAATTATTTAGGTCTTGTAACCGGCCACCCAGCAACCAGCCGAGCGACGCGACGACGGTTAGAAAAAACCATCCCCCCAAGCCATTCTATCGGTGAAAACGGAACTGCTCCACATCGGCTCTGAATAGTTGATTACCACAGTGCGCATCCGATGGCCAAATTGCTGTTTGGCGCTTGCGCTATTCCCCATATGTAACCGGCCCAAAACACTTAATATCCGGTTCGCGGTAAATCCTATTCCAATTGTTTATGCAGTGCATCAGCGGGCGATGACGGCTACTGGTTGTGATCAGCACGTTATACTCTCGGGTTACGCTTTGGAATCCCACTTCCGTGTCGCACTTCCGTGTCGAGAGCGGAACCCGATCTGTTCTTCAGAGGAGAAGAGGAAACGATGCAATACCGTCAACTCGGACGCACCGCTTGGAAGGTTTCGGACATCAGCTTTGGCGCGTGGGCGATCGGCGGCGCGTGGGGCAGCGTTTCGGACGACGAATCTCTCACTGCGCTGCACCAGGCCGTCGACTGCGGAGTGAATTTTATCGATACCGCCGACGTGTATGGCGATGGCCGCAGCGAACGCCTAATTGCTCAACTCAAGAAGAGCCAAAAGAGCGAGATTGTGGTTGCCACGAAAGCTGGCCGCCGTCTGCCGCGCCAGACGGTGGATGGATACAGCCGCCAGAACCTGACGATGTGGGTCGAAGACAGTTTGCGGAATCTTTCGACCGACAGCCTTGATCTGCTGCAACTTCATTGCCCGCCGAGCGCGCTGTATGACCGGCCTGAAATCTTCGGGATACTGGATGACCTGGTGCGGGCGGGCAAGATTCGCTATTACGGTGTGAGCGTCGAGAAGATCGAAGAAGCGCTCAAGGCAGTCGAATTCCCCAACGTCCAGACGGTGCAAATCATTTTCAACTGTTTCCGCCAGCGTCCGGCGGACCAGTTCTTCGCGCGAGCCAACCAGAAGCGGGTGGGCATCCTCGCCCGCGTGCCGCTCGCCAGCGGCCTGCTGACGGGTAAATTCCGTCGAGATTCCACCTTCGCGGCAGACGACCACAGGAATTTCAATCGCCAGGGGCAAGCCTTTGATATGGGAGAGACGTTTTCCGGCGTGGATTACAACGTCGGCCTTGAGGCGGTGGAAGAGATGCGAGCGCTTTTACCGGCCGGCGTCTCAATGAGTCAGTTCGCTCTGCGCTGGATCCTTATGTTCGACGCAGTGACCTGCGCCATTCCCGGTGGCAAGCGGGCGGAGCAGGTTGCGGACAACTGCCAGGCTTCGGACCTGCCGCCCCTCACCGACGAGGTAATGACAGGGGTGCGGCGCATCTATGACGAAAAGATTCGTCCGCTCGTGCAAAATCGCTGGTAGCCCGAAAACCTCCCAAGCCTGCCGGTGGAGAGCCAGGCGTCCCCGCCCGGCTGGACGGGCGAGACACCCGTCCCTCCACCGTAGAACTCATGGCTAGCCTTGCGAAGGATGCAACACGCGGAAGGTGCTGCCCCCATTCGACCACACCAGCACGAGTGCATCCTGACCATTCGGCACGTTGGATAACACCTGTGCCGCCTCGGACGCGGATTTCACCGAGTGCCGGTTCACTTCTATGATGACGTCCCCGCGCTGCAAGCCGGCATTATCGGCCGGGCTGCCGGACTGGACTTCTTCCACAATGGCCCCGTGAACCGACGCTTGCGCTTGCAGTTCATTGCGAACGTCCGGGGTCAAGTCCGCGAGCCTCAGCCCCCAGCGGCCCTTCCCGTGTTCGCCGCCGGCGGTCTCGGTGCCTCGCCCGTTGCCCAGCGCTTCGAGGGTCACCGGAATGCTCGTCGGTTTGCTGTCACGCACCACCAGCAGATGGATGGTGTCACCAGGCCGCTTTTGTCCCACCGTCATCTGCAATTGTCCGGCGTCGGTCACAGGCTTTCCGTCGAGTTCGGTAATCACGTCTCCGGTGCGCAGGCCCGCCTTCGCTCCGGGCGCGTCCGGCTCAACGTCGGTGATCAGAGCCCCCTCGGCTTTGTCCATCTGGAAGAACTTCGCGTTGTCGGGAGTAACGTCGGAGATCTGAATTCCGATAAACGCGTGAGTTACTTTGCCGTCCCGGATCAATGTCTCCACGGTCGGCTGGACAATCTGGGAAGGAATCGCGAAACCCATTCCTGAGAATGATCCGGAGGATGAAATCAGGAAGGTATTGATTCCGATAAGTTCGCCGCGCGCGTCCACTAAGGCTCCGCCGGAGTTCCCGGGATTGATGGCAGCGTCGGTCTGAATGAACTCGCCCGGTTTGCGTCGATCGCCTGCGTCAGGATTGGGACGGTTCAGCGCGCTGATGATGCCGCGCGTCACCGTGAAACGGTATCCGTACGGATTCCCGAAGGCCAGCACCGTCTGTCCAGGGTGCAAGCCGGCCGAGTTACCCCAAGGCACGCTCGGTAAGTTAGCTGCATTTACCTTGATGACCGCGAGGTCCGTCAGCGGGTCGGCGCCCACCAACTTCGCGGGCAAAACCTCCCGGTTGCTCATGGTGACGCGAATATCGACAGCTCCGTCGATCACGTGATTGTTGGTGACGATATATCCGTCGGGAGAGATGATCACGCCGCTGCCTAACCCGTGTTCCATTCTGTTCTGAGGCTGCGACGGAAAACTAAACTGACGACCGAAAGGATTGCCCGGGCCAGGACCGAAGAATTGCTGCATGTCGGGCATACCTTCCGCACCGCTCTGCCGCGCGTTGGACTTCGACGCTACCGTAACGTTCACGACCGCCGGTGTAACTCGTGCCGCCAGGGTTTCCATTGCTCGGTCGAGCGTGAGCAACGCTCCGACACTGTTGTCATCAAGCGGTGCCGCGGCTGGAGCCGCCACCGCTGCGGTTGCCGACTTCGTAAAGTTGAACGTCGCCACTGACCCAACTGCCGCTACGGCAACCAGGGCCACTACCAGACGCCTTGTCACCACTGCTTTACAACGTTCTATCCATATCTTCATTTTCTTTTCTCCTTGTACAACTAATTATCTAGTTGCTAGTTGCAAAAAAATTTGGCGCTAAATCGACTTGGCTACAGGCACTCTCGCCATCCGTTCGCGCACTGCGCTCACAAACGTCACTCGCCACACCTGGACGCTCCACACTGACGAGTCGGATGTCACGTACTGCGTGGCTTCAATAAAAACCAGCGTTCGAAATTGAGGCACGATTTCCTGATTTGCGCTTGCCTCAACTACTCGGTCACGCGGCGGTGTCGCGTTCAATCGGGCGGCAACTACACGCGCCGGAGCAAGCTGCTGTCCGGCAACAGAGTCCGCATGGATGCGCGCATGAACAACTTTGGCAGTCGTCCTTTTGGCCGTCATCCCCACCGATGACGGCTCGCCCGTCCGCAACGCAGCAGGAATTACCGCCGTTATTGTCGAAGACTGAAACGACGGCTGGCTGACGGCGGCCGAGTACGCATGATCGGAATTACGGGCCGACATTCCGCGATCAAACGCGACGAACTGAGGTGCGTGCGGCAGCAGCGCGAGGCAGACCATGGAAAAAGCGCCGACCATGCCCAGCGCCGGTTTCCAGACTCGCGTGGCCACGGGCCGGTTTGTGTCCAGAATCTGCGCCAGCCGCAGCGAAGCCTCGCGGGCTCGGTGCACCGCAGCCTGGGCCAGCGACCATCGCCTGTTCGAAAGACGATGCGCCAGGCTCTTTTCCAGCAGCGAGACCAGACAAGTGGCGTATCCGTGGGGGTTGGCAGTTTCGGCCAGCACGGCATCGTCACAAGCCATCTCGCGTTCCACCGAGAGCCGGTTCTCAATCCACCACACCGCGGGATGAAAGAAGAATAGAGCACGGACGATCTTCTGAATGAGATTTGTCCAGTCGTCCCAACGCCGCAGGTGTGCGAATTCGTGCAACAGGATGACGTTGAGATCGTTAGGCGGCAGTTCTCGCAACGCCCAGGCGGGCAGGACAATTGTCCGCTTCCAGAAACCGATGGCGGCAGGCACGCACACGCACTCTGACGTGGCGATCGTTACTGACGCGCCAATTGCTTCCACCGTTTTTCGCACAGCCGGATCGAGATCTGTAGCGACGATTGCCGTGCAACTCCGGCGCAGCCGGCGCAGGCACCAAAGCCCAGTCGCCAAACGCAGCATCGCCACGCCCGCCCCCAGAGCCCAGGCAAGGAAGACGAAAAGCGCCCAGCGGCCGGGTATGGTGATCGCCGGCCGCAGGCTTCCCCACGAATTCCCCCATGACATCCCCGCCGCCATCGTCGCCCGCCCTCCGCCGAAACCGCTCAGCCCAGGAAGCGCAGCGACGGCGAGCAACGCCAGGAACCAGACGGCAAATCGGGTTCCCGAATTTTGCCTTCGCAAAACACGCAGCAACGCCCAGGCAAAGAGTGCGATCAGGAATCCTTCGGGAAGCGCGTTGAGAATGCGCTCGACCGAGATCTGCGCCAGAGTCTGTAGGGAAAGCCAGTTCACTTCGCGTCGCTCCGAATCGTGTCCTTCTGAACCAGCATCTGCCGCAGGCGAGCAAGTTCCTCCGGCCCGATGCCCTGGTCCTCGAGGAGGTTCAAGACGAGTTGCTCGTGAGAGTTCTTGAAAAAGCGACTCACGAGATGCCGGATCTCCGAGCGCGTCGCCTCCTTCCGCCCGACCAGCGGCGTATAGACGTACGCCCGTCCATCCTTCAGGTGTTTCAAATAGCCCTTTCTCTCCAGGATACGGATGGTGGTCAAAACAGAGTTATAGGCCAAGGCAGGCTTTTCGGTAATCGAATCAAGCACTTGCTGGACCGTGCCCGATCCCTTCCTCCAGAGCACGTTCATGATCCGCAGCTCGGCCTCGGTCAACGTTCCCGATTGTCTCGGCGGCACCGGATGCCCTCCTCGGACCTTAGACGCTTCACGAAGCGAAAGGTAACTAATTCTTTAGTTGCAAGGAAAAAGCCGCGGGTTGCTTCTCTGAGTGAAGACGGGACGTGGCAGCGTCCGGTTCTGCGGAAGCCCGCCAAGAACATTTGCTGTACCCACGAATGGCGTCTGCCACAACCTAAAGCTGACTTCCCGACCACCTTGGAGCAGGACAGCGGCTCAGTGCCCACCAAATGAGATGCTAACCTCCGCGATCGTGCGCGACCTGCCAGCGGCATAGACCCATTTCTTCACCGCGAATGTAGCCGACTCGCCGAGAATCGGATTGCCTCCCAGGATCTCGACAGCCTCCACGTTCCCCTTCGCCGAAATCGATACCCGCAAGCGTACCGTTCCGCAAATGTTAAGCCGCTTCAGCGTCTCCGGATAATCCGGCTCGACCCGCGTAATCAGATTTCTTACGGCGCTGCTACTGGGAACGCCGATGGCGAGTGTCTTCACACCCTGGGCGCTGGCTGCGCTGCTCACATACCCAATCGCACCTCGCGTCCGGGCTACGTAAGCCACGACCTCGGCATCAGATCCAAATGCCTTCGGCATGGAGCCTCTACCCGTGAACACCAGCGTGCGGTAGTACGTCTGCAGATCATCTTCGCTCATGCCGAGGTACTCTTGCAGGAAGGCTTCGTGGACCGGCCCGTTCTTCTCAAGTACTGGTTCGACGTGGGTACCATCCGCGAGCGAGATCTTCTCCTTCAGAAAGACTCTTCTGAGTTCTCCTGCGGAAATCGTGTCTGCTTTCACACTCCAATTGGCGATCACCTTGACGTCAGCGGCAAGGGAATTCACCGCGGCGAAGATTATCAATCCGGCAGCCACGAGGAGCACTTTTGGACATTTCATTGCGTTCTCCTGTGCCTCCTGCCCGCAACTAGAAATTAACGCCGGTCTTAACCACCAAAGCGTTAGTATTGGGGTTGAAGCCCTGGGTGTTAGTGTTGGCATTGAAGCCCAGGGGGTGCACTTGTGGGGGGTAGAACCCATCTGGGTATGTGCTGTTCCCATAGCCGTTCATGAAGTGACCTTCCACTTTCACGTAACAGAATTTTTTCAAGTCAACCCGCGCCGTGATGACTTTGTCGTAGATGTGATTGGCGGGGAGGCTGGTGTCAGTTTGCTCAGGGAACAGCACCGCGAGAGGGCCTCCTGCCACGCTGGTTATCGTATAGCGGGAGTAATAGGAGCCAAGGGCGAGCCGTTTCATAACTCGGTAAGCTCCCGAGACGTACCAGCCGCGTACATCGGTTATGTTCGTGAGGGCGGCGATGCCTAACACTTGATAGTGTTGATCGTGCAGAAAGCGGCGATACTCCGAATCGATCCGCAGTTTCCCCACGGTGTACTCGCCATAGAATTGGTTGGTCCAGTCCGCCTTCGAACGCTCGGTCTCAGGAACGAGCCCGGCACCCGGGTTGAGAGAATTTATGAATTTCGCCTTGCCAGTGACGTCTTCATTCATTCGCGATGCTCCGAGCAACAGACCCTTCAGCGGAGTGTTCCATCGGAGATCGCCGCCATACTGTAGCCCACCATAGCGCGAGTAGTAGATTTCGTACTGAGAAGCAAGGTACTCGAAGCCGCTATACATGCTGTCACTGCGATGCCCCGCATAAGCTGTGTAGGCGATGGCACCAAGGTTACGTCCGAGGGAAACGCCGCCATAAATATTGCCCCCCAGGTTGGCGATGGTAGCGTCGCGGATATCGGTGGGATAAATACTCTGCGGAAGCAGGGCGAAGGTGTAAAGGAAATCCAGGTCCTGACTGTCGTTAAAGAGACCGCGTGCGATTTTAACTTTGCCGCCACGAACGCCGAACCAACTCTTGAAGCGGTAATCCGCAACGGCCCAGTCCAAAGAGGGATGGTACTGTCCGATATGGCCAAGGTTGCGGTCGTAGAACTGCGCTCCGACCCGGAGCTTATCGGTAACGTTGGTGGACACATTGAACCCGAAGTCCGTGAAGGCGCCGCTGCCCTGACTGGTGTTCATCGTCAGCCAATTGTTGGTGTTCGTGTACACAAATCCCTGCGATGCGAATCCGTGTATTTCCACTTCGCGCCCAAAGAGTTTGAAGTCTTGCGCCTGTAACGTAAGTTGGCCTGCGCAGAAACAGGCAAAGAGCAGTCCGCCGATTCGCCGACGCATACGTCCTCCTTGGTGATTTGTCAAGAATTACATCGGCCAAGTCAGGCGAAAGCGTAAGGGCAAGTACCCCTGAGAAGGGCAGCGCGGAAGAGTACTACGGTAACAAGCAGGCTGCCGGTTTTTGGGCGAAAAATGTGGCCGTAGCGAGACGCGAGCGCCCCCCCTCGCCGTGAAGCCTCCACCATCCTCCTGAAAGAACTATGAAAAAGATTGGTCGGATTGAAATCTACGGATTCTCGTAGCGTGCAAGTGATTCGTCATGTGTGATACATAATTAAGAAGAGTCGTGCGGCCCCAGATCCTTTCCAAAGACGCCTCGTTTCTCACCGGACAGACTATCGTCCTGTCGGGCGGGCAACTGTGAGGGGCCGGCTCCGCGCTGGCGGCGTCATGCCGATGAGGTGCATCGACCTGCGATGATCGCAACCATCAGAGCCACTGAACCCAAGGACATCCCGGCACTCGCAAAATTCCTCGTCCGCGTGTACCAGTTTGACCCGTCGGATTTTCACGCCGACCCGCGACTGCTGGAGTGGAAGTACCTCTACCCAAGGGCCAGTTGGCAAGGTGGCCGCAGTTACCTGCTCGAAAAAAATGGGCAAATCATGGCGCATTGCGGTGTTTGCCCGGTGACCTTTCATCTGCCGGACAGAACCACCGTGAAGAGCCTGACGATGATGGACTGGGCCGCCGACCATGGCTAAACTCATTTGATGGAGTCCTCGTGAAGGTAACAGTTCTGGAGAAGATTCCAGAAGACCCGGAAATCATTCTTGCCTGGAACAACCTGGTATTCCGAATGGAGCGTCCGGAGGTCTTCTTCACCCATCAGTGGGCTTTGGCCGCGAGCCGAGCTTTTTCGGATAGCCTCCGCCCGTTGACTTTCCTGGTTTATGAGTCCGGTCGTCTCGGCGGTGTGGCTGCCATGGCGACCAATCGAGAATCGCCTGATACAGCTTTCTTCCTGGCAGCCAGTACCGCGGATTACTGCGATATCGTGAGTGAGGCGGAGACCAGAGGAGCCGTGCTGGCGGCTGTGCTCGAGGAGATGAATAAGCTCAGCGTGCGGGATCTGGTATTAGCCAACGTCCCTTCGGAGTCGCACACCCTTCGAGCAATTCCAGCCGTTGCCAGGTCTCACCGCTTCCATCTACACGAGCGACCGGCATACGATTGTGGCGTCATTTCGCTGGGTGACAGGGAGCAGCGGCACGCCGTCCTCCAATCCGTGGTGCGGAAAGAACGTGAGAAGCGTGGGCTAAAAAAGCTCGGCCAGCTTGGTCCCATCCACCTTGCTCACTTGAGTACAGAACAAATAGAGATGGGCTTGGAGTCGATCTTTTCTGCGCAGATTTCTCGATTTCTCGCGACCAATCGCCTCAGTCCTCTAATTCGCCCGCAGCGGCGCTTTTTCTTAATGGAACTCGGGAGACTCCTGAGTTCCGCTGGTTGGTTGAAGGTCAGCCAGTTGGAAGTCAACGGTCGGCCTGTCGCATGGAACTACGGATTCCGGTTTTTCGATAGCTGGTTTTGGTATTTGCCGGCCTTCCAGATCCAGTACGAGGAATCGTCCCCCGGCTCCTGCCTGCTCCGGCTTTTAACGGAGGAGGCGTGCGCCGATTCCTTGGTGAAGAGATTGGACCTTGGGTTAGGTGACGAGGCTTACAAAGAACGCTTTTCCAATGCCATTTGCTCAACACGCTATGTGCAACTGTCAAAGAGCATGCCGCGGCATCTGGCAAACGTGGGCCGACATTGGCTGGCGGCTTCTTCCAGGAGATTTCCAGTCATGGACAAGCAGCTTCATAGCGGCAGAGACTGGCTCCGTGGCCTACAAATCCGAATTGGCAAAACGGGAGTGGCCGCAACCGCAACGTACGCACTGACAAGGGCAAAGAGAAGCTTGGTATCCGAGGACGAGATTGTCTTTCTTGAAGCTCCTCAAATGAAGATATCAGAAAATGAAAGCGTGACCCTGAGCCCCTTGGGTTGGGAGCACGTTGCTTCTGCTGCAATGAACAACGCTGACGACGAGCAGACGTTGGAATATCTTGTGCGCTGTGCCCAACGTCTGAGACAAAGCCGTGCAACCGGTTATTTCTTGCAGGGGCAAGGAACACAACCGTCCCACTTTCTGTGGGTGGACCTTTACGACGGGTTTCACTTGTCAGAGATCAATGCCAGGCTTGAATCGAGCGACCCCAGCGCCGCCATGATATTCGATTGCTGGACCCCTGTGGCACAACGGGGCCATGGCAACTACGCTGCAGCAATTCGCTTGGCTGCCGCATATCTGCAGAAGCAACAAAGGCAAGTCTGGATCTTCTGCGCAGCCAAGAATGAGTCGTCCCTTCGGGGGATCCTTAAGGCTGGCTTCGTGTATCGCTTTTCACTAGTGCGTAGTAGAACGTTGTGTCACACGACTCTATCGCGTCGGGAAGGGGGCAACTTATCGTCGGAGTATCAACCAATGAACTAGCAACCACACCTGCGAACTGTGCGGTACAATTCTGCGGCACCTGCGAAAGGCACCTTGAGATTCGTCAGTCCTGCTCTGAAGCACATCTTCTTTCCCGCCCTGTCCCGGAGCGGGTATCTTCGCTACACGGCCGGTGCTGGTCCCGCGGTCGTGACTTACCACGGTGTGTTTCCCGCTGGATACGAAGTCAGGAATCCGGCATTGGACGGCAACCTGGTGCATGGGGATTCGCTGCGGCGCCAGCTGCAGCTTCTAAAGAAGCGCTACCACGTGATCACCCCCGAAGATTTTCTCGATTGGTCTGAGGGAGAGCTGTCACTTCCTCCGCGTTCGATATTGCTGACCTGTGACGACGCGCTGCGTAACACTCTGACGGAAATGGTTCCCATACTGCAGGAGCTCGGCTTGGCCTGCCTCTTCTTCGCAACCGGGGCGTCCGCCGATGAGACGCCGTCCATGCTCTGGTATGAGGAACTCTACCTGATGTTGTTGGACGCCAGCGAGCCCATCGCTCTCAGCCTCCCCGAAGCGGGCGTTAGCATTGGCCCCATTTCGCCGAACGAGAAACACTCGTGTTGGTGGAACTTGGTCGAACAGCTTTCGCAGTTCGATAAAGAACTCAGGCGCACATTCCTCGATCAAATCCGAGACCAGCTCAAGCTTTCAGAGAACTGGAGAGAGCGATTCGTCCAAAATTCGACCCTTGCCGCCAGATTTCTTACACTTGATCGATCCGGGTTACGGCAACTGACCGCTGCGGGAATGAGTATCGGCGCCCATTCTCTCTCCCACCCGATTCTCGCGCGGGCACCCGAGGACGTGGCTTGGCGGGAGATCTCCGAGAGCCGGAGTGTTCTTGAGAAAGCTCTGGGGCAGACCGTGTGGGCCTTTGGGTATCCCTTCGGGAATGCTGCCACCGTCACAAAACGAGATTTGCGGCTGGCGGAGCAAGCGGGCTTCCGCTGTGCATTCATGAATGCGGGCGGCGGTTTTGGCACCAAGATCGACCGATTCGCCGTACCGCGCGTTCACGTCACAGCCGACATGAGCTTGCCTGAATTTGAGGCCCATATCGCAGGCTTCTATCGAACCCTGCGAAAAGGGTTTGGGAGACCCACCCCGCCGCTTCCGTGATCGCGCAGACCAACCCAGCGGTCCGGGTGGCCAGTGCCTCGGGATCACGCAAGTGGCGGATATCGCGGGCAGCATTGAGGCTTTATCTACTAGTCGCCACCAGCACTCCCAATATTAGAGCATTTCTCCCGATGGTGTATAGTAGTGATGGCGAGTCTTCGCGCACATGACGATGGCGCGACCCTATTCGGATGATTTGCGGCGGAAGCTGTTGGAGGCCTACGACCACGGCAAGG
>JBEKDG010000045.1:0-32076 GCA_050014475.1 Terriglobales bacterium | reverse complement strand
CCTCCCTATTTGGTCTTGCTCCGTGTGGGGTTTGCCCTGCCCGCCGCATTACTGCGTCGGCGGTGCGCTCTTACCGCACCTTTTCACCCTTACCTGAGCCTTGCGGCCCGGGCGGTATGTTTTCTGTGGCACTTTCCGTCGAATCAACCCACCCTTGCAAAGAACGCAAGGATGGGCCACCCTCCCGGACGTTATCCGGCACACTGCTCTGCGGAGTTCGGACTTTCCTCTGTCTTGCGACAGCGACCGTCCGGTCCGGCTGCCAACAGGATCATTATATGCGATGGCCCGTAAGGTCTCAGGTCCTAGGTCTCAGGTCTCAGGAGTCCAGGGCCGGGCTGTTAAACTGAGAGCCCGGGTCGAGAAGTCGATGCCCTGTAGCCTGAGACCTAGGACCTGAGACCTGCGACCTGATCTCATGAACATTTCCGAGGCGATCAAGATCGCGTTCCTGTCGTTGTGGGCGAACAAGCTGCGCTCCGCGCTCACCTTGCTCGGCGTGGTGATCGGAGTGGCCGCAGTGATTGCCGTGGTCACGTTCGTCAACGGCATCAATGGCTACGTGGCTACGAAAATCTTCAATCTTGGCGCCGACGTTTTCATCGTCTTCAAAAATTCGCCCGCCGTCACCAACATCGATAAATTCCTCGAGGGCGAAAAGCGCAAGGACCTCACCATGGAGGACTACGAAGCCGTCCTCGAAGCCTGCAAGCATTGCGAATGGGTGGGCGCCGCGCTGCGCAACGATAGCGGACACGTTAAGTACGGCGAGCAGTCCATCAGCGATACCATCGTCCGGGGCATGACGCCCTCCATGGTGCCGATTCTCGATATCGACCTCACCGCCGGGCGCATGATCAACGATATCGATGTGAGGAACAACTCCGCGGTCGTTGTTGTCGGGCCGGACATCGTGGATAACCTGATGCCCGGCGCGGATCCGATTAACAAGGAGATTCGCATCGACGGCTGGGTCTATCGTGTGATTGGCGTCGGCAAGCGCAAAGGCAAGACGCTCGGCCAGAGCATGGATAACTATGCGCTCATGCCGATCACGTCGTTTCAGAAACAGAATGGCTCTCACACCAGTATTCGCATTTCGGGCAAGGCCGCGGCCAGCGGCGCCGGATTCGAGGAAGCGATGGATGAAACGCGCGCCATCCTGCGCGCCCGCCGCCACGTCCACCCGGGCGACGAAGACAATTTCGACATCGAGACCAACGACAGCCTGCTGAGTATCTGGTCGAACTTCAGCGGCATGTTCTTTTACGCCATGATTGGAATCGCCGCCATCTCGCTGGTGGTCGGCGGCATCGTGATTATGAACATCATGCTGGTATCGGTGACGGAACGAACGCGGGAGATAGGCATCCGCAAGGCCATGGGCGCGCGCCGCAGTGACATCCTGCTGCAGTTCCTGATCGAGTCGGTCACCCTGGCGCTGCTCGGCGGCGCGATCGGCGTGCTGTTCGGCATTACCATCGCCAAGGGCGTCACGCTCGCCATCGGCATGCCCTCAGAGATCAAACTCTGGGCAGTAGCGGCGGGAGTGCTGGTGGCGGCGAGCGTCGGTATTTTTTTCGGCGTGTATCCCGCGCGCCGCGCGGCCGTGCTGGACCCAATCGCGGCGCTGCGCTTTGAGACTTGAAAAAACCTGGAACCACGGGGGACACAGAGGTTCACAGGGAAAGGCCAGAGAACAGAAATAGATTTTCTCGGTGTACTCTGCGTCTCGGCGGTGAAAAGGTTGTGAAGCAATGCTGGTCAAGGGCGAACTCGGCGAAGGCCTGAACATGGCGGTGGACACGATCCGCAGCAATAAAATGCGCTCGTCGCTGACCGTGCTGGGCATCGTGATTGGAATTGCCATGGTCATCGGGATTTCGTCGATCGTGCGCGGCCTGAACGACAACGTAAGCCAGGTCATCAGTACGATGGGCTCGAACATCATTTTTGCCTTCCACCTTGAGCCTTTTACTTTCGGTCGCCCGACTGAGGAAATGCGTACGCGCAAGGAACTCACCTACGACGATGCCATGGCGATGAAGGACCTGCCGCACGTGAAAGCCGTCACCGCCGGGGTGCGCTATTTCCGGCCGGAGTTCGGCACGGGCACCTACGCCGTCAAATATAAAGACCGCAAAGCGAAGCAAACCATCCTCGAAGGCGATACCTCGGCAGTGAAAGACGTCTACGACATCAACATGGACTCGGGTCGCTGGTTCAGTGACATTGATGAAGAGCGGCATTCCTCCGTCATCGTCATCGGCCACGACACTGCGGAAGAACTGTTCCCGCACGAACAACCTTTGGGCAAAGAACTCAACATCGAGGGCCAGATGTTCACCGTGATCGGTGTCGCCGAGCAGCGTAAGTCCGTGTTCGGCGGAGGCAAGAATCCCGAAGACAACATCGTGTTCTTCCCCCTGACCACCTTTCGCAAACTGCATCCCGAGCTGAAGCAGCACTGGATCAGCGTCAAGGCCACCTCGCACGCCGACATGCCCAAAGCCATGGACGAAATGCGCGAGTTGCTGCGCCGCCGCCGGAGGGTCCCGACCGAAAAACCCGATAATTTCGCCGTTTTCACCCAAGACTCGCTTTCCGACGTGTGGAATCAGATCACGGGTATGATCTTTGTCTTCATGTTTGCGGTCTCGAGTGTCAGTTTGATCGTAGGCGGCGTAGGCGTGATGAACATCATGCTGGTATCGGTGACCGAGCGCACACGCGAAATCGGAGTGCGAAAAGCCATGGGCGCCCGCAAACTCGACATTCTGGTGCAATTCACGCTCGAAGCTGTGATGCTCACAGCCGTCGGCGGAGTGATCGGGCTCTTGCTGGGCGCCCTCATCACCGCCATCGTCCCGGTTGCGCTTCCATCGATCCCGGCTACGATGTCGGTGTACTGGTCGATTTTCGCCTTCGTCGCCTCCGCCGCGGTAGGACTTGTCTTCGGCATCTATCCCGCGTGGAAAGCGGCCAACCTCGATCCGATCGAGTCGCTGCGCTACGAGTAACATGCTACTAATGCCGCCACTAACAACGAGAGCAGTGCTTGAAGCTGTGGCCGCACTTGGAACCGTCGGCAGTCTGTTTTCTTATCTGCTGTCCGCGCTCGGACTGGCCAGCTTCCTCAGCGATACGCGCAAGAAACTGAAGCAGGCTCCACTGCCCGAAAGCCAGCTACCGCCAGTTTCCATCCTCAAGCCCTTGAAAGGTGTCGATCCCGAAATCTGGGAGAGCTTTTGCAGCCACTGCGAACAGGAGTATCCCCAGTTTCAATTGATCTTCGGGGTCAGCGATCCCGGCGATCCCGCCATCGAGGTGCTGCGCAAGCTCCAGGCAAAATATCCCAACCGTCCGATTGAACTGATCGTGTGCGATCGCGTTCTCGGAGCAAATATCAAAGTCAGCAATCTCGCGCAGATGTTGCCCGCGGCGAGTCACGAACTCCTGCTGGTGAACGATAGCGACATCCGTGTTCCTTCGGATTATTTGCGGAAGGCGATCACGCCGCTGGCGGACTCCTCCGTCGGACTGGTGACCTGTCTCTACCGCGCTGTTGCCAGCCCGACCCTGGGCTCCCGGCTGGAAGCATTGGGCATCAGCACCGACTTTGTGCCCGGCGTTCTGAGCGCAAGGTTTCTCGAGAAAGGATTGCACTTCGGATTGGGCTCAACGCTGGCGTTTCGGCGTCGTGACCTCGAAGCCATCGGCGGCTTCGAAGCATTGCTGGACTATCTGGCCGACGACTATGAACTGGGCCGGCGCATCGCCGCAACCGGAAAGCGAGTCGAAATCAGCGCCGCGACCGTTACCACATTTCTGCCCGCCTACACCTTGCGGCAGTTTTTCCGCCATCAACTGCGTTGGTCGCGGACCATTCGGGACGCCCGTCGCTGGGGATACACAGGACTGCTCTTCACCTTCGGCCTGCCCTGGGCATTGGTGACGCTGCTAGCGGCCCACGGGGCGGCGTGGGCGTGGCTACTGTTCGCGCTGACGTTCACTGTGCGGCTGGCTGTCGGGTTCGTTGCTGCGGTAGCCGTGCTCCACGACCGCCAGGTGCTCCGCAATATTCTCTTGCTGCCACTGCGAGACCTGATCGCGCCGCTCGTCTGGGCCGCAAGTTTTATGGGCAACCGCATCCACTGGCGAGGCGATGTCTTCGATCTGAAAGACGGCCGCCTGACTATTGCGAAGCCGGCGCCATCGGATGGTTGGCAAAAATAGTCTTGCCACCGCGGCGAGCGACCACATAGCTCGTCAATCCCCGCAACGCCGGCGGATCATCCTGCTCGGCCCACAAAAAGACGCGCTGCGGCCCGTTCCACATCTCGACAAACGATGCCTGCGTCTCGAAAACCCGCGGCGCGCCCGGAAACTGCGTGCCGTACCACATGTTTCCGCCCGGCGCGCGCAAACTGTGCAACGGGATCCCTGTGTAGAAATTCAACGAGGACGCATTTTCATACAGCCCTATCACCACGATCTGATCGCCCGGCCGGTACTGCTCGCGAATCGCCATCGCCAGGTCCTTCGAGGAAAGAATCGGAGAAAAAATGCCGAACGCAATCCGCACGCACGCCAGCAGCACCACCATCATCGCCACCAGCGCTCCATTCCCCGCCCCTGCCCGTCCGCGACGGCGCAGAATCCAGTTGGCGAGCGTTCCCAGTAAAAATGCGAGCGAAAAGCCGAACAACGGCACACGGAATGCCCTCATCGCTTGCGGGGTTAAGTCCAGAAAGTGCCCGAACGAAAGCGCGTAGTCCTGCGGATTTTTCCGCAGCAGGTCCGACAGATCCGTGCCCGGAGCCGGTCCCTTCGAGAAGAAGAGCAAGGCAAAACCAGCCACCGCGATGATGACGCCGACCGCCAGCAACACCGCCGACGAAATCCGCCCGTTGCGCCGTTCCCGGCTGTCCGCGGCGGATGCTCGCTCCCGTTGCAGCCATCCGCCCACCAGCAACGCCATCCCCGGAATTGCCGGGATCGTGTAGTATTCCTGGCGCGTCGAGAGGCTGAAGAAACCCACGATCACCAGGTTCCACAAGAAAAACAAAAGATATGCGCGCTGACGCCGCGACATCTGCGCGCGGAACTCGCGCCACCGCCGCGGCACTTCCTGCAGCGACTGCGGAAGAAACACGGTCCACGGCAGCAGCCACAAAACCAGCAACGCCCAGAACAGCACCAGCGGAACCGTGTCGTAGTCGCGCGGCACGCGCTTGTTCAGGAAACGCAGGAAGTGCTCATTGACGAAGTAGAACCACAGAAATCCGCGCACCTGGCCCTGCGCCGGATTTCGCAACTCTGCCAGAATGTGCCAGGGCGCGGCGATCGCGAAAAACACCAGCGTGCTCGAAACCAGACGCAGCTTAAGCAAGTGCCGCAAATTCCCCGTCAGCAGCAGATAAAGCCCGATCGCTCCTGCCGGAAACACCAGCCCGATCAGTCCCTTGGTAAGCACGTTGAGCGCGCACACCGCGGCCAGTCCCCAACAGGCGAAGCGCGCAGGCTTCGGTTGCTCCAGCGATACCAGAAAAAGCCAGAACGTCAGGGTCAGCCAAAGACCCACCGCCACGTCCGGAATCAGAAAACGCGTAAAAAGATACGGTCCGAGCGCGGACGCCAGCACCAAGCCGGAATCGAATCCGCCTTCGCTGCCCAAAGCCCAGCGCCCCAAACCGTAAGTGGAGAGAATCATCGCCAGCACGCCCAGCATGAGCGGGAGGCGCGTACTCCACTCGCTGACGCCGAACAGCGTGTAGCTCGTAGCCACGCCCCAATACATCAGCGGAGCTTTTTCCAGATAGCGGACACCGTTGGCGTGCAGCGTCACCCAGTCGTGCCGCAGCAGCATTTCGCGCGCCGCCTCGGCATGCACCGTGTCCGCATCGTCGAGCAGGGCGGGCCGCGAAAGTCCGGCCATGTAAATGACCGCCCACAGCCCGATCAACACCAGCAAGCAAATCCGCCAGTCCGAAAGCAACCGGTTGGGCCGGGGTATGGTCTCAATTGGCGGCGGTTCGAGATTGCGCGTGGCGCCGGAATTCATCGCGGGACTTTCATTATACGGGAGTAAGAACGCCCTCAGTCCGCGGCCACCCCGCGGGAAACACGGCTGCCCGCCACTTCGCGGTAAATTTCAAGGATTCTCGACACCGAAGTAGTCCAGGAAAATCGCTGAGCCTGCTCATAGCCGCGTTGTTTCATTCGCTCTCGGAGCGCCGGATCAAGCAGCGCTCGCTGCAAACCTCGCCGGATCTCAAACACGTTTTCCGGATTCACCAGCAACGCCGCGTCCCCCACAACTTCCGGCAGGCTCGACGTGTTCGAAGTGACCACTGGAGTTCCGTGGGCCATGGCTTCGAGTGGCGGCAATCCAAATCCCTCGTAGAGCGATGGAAACACAAAAATCTTGGCTACATCATAAAAAATGCGCAGCACTTCGATGGGCACGAATCCCAGGAAACGCACGTCGTTCTGCACGCCGCTGCGCACCACGGTGCGCCGCAGCCGCGGATGGCTCGAAAGATCGTCCCCTATGATGATGAGCTTCAGGTCCGGGAACTGCTGCTCTTTCTGCAGTTCGCTCTTCAGCGCCGAAAACGCTTCGATGATGCGCACCACGTTCTTGTGCGGCCGAATCGCACCCGCATACAGAATGAAGGGATAGTTCACCAGATAGCGCTGGGCAATCAGTTCGCGATCCGCTTCAGTGGCATGGCCGTGCAGAAAGCGCTCGTCAATCGCGTTGTACACCACCTCGATGCGCGCATCTGGAATGACCAGGAGCTTTTCGATTTCGTTCCTGGTGAATTGCGACACCGCGATCACGCGCGCCGCCTTGCGCAACACGCGCCGCGTCAGATAAAAGTACAGGCTGCGCCGCAAACTGGAAGAGTCGCGCGATCCATACATGTGCTCCAACAGGTCGTGCACGGTCAGAACATAAGGACAACTCAGTCCGCGCGGAATCCAGAACAGGTGCGGAACGTGAACCACGTCGCACTCCAGGCGCCGCACGATTGCCCGGAAAGCGAGGGTTCCTTTCAGCGTGTCATCGCGCCCGTCCAGCGCCACCGCACGGAAGTTCGCCGGCAGCGGGCCACATTCCGCCACCTTCGCCAGCGATCCGATGAGGAAGTACTTGCTGTCGCGGTCCAGGCGCGCCAGCGTGCGGACCACATTCCGTATGTAGGTGCCAATCCCGAATTCCGTCATGCGACGAATGTCGATGGCTACTTTCACAACCTGAATTTAACCACAGGGTGCACAGAGGGACACAGGGAATTCAACCGTGCGGGTGCTGCTTATCAGCCCGTCGTGCAAGAATGAGGGTCGGCGCATGTTTAGGCGTCGCACAATTTAGTGGATGTTCCCACGGTAAACTGCGTTCAATTTTTTTGATGTTTGCCCGGAAGAAAACCCCCTGCACGCAGTTTTTATATCGGTTCCCGCCAAAATTACCGCCAGGCGCGGTTGGCTGCAAGGGAACGATAAGATACAATATGTATGAAAAGAAAGCACTTGCATCCTGCGCCCATCATCCGGGCATTTGGCACGCAAACTGTTTATACAAATGCAGGCCCGTGATACGGCCTGGCTTTTTGAGGCATCCGTTGCGTCGGCGATTGCCTTCCGAGTTTATGGGATCTGTTATTGAAACGACGCAATTAAAATCGCGCCTAAAGGCGTCCGGAGTGGATTCCCCACTCCCACTTGGAGGAAGTTTAAGATGAAAAACCGCACCATTTTCGCTCTGCTGCTAGCCGTAATCCTGGCTGTGCCAGTTTTCGCGCAGCAGACTTCCACTACCCCGACTCAGCCCGCAGCCCAGACGGCCACCGCGGCCCAGACGGCCAGCAAGGCCGACAGCGCCACCGGCAAAGATCCCTTGCAACCGGAGACTCGCGAAGGCTTCTGGGGTCGCATGAACCCGTTTGCGCGCAAGAAATACATCGCGCGGCAGACGCAGCCGATCCGCGACCGCATCAACGAACTCGATGAGCTGACCGCCTCCAACAGCAGGGCGATCAAGGATACGGATGCGCGCGCGCAGCAGGGAATCCAGCTCGCTTCTTTGAAGGCCAACGAGGCCGATCAGCATGCCATCGAGGCCGGCAACAAAGCGCAGGCGGCGCAGCAGACCGCGCAACAGGCCCACACCCGTCTGAACACGGTCGAGCAGGTGGTCACCAACATCGATCAGTACCAGCCCACAACCCAAACCGAAATCCTCTTCAAGCCCGGACAGACGGTGCTGAGCCAGAACGCCAAGAACGCTCTCGATGAAATGGCCACCCCGCTGAAGAGTCAGCGTGGCTACGTCGTCGAAGTCCAGGGATTCTCCTCCGGTCATGGACAGGTGGCGATCTCCAACTCGCAGAAGATGGCCGAGTCGGTGGTCCGCTATCTGGTGCTGAACCACGACATTCCGGTTTACCGGATTTACCTCGTTGGCATGGGTAATGCACCGGTTCCGGCTGCGGCCTCGGCGGGTGAAGCCAAGCCCAAGCGGATCATCGGTGGCCGCGTTGAAGTCAGCCTCCTGAAGAACAATCTGGAACAGCTTGCTTCGACCAGCACCACTCAGAATCAACCGCAGCAGAAGTAGCAGCGGTACCCTCCCCCTGCAATGCCTCCCGTGAAAACGGGAGGCATTTTTATGCGCAATCTCGCCTGAGCTACAGAGTCAAACATCAGTCCAACATCGTGCTATTCTCCAACGCGTCATGGAAACTCTGTTCTACTTTCGCGCGCCTTCGCCCGTCGGCCCACTGTTCCTCGCCGCTTCCACAAAAGGCTTGGTGCGACTCGAATTCGAAGCTCGCATGCAGAGACTGAATCCCAGTACGACGCGGTTGCATGAGTCCAAACCGGCCCTTGCGCTCTATCTCCGCGAACTCAACGATTACTTCGCGGGTAAGCGTCGCGAGTTCTGTTTCCCGCTCGATCTCCGCGGAACCGAGTTCCAGCTCGCGTGCTGGCATGCGCTGCTCGAAATTCCATACGGCGAGACCCGCAGCTACCGTGATGTCGCGCAAGCCATCGGGCATCCGCGCGCCTACCGTGCCGTCGGCATGTCGAACAACCGGAATCCCGTCGCCATCGTCGTCCCCTGCCACCGGGTGATCGCATCCAGCAGCTCACTTTGCGGTTACGGCGGCGGTCTCGACATCAAACGCAAGTTGCTCGACCTTGAGCAAACCAGTCTTCATCCTGGTCTTCCCCTGGGAATCGGGGCGTACGTCTGATTTCCCGTAGAGACGCGGCAAGCCGCGTCTCTACGGGGCGGAAGTTCAGCGCGTTTGCTGTACACTAGCCGCCATCTTCATCGTGAACGCCCCAAGCTCATCCACGACTTCCACTGTCCGCAAGGCCAGTCTTTTCTATTTCGTCTTCGTGATGTTTTCCTACACCACCGGAGGTCCCTTCGGACTCGAAGCTCAGGTCACCACCAGCGGCCCGGGCATGACCCTGCTCTATCACCTGCTCATTCCGCTCTTCTGGTGCATTCCGGTATCGCTCGTCTCCGCCGAACTGACCACCGCCATGCCCGTCGAAGGCGGCTTCTATCGTTGGAGTCGCGCCGCCTTCGGAGATTTCTGGGGATTCCTCGCCGGATGGTGGAACTGGTCCGCCTCATTCCTTCTCGGCGGCTCCTACGCCGTGCTCTTCACCGACTACCTGTCCTTCTACTTCCCGCAGATCGTCGGCTGGAAGCACTGGCTCGCTTCGTTCATCCTGATCGCGATCATCACCTGGGTCAACATTCGTGGCATTCAAATGGTCGGCAAAGCCGCCACCATCTTCGAAATTTTCATCTTTATTCCCGTGATCGCCATGATCGTTCTCGGCCTCGCCAAGTGGCATCACAATCCGTTTGTGCCGCTGGTTCCGCCGAACCAGCCTTTTTCCAAAGTATTCGGAGTAGGCCTAGCCCTAGGCCTGTGGCTCTACTCCGGATACGAGCAACTCTCCACCGTGGCCGAGGAAGTCGAGAACCCGCAGCGCAGCTATCCGCGAGCGCTCGCTCTGGTCGTTCCCCTTTCCATCGCGACGTACTTCCTGCCGACGTTCGCTGCCCTAGCCACGCTCGGCGATTGGCAGAACTGGAAAGACGGCTATTTCTCAACCGCTGCGCAACTGATCGGTGGCCCCTGGCTCGGCAATCTGATGACGATCGCCGCCATGGTCGGCAACGTGGCGCTGCTCAACAGCACCGTCCTCACCACCACCCGCATGCCCTTCGCGCTCGCCGAAGACGGATACCTGCCACCATTCCTCACGCGCCGGCATCCGCGCTACGGCACGCCCTGGATCGCGATCCTGATCTCCGCCGCGATCTACGCTTC
Source organism: Terriglobales bacterium (assembly GCA_050014475.1). GTDB lineage: Bacteria > Acidobacteriota > Terriglobia > Terriglobales > Acidobacteriaceae > Acidiflorens. The sequence continues at coordinate 21,709 of JBEKDG010000045.1, read as the reverse complement.
GCTGGCGCTGCACTCGCTCGCCGACTTGATCAGTATCTATGTCTGGCTGCGCGCCGCCACCACCGTGATGACCGTCCTCTCCGCCTGGGGAATGCGCCGCAAACATCCCGATTTGCCGCGAGCCTTCCGCATCCCCGGCGGCAACCTCGGACTGATCTACGTGATCGCGATGCCGCTCGCCATGACCTACGTCGTCCTGCGTTACAGTGATCCGATCGCCTTGCGATGGGGGCCGTGGGCGCTTGCCGCCGGTCCAGTTGTTTATTTTGTGGTGAAATGGTTCGCCAAGCGCGCCGCGCAGAAGGCGGCCAAGGCAGGGTAGGTTCGTATGAGGGTATCGCTTTAGCGGTACCGCAGGCGATCGGCGAAGAATTGCGCCTTCAGGCACTACGTCTGCGGGAGTCATTTCGGTCGAGCGAGGATCATGTGCCCCTTACCATCCGCGAACTAAGCCGAAGAATTCGCGACCGCTCCATCTCTCCCGTTGAACTCACCCGCGATTGCCTCGCGCGCATCGAAAAGCTCAACCCAACGCTCAACGCCTTCATCACCGTCACGGCCGATTCCGCTCTCGACCAAGCCCGTGTCGCCGAGCAAGAAATCTTCCGCGGAGACTATCGCGGCCCCCTTCACGGCATCCCCATCGGACTCAAAGATATTCTCGATACCGCTGGAGTCTGCACCACCGCCGCCAGCGCACTGTTCAAAGATCGCATTCCAGATGAAGACGCCGAAGTCGTCCGCCGCCTGCGAGCCGTGGGCGCAATCATTCTAGGCAAGCAGAACCTGCACGAATTCGCTTACGGCGGCAGTTCCATGATCAGTTTCTTCGGCGAGGTCCACAATCCATGGGACGTGTCGCGCGTCGCTGGAGGCTCCTCCGGAGGCTCCGCTGCCAGCGTTGCCGCTGGTCTCGGCTTCGCCGCCGTCGGCACCGACACCGCCGGTTCCATCCGTCTGCCCGCAGCCTGCTGCGGAGTCGTTGGGCTCAAGCCGACGTACGGCCGCGTGAGCGCCCGCGGAGTCGTCCCATTGTCGTGGTCCTACGATCACATCGGCCCAATCACAAACTCAGTCTGCGACGCGGGGCTGATGCTGCAGGTACTCGCGGGCTACGACCCAGCGGATCCCGCCAGCGTTGACGCGCCTGTCCCGAACTTCGTCGCCACCATCGCTCAACTTCCGCCCAGGCTGCTCATCGGCGTGCCACGGGCATTTTTCTTCGACGATCTCCATCCCGAAGTCGCCGCCGCCATCGAAAAAGCAATCGAGATTTTCCGCGAACTCCATGCCGAGATTCACGACGTCACCCTCGAAGTCTCCACCGACCGCACGCTCGCGAGCGCCGAGGCCTACGCTTATCACGAGTCATTCGTAGCCCGTTCACCCGAACTCTATCAGCCCGCTACGCTCGCTCGCATCCAATCCGGAGCCAAGATCGCCGCATCCAATGCTCTCCGCGCCGGCCGTGACCTCCATGCAAGCCGTCACGCCATCCGAAAAATATTCGATGAAGTGGACGTGCTGCTAACGCCCACCGTTCCAATTCCTCCGCCGGTGATCGCGGATCTCCAAAAGCATCCCGACGACCTGCGCCCGCAAGAGATGATCATGCTGCGGAACACGCGGCCCTTCAATGTCTGGGGAATCCCCGCGATTTCCGTTCCATGCGGATTCACAAAGGATGGCCTGCCGATTGGCCTGCAACTAGCCGCCGCTCCCTGGCGAGAAGACGTGGTGCTGCAAGCCGCGCACGCCTACGAACAAGCGACCAACTGGCACAAGCGAGCGCCAAATGTACCAATTCTCGCGTGAGCCCGATCACTGCACATACCCTCTAACGCTGTCACCCTGAGCGAAGGTTGCCCTTCACGAAGTGAAGGGCAACCGTAGTCGAAGGGCCCCTACTTCCTCCCATGTCTCGCGAACGAAAATCCTACTGCGTGTACATCATGGGCAGCCTCTCAGGAACGCTCTACATAGGAATGACGGGCAATCTCCACCGTCGCGTCTTCGAGCACAAATTTCACCGCATTGAAGGTTTCACCGACAAATATAGAGTTGGGCGGTTGCTCTACTGGGAATCGTTCGATGAAGTGCAGCCTGCCATTAATCGCGAGAAACAGCTGAAGGGCTGGCGCCGCTCGAAAAAGATCACGCTGATGGAATTCGTCAACCCGCACTGGCTGGATTTAGCACGCGATTGGTATCCATGGATGGAAAATTCTGAAGGGAGTAGGGGTCCTTCGACTCCGCAAGACGATGCGCGTTGCGCATCGTCCTGCTCCGCTCAGGATGACGAGAGAGGAATGGTCAAGAAGGGACCGAAAATAGAACCTTCTTAATCTTCTTACCTACACGCACAGTTATCGGTTCCTCATGGCACAGTAGCACTGCAATATTCCCAACAAGTTGTCCGTTGATCTGCACGGCATTCTCTTTGATCTTGCGTCCAGCTTCTGTTCGAGACTGTACAAGACCCGCTTCAAAAAGTAGCTTGTCCAGAAGTATGAGCCTAACGTCCTCTTTATTGAATGCGCCAGAAGATGCACACTTTTGAAACTTATGCAGGGGAAAGTACGACCTTTCTTCGGATATGTCCCTAGCACTCTTGACCCGGACTATATCGACCGAAATATACTCTGTATCACTCGGTACTCCACCCTTCTGAAACTGCCGTGCCCAATCCTCCGCCGCCTTCGCCGCTGCCTCCGCCGAGTGAAAGTCCGCCACAATCGACCGCGCCAACTCCTTCTTCAGCGCCATCGGATGCGCCTTACCACTCGCGGCGTCCGCTTTCATTTGCGCGATTGCGTCCACCCGCACATCCGTCAGCAGCTCGTAATAACGCCACATCATCTCGTCCGAAATCGACATCACTTTGCCGTACATCTCGAGCGGCGGCTCGTGGATTCCAATCGCATTCCCCAGCGACTTCGACATCTTGTTCACGCCGTCGAGACCTTCGAGGATCGGCGTTGTCAGCACCACCTGCGACTCCTGCCCGTACGCTCGCTGCAACTCACGCCCCACCAGCAGATTGAACTTCTGGTCGGTGCCGCCCAGTTCCACGTCTGCTTCCAGCGCCACCGAATCATATCCCTGCGCCAGCGGATACAGCAGCTCATGCATGGCAATCGGCTTCTCGTCATGGAAGCGCTTGTGGAAGTCCTCGCGCTCTAGCATCTGCGAGACCGTGAACTTCGCCGTCAAACGGATGAAATCCTCTGCCGAGAACTTCGAGAACCACCGGCTGTTAAAGTCCACCACCGTTTTTCCCGGGTTGAGAATCCTGAAAACCTGCGCCTTGTAGGTCTCGGCGTTCTCCGCAATCTGCTCTCGCGACAGCGGAGGCCGCGTTGCCGAGCGCCCCGTCGGATCGCCGATCATCCCGGTGAAATCTCCGATGAGGAAGATGACCGTGTGTCCGAGATCCTGGAAATGTTTGAGCTTGCGCAGCAAGACCGTGTGCCCCAGGTGCAGATCGGGCGCGGTCGGATCAAAGCCCGCCTTTACCCGCAGCGGCTTGCCCGAAGCGAGCGAGCGTTCGAGCTTGGCGCGCAGTTCGGATTCCTTGACGATCTCCGCCGCGCCCTTCTTGATGTATGCCAGTTGTTCGTCAACCGGTGGAAAGTTAGCCATGTCGTAGTGATTATAGCGATCCGCCGTGTTTGCCAAGGCCGTGCGACAGCCGGTTCCCGCGACACCCTTTCTTCAATTGTCATCCTGAGCAAAGCGAGGGACCTGCTTTTTTCTCACTGCAAGAGACAGCAGGTCCTTCGCTTCGCTCAGGATGACAAAGGCATTGGAAGTCGCAAATTCCTAACCCAGCCGCCGGTAAAAGCTCAGTGCGGCGTCTCCCTGCACCAGCTTCCGATATCGCCGTAATTCCCCGAACACCTCTCCCGGATCAAACCTCTTCTCATGTTCCGCGATCGCCAGGCTCCCCGCGCGCAACAATTTCGATTCCGCCAAGGCCGCCAGCGTCTTCGCGTACTCGTCCTGCATCGAGTATGGCGGATCCAGGAACACGAAATCGGCAACGCTCCCCGCCTCCTCCAATTGCCGCAACGCCTTCCCGGCCTCGACCTTGATGATCTGGAAGCCGCGCACAATCCCCAGCGACTTCAAATTCCCCGCAATCAAATCCGCTGCAGCTTTGGACGATTCGACGAAGTGCACCATTCGCGCGCCGCGGCTCAGCGCCTCGATCCCCACCGCGCCTGTCCCAGCATACAAATCGAGCCACGTCGACTCCGCCAGCGCCGCCGGATCGCCCGCGCACAGCACGTTGAACAGCGTCTCGCGCAGCCGGTCCGCCGTCGGGCGGATTTCGAGCCCGGGCAACGACCGCAACGTCCGGCGCCGGTACTGTCCCGCAATCACTCTCATAGGTTCGCGCTCATAGCAGCCCCGCCTGTAGAGACGGGGCTTGCCCCGTCTCCGCTGCGGGAGACGCGGCAAGCCGCGTCTCTACAGGCTAGGCTCGTGCATCTTCCGGCCCAGCCCTTCCGTTTCGCCTTTTCGCATCCCCGCGGCGTCAACCGGTGTCTAAGCAGATAGAATACTGGTAGGCATGTCGATGCGCAGTTGGTCCATCCCGGTCGGACGTCTCTTCGGAATCGAAATTCGCATTCATCTGACGTTCCTGTTCCTGCTGGTCTTCCTGTGGAGCACCGCAGCCGCTACTCAGGATGCCACCGCTGCCCTGCGCGTACTCGGCTTGGTCGGCATCATTTTCGGCAGCGTGGTTCTGCACGAACTAGGTCATGCTCTGGTGGCCCGCGGCTCGGGCATTCCGGCGAAGGGCATCATCCTGCTGCCGATCGGCGGAATCACCATCCTTGACGAGGCGCACGCCATTCCGGACCCGATCAACGCCTGGAAGCGTGACATCCGCATCGCAGTTGCCGGACCGCTGGTGAATCTCTTCATCGCCGGTTTATCCGCACTCGTTTTGCTCGCGGCCATACCTGGCTTTTCGCTTACCGCGAGGCCGCTTCTCCACTCGAGTGCCCTGCTGCGGAGCATTGTCTGGTCGAACCTCTACCTCGGCTTGTTCAACCTGCTGCCGGCGTATCCCATGGATGGCGGGCGCGCTTTGCGCGCTGTTTTTTCGCGCCGTGTCGACATGGTTCAAGCCACCCAGCGCGCCGTCCGCATCGGCCACGTCTTTTCCATCCTGATGATCATGGTCGGAATGCTGCTCAGCAGTCACCCTGAGACGCGCTGGAACGGCTATTGGCTGATGATGATCGGCTTCTTTCTTTTTGCCGGCGCACAACTGGAAGAGCGCTCGGCGGTATTTCAATCCGTACTGCAAAGCGTCCGCCTGGAAGAAGTCATGCTCACCGATTTCGCCACACTCTCGCCCGCCGACACTCTGGAAGACGCGCTCGAGAAAGCCGTGCACACGCTGCAGGACGATTTTCCGGTAGTACGCGGCAGCGACATGGTTGGTGTCGTCTCCAGGCAAAAAATCCTCGAAGCACTGCGCGCCGAAGGCAACGGCTACGTGCAGGCTGTGATGAACCGCATTTTCGACGTTGCCGCGAAGCAGGAGTCGCTCGCCTCCGCCTTCCGCAAACTCTCCGCCCGCAATCTCAGCATCATCCCCATCGTCGACGAACAGCGCCTGGTCGGAATCGTCACCCTGCAGAACCTGATGCACTCCATGTCGCTGCTGGCGGAAAGCCGCAAATTGCGCCGGGAAGCGCTGGACTCGTAGCGCACGACGCTTGAGAATTTGTCATCCTCAAAAAAACATCGTCATCCTGAGCGAAGCGAAGGACCTATGGATTTGAATTCGCCATGAGATCTGCAGTTTTCGCTTTCGCGTAAACCCCCTGCGCCGCGCGCACCGCGCATCCAAACTCGACCGCGTTCCCCGTCGCTTCGGCGATTACATGTTCAAGCGCGGCCAGCACCCCCACCGTGTCCAGATAATCGTAGTAGCCAATGTGAGCGATGCGGAAAAGCTGTCCCTTCATCTCGGCTTGTCCATTAGCCACGACCGCGCCAAACTGCTCGCGGAAGCGTTTGCAAATGGCCGTGGAATCGGCGCCAGCCGGGGCAGTGACAGCAGTCAGCGCGGCCGCTGGAGAACTGGGCGCGAATAACTTCAGTCCCAGCGCTTCGACGCCGGCGCGCGTCATCGCCGCACACAACTCCGCGTTCGCAATCAGCGCGTCCCGCCCCGCCGCCAGGTTCCCGTCCCCCATTTGACGCACATAATCGAGCGCTGCCGCCATCCCCGCAAACAGCGAGGTCGCGGGCGTGTATGCCGTCTCCGCCTTGGCCGCCGATTTTCGTTCCTTCCGCAGATCGAAGTAATACCGTGGAGACTTCGCCGTCTCCATGCGTTGCCACGCCCGCTCGCCGATGGCTCCATAGGCCAGGCCGGGTGGGATCATCAGCGCCTTCTGCGAGCCGCCAATGATGATGTCGATCCCCCAGGCGTCCACGTCGAGATGGGTTGTGCCCAATCCAGTAATCGCGTCGACGACAAACAACGTATCTGGCAAAGCGCGCACCAGCTTCGCGATCTGCTCGACGTCATGCCGCGCGCCCGTGGAACTCTCGGTCGCCTGCACATAAACGCAGCGGATCTCCGGCGTCAGCTTGCGGCGCACTTCCTCCAGCGAAATGGTTTCGCCATAGGAAGCGGTCACCGTCTCCACGGCGCAGCCAAACGCCTTTGCCAGCGAGACCCAGCGTTCTCCGAACTTGCCGGCAGTCAGCACCAGCACCCGGTCGCCGGGAGAAGTCAGGTTCGAGACCGAGGCTTCCATGAAACCCGTGCCCGACGAGGTCAGCACCAGCACGTCATTCTTTGTGCCGATGAACTCCTTCACGTCGGCCAGAACGCGCGTGAACAGAGCGCGGAAATCGGCGGTGCGATGGTGCGCGCCATAGGCAGCCATCGCCGTCTGGGCTTGCGGCAGCAGTGGCGTCGGTCCGGGAGTAAAGAGTCTGTTTTTCTTGAGCATGGGAATAAATCAGAATATGCGAAGGAACGGGATTCGGGAAGCGCATGTGGAGGGCGAATCGCAGAGGCAAGCTACGAGCGACGAGCTGTGAGCCTCGGGCAACCATCTTGCACGTAGCTCGAAGCTCGTAGCGCGCAGCGTTCTATAATCCTCCCATGCCCTTAATCGACCAGATCCAGAAAGACATCGTCGCGGCCATGAAGGCCCGCGAAGAGCAGCGACTCTCCACGCTGCGCATGGTCAAGACCGCGCTCAAGAACAAAGAAATCGACAAGATGGCTCCGCTCGACGACAAGGAATCGCAGCAGGTGCTCTCCACGCTGATCAAGCAGCGCAAGGACTCGGTCGAGCAGTTCACCAAAGGCGGACGCCAGGAGATGGCCGACAAGGAAGCCGCCGAGATCAAGCTGATCGAAACCTACCTGCCCAAAGCCGCCGGAGAAGAAGAAATCGTGGCCGGAGTCCGCGCCGCGATTGCCGAGATGACGCCCGCCCCCGCCATGAAAGACATGGGAACAGTAATGAAAGCCGCAATGGCCCGCTTCGCCGCCGCCGGAATGCGGGTGGATGGGAAGGTGGTCAGCGAAGCGGTAAAGAAGGAGTTGGCGGGGAAGTAAGCGCGCATGGATTTCGTTGGTTCATGAGGGGGACTTTCCTTAGACGAAGCGTGAAAAACCTAGAACAGAGTCTTCTGCTTTAGATCAAAGCGAAACCTACTGGCCCGAAGATATTCTTCTACCTCATCGAAGGCAAGCCAGCGCCGGTTCAACTGTTCAGCAACCGCACCTGTGGTGTTTGAGCCTGCAAATGGATCGATTACGAGGTCATTCGGCTGCGTCAATAGCTTGATGAAGAAGCTCGGCAAGGCTGCGGGAAAGCGAGCCGGATGAATCTTTGTGCCAGTCTCTTTGCACAGCATAGTGTACTCGTCGTTGGCAGCGTTGTTGCCGAGTTTGAGCATACTCTCCGCAAAGTGCTCCTCAACTACATTCGGCGGAATTGCCCCGCCTGCGCTAATCTTGTCGAAGCTGCCGCGAATGACGTGACCGGAGGGCCGAACAGTTTCTCGCACCCCGTTCCTAGCCAGCCGGATCATGTCCGGACTGTATTCCTTCAGCACGTTGAGATTAGATGCCTTGGGCCACGGTGTCTTTGAGAACCACCATACGTACTCAACTGAGTCTCGGACGCGAATGCGGCGGACTGTCACCCACTCCGCAGGCGCTGGCATCTTGGCGGGGTTGTACCAGAAGCATTCCTGAGCGAGGTGGAAACCGACAGTTTCAACTAGGGCGATGAGCAGCTTGAAGTGATAGATCGAGCGGGTGGGGGTTCCTTTGTTCCAACTCCCACCGATATTCAGTACGAAGCTGCCGTCTTCGGTCAGAATCCGGCGAACCTCTTTTGCAAATGGGAGGAACCATTCAACGTACTGATCTTTCGACACATTGCCGTATTCTTTCTTGAAGTGGAGGGCATAAGGCGGCGAAGTCAGAACCAGATGAGCAGATGCGTCGGGCAGAGCCTGTAACATCTCAAGAGACTTGCCTAGATATGCGGCACCGAGTCTTGTGATGTAGTACGGAGCATTCGGCAACAGGGCGCGAACATGGTCGGACGGCACTTTCGTATCAGCAACGTAGTCCGCGTTCTCGGGGTGCTCTGTAATTGACTGCTCGGGTGTCCGTTTCTTGACCTCAGCGTTTTTACGTTGGGTTGAAGGCATCTACTCACCAGTATCGTCGAAAGTAGCCTATTAGAAATAGGTTTACGTTGTCAACCCTTTTTGTGAAGCGAACTTTCAAACCCGAGGAATGGGTATCTCAGGCAGAAGCGGCGCGAATCCGGGGTGTTTCGAGACAAGCCATCGCGCGATTAATCCGCAAAGGCCGATTCAGCCCTCTTGAGGTCGGCGGAAGGTTGTTCTTGCGGCGAACTGAAGTGGAGGAATACCGGACCGAGCGTCCGGGTCGTCCCCCGAATGAGCGAAAAGACAGAAAGCGTTGAGAAGCTAATCGAGAGCCTGACTCCGTCCGAGTTGGAGAGTCTCACGTCCTACCTGCGCTCAAAACTTCCAATGCACGCACTTGAACAAAAGTGGCGCATCAGCTACGAACTAATCCTCGATGCGATATACCGGTCGCAAGACATCGTGCAACGCGGAGTTCGCGGTGTTATCGCAGAAGCAGTTTTCGAGGCCAAGGTTTTGCCCGCGATCAGAGGCTGGCGTGCTATGCCCGTCATTGGTGATCTTCCTTACGATTTCAATATCCGTCGGGACTCGGACCAACGTGAAATCAAGATCCAAGTAAAGTTGCAGCGCACGCAGGGCGGAGCGCCCCTCATACGAGCCGTATTTGGCCCGGATACGTTCATTGTGGAAGTGCAAAAGACTCGGAGCGGCACGAAGCGGAAGAGAAAAGGCGCGCTGGATGCTAAGTCGGCTCCCACGGCACCGGAGAAGACACGGCCCTATCAGTTCGGAGACTTTGACATCATAGCGGTGAACATGCAGCCTTCGACTCAGGACTGGTCGCGCTTTATGTACACGGTCGGTTCGTGGCTCATGGCAAGAGCCGGGGACAAGAAGCTGATCGAGATTATGCAGCCTGTGAGCCGCAACCGTTCGGACGTATGGACGGACAGCATCGAAGAGTGCATCAACTGGTTCTTGTCAGGGCAGAGGAAAGTCGTTTTTGATATGAAAGCGGCGAAGCGACGAAAGGAGGCCGAGCGTAAGGCGAAGAACGCTGCAAAACGGAACCATTAGGTTTCGGCGGCCTCACAGACGGCTCGCCGGACGTCTTTCACTTGCCCCGCTGCCATTCCCTATAGGCTTCGCTCTTCCCAATCCCGCGCTCTTTGGCTACTTTCTTTAGCGCGGATTTTTCGTCTGCCTTCTCTTCGGCCATGATTTCGCGCACGCGCTGAGCGACGCTCATGGTCTCGGATGCGGACGGGGCTGCTCCCTCTTCGGCTTTGGCGATCAGGAGCGTGATTTCGCCTTTGACGTCTCCTCGGGCTTTGAGTTGTTCGAGAATTTCTCGCGCGCGGCCGCGCAGGAATTCTTCGTGAATCTTCGTCACTTCGCGTGCAACCACTACGTGGCGGTCGTCCCCCAGAACTTCGACCGCATCCGCCAGCGTCTCCAGCAGCCGGTGGGGGGCTTCGTAGAACACCTGCGTGCGCGGAGAGTCCTTTATGCTCTCCAGCAGTTTGCGGCGCTGTCCCGACTTGGCCGGGAGGAAGCCGCTGAAGCGGAAGGAATCGGTGGGCAGGCCGCTGGCCACGAGCGCCGCCAGGAATGCCGACGCTCCGGGAATCGGCACCACCGGCACATGATGCCGGATGGCGAGCGCGATCAGGCGGAATCCGGGGTCGGAGATGCCGGGCATGCCCGCGTCGGTGACGAGAGCGATCTTGGCGCCGCCTTCCAGGTCCACGACGAGTTCGGCGGCTTTGGTCATCTCGTTGTGCTCGTGATAGCTGACGGTGCGCGTATGGATGCCGTAATGGCTGAGGAGCTTTAGGGTCTGGCGTGTGTCCTCGCAGGCGATCAGATCGACTTCTTTGAGCACGCGCAGGGCACGCAGGGTGATGTCTTCGAGGTTGCCGATGGGCGTGGCGACTAGGTAGAGGGCTGATCCTGGACCCAGGTTATCGCGGCCGTTGGTGGTTTCGGGTTGGGCTACCGCTTGCATAAGGAAAGTCTAGCAAGAAGCGGGGAGACGTGGTGTGGCGGCGGAACCTGGGGCTCTCCCGTTGTTCGACCTTTGTTCGGCCTTGAGCATACAGTCTGAAAGGCCTAACCACAGAGGGCCCTTCGGCTTCGCTCAGGGCAGGCTCCGGGGAACACAGGGGACAGCTTGCCCGAACCAGCGCGATCACCTCCACACTTCGCCTTTTATTCGCTTCGTGCTAAACTGACCAAAACTGATGTGACAGCCAACACTTCACGCTCCAGCCCGCGGGTGTAGGCTACGGGGGATTCGTACCCCCGGGATTCCAGATTCATAACCAGGAGCAGCCATTATGGCCGAAGAGCGTAGCCGAGCAGACGAGCGCACCAACGAGCGCAACAAGGCAATTGATCTCGCATTCGCACAAATTGAAAAGCAGTTTGGCAAAGGGTCCATCATGCGGCTGGGGTCGAAGGAAGCCATCGTCCCGATCGCGGTGATTTCAACGGGCGCGATTTCGTTCGATGCCGCGCTGGGCGTGGGTGGCGTGCCGCGCGGGCGTGTCGTTGAAATCTTCGGTCCGGAGTCTTCCGGCAAAACTACGATTGCCTTGCAGGTAATTGCCGAGGCGCAAAAGGCTGGCGGCATGGCGGCGTTCGTCGATGCCGAGCATGCGCTCGATCCCGGCTATGCCAAGAAGCTGGGTGTGGACGTCGACAACCTGCTGGTCTCGCAACCTGACTATGGCGAGCAGGCGCTGGAAATCGTTGAAGCACTGGTGCGCTCGAACGCCATTGACGTGCTGGTGGTGGACTCGGTGGCGGCGCTCGTCCCCAAGGCCGAACTCGACGGCGAAATGGGCGACAGCCACATGGGCCTGCAGGCACGCTTGATGTCGCAGGCGCTGCGCAAGCTGACGGGGACGGTTGCCAAGTCGCGCACCTGCCTGATCTTTATTAACCAGATCCGCGAAAAGATTGGCGTGATGTTCGGCAATCCGGAAACCACGACGGGCGGGCGCGCGCTGAAGTTCTATTCGTCGGTGCGCATTGACATCCGGCGCATTGCGGCCATCAAAGAAGGAGACGTGGTCACCGGCTCGCGCACCCGAGTCAAGATCGTGAAGAATAAAGTGGCGGCGCCCTTCCGCGAAGCGGAGTTCGACATTCTTTATGGCGAGGGGATCTCGCGCGAAGGCGACCTGATCGATCTGGCGGTGAACAACGATATCCTGGAGAAGTCGGGCTCGTGGTTCAGCTACAAAGGGGAGCGCATTGGGCAGGGACGCGAGAACGCACGCACCTTCCTGAAAGAAAACAAAGACACGATGGCCAAGCTGGATGCCGAAGTGCGCAAGGCGCTGGGAATGATCCCAGCCGCAGGGTCGGGGGGTCCGGCTGCGGTTCCGGCGCAAGCTACCGGTACGCAGGGACGCGTCACGACGATGCCGACAGCGGCGCCGGAAGCGACGAAAGTGCCGGCGGCGAGACGGTAGCTACCGCGAACGCAGTTTGTTAATCGATGGAGAGACGGGCGTCTCGCCCGTCTGCCGGGCGGGGACGCCCGGCTCTCCATCATTTCACCTCCATCACCCTCCGATTGCCATCCCCGCTTTCCCCCGCATACAATCCTCCTTTCTTCGACCGAGGGCCCTGTGAAGCGCATCAAAGCCATTTATCCCGGATCGTTCGATCCTCCCACCAACGGGCATCTTGACCTGATTGAGCGCGGCAGCAAGATTTTCGACGAACTGGTGGTCGCCATTCTGCAGAATCCCGAGAAAGACCCGCTGTTCAGCGTGGCCGACCGTCGCAAGATGCTGGAGGCGATGACCTCGGGCTTTGACAACGTCTCGGTGGACACTTTCGCCGGCCTCACGGTGGACTACGCGTTGCGGGTCGAGGCGAGGGCCATCCTGCGCGGCATTCGCGCCATCAGCGACTATGAGTACGAACTGCAGATGGCGCTGATGAATCGCAAACTCCAGCCCGGTCTGGAGACGGTGTTCATGATGCCCGCGGAAAAGTATTCCTACCTGAGTTCGCGCCTGGTGCGCGAAGTCGCGCAGCTGGGGGGATCCATTGAATGCCTGGTGCCTGAACTTGTCGAGCAGAAGGTTCGTGAGAAAATGGACGTGGCTCACAAATTCGAGAACGGCGAGCAGCCCGCGGGCAAGACGCATTCCGAGAGCAAGAAGTCCAGGAAAAAGAAATTATGAGCACAGTCGTGTCACCCGTCACTCACCCCGTCCGCCTGACGGAACGTATCAACCGCATCGAGCCCTCCGCGACCCTGGCGGTGGTGGCCGAGGCCGACAAGCTGCGCCAGCAGGGTATTGATGTCGTGGATTTCGGCGCCGGCGAGCCCCACTTCTCCACGCCGCAGCACATCAAGGATGCCGCCATCGCCGCCATCCAGGCGAATTTTTCGAAGTACACCCCCGTCGGCGGCACCACCGAGCTGAAGGACGCCATCGTGCACCGCCATGCCGTGGACTTCGACTCCGATTACCGGCGGGAAGAAGCCGCGGCCTCGGTGGGCGGCAAGCACGCGCTGTTCAACGTAATTTCCGTGCTCGTGGACCATGGCGACGAGGTCATTCTTCCCGTCCCCTACTGGGTCTCGTTCAAGGATATGGTGCGCTACGCCGGCGGCACCTGCGTGCTTCTCCAGAGTGACGAATCGCAGGGCTTTCGCGTCACCGCCGACATGGTGGCAAGCCTGGTGACGCCGAAAACCAAGCTCATCATCCTGAATTCACCCTCCAATCCTTCCGGAGCCGTGATGAGCCCGGAAGACATGACCGAAGTCGTCCGGCTGGCCCACCAGCGCGGCATCTGGGTAATTTCCGATGAGTGCTACGTCTATCTGAACTACTCTGGCAAGCGCTTCTCGGTGGGTTCGTTGCGCGAGTTCCGCGACCGTTTCATGGTCGTCGGATCGCTTTCGAAGACTTATGCCATGACCGGCTGGCGTCTCGGCTTCACGCTCGGTCCCGCGCCTATCATCACCGCCGTTCAAAAGTTGCAGAGCCAATCCACGTCGAATCCAACGTCGATCGTGCAGAAAGCGGCGGTCGCGGCGCTAAAAGGTTCGCAACAATGTGTGGAAAAAATGCGCGCGGAGTACATCAAGTTGCGCGATCACGTGGTCAAGGGACTGCGCTCCATCCCCGGCGTGAAGTGCACGCTGCCGGAAGGCGCGTTCTATGCCTACCCGAACATTTCAGCATTTTTCGGGCGTAGCGGGATGAACTCTGCCTCCGACATCGCGGGCAAACTCCTGCGCGAGGTGCACGTCGCCACGGTTCCCGGAGAAGGCTTCGGCACGAAGGAACACATCCGCGTTTCGTACGCCACCTCGATGGCCGAACTCGACCGTGGTCTGGAGCGCATGCGGAAGTTCTTTGGCGGGCTGTAGTGGCGTGTCCAGCAAATTCGCGACATAAGTTTGGGTTGTCATCCTGAGCGAAGCGAAGGACCTCGTGCATGGCGAATTCAAGTACATAGGTCCTTCGCTTCGCTCAGGATGACAGTGTGCATTTATGTCCCTAACTTGCGGGCACGACACTAGTAGATGCTCCAGCAGTTCGATGATTTGCCGCTTGCTCGCATGACCCAACTCTACCCACTCCTGATGTCGCCCGCCTTCGACCCGCGTCCCTGGGGCACGCTCGATCTTTCTGTGATCTACCCGAATCACAAATTCAATGAACGCATCGGAGAAGCCTGGCTCACGGGCGACAACTGCGTGATCGCGAACGGTCCGCTAGCGAAACGATCGCTGTCAGACCTGAGCAAAGAATTCGGCCCCGAACTCGTGGGCACGGCCGCGCGCGACCCACAGCGCTTTCCGTTGCTTCTGAAGTTTCTGTTTCCCGAGGAAAAACTCTCTGTCCAGGTGCACCCCGACGACGAAACCGCGCGGCGCTTCGGCGAGCCCTGGGGCAAAACCGAGTGCTGGTACGTGGCCCATGCCAAGCCCGGATCGCAGATCGCCCTCGGACTGAAGCCCGGCGTTACTGTGCCTCAATTCGAGCAAGCCATCCATGACAAGCGCGCAGAAGAGCTGCTTAACTGGATCAACGTCTATCAGGGCGAGATGATTTACGTTGCCGGCGGCACGGTGCATACGCTGGGACCGGGGGCTGTCATCGTGGAGACGCAACAGCAGTCCGATACCACGTATCGTCTCTACGACTATGGACGCCCGCGCCCGCTGCATCTGGAGCGCGGCCTCGCCTCGGTCAAGGAGCGCACAGCCTCCGGCAAAGTGATTCGCCCCGCGCCGGTCAGTATTCCCGGCGGCAAGAGCCGTCAGTCTTCGATGATTGCGGCACCCTACTTCACGGTGGACCTGTTTGAATTGAAAGCCCCACAGGAATTCTCGACCGGCGATGAGTCCGGGAAAACTTCGGTGCAGATACTGGTCGCCGTTGAAGGTTGCGGGGTTGTAGAGGCGCAGGGCCGCGATCCGGTGACACTGGCCAAAGGCGACGCGGTCGTGATTCCGGCCAACCTGGGTGCGTTTCATGTTCGTCCGCAGTGGGAGGTAGAGTTCTTGAAAGCCTGCGTACCGGGTGCGGCGGTGCCTGAGCCCGCGACACGGCTCTAAACCAAACCATCCACCACAGGGGGCACAGAGGTACACAGGGGAAGGCCCAAATTCTCATTTCCCGGTGTGAGCTTCGTGTGTCACGGGTTTCCCCTGTGGACCTCTGTGTCCCCTGTAGTCAAGGCTTTCGCCCCGCGCCGCGCAAATGGTAGGCTTTCTACGATCGTGAGAGCGAACCCGCACTTCTATCCCGTCATTCTGGCTGGCGGCCGAGGCACGCGCTTCTGGCCGCTGAGCCGGAAGCGCCGCGCCAAGCAACTGCTCGCGCTCGACGGCAACGAGACCATGATCCAGCAAACCGTCGCGCGCCTCGCACCCATGGCCGAGCCGAGCCGTTTCTGGATCATCACGAATGGCGACCTGCGCCCCGCCATCCTTCGTCAACTTCCAAAGGTTCCGCCGAAACAGATCATCGCTGAGCCCGCTGGGCGCAACACAGCGCCCGCGATTGGTTTAGCCGCATTTCTTTTGCTTCGTCACGACCCCGATGCGGTGCTCGGGCTGTTTCCCTCCGACCACGTCATCGCCGACCCAGCAAAATACCGCGCTACTCTCGGCGCAGGAATCGAGATCGCCGCCGCGGGAGACAGCATTGTTGTGCTCGGCATCCGCCCAACTCGCGCCGAAACCGGCTACGGCTATATCGAGGCCGGTGCGCCCGGTGACGATGAGTCCTTGCGCGTGCGCCGCTTTACCGAAAAGCCGGATCTCGCCCGGGCCCAGCAGTTTCTCGACGCGGGCAATTACTTCTGGAACAGCGGCATGTTTCTCTGGCGCGCCGACACACTCGCCAACGCGCTGCGCGAGCATCTTCCCAACACCGCTCCGCTCCTCGAAAAAATTGCCGCTGCTTATGGCGCGCGCAAGTTCGCCGACACTTTTCGAAAGCTCTACCCGAAGTGCGAAAACATCAGCATCGACTATGCGGTGTTGGAGCCGCGCTCTGCCAAGGGAGAAGGCCAGTCGCGCATCTTCTGTCTGCCCTCCGACTTCGGATGGAACGACCTCGGCTCCTGGACCGCGCTGCACGAGCACCGCGTGGCAAAGGCGAAACCTGGCGACGGAAGCCTGGTCTCGGCGTCCGGCAGCTTTGCCCTGAATGCGAAGAATAATTACGTTCACGCGCCCGGCAAATTTGTCGCCCTGGTCGGCGTGAGCAACCTGGTGATTGTCGAGACCGAAGACGCCTTGCTCATTACCACGCTCGACCAGTCGCAGGATGTCGGCAAAGTGGTGAAGCATTTGGATGAGAAGAAGCTGAAGAAATTGGTGTGAGAGTCGTCAGTCGTTCGCCGTTCGTCGTTGGCTGTTCGCGACACCCTTTTGGATTGTCGTCCCGAGCGGAGCGAGGGATCTGCATTTGCGAACGACGAACAGCGTAGAGCGAACGACAAGCCGCGAACGACCAACGACCAACGACGAACTATGACCCAAATCAAATTCGGTACCGACGGCTGGCGCGGCCTCATCGCCGACGATTTTACTTTCGACAACGTACGCCGCGTGGCTGGCGCAATCGCCAGCTACGTCCTCAAGCATGAAGACCCCGCTCGCGGCATAATCATTGGCTATGACACGCGCTTCTTGTCCGATCACGCCGCTCGTGCCGTGGCTCAAGTCATCGCCGCCGCAGGGATTCCCGTGCTGCTGGCCAACGACTACGTGCCCACGCCCACGGTTTCCTACAACGTCAAAAAGCTGGGCGCAGCGGGCGGCGTCATGGTCACCTCGAGCCACAATCCGTGGAACTGGAATGGCGTGAAGTTCAAAGCCAAGTTTGGAGGCTCGGCCACGCCCGCGATCATGAAGTTCATCGAAGACGAACTGGGCGCCGGCGCCATGCCCAGCGGCCGCCCGCCCACTCATTCGCACAGAACGCGAATGAGTGGGGCACCCGCGAAAATCGAAGAGGTGGATCTTAAGCCCGCCTACGTCGAGGCGATCTGCCAGTTTGCCGACCTCGACCTGATCCGCGAAGCGAATTTCAAGTTTGCCATCGACTCCATGTACGGCTCCGGCCGCGGAGTTCTTCCGAAAATATTCGACGCCCACGGCATCCGCTACGTAGCGATCCGCCAGGAAGCGAATCCGCTATTCCCGGGCATTAACCCCGAACCGATCCTGCCGCACGTCGCGCTGCTGCAGGAAACCGTGGTGAAAGAAAAATGCCACGCCGGCCTGGTCACCGACGGCGATGCCGACCGCATCGGCGCTGTGGCGGAAGACGGGAGCTTCGTCGATTCGCACAAGTGCTTTGCCGTTCTGCTGAACTGGTTGCTGGTGCGCAAGAAGTGGACGGGCGATGTGGTGCGCGCCTTCAACACCAGTGGCATGATCGACCGCATCGCCGCCAAACACGGACGCAAGCTGCACGAATCCTCCATCGGCTTCAAGTACATTGCCGATCTAATGATGGAGCATGAAATTTTGATCGGCGGAGAAGAATCGGGCGGCATCGGCTACGGCCGCTTTCTCCCGGAACGCGACGGCATTCTAAACGCGCTCCTGCTGGCGAATGTTATGGCGGAAGAAAAGAAGCCGCTCGGCCAGTTGGTCGCCGACCTGCAGCGTGAATTCGGCGCGCACTACTATGGCCGACGCGATCTCCACATTTCCGACGAAATCAAGAACGGAGCCATCCGCCGCGCCGCCGATCCGCAGACGACGAAGCTCGGCGCCTATTCCATATTGCGCAAGGAGAATCGCGACGGCGTGAAGTTCTTCCTCGACGCTCCCAAGCATGGCAACGGCGCCGATGCGTGGGTATTGTTCCGCGCCTCCGGTACCGAACCTATGCTGCGCTGCTATGTGGAAGCGGCCACGCCCGCGCTGGTCGAAGAAATTCTGGAAACCGGCGAAAGATTCGTACGGCAGGGATGACCGAGAAGGGCTGCGGGCTACGAGCTAAAAGCCGCGGGGTTCCCGGCACTTTCGCGTTCTAACCACCCCCGAGACACGATAGGATAGTGACAACACTCAGGATGACTGCCCCCACGGAAACCACACCGGTTCTCGCCGATTCACCGGAATCGCGCCGCTACAACCGCATCAAGCGGTGGCTGGGCATCGCCGATTTCGCGATCGGCTTCGGCCTGCTCGTCGTGCTGCTGGCGACCGGCTGGACGGGAACGCTCCGCGATCTGGCTGAGCGTGGCGCCTCGCAGAGTTACTCTTACGCCGTTTTCCTCTATGTCCTGATGCTGATGCTGATCGGCAAAGTGCTTGGAACTCCGATCGAGTACTACGGTTTCCGGCTCGAGCACCGCTATAACCTTTCCAACCAGCGACTCCGCTCCTGGCTCTGGGACGAATTCAAAAGTCTGCTGATCGGCCTGGTCATGGCCACGATTGTGGTGGAACTCCTCTACATGCTCATACGCCAGACCCCGCAGCACTGGTGGGTGATCGCATGGGCTCTTTTCCTCGGACTGGTTGTGCTGCTCGCGCAACTCGCGCCGGTTGTGCTGTTTCCGATTTTCTACAAATTCGAGCCGCTCGAAAACGAAGAACTCAAGCGCCGCCTGATCGTTCTGAGCGAACGCGCCGGCACGCGCGTGCGCGGCGTCTATAAGTGGCACCTTTCCGAGAAAAGCAAGAAGGCCAACGCCGCGCTGACCGGACTCGGCGCGACCCGGCGCATCATTCTCGCCGACACCTTACTGGACAATTATTCCGACGACGAAATCGAAGCCGTGCTGGCGCACGAACTCGGGCATCACGTGCACCGGCACATTCTGAAGAGTATTTTCGTGCAGGCGGGAATCACGCTCTTCGGCTTCTGGCTGGCCAACGAAGTTCTGCGCTACGCCGTGGAACGCCGCAACATGTTCGAGACCATGCACGATTTCGCCAATCTGCCGCTGCTGATTCTGGTCTCGACCATGCTCTCGTTTTTGCTGATGCCCGCGCTCAACGCCTACTCGCGCTTCAACGAGCGCCAGGCCGACCGCTATTGCTTCCAGTCGGTAGCCAGCGTCGAACCCTTCATTTCGTCGATGAACAAGTTGGCCGAGCAGAATCTCGCCGAAAAAACGCCTTCCCGCTGGGTCGAGTGGTTTCTCCACTCGCATCCCGCAATCACAAAGCGAGTCGCCGCCGCCGAGACCTGGGCGAAGTCGCACTGACGCGCGGGCAAAACCAAAACCCACCACGGAGACACGGAGAGAAAACGAGAAAAAGGGGTTCTCCGTGCCTCCGTGGTGGGTGTTGTTCTTCTGCGTTCAATTCACTTCTGCAATTTGCCTCGTGACCGCAAGATCTCCTCTACTCTCCGCACATCCTCTTCCGTGTCCACGCCGACCGTGTCGAACGGCGTTTCTGCTACGTAGATCGGAACCCCGTTCTCCAGAAAGCGCAACTGCTCCAGTCGCTCGCTGCGCTCGAGCGGCGACTCCGGCCAGCGCACGAACTTGTCCAGCGCGTCCTTGCGATGTCCGTAGATTCCGAGGTGCTTGTAGTATCGGGGATGCGCGCCGTCGCGATCGAAGGGAATCGTGGCGCGAGAAAAGTAGAGGGCGCGACCGGCAGCATCTGTCACTACCTTCACGGCGCCTGGATTGTTGATGTCGATGTCAGCCGCTGGCGTTTTCAGTGTGCCGACTTCGACCTCGGGTGGCCACATGACTTCGATCAGTTTGGCGATGTGTTCGGGGCGAGTCAGCGGCTCATCGCCTTGGACATCGATATAGATATCGGCAGGAATGACGGTGGAGATTTCGTGGGTGCGCTCCGTGCCTGAGCGATGGGTGGGTGAAGTCATCCGCACGCCAAAGCTGCGCCGCTGGCAGAACTGGAAAATTTCGTCGGAGTCGGTAGCCACCACGACTTCGTCGAGTTGGGGGCAGCGGCGCACGGCCTGGTAGGTTAGCTCCACCAGGGGCTCGCCCGCGATCTCGCGCAGCATTTTGCGGGGCAGGCGCGTCGAAGCCAGCCGCGCCGGAATCACAGCGATGACTTTCATGCGCCCAGTTTCGCATGGAGCCATGCGGTTTGATACTCGATTCCATGCACTTTTAGAATAAGTCAGGGGACGCGTCCACTGATGGGGTCGTTGAAACCGGACTGCGCGTCTGCCCTCCAGCAAAAAACGCTCCAAAGCTTGCCTGCGGAGTGCGGCGGGACACTTTCTCCGGTCCAGCTTGAGAGCAAGAGTTGAAGAAATTGCGGCGATTATCCGCGATTTTCAGAGCAATGCCGCCGGATTTCTCTACAGTCCAGACTGCATGGCGGAGAGGGAGGGAGTCTCCGGCTGTGAAAAACAGGACGCCAGAACCTGCTGTTGGGAACGCCATTCTACGCTGTGCTGAACAGCACGCCGCTGGAAGCACAAAAGCCGAGCACAACACCCTGCTCTGAAGCCGCTAGCCTTCATCGAGAGGCTTGATTGGACAAAGTGGACAAACGTTTGGATTCCCGGCTTCGCTGTGCCCGAGCACGAGCCTTTTTCGACCACTCACCCTTGCGGAGGCTCGCTGCCCGTTTGCGAAAGTTGGTTCGCTGGGCAAGCCTGGGTGCCATGATGCACCACGACGCGAGGTCGTGCTCGTCCAGCCGGAACCACTCACCCCGCATTCGTTTGCTGGCAAAATGCCTGTGGAGTTGCACTTCCACGAAGCCGGGATCATCACACTTGAAGATTTCGATTTGCTCAATAGGAAAAGGGAGGACACAACAGAGGTCTTTGAATCGGTTCTCGATGTTACGAGATTTGCCAATTTTGAACCAGCCGAGTTCCCGATTTCCGAATAGGTACACACCCTGCATGTAGTACCAATACTCAGAAACGCAAACGGCTCGACGGTTTCCACGAACAAAAACGACAGGCTCCAGTCTGCAGCAATTCTCAGTTAGTGTAATCGCCTGTCAGCGTCAACAACTAAACTCTGAAGCACTCACCTCAATCCAGCGGGAGCAGGTATCCGGGCGTTCCGCCTAATCGTCCCCCAAGGGCTTGGGCGTCCAGCACTGCCATGTCCCACGCAGTCCACGAACCGGGCGTGATTCTTATAGTGACATCATCAAAGGATGCAAACACAGGCTCGATGTGGGGATCGGCCATTGCTGCTGCACTCAGATATCGGCTGTGTATGCGCCGGTTTATCTCTCTGGATGGTTCGCCTGAAATCAGTTCCGCTTTCCCCGCCCCGTTGACGCCTCGCTGGGTTCCAGGCTTTCGCACGTCCACCATCAGTGAAGCCTTTGCCCGCGCCGCGATATTGCGAGCTTTCCGGCTTTTGGATGAGGTCGCGATGAAGAAACGGCCATCCTCGAAGAGATACCAGACCGCAGTCAGGTGGATGGTTCCATCTGCGTTCTCGGTCCCGAGGGTGGCGATATAGCGTCCTCGCAGCAATTCTTGGAGAGTTGGGTCTAGTGTTTGAGTCGGCATTTTCCCCTCCACAGCCCTTGCCCGATTCTGCAAGGGGG
>JBEKDG010000044.1:0-32511 GCA_050014475.1 Terriglobales bacterium | reverse complement strand
ATTGTGTCGTGCTATGCTCGCTCAAACGAAAGCCTCTTGTTTGGTGAAAAACTGCGTGAACAACAGCTTTTTACCAGGAAGAGGCTTTTCGTGTTTCTGAATTCACGAATTTTTCAGGCTAGTCGAAGGGGCGCCCTTTCATTTTTCATGCTTCGTTGTGACCGGAAAAGGTCATGGGCAGCTGTTCCCGACAGTAACCCGGTCACGGTTCTACGCAGCTCCGTGCTGCGTTGGCTTGTTGTAGCCGACCGCCTTCAGACTCACTGCCTCAGCGATGTAGCTTTTTGTCGGCTCCGGCGGCTTGGCGCAGTCCAAGCAGCTGGGCGGACCGCAAAGCTGGTATACTGTGCCGCAACGGGGCCTGTCATGAGTTGGAACATGAAGGGGTTTCTTGTCGGTGCCTGCAATTGCGACTGGGGATGTCCATGTAGTTTCAATGCGCGGCCGACCAACGGCTTCTGCGAGGGTGCCTACGTCTGGAATGTCTCCCAGGGCACATACGATGGAGTCCCACTGGCCGGTCTGACTTTCTGCTGGTTCGCGTCATTTCCGGGGCCCCTGCACGAGGGCAATGGGACCGCGCAGGTACTGATCGACGCCAAGGCCACAAAGGCACAGCGTGACGCCATCCTGGAACTCGCGAAGGGAAGGCGCGGCGGCCCCTTTGAAATATTCGTCGCCGTCACGGGCAGACAGCTCGATCCCATCTTCGCACCTTTTGACGTGGCGCTGGATGCTTTACACAGCCGTATAAACGCAGCACCTTACTTACAAATGGAGATCTCTCCTATCGAAAACCCGGTCACCGGCGCGCACGAGCAACTGCGGCTGCAGAAGCCGACTGGGTTCACCTCGACTTGGGCCGATCTGGGCAAGTCGGTCAGATTTCACATCGCAGCGCCTGAACTAAAGTACGACCACAGCGGCAAATACGCGGAATTCTCCGAGTTCGCCTACGTCGAGCCAGCGTACGCCCAGCCGAAAGGCGCCTAATCCAACATCACGGAGGAGCGATGAGCCAATACCTCGAGCAGGCCACGGCCTCGCCAGCGGTGCCGACGCGGAGTTCCGCCGACCGGCTCTGGCCTGTGTATGCCACTTCGCTCCTGGTGTTTACTGCGGCTGCCGCCCCCGTTGTTTACTTCAACCGCAGCATGAGTTCGACTATGCTCATGCCGGGCGGCTGGACCATGTCGATGACATGGATGCCCATCGGCAATTGGATACAGTCGACAGCGATGTTCGCGCTGATGTGGCTGGCGATGATGGTGGCCATGATGCTGCCCTCGACCCTACCCATCCTGCTGCTGTATCGGCGCGTGCTGAGGTTTCGCGACGCCGCCCGCGTAGGTCGCATGTCCTGGCTGCTGGCGTGCGCCTACTTTGTCGTCTGGCTCGGATTCGGTCTGGCCGCGTACGGGTTCGGCATCGCCATCGCGCAGCTTGCCATACATTCCCTTGCCGTGAGCTCCTCTGTTCCCATGGTCGCCGGACTGGTCCTAGTTGCCGCGGGCCTATACCAGCTGACACCGCTTAAGGCCGCGTGTTTGCGCCATTGCCGCGATCCTCTTCTTCTGGTCTCCCAACACACAATTGGAGGATGGAAGGGTGCCGTCAGCCTGGGAGTGCATCACGGCGCATTCTGCGTGGCTTGTTGCTGGGCCCTGATGCTGATCCAACTGGTGATCGGCGTCATGAACCTGGCGGCGATGGTGGCGGTGGCACTGGTGATTGCGCTAGAAAAGCTCGTGCCACATGGCGTCGTTGTAGCGCGAGTGGTTGGGGTAATCACCGCCACAGCTGGCGTCGTCCTGGCGGTCCGCGCCGCGGTCGCTCTCGCGCGCTAAAACCTTCGCCGTAGCCGGGCCATCCGTCATTTGGACGCAAAACGGGCTACCCGTAGTAGAAGTGGCTGCACTCGGCATTTCGACTCGAGCCACCACGCGATAACTCCCGGATGGTCGGCCACTCGACAACTATCCCCGCGCAATGCAGACCTAGGTCTGGCTTCCGATAGATGGCGAAAGCTCGCCTTCTCACCATCAACTCCGTACAGGGAATCGGAGGTAGGCGTTTAGAAGATTGGCGGGGACGGCCGGATGAATACGAATGCTGGGTGCTTCCTCGGCCGACCGCTGGGCGCTTGCAAGCTGGCAGCATGGTTTAGAATTCCTCCGAATGGCCGGGAAGCCCAGGCTCGAGTCCGACGCGTCTTCAGGGAAGAAAGACCCTCTCGTTTCGCTTGCTCGCTATTCGGAGATAGGGTTCATCATTCCGGCGGCGATCCTGCTGGGCTTCTTTTTGGGCAAGCTGGCCGATTACTGGCTGCATACTCGGTGGCTCTATCTGGTCGGGCTGTTGTTTGGCGCGGTGGTGGGATTTTGGCAGATGATCCGTATGGCCGTGGGCGCTTTCAAGAAAGATGAATGAGCGTGAGCATCTCGACCGGTCCGCGGAAACTCTGCCGGCGGAGACTCTCCATGAGCGCACAATCTACGAGCGCATCATTCCTCGCGTGCTGCGCAATATGCTGGTCTTTAGTGTTCTGCTGCTGGGGCCGGCGTTCTGGTTTTACCGTTGGGCCGGATCGATTGGCTTTGCCTTCGGGGCGGCGGTTTCCTACGTTAATTTCCGCTCGCTGACGCGCGGCGTCGAAGGGCTAGCCGATCGCATCGTCAACCGAAACAGCCGGGAAAAAGGCGGCCGGATCGTCCTGCGCTTTGTGGTGCGCTACGGGTTGGTGGGAGCCGCTGCCTATGCTATATTCAAGAGTTCTTCGCTGGCGTTTCGCGGCTTTCTGTGGGGCTTGTGCGTGCCGGTGGCGGCCCTGATGGCCGAGGCGGCATGGGAAGGGTACACGGCCTTGCGGCGGGGAGCAAAGGCCCGTTGAAAATTTGTCATCCCGAGCGTAGCGAGGGATCTGTAGTTCTTCAATCGGCAGCGAACTGCGGATCCCTCGCTTCGCTCGGGATGACAATCCTTAATAAGTACCGACAAATTCTAAATAAGTATTGAAGTCTGAAAATGGAACAACTGGCTTTTACCGCACTTCTGAATCGTTTGTTCGGCGCGCCCGTGCTGGCGTTGCTGCAAGCGCTGCACATTCATCCAAAGCATCCGGCGACTCCGATCACGAACAGCTTCGCGATGGAACTGCTGGTGGTACTGCTGCTGACGATATTTTTCATTGCCGTGCGCACGCGGCTCTCGGTCGAGCGGCCGGGTACGCTGCAGCACACGATGGAAGGCATCCATGGGTTCGTCAATAACATGGCCAGCGAGACGATCTCGCATCATCCGGAGCAGTTCGTCCCGTATCTGACCGCGCTGGGGCTGTTCATCCTGAGTTGCAATCTGATTGGACTGGTGCCGGGCCTGGAATCGCCCACGG
The DNA here is from genome assembly GCA_050014475.1 of Terriglobales bacterium. Taxonomy (GTDB): domain Bacteria; phylum Acidobacteriota; class Terriglobia; order Terriglobales; family Acidobacteriaceae; genus Acidiflorens. The sequence continues at coordinate 29,120 of JBEKDG010000044.1, read as the reverse complement.
CAGTGCCGATTGTGCCGCTCGGATGCGCGCTGTTCACGTGGTTTTACTATCACTTTCATGGTGTGCGCGCGAATGGGCCGGTGGGATACCTGAAGCATTTCATGGGGCCGCAAGAGGGCATGCCGCTGGCTGTCCGGTTGTTCTTGCCGGTCCTGTTGTTCCCGATTGAGCTGTTCAGTCATGCGGCCCGCGTCCTGTCATTGACTGTCCGTCTTTTCGCCAACATGTTTGCCGGGGAGATGGTCACGTTGGTGTTCTTTTCGCTCATACCGCTGGGCATCCCGATTGTTTTCGAGGGCCTGCACGTCGGCGTGTCGTTTATTCAGACGTACATTTTCGTGCTGCTGGCCTGCGTGTATCTGGGTGAGGCGACGGCGCATGAGCACTAAAGAAGGTCTCAGGTCTTAGGTGTCAGGTCTCAGGAAATTCAACTGCAAGGTTTTTCTGGGACCTGAGACCTGACAACTGACACCTCGCCTTTCAGCGTGAGGGCGCCGGCTTATTCGCACGGCGTCAACCACCCACTGGGGGCAATTCATTAAGGAGAAACAAAATGCGGAAAATCGTGATGTTGTTGTTCGTGATGATGATGTTCTCGGTCCTGGCTGTCCCGGCGTTCGCGCAGACGGGCGCAGGCGCGGCTGGTTCGACCAACTGGTTGGCAATCACTTCTGGTTTCGCGATCGCCATCGCATCCGGGTTGGCGGCGCAGGGCCAGGGGCGTGTCGCGTCGGCGGCGTGCGAAGCGCTCGGACGCAATCCGGCCGCGCGCGCGGGCATTCAGGTGGCGCTGATTCTTGGCCTCGCCTTTATCGAGTCGCTGGTGCTGTTCGCGCTGGTAATTATTTTCGTGAAGGTGGTATAAGCGAGTTGGCGGTTTGTTGGTTTGGGAAAGGCCTCTGCCTGCGCGGGGGCTTTTTCTTTGCGGCAGAATCGGTGCGCGTGAGTGACAGGTACAGCCAGACGCGGCAAGCCGCGTCTCTACGATAACTTTTGAAGCTGGCTTCGAGTGCTCTGGCGTCATCGCACCCGCACTTCCTGAGACCTTAACACCTGAGACCTGAGACCTTGCTTTAGACCTTGCGTTCGCCGTCCCAGTTGGCGGCGCGATTGTCGGGGACTTTTTGCAGGGCCTCGACCAGGACGCGGCGGAGGCGGTAGCGGCTGTCGAGGTCCATGCTGACGAACTCGAAACCGATTTCGTTGACGCGGGCGCGGCGGAGCAGAACCTCGCCGCGGATCTTTTTCACACCCAGAGAAATTTCTACGTGGGCTTCGGAGCCGACGCGGAGATTATCGCTGCGCGTGCCCATGCCGCCGCCGAGACTCATCTCCCGCATGACGATGTTCGACTTTCCCCAGGAACTGGAAAGAACGGCGGAGAGAGTGCGCGGCAAGATGATGCGTTCGTAGCGGCGCTGGCGGACCCAGGGACATCCGGGGCCGGAATCAAGCGGCGCGATGGCGAGTTCGCCGGCATCGAGGCCGCTGTCGGCGAGAGCCTGGGTGCCGTAGCGGGGATCAATCTTGGAGAGCGCCTGAATGGCGGCGATTCTCAGTTCACGGTGCTGGCTGTAGCCGAAGAGTTTCTTGTCTTCGACGATGGTACGCAGAACGGAGACAGCCTCGATGTCGCGCAAACGGCCGAGTGACTCGATGGCTTTCAGTTGGACGAACGGGGGACGGTGCTGGGCTTCGCCGGCGGTGGCGAGCGCAATCAGGCTGGCACTGGCGCTGCGGTCCTGGCTCATGCCGATCTCGTCGATGGCCTCGGGCAGGATGAGGGAGTCGAGCAGTTCGAGCAGTTCGACCAGGGTGCGTCCGCGGTCGGGTGCGGCGCCGTAGGCGATCTGGCGAACGATGACGTCCTGATAAAAGCGGTTGAACTCGCCCATGCGGGAGGGCAGCAACTCCAGCAACGTGGTTACGGCGAGGCGGCTCAACAGGCCGACGGTGGAGGCAGCCTGGCGGGGCTGGCCGGTGCGCAGGATGTCGCGCAGATCGTCGACGGCGGGTTGTCCGAGTTCGCCGACGAGTTCGACGATGCGATCGCATTCGACGCGTTTCTGCGCGCGGAAGAAGCGGTCGGCAAGATGTTCGACGGAAGTTCTGGGAAGCTGCTGCAGGACGTTGACCAGGTCCTCGGGCACCTGATCGGCGTTGATGGCTTCCTCGATCATCTCGGGCAGGCGATTTTCGATGCCGACGCGGGAGCGGAGATCCTGCGCCAGGGCTGGCCGTTGGTGGGCCACACTTTCGAGCGAGTAGCAGAGTTCAGCGACGGCTTTGTACTTTCTGCGGGTGCAGGCCTCCTGCCCGAAGCGCGCGAAGGCGGCGCCCAGCAGACTCTGGATCTCGGAATCGCTTTCCTTCCCCAGTTTTTCGCCGATCATGGCGAGGGCATTGGGCATGACTTCCTCGGGCGCGGTGGCATAGAGGTCGGCGAGTTGAGACAGTCCGATGGCGGTCTTGCGGCGGGGATCGGCATTTTTGGCGTCGAGGCCAGCGCAGTAGTTGGAGAGAATTTTGGCGGCGATCTCATTGTCGTCGCGCTCAAAAAGGATTTCGACGAACTGGCGAATGTTGCGGGGCGGCACGCAGGCGGCTTCGCTGGAGAGCAGAACGCTTCTCTTGCCGGCTTCGGGAATCTCGGCCCAGAACATGCGGTCGAGAATGTCGGCGTGGGAATCGACGAGGATGCCGGCCTTGGACATTTTATCTTCCTGCACTCGCAGGATCTGGCGGAGCGTGTCCATCTGCCGGCTCATGTGCTCCATCATGTCGTGGACGGCGTTGACCTTGACTTCGCCGCGCTGATAGCGGTCGAGGGCGAATTTAATCGCCATGCTTTCGGCGGCCTTCATCAGAAGCGGGGTGTCATTGCTGCTGTTGGCGTTGTCCTGAGAAGTCTGCTTGGCCAGGCTTTCGAGCAACTGGGCGAGATTGACCTTGGCGCCTTCGGGCGCCTTGCCCAGTTCGACCTGGAGTTTTTCCGGGGAAGCGTTGGGATCCTGCATCGCCTGGCCAAAATGGGTGAGCAAGCGAATGGTCTGGATGACTTCCTCTTCTTGTAAGGGAACGACGCCGCCGGTCCAAGTTCCGCCCGAGGATCCGCCGGACGATCCGCCGGATCCCGTCCCCGTGCCGCCGGGAATGGGGACGGTGGGGACGCTGCCGAGGGGCGCACCGCCGGGCGTGCCGGAACCGCCGCTGCTCGCTCCCTGCGCGGCGGCGATCAACTGCAGAAGTTTCTGCGGGTCATTGAGCCACTGCTTGAATTCGGGGCCCAGGGCCTGGGCGGCGAGTTGGGCGGCGATGGAATATTCGCCGGTGGCGGGATCGGCGGCGACGAACTTGACTTCATTGATGCGGATGGAGGAATCCTTGTTATCGCCCAAGGTTTCCTTAATCTGCTTGGCGAAGTCCTGCGCTTTGGAGCCGCCCATGGAAAAGGCGCGGACCAGGCGGGTAAAGTCCTCGAGCGTGACCTTGTTGGAGAACAGGATGCTGGAGAGTCCGGCGGCGGTCAGCAACTGGGCGAAGCTGCGCTCGGCCTGTCCGGCTTCGAGCGGAATGCCATCGAGAAGAAGTTTGTTGTCGGAGACGCCGAGCAGAAAACCAGTGTCGCCGCTTTTGGGCAGCGCCTGCTGGAGTTCGCTCCAGGCCGTCAGGAACTGGCCCTCGGTGCGCTTGTGGTTCACTCCATACAGCCGGGTGTACTTGATCAAAATATTGAGGCTGTGGAGGAAAGACCGAGCGGACGCGCTGCGGGCGTCGGTTTGAGCAGCGTTAACGATGACAGCCTCCCCTCAGTGTATGGAGCGTTGGCAATAAGACTAAGCGGGAAAGTGACCTAATGCACGATTACGGAGGTAATTGAACCGAACCGGAGGGACGGGCGCGGGCGAGTACGCGGACGGACAGGTCCTTTGGGGTGCGCGCGCGCTACACTGGTGCGCGGGCTCAGTAGCCAGTAGCCAGTACCGAGCCATGAAGCCTTTTGGATTCTTGGTGCGCTACGCGGGAGACGCGGCAAGCCGCGCCTCTACGGGAAAAGACGAATTCTGATGAAGATTGGCGTGCTTTTTTTTGGCGTATTGAAAGACCTGGTCGGACGGTCCGGCGAGACCCTTGATCTGCCGGAAGGGGCGCGGGTGCGGGATGTACTCTTCCGTTATGCGCGCCAGGCGCCGCGCTTTGAAGCGATGGTACCGTCGCTGGCGATTTCGGTGAATCGGGAATATTCGGGAGCGGACCGGGCGCTGCGCGAGGGTGATGAAGTCGGGCTGTTGCCGCCGGTGAGCGGCGGGTCGGCGGAAGGCGGCAACGACGAAGTCCGGGGCGAGGTTCGAGGCGAAGTCCAGGGCGAGGTTGGGATCGTCCGCGAGCGGATTGATCTGGAGGCTGTGGTTGGGCGGTTGAAGCGTCCGGCGGATGGCGCGGCGGTGATTTTCGACGGCGTGGTGCGGGACAACACGCGTGGGCGGCGCACTCATTATCTGGACTATGAAGCCTATGAAGCGATGGCGCTGAAGCAGATGGAAACTCTGGCGATGGAGGCGCGGGCGCGTTTTGGGGTGCGGGGAGCGTCGATCATCCACCGGCTGGGGCGGCTGGAGATCGGGGAGACGAGCGTGCTGATCGTGGTGGCTGCGGCGCACCGGGGCGCGGCGTTTGAGGCCTGCCGGTGGATCATTGACACGCTGAAGAGGACGGTGCCGATCTGGAAGAAAGAATATTTTGAAGATGGAGCGGTCTGGGCGGACGGGGAGCCGTTTCCCGAAGAAATTCGATCGCCGGGAGGCACAGCGGGCGAGCGGCCTGCATCCAAATGATTGTTCTAGTGAAGGTTTCAAAGTTTCAAGGTTGCAAGGTTTCAGGGAAAAGGCGAGTGCTGTTGAGGTTTAACCTTGAAACTCTGAACCCTTGAAACCTGGAAACCTGGAATCTTTCCATGAAGCGCATCCGACGCGTCTTATTCTTCCTCTCGGTCATTTGCACCACCTCCCAGTTGCTGGCGGAGGAACCGGCAACCACGCTCAAGGTGGACGTGAAGCTGGTGAACGTGTTCGTAACGGTGACGGATGCGCGTGGGGCTCCGCTGGCGAACCTGCAGAAGGAAAATTTTCTGCTGAAGGAAGACGGCAAAGAGCAGAAGATCGCGATCTTCAGCCGGGAATCGGCGCTGCCGCTGTCGATTGTGCTGATGGTGGATACGAGCCTGAGCACAAGAAAGGATCTGCCGCTGGAGCTGATCTCGGCGCGCAAGTTCGCGCACGCGATTGTACGGCCGCAGGACGGACTGGCATTGTACAAGTTCAGCGAGGAAGTGAGCGAACTGGTGCCGTTCACCTCCGATTTGAAAAAGATCGACGCCGGAATCGACCGGGTGCGCAATGGCTCGGCAACGGCTCTCTACGACGCGATTTTTCTGGGATCGCAGGCGCTGAACCGGCGGCAGGGAAGAAAAGTGATGGTGGTGATCACCGACGGCGGCGACACGGTGAGCCAGGTGAACTACAAAGAAGCTCTGCGCTCGGCACAGGAGGCGGAAGCGATTATTTATAGCATCATCATCGTGCCCATCGAAGCCAGCGCGGGACGAGACACGGGCGGCGAGCACGCGCTGATTCAGATCTCATCGGACACGGGCGGGAAGTATTACTACGCCACGTCGCTGCCGCAACTGGACGACGCTTTCCGCCAGATCGGCGACGAACTGCGAACGCAGTATCTGCTGGCGTACTATCCGTCGCAGCGCTATTCGGATTCGGAATTCCGTCAACTGCGGGTGGACCTGACGAACGCGCCGCCGGGAGGTCCGTATCAGTCGCACTATCGCGCCGGATACTACACGCGCAAGGGGACGTTCTAAAGGGGCAGCGACTGCGCTCCCGGATCGTAACCCCGGTCAATTCCGTTGCCGCCGAGGTACGTCGAGTAGACGAGGGCGCTGCCGTCGGCATTAATGTTGGATGTACAATGTGCTGAGAAATCGCTCCCCACGGTAGGAGGTCCGCCGTGAAACTCCCTGCTATCTCTCTTTCTTTCGTTTTGCTTGCGGCATCTTTACTTCTGGCGCAGACAAGGATCCCGCCCGGAGTGCGGCAGGCGGATCAAGTCGAGGCACAGACGGAAAAGAGCATCCCCCCTCCGATCGTGCAGCGTGCTCATCTTGACGTGGCCAAGCTCGTCCAGGAGGCCGACGAACTGGCCAGGATTGCCCAAACCATCCCTCCCGATGTCGCGAGCATTCAAAAAGGAATGCTGCCCAAGGACGTGATCGAGAAGCTCAAGCAGATCGAGAAACTATCCAAGCATCTGCGAAGCCAAATCAATCCATAAGTGCCTGGGGAGGCCTCTCGATCGAATGCCGAGCCATTTCAAAAACAAACGAGCCACCAGTCTGGGACTGGTGGCTCGAAATGCAGTTTGCAGCAGTGCCTAGAAGGTCAGACGCAGACCCCACTCAATTACCCGGGGCGCGCCCAAGCCGAACACGCCGGTTCCTGCTCCGATGCGGAACGTCTGAGCACTCGGGCTTCCCGCGACAACGCTGTTAATCGAGCTGCCTCCCTCGTTGAGCCAACCGGTCATCACGCCTGGCGGAAGGTTAAAGTTGGAGAAGTTGAATATGTTGTAGATATTAATGCTCGGTTCGAGGGTGAATCGCTCGTGGATACGGTAAATCCAGCTCGCCTTGAAATCGAAGGCCCTGACCCACGGAAACACCATCTGGTTGGCCGGAGCCGTAGAGAGCGTCGGAGCGACGGCGCCAATCGTGTTCAATTGTGCCGCCGTGAACAGTCCGTTACTCACCAGCACTTGGCCTGCCGGCGTTGGCTGGCCGGCAACAGTCGTGTTGTAGTTGTTGATGGCTGCGTTCATTCCGCTGACACCGAAGTCACGCATGAACGATCCATTCTTCGTGCCGGGCAGCGGGTCGCTCCAGACGCCACTTCCCGTGAAGTCCGTCTGGAAGTTCTGTCCCGCGACGCCCGTGGTGCCGACGATTGCCGGGCTGGAGAGCGGGCTGTAAAAGTGAGCCATGATCCCTAAGTGGAAGCCATAGGGCACTTCAAAGGACCCGCCGAATGAGATTTGATGCGTGCGGTCGAGCAGCGACGGCCCCATGTACCTGAGCGGGTGATCGTTGTCCGCAGCATTCAGAACGAAGTCCTGATCGTTGGAGGCCACCGGATTCGACGGCGCGAAGTTGCCTTGGGCCGCCAGCGGGTTGATAAAGCGCGCAAGCTGGTAGGAGATCTGGAAGTTTGACGACTTCACTCCCGGCAGCGGGTTCTTAACGTTCTGCGCCAGTTTCATCTGCAGGGCGTTGAACACCGAACGACTAATCGGCTCCAGCAGGCCCATTTGACCATACCGGGGATTGATTCCGCCGAAGGCGCAGCCATAGCCAAGTGGAGTCCCTTTGGGACCAAGCGGGCTCGCGGCCGGAGTAACTGCATCGAAGCATGACGAGCCCACGTCCAACGGAGATCCCAGGCCGAACGCCGCAAAATCAGCGATGGTTGCCGACCCCGCCGGAGTTGTAGATGTCGCAGGATGCAGGCCAGGGCAACCGGCAGTACCAATGGCCCCGGCCAGGGAAGACGCGCCGCAGGCGCCTACGGTGTTGGTAATGGCGGCCTGCGCCGAGGTCGCGTTGAAGTACTTGGTCGATCCGGCGTGGTTGATATCAATACCGAGCAGGGCGTGGGTTTCCACGTTCCGCAAGAAGTCCGCGCTGAAAATCAATCCGTGGCGGATTTCATGCTGGATTCCGAAGTTTATCTGCACCGAGCGCGGGCTCACGTAGTTGGGCGCGAACATATACGCGGGTTCGTTGAGGCCCTCGCCCAGAGCCGTGCCAATGTAATTCGGGTTCGCGGCCGTCAGACTGAACGGCGTGTCGGCCTGATACTGTGTCTGAAATGCTGCGAGGGCGGCGCCTGCTTGGCCGAAGGTCTCCGCGCAGTAATTTACTTGGCCGCCCGGCGACGACGGATCGTTTCCCACGGATATGGTTCCGGATGGAACAGCCACCGGAAGCGCACTGCCCCCATAGCAAGCGACGGGATATGCCAGGAACGCGCCGCTCTTCAAGCGCAGGGGCCGGTCAAAGAGAACGTTGTTAAAGATCACGTTCTCGTAGAACAACCCGATGCCCGCGCGAATGCTGGTCTTGCCATTGCCCTTCGGATCCCAGGCCATTCCCAACTGCGGAGCAAAGTTCTTGTTGGGCTGCTGCACCGGATTTCCGTATCCCGGGAAGGCAGCGTTCCATTCCGGAATGGCGCCCAAATCGCTGTCGGTTCTGCCCGTGTCGCGTTCCCAACGCAAGCCCGCGGAGACGGTCAGATTCTTCCGCACCTTCCAGGAGTCGCCAATATATAGAGATATCCGATTGTCTGGACCCAAGCCGCCGGCGGGGAACCCGAACGCAGGCGCTGTGGTCGAAAAGCCCTGACCGTTTCCGAGAATAGTCTCGAAGTTATAATAATTGAGCGGATTGGAAGCAGTCGTCCCATCCGGGCCTACCGGGCAAGTTGCGGAGACAGGTTCGCAATAGTTACCGGCCCCGGGCGAGCCGTACACCTGCGGATCAATCTTAAAGAAGCTGGCAAAGCCGCCGCCCTGAATGTGGTTCCAACCGAAACCAAAACGAATGATGTGCTTGCCAATATTCTTGCTGCCATCATACTTGAGCTGGTGATCGCTTTGCGGGGTGCTTTGAGGTGCCAAATAATTCGGGCCTACCGTGAAGCTTCCGATGTTGATGCTGACCGGAAAGTTGGCCAAGGGCAGGCTCGTCCCCCGCGTGGCGTCCAAAATCTCGTTCTGGAACTTCAGGTATGAGAAGCGGATGGTGTGGGTGAAGCTGCCAGTGCTGAAGTCCAAGCCCACTACATGATTCCGCGTGTAATCCTTGTTTTGGTAAACCTGGAAACTGGAAGGGAAGAAGGTCGCGTAGACCTTGTTCTGGAAATAGTTGTAGCGATAAAACAAACGCGCGGTTTTGGTCAGGGCATAATCCACACGGCCCATCAACTCACCCTCTTTGAAAGGAGCCGGGAAGGTTCCGGAATAGGAATCGAGCGGAGCCGATTCCAGCACCGGTGCGGCCAGGTGTTGCAGGGTACGCTCGCCGTCCAAGAAGAAGAACAGCTTGTCTTTAATGAACGCACCACCGAAGTTCCCGCCGTCTTGATTCCGTTGATAAGGTGAGGATAATCCCGGAGGCGTTGGCAGGCCCGCGGCTCCGACAGCGCTGTCGCGGTAGAAGCCGAAGGCTTCGCCGTGATACGTGTTGGTGCCCGACTTCGTGATCACGTTGACCGCGCCGGAGGAAGTCAAATCGTTCGAGAGATCCAAACTGGACTGCGCCAGCGAGAACTCCTGGATCGAGCTGGCAGGGATATCTTCGGTCGTGGTACCGACCGTCTCGTCGCTAATATCCACGCCATCGACATTGATGCGGGCGGTGCGGCCAAAACGGCTGCCGAACGAGATCGAAGAGTAGCCGACTTTGGTTGGGTCAAAATTCGTGCCGTCCTGAATCTGGACACCGGGTTCGAGTTGCGCCAGATCGAGGAAGTTGCGGCCGTTCACCGGCAAGGTTTCGATCTGCGTGGCAGTCAGGACGCCTTGCACCGTGGCCTGCTCGGTGTTGACCTGAACTGCGCTGGCCTGCACCTCAACCACCGTGCTTTCCGAGCCGATTTCCAGTCTCACGCTGCCGTTGGCAGTGTTGTCCACGAGGACGTTCAAGGATAACTGCGCCGTCTTGAAGCCCTTGGCCTCGACGCGCGCCGTATAGACGCCCGGAATCAGTGCGCCGGAAGAATACGACCCCGACCCGCCGGTGTTGGCGTGGATCGTCTGTCCCGTGGGGCCCGTAATCGTGACTTTGGCGTTTGCGACGACTGCGCCGGTTGCGTCGGTCACGGTCCCTGCGATACTGCCGTTCGAAACCGTGATCTGGGCCAATGCCACAGCCGAGAAAAGCAGTGCAAAAGCGGTGATGAGCGCCAGCAGGCTAAATCGTGCGCTGCATCGGGGAGAATTGAGCTTCAACATCGTCCACCTTCCTTTCGGAATATTCATAACAAATGTCGTCCTTTCAGAAATCGTTTTGCTGCCAATCGAACCGCTTCCCCAAGCGAAGCGTGGTGGCAGCTAGCCGACAGGAGAATCTAGGTCCGATCTTTCACCACGGGAGGCCTAGACAACGTCGAAAGACGGATTAAGTAGATGCGCTACCTATCGTAGGGTCAACACAATGCAATTTGTCATCCACTGTTGAGACGAGACGGATAATTCCGATTAGTTAGATTTGTTTTCAACTATTTACATGGATTTGTCCCGGATATTGTTTAGCCCACTCGGGCATTGCAAATACCGAATACTGTATTTCTTGTTATGAAACAATGGATGGTATTCGGAGCGGGGCTACCGACTGATTTGACAGGTCAGCTTCATTCTTGGGTCGGCTCAGGCTCAACCCACCGAACCGCCGGATGCGGAACTGCTTGTGCGCTGGAGTGGGAGGGGCGAGCGCGCGACCGCTCCCCTATCCCGATTTGCGCTTCGAGAAGCAGCCGGAGCTGGTTTGGACCGCGGTTTGGGAACTGGCCCCGAAAAACTCATACATCGCCCCGGAGAACTGGGCGCATCTAGTAAACTGTTCTATTCGATTTCAGTCGAAAATCATTGCAGTGGAAAAACTAGACCCTTAGACGCGGAATCGCTTCCAGGTTCTACTTGAGGTTCTGCCCCCAGGAGAGTGGCACTTTGTTCGATTGCTCTGGCTTGCATGTTCGTCGTTCTCTGCCCATTTCTTTATTGCTCGTCGTTTCGCTCACTGCCGCGCTCACGATTTCGTTGTGGGCGCAGGAATCGACCCAGGAAAATCCGACCACCGGCACCATTCAAGGTACGGTGCGGGATGACGACGGCAAAGCCGTGGAAGGGGCGCGGGTTTTCTACAGTTCGAAGGCCACCGAAACCAGGGGCGTGACGCGCTCCGGCAAGGACGGCACATATGTTTCCGAGCCGGTGCCGCCGGGCGCTTATGTGGTGCGGGTGGAAGGCCGGGACATGCTGCCGGTCGAGAGCAGCGTGAACGTGGTCTTGGGGGCGGCGGTCACGGCGGATTTCAAGCTGGAATGGATTAGTCCGGGGCCGGTGCGGCTGGAGAGTAAGTTCAGTGGCGAGGTTAACGACAAGCTGCCGATTGACGGGCGGAACTATCTGAATGCGGGGCAGTTTGAGCCGGGTGTGCAGGCGGTGGATGGAAGGATTCTTGATCCGGGCAAGAGTGGGTTTCAATCGCTCTCGATCAACAGCCAACTGGGACGAACGACGCACTACGACATGGATGAAGTCGAGGCAATGGATGAGACCCGGGGCGCGTCCACGCTGAACCTGCCGGCGGAGGCGGTGCGCGAAGCGATCGTCTCGCGGGTCACGCCGGAGTTGTTTCAGTCGCTCAACGCAAGTGGAGCGGTGCGGGTGACGACGCGCTCGGGCGGAGATGAATGGCACGGCAATCTGTTTGGCAATCTGCGCGACCGGATCGCCGGCCTGGCGGGGTTTCCGTCAGGAAGTCCGAAGTACAGCCGGCAGCAATATGGATTTGGGGCGGGCGGCGCGGTGATCAAGAACAAGGCGTTTCTATTCATCGGCGCGGAACGCAGCAAGCAGGACGGTGTTTTGCCGTTCCTGCTGGGATTCCCAGCTTTCAGCGGGACGAGCCTGCGGGACGCTTATTTTCGCGAGAACATGCTGACGGCGCGGCTGGATTATGACGTCAACGAAAACATCAAGTGGTTCGTGCGGCTCAGCTACGACAACGCAAACCAGATCGGGCCGCCGGACAGCCAGTCGAATTTTCGCAATCAGCTCAACGTTCCGGCTGCGGTGTTTGGGCTGGATTGGAACCGGGGACGGTTTGTGAACAGCGCGCGCTTCGGCTATCAAAAGATGGTGAACGCGATTAATCCGGCGCTGAGCGATTCGACGATTCTGGCGGCGCCTTTTCACATGCAGCTAGGATCGTATGGACTGGGGCCGACCGTGGCGGGTCCGCGACAGACGATTCAACGCGATCTTCTCGGGCGCTACGACAGCAGCACGATTTATAAGTTGTATAACACGATACGTTTCGGGGGAGCGATTCATCGCATCGCGCAGGGTGATTTTTATTCACCGGGAAATTATGGTCCGTCGGTGAGCAGTTCGAATGGACTGGACGTGATCGCTGCCATCAATAGCAACCCGAACCTGTTGCCCCTTTACCCAGGCGATCCGCGCGGAGCTGCGGACAATCCGCTGAACTATCCGGTGGGCACGGTCGCGATTTTCAACGGGCTGGGAAATTTCAGCGAGAACTCGGCATTCAACCGCTCGAGCGGCGGACACTTCGACACGCGGCTCGAAGGGTACCTGGGCGACACCTTCAACCTGTTTCCGAACCTGAACATTAGTTTTGGTGTGAATTATGTGCGCGACAGCGGGCGCACCAACAGCGATCTCTCGGCGACGCCATGTTCGGCGATCAATCCGACGATCGTGAAGACTCCACCATGCACGAGTGGCTTGATTCTCGATCAGTTCGGTCTGCTTCCGAACGTTGGTTTGAATGCGCACCAGAATCTGGGCGAGAGCGTGAACCAGCCGAACTGGAATTTCGCTCCGCAACTCGGTGTGGCGTGGGATCCGGGACACAATGGGCGGACGGTGGTGCGGGCGAGCGGCGGGCTGTTCTATGACAATTTTCTGCTGCAGAATGCGTATCAGGATCGCATCAATCGCTTGTCGAACGGGCAATACAACCGCAGCCTGACGCTCTGTCCTACGGGATCGGTGCTGTTTCCGAACGGATCGGTGGTGAGTTCCGTGGATTCGCTGGATATCGCGACGCAGATTTGCGGACAGCCGATCGGTACGGTTTCGACGGCGATTCAGGATCTGCAGTCGCAATTCCTGGCGGCGCAGTCGGCGGTGACGGGCGGACAGAATGTGTACTCGCTGGCGAACAGCGTGGCGAATTTTGGAGGCCTGCTGGCCCCCGGTTTCAGGACGCCGCGGGTGGTGCACATGTCCGCTGGAATTCAGCATCAACTGGGGGAGCGCGGCATGTTCTCCATCGACTATGTGCGCGAGCTCGGCACCCAGTTCCCGCTGGGGATTGACACCAATCACGTGGGCGACGCGGGCTTCCTGACGGACGGCGCCAATACCAACCCCTTGCTCAATACCTATGCGGCGGAGCTGTCGGCGATCAATGCGACTGTGACAAAAGTCGGATGCCCGCAGGCAACTTTTGCTGGCGTCGGGGTCCACGGTTCGCAGATCGGTTCACAGACTTCCGTGAATTGTTATTTGAACGCAGTGCCGGGTGCGACTATCGCGGATTTCGCGCGCCAGGGGCTGGATTCGTCGAATGCGTTCTGCGGACCGTTTCCCTGCTCGGTCTTGGGCAAGCAGCAGGCGGCGTTCGGCGGGATCAATCCGGCGGTGGGATCGAACATCATGTACTTTCCGAGCGGACGGTCGCAGTATCAGGGTTTGCACCTGGCGTACAGAGGGGTCAGCGGAGAGAACCCGATGCGGCAAGTGCGGCGGCTGGAAGTGGCGTTTGGATATGCGTGGTCGCGCTATCGCAGCAACATCGCGGAGCCCAACGGCAGCGGCGGAGATTATTCGCTGATGAACGTGGCGGAGGATTACAACCGGCCGCACCGCGGACATTGGGGGGCCTCGGGGCTGGACCGGACGCACCAGCTTACCTTTACTCCGACGGCGGATTTACCGCACGGGTTGCGGCTTTCGATGATTGCGCATCTGGCGTCGCCGCTTCCGCTGAGCGCTTATCTTCCGCAACAGGATGGCGGCGGAGTGCCGGGGGAAATCTTCCGCAGCGACCTCACCGGTGACGGCACAGTGGGCGATCTTTTGCCGGGGTTTATCGGAAGCACGGGAAAATACTCGACCAGCAAGTTGACCCGGTCCATCGCGTTTTACAACAGCACGTTCGCCGGAAAACTGACGCCGGCGGGGCAGGCGCTGGCCAATAACGGTTTGTTCACCGGCCAGGAATTGGTGGCGCTGGGCGCTTACTCGCCGCTGATTCAAGCGCTGCCGGGGCATTATGCCGAAGCGACCTGGCTCAAGACCATGGATCTGCGGTTGAGCCGGCCGTTCCAGGTTGGGGAGCGGGTGAAGCTGGAGCCGAATGTCTCCGTGTTCAACCTTTTCAACTGGGCCAACTTCGGAGGCGCGGGGAACCAGCTCAGCGGTGTGCTCAACGGCGCGCCCGGCAGTTCGCTGAACAACGCGAGTTCGGCGGGATACTGCGGCAGCTCAACCACTTACTGCACTTCGCGGCTGGATCGGGTTCTGCCCGGTTCGGGCACGTATGCGAACGGGGCGCCGCGGCAAATGGAGTTCGGAGTGCGCATCACGTTCTAGCAGGCTGCGGAAAACTCACAAAGAAAAACTCACAAATGTGTGCATCACCGTGGAAGAGCGGCCCTTCAGGGCCGCGTAAGCCCGGTGAAATCAGCGTGGGCTTTTAGAGTCGGTGTCGCAACCCCAAGCGCAGGAAAAAAGTGGAACGCGCCACGGCTCCAGCCGCGAAGCGGCGACACAGGAAAGCCCGGCACGTCAGTGCCGGGAAACAAAAGTGGAACAAAGTCGAGTCCCGGAGGGACGGCACCGAGTTGCGACACAGACTCTCTCAGCCGTGCCACTCCGGACCGCCAAACATGCGGGCTTTAACCCCTGAGGGCCCCGGCAGTTTACCCCTTCGGCTCATTATGAGATGGCTTCTAGCTTGTTTTCAGTGCCAGCTTTAGCCGCTGCGGTGAGACTGCGGCGCAGACGATACTTTTTCCGCAGCCTGCTAGGGTTCTTGCCGAAGCTGGGCCAAAACATTTTCGCCTTGATGCCGATGTTTTGCGCTAAGAGCGCAAAGTTTTTATCTTCCCAAGATTTTTTTCGCAGGACCGGATTATTAACTTGACTTAGTTTGGAAATGCGCTAAGCTTCATGCGTCAGCGTGGGTGGCTACGCTTCCCCAGTGGAGCCTCACTGAGTTCGGATCGTGCAAACTTCAAAATTTTGAACAAAACTCCCAGGAGGAAATTCCTTCGAACGTCCGGTCAGACAGGAAGCCTTAAACGGCCTCGGTTCGTAATGGGGATATCTTCTTGGCCTCACAACATTCCCTCTCAGGGGAAGGAGAAAATTTCATGCAAAACCAGAATTGGAGTTTCTTAAGCAAAGTAATCGTTGTAGCGGCAGTTACAGTATTGGTCGTGAGCTTCTCAACCTTCGTGGCGGCGCAGAACGAGCGCACTCCAGAGCAACCGGGGGCCGAACAAGCACCAGCGCCGTATCAGGCGCCTCCGGCGGCGACTGTTAGGGCGCAGGGCACCGTGATCACCCCAGCGAGCAGCGTCGCGCGTCCCGAGGATGCCGGCTTAAGAGCTCACACTAACCTCCTGCTTTTCGCTCCCGCTGGCCGCGAGATGTCGTCCATTAGCCCGGAAAACACCTATGCTGAGTATCCGGCATCGCTGGCCTGCGTTTACAAGGTTGGCCCAGCCTACGCGGGATGCGTTCCGGCCGGCGGCAGCGGCCACGCCTCCGGCGGTTGGGGCGCGATCGCGTTGGTGGACGCCTATGACGACCCGAATGCGTTTTCCGACTTGGTGTATTTCTCGACCTTTTTTGGCTTAACAAAACCAACAGCAAAAACCTTCATAAAGGTCTATGCCAACTCGAGCTTCGGCTCTCTTGGCGGCCTGACTGCCAGCTGCAGCGGCACGCCCCCAGGCAATACGAGCTGGGGCCTGGAGGAGTCTCTGGACATCGAATGGGCACACGCCATGGCACCCGCCGCGAAGATCATTCTGGTCGAGGCCTGCAGCAATAGCTACAATGACCTGCTCTATGCCGAGGCTGTGGCCGGCATAAAGGTGAGTTCCTACGGCGGTGGCGATATCTCCAATAGCTGGGCAAGTGGAGAGTTCTCAGGTGAAGTCGGCACAACCGACGACTTCTTCTACCGCTACTACTGGAAGAACATCACCTATTTTGCGTCCGCTGGCGACGCTGGATGGGGCGCTGCCTATCCCAGTTCTTCGCCGTGGGTAATCTCCGCAGGCGGTACCACCGTCAACCGCGACGCGAACGGGAATTTCTTAAGTGAGAGCTGCTGGTCTGGTTCAGGCGGCGGCGTAAGCGCCTATGAACTCTGGCAAAGCCCGCCGAATATCCTCAACGGGATGGGACCGTGGACTAACTTTCAGTATGAACTGGCTGGGCAGGGAGCGCGACAAACTCCTGACATGTCATTTGACGCCGATCCTGCGAGCGGCGTGTGGGTCTACGATACCTATGGGGGCGGCGCCTGGTATGTCGTAGGGGGCACTAGCGTATCCTCACCTGCACTGGCCGGCATCGTCAACGCCTCCAACAACAGGTTCGGGCAGGCTCCTCCGGGAGGCGGCTACTACCTCGCCCACGAGAACGACTACACCTATTCTCAACTCTACGCGTTCACCGCATACAAGACAAACTTCTACGATGTCACAACGGGATCGAACGGCACCGGCCACAACGCTGGTACAGGCTATGATCAGTGCACCGGCATCGGAAGCCCGCGGGGCAAACTCGGGAAGTAACCTTTCTGCGGGCAGTTTAAGAATGGCAGTTCTTCAGGGGCCCTGCTTAGGCAGGGCCTCTTCTTTTTTCCCTGTTGTTGTTCTGGGCTGGCCCGGGTTCACAACGCGATATCGGTTGCTGGGAAGCGCCTTGGGGTGGCGTGTACCGGAATCTCGCGCTCGCCCCCGGGGATCCAGTCTTGCCGGACGAAACAGTGGCTTCGTTCAACAGCCCTTCCCGCCCCTGGATGAGCATCCTACTGCGTTCATGGGCGTTGCCCTTCCGCGCCGCCCAGCGTAGAAGTACCCATGGCTTCGAATCTTCGCACTAGAGCGGTTCTCGATTTGCTATATAGGGAGTCGGGAACGGGTAGGGCACGGCCTCAGCCGTGCCGTCAGGAGTCGCAACGGGTTCCGGCTTTAGCCGCTGAGGGTGCGCACTACACACCATCACGAAAACCGCACTAATGGGTAGTGATCTTGTCGCTGTACACGATACGCTCGATGGTAGACGCAAAATAGGTCTGGTTGACGTTGCCGGGGCTGCCGGGCGCAGGCGACCCTGAGTCCGGTCGGCTCAGAACCATCAGCACGCGATCGCCGGCCGTGAGTGGCAGCGTGTCAGCCTGCTTTCCATCGGGCAACAAGACGCGGGCACGAGAGACGTCAACCTTGAAGGTCGGCCCCGCGATCACGACCTGTGCATGGATTCCCGGTCCGCCTGGGTAGCCGTCCGGCGTCTTCACAGTCACGAGGGCGCCTTGCATCGTGGTGATACGGCCTTGTATTACGAGGGGCTCGGAAGAGACAGGTTGTCGGTACACCTGGGTTTGAGAATCTGCTCGGACCTCGCGACCCTTCACGCTGCCGAGCACCATCAGGAGCATGCTGGCTGCCAGCAAGGCGTAAATCTTTCGGCTGCGTCTGCGAATTATTGCGTTGGGTCCCATAATACCTCTTCGGGCGGAGATCAATAAGAGATTGTTCCTCAACTTCGGCGGATAGCAGAGAAGTTAATCAGCGCCTTACCCTAGGATACTCCAGGGACGGAAGCCTGCTACCTTAGAAACTCACGGCTGTTTACCGCGATATCGTCCTCGGTACTCCCGACAAAACGCTGTTCACCCCTCCCGACAAGTGCACGCCCTATGAAAAGATGGGCCAAGTAGTAGAAAAAGTAATCAAATAACCTCTTCTGTACGCGTCGGACCTGCGTGGGGACAGCCGCTCCCGGTTGTCTGGCCGGGCAAAGGAGGCAGTGCAGGCGCTGCGCAAGACCGTGGAATTGACTCCGGATAAATAGGGTAGCGGGAGCGGCAAGAGTGTGGGGGCGTTGCGGGTGGAGACACTTCCGAAACGCCCCCATTGTTTGTGGCTTCGTGCCGGGCGTGCGACGTGAGTTTACGCCGGCAGAACGAAGCCCGCGGAACCATGCCCGGGGAACTATGCGCTCACACTCAGGGCATTGCTGGAACTGCTCGTCGCGTTGGAATTGAGCAGGTTCAAAATGAGCTCGTAATTCTTCGCCTGGTTGAGGTTGATGGTGACTTGCTCGGCGTTGCTGCCGTTCTGTCCCTGAGCTGCGTCAATCGAGACCTGCGCTCCTGAACTGCCGCTGCCGAGATTGATCGTGACCTCTTCGGGGGTTGCGGAAGAAGTAGCGGACGAAGAGCTTCCCTGGCCGAGATTGATGACGAGTTCCGGTGTTGCCGATCCACTCGAAGCGCTGGTGCTGGACGCGCCTCCCTGGTTGATGACGATTTCGGGAACGCCGGAGGTGCCGGACGAAGAACTGCTTCCCTGTTCGAGGTTGACGACGAGTTCCGGTGTTGCCGATCCACTCGAAGCGCTGGTGCTGGCCGCGCCTCCCAAATTGATGACGAGTTCGGGAACGGCAACGGGACCGGCCGGTGGCTGGGCGACAGGCGTCACGATGATTGGGAGCTGAATGCCGGGTGGCTGAACCGGCGAGGTTTGGGTGCTGGTCGGCTGCGGAGCGAGATTGATGACGATCTCTGTAACGCCGGAATTGGAATTGTAGGCTGAGATGGCCGACTGGGACTGCTGGTTTTGCCGGCCGAAGGTGGCGGCAAGACTTGCGAAGGCCGACTGGGCTCCGGCAAGATCGCCGTTCTGCAGCGCCTGTCCGATGGCCTGGAAATCCTGGGCGCGATCGGCTCTCGCAAAGGTTTGTCCATTCTTATAGGGACCGCTCTGGCCAAGCGCGGTCAGGGTGGTGAAGTCCTGCTGCGCTGCGGTCAGGTTGCCGGCTTGCAGGTCCTTTCCAAGTTGGGCGAGGTCGGCTTGCCGCTGCTGCCGGTAGGCTTGCAGTTGCTGGTAGATCGAAGGCGCACTACTGGTTGCGGTGGCGTTGCTTGACTGCGTGCTGCTGAGGTTTACGACCGCGGCCGAAGTCGCCTGCGCTGAACTTGCCGCATTGCTTTGGTGGCCGGTAAGCGTAGCAAAGGCTGCCTGCGCTCCGGCCAAATCGCCGGCTTGTAAGGCCTCGCCGATGGCATTGAAAGCCTGGGCGCGGCTGGACTTGGAAAAAGGTTCGGAATTGGCGAAGGGACCGCTTTGCCCGAGCGCAGCCAAGGCGTTGTAGGCTTGCTGAGCGCCGTTCAGATCCCCACTTTGAAGAGCGCTGCCGAGCTGCTTAAGATCGGCCTGCCGGTTCTGGTAGAAACTCTGGAGCTCCTGAAGAATCGATAAACTGGAAACTGCCGCTGTTGACATAGATTTTCTCCCGATGGCGCGTTCGCCCTTACCTCATAACTTGGGCTTAATTGCCGCCCTCCAAACTTTATCGGTTGAAAGGGGGAATGACTTTAGAGGAAACGGAGAGTTACCGACGTTCAATAGCGACGCGACAGAGGTACGATTGGGGGACAGGAATTATGGAGTGAGTCTGCGGCGGCGGAGGGGCCGGGGCAGCTGGTTGCTCCGGCCCGAGTTACTCGAGGGTTGTTGTGCTTAGGCGATCAGTGTCTTTTCGAAATGCTCGCAGAGCGTGGTTTCCAACGTGTAAAGCTTTCGCGTCGAGGGAGTGCTCAGATAGGGTTTGAGGATCTGCTCGACCCTGGGGGACCATTCTTTCTCATTGCGCTCGAGCTCCTTCCTGTCGGTCCAGAGAGTGACCGCCAGCACTTTTTCGGTCTTGATCTCGGGCACAAGGGGAAGGATTTCGAGGAAGCCCTCCTGCTTCTTCAGAATGGGAAGAACCTCTTTCTTTATGACACGAATGAATTCGTCTTTCTTCTCCATTAGTGGAACGAACTCAAGGATGCGTGCGATCATGGGAAAGTCTCCTTTCGCTCTTTGGAATTTTGAAATTGGTTCCGCGAGACTTCTGTCTGGCCCTGGTCTGCGGGATCGGATGGCAGCGTACAACGGAGCGAGAAGGTTTGCAGTGATGGACGGGCGGGACCGGTGTGACGATTTTCGGTGAAATTGTTCCAAAACGGGAAGCTGACTTCACCTCTCCGGGCGCGCAAGTTTTCGCGCCTTCTTCAGGCGTGTTCTGAAGCGTGATCTGGCGCCGAGGCATTTTCGCGGTGCTTCTCGGGTCGCTGCTGTGCGCCGCGGACCATCGAGCCGCCCGCCCTTGCGGTCGCGGCAGCGGGGTCATTGCCGCTTCCGGCGTTTGGTCCCATTTTCCTTTTTTCTAATCCGCAATTATAATCGCCGTTCGCCGTTATCCCGTGCAAGTGTTGACCTAAGACAAGCCGCGACCAGGAGCGTAGATTGTTCATGGCGAGGCTGGCCCGGGTCGGACCCTGGCGGTCGGTACAATGTTGTATGCGGTCGGTTGGGCCATTGTCGCATTCCTTGGAGGCGCAGTAAGGAACATGGAAAAACTAGTTCGCATCGTTCTGGCAGCTCTCTTTCTTCTGGGCATCGCTTCCGCTCAGAACATTCCGGCAGTCGATGTATTCGGCGGCTACTCGTACTTCAACTTTGACGTGCCGACGAGCCCGGAAACGACCTCTGGGCGGTTGGCTCTAAACGGCTGGGACTTTTCCGTCGCGGTCGGCCAGTTTCACCATTTTTCTGTTGAGGGAGACTTGAGCGGCCACCAGCTTAGCGATTGCGGTGGGGTTTCGGGTTTGAACTGCAGCGATTTCTCCTACATGATTGGGCCTCGCTATACGGTTGGGGATCGCTCCAGCCGGCTCACCGGCTTCGTGCACGGCCTGGTTGGTCAAGACCGGGCGGATCTTCCGATCGCCTCGTCTTCATCCACCGTGTCCGATACCTCGTTGGCGTTGGCTGCGGGCGCTGGCGTCGATTATTGGTTTTTTCGTCACATCGGAGTTCAGTTGGGGCCGGTCGACTATATATACACCCGTCACCTGAACAACTACGAAGGCTACAACGTTCCCAGCCAAAGCAACTTCCGCGCCTCTGCCGGAATCGTTTTTCGATTTGGCGGTAATCTTCCTCCGACTGAGCCCAAGCCTCCGAAGCAGCCCAAGGCTGAGGCCCAGGCTGGTCGTTCTCGGATTCGGCCCTGGCATAAGAACAAGCCTGCTCCTCCCGAGACTCAACCCTCCGAGAGCCAACCCTCGACTGTGGCCGTCCATCGGCCGGCTCAGCCGTCGGTGACTGCGTTGGGTCGCGGGATGTCGCTCCCTGCACTCGGCGTCGTGGTTACGCCCCAGGAATTCGACGGAGCGAAAATTCTGGAGATTGTGCCGGGAGGCGTCGCGGAGATGGCATCCTTGCACGTCGGCGATCTGATCCGGTCAGTGGATGGCAGGGCAGTAAAGACGCCGATGGAGCTGGCCGCCGAACTGTCGGACAAATCCGGGAAAGTTCGCATCGGCATTCTGCGGGGCGACTTTGCGACCGAGACGGTAATCTTGCTGGGCGCTCGCTAACGACTGCCGCAAACCTGGATGTCGAGCGGTTCGCACCGCGCCGAGGGCGAAAGCTATGAGATCCTCTTCATCGAGCAGTGCTGGCACTATCTCGCCGAGGGAGGCTATCTCGCTATCGTCATTCCCGATAGCATCCTGACAAACTCTAGCCTCCAGTACGTTCACGACGAGATTGAAGAAATCTTTCGCATTGTCGCTGTTGTCTCCCTGCCACAAACCGCGTTCACCGCCACGGGGGCCGGAGTGAAGAGCTCCATACTCTTTCTCAAGAAGTACACAGACAAAGAAACCAAGCGGATGCGCGACACCAAACAGGCTCTCAAGGACAGCATTCTGAAGCAAGAAAAGTTCGAGGTCCAACTAGTCGAAATTGAGCGGAGAAGAAAGAAGGCCATCGCGGACCTCAACGACCGCCCCGAGTTCTCAATGCTAAATACTAACGAGCGCAAGGATAACCCGGCCCACGCAGCCGCCGCCAAGCAGGTTTCCGAGAAATTTTCCACACAGCTAGAGGATCTCCGATACCGCCTTGCGGAGATTTTCGAGGTACGACGACGCAAAGACTTGCCGGACTACGAAATCTTCATGGCAGAGGATATTGGCTACGACGCTACAGGGCCTTCGCTCCTCGTAGTCCTTCACAGTTAAGTCGAACTCGGGCTTCGCGGTGATGGTCTATGTCGGTCGGTTGGTTACGTTTTGGTCACGCTCGTCGAAAGGCGCTTATCTGTCAACGCATCTGTCAACGATTCTTCTTGCTGACGGCTCGCAAGCGTGTGAGTGAAACCAAGTAATTAGGGGGCCTCCCGTGCGGGCTCGGCCTCTAGCGCAGGAATCTAATTGGCGGGAAGCGAATCAAGGGTAACTTGCCCAAGCGAATATGTGCCGTCCACTTGGCGGGTGTAGTAGACGTAAATCTTGGCGTTCTCCGCGAGAACGTTGACGTTCATTAACGAAATAACCGGGTCTGACAGGATAGGATTATGTCGCGAGCGCGTGAAGTTCACGCCATCGGGGCTGTAGGCATAGCCGATGCTGTCTTTGAGATCCGCTCGCACCGCGTTTGCCGGGGTTGCCGAGTAGAGCATCAGATATCGGCCTTCCGAGGCAAACACAAAGCCGCCACCTCCGCTCCCGCCGTTTTCCCACGGATTAGCGGAGAGTCCGAGCACGACCTGGGAGATGATCCACGGACCTTCTGGGGTCGAAGATGTCGCAACACTGACAAGCCCGTAGTCCCATTCGACAGGGGTGCCATTGAGCATGTAGGACCAAGGCGACGGCTGACTTACGATAGGGTACTCGCTGTACATCCAATAGAGCCCGTCATGGTGGACGACGCTCGTGACATAGCCGAAGTTGGGAACGATTTCACCCTGTTTGGTCCAAGGTCCTTCGGGAGCGTCGGCGTTGGCAAGGCCGACGCTCCAGGTTGGACCCGTCGAGTTTTGGCCGCAGTAGAACATATAGAACTTGCCGCCGATTTCTTTGACGGTTGCGCATGCGACCGAATGATCATCCCACATTCCCGGTGCCGATTGGCTGAGAATCGGGTTGAGCGGGGATCTAGTCCACGGACCTTCCGGCGTGTCGCTCGTAAGCACAGAGATGCGATAGCGAACGTTGTCCGAATAGTGGTAGTACCAGTAATACTTACCGTTACTGGCGTGGATCACGTTGGCGCTTTCGACATCGGAACCTGTTTCGCCGTATGCCGGAGACGCAGAGAGGACGGCTGTTTGCGGAATAGCCGGAGCGATCCAGGTGGAAGCGTATTTCCCTCCGCAAGCGGAGACGATTAAAGCGCCGAGGACAACGAGGATAAGTGCAATACGCTTGAGGGCAGCCAATGGACAGTCCAGAGTCTCTGCTGGCTGTACTATACATCCGCTCGCATACTGGTGGAAGTGATTTCAATCCAACTGCTTTTGGGATTGGGCGTTCATGTGGGAGTTCGGCTTTCCGCTAGCGGTAGGGAAAACCAAGCGGCACGGCGTCCCGGTCTTCAACTGCAGAATGAAGTTCCACTGCTTCAGCTTGTATAGCTCGCCCATCAGATTGTCGTGAGGAACCGCGACGGTTGCTTCACGTCCTCCGAGAACAACGCCACTTCTTGAGTGTCTAGATCGGTATTGTTCAGGGTGACACAAAGGATTACCTCTGGGAAAAAGAGGAATTCTCCCTTCTTCAAATAGTCGCCGATCTCTTTCAGCCGCTCGTCCTTGGGGATACGCTGGATGTTGTTATCAGGCTTCGGTATATCTTGCAGCACACCCATAGGCGCAAAACCGCGCAAGCACGGAAAATTTCCCAAAGAGAAGTCGAGAATGCCCTTGAGCTTCACTGGATGGGGCTCGCGGTATTTTCATCAAGGCGCAGAAGTTGGATAAAGCTCCGCGCGAGATGGTCGACCGTGAGCGAGTTCGCTTTGCGCGCACGTTAGAGGCCGCACGGCAGCGCTCCGGATGACTTCGTATTTCCAAGCGATAACCGGGCGCCTCTCAGCCCGAACAACGTCCGCAATCGCGTTCTGATTCCGGCTTGCAAGCGGGCCGGAATTCCACTGGTAGGTTGGCATACGTTTCGCTACACCTACTCAACCTGGGCAAACCCGAGCGGGGAAAGCATCAAGGCCCTGCAGAATCAGCTGGGGCATGTCGATTCAAGGATCAACGCTTGGCGTCTATGTCCAGCCGATCCCCGAGGCGCAGCGGCAGATTGCTGCTAAAGTCCAAGGGGTTTTGCTCCCAATTGCTCCCAAATTAACGGCACCCGGAAACGGGTCGGAGGGTGTAATCCAGTGAAGCGAAAGGAAATAAACTGGTGCGCCCGGAGAGATTCGAACTCCCGACCTACAGCTCCGGAGGCTGCCGCTCTATCCAGCTGAGCTACGGGCGCACTGCGGTATTGCAAGTGTACATCGTGGGCCCGGAATGCCTCAATGGCCGCGGGGAAGTCGCCATTCCCGTAGAGACGCGGCTTGCCGCGTCTGAGACGGGGCAAGCCCCGTCTCTACACTTGGACGGGCGGGGACGCCCGCCCCTCCACGAGCGGGCCGATCAGCCTTCGACCGCCGCCAGCGAACCTTTCTTCCGCTTGTTCGATTGCAGAACCTTCTTGCGCAGGCGCAGAGATTTCGGCGTCACCTCGACGTACTCATCGTCGGCGATGAATTCTATGGCCTGTTCAAGATTGAGATTGCGATACGGGACCAGGCGGATCGCTTCGTCGGAGGTTGAAGCGCGCATATTGGTCAGCTTCTTCTCGCGCACAATGTTGACGTCGAGATCCGTGTCTTTCGCGTTCTCACCGATGATCATGCCTTCATAGACGTCCGTGCCCGGGCCGGCGAAAAGTATGCCGCGCTCCTGCAGATTGTAGAGAGCGTAGGAGGTCGTAACCCCGCCGCGGTCGGCGACCAGCGCGCCGGTCGGGCGATGCGGAATTTCGCCCTGCCACTCGATGTATCCATCGAAAAGCGCGTTCATGACGATGGTGCCGCGCGTGTCCGTGAGGAGCGTGCTCCGCAGTCCGATCAGTCCGCGGCTGGGCACGCGGAACTCGACGCGCACCCGCCCATAGCCGTGATTGTGCATGTTGGCGACTTCGCCTTTGCGCGAGCCCACATGTTCCATGACCACGCCGACAAATTCCTCGGGGACATCGACGGTGAGGTGTTCGACCGGCTCCATCAGCTTGCCGTCGATGCGCTTGGTGACGATCTCGGGCTTGCCGACCATCAGTTCGTAACCTTCGCGGCGCATCATCTCGATCAGGATGGAAAGCTGCAACTCGCCGCGGCCGAGAACCTTGAACGAGTCGGTGCTGCCGGTCTCTTCCATGCGCAGCGAGACGTTGGTGAGCAGCTCTTTATCCAGGCGCTCGCGCAGGTTGCGCGACGTAACGTAGTTGCCTTCGCGTCCGCAAAACGGAGACGTGTTGATGGTAAACAGCATCGCAATCGTAGGCTCGTCGATGATGATGGGCGGGAGCGGCGCGGGATTCTCCGCGCTGGTAATAGTCTCGCCGATCGTGATGCCTTCGACGCCAGCGACGGCAATAATGTCGCCCAGCGATGTTTCCGTAATGTCGGTGCGCTTGAGCCCGGAAAAGCTGAAGAGCTTGGTGATTTTTGTCTTCTGCAGAGAGCCGTCGCGTTTGGCGATAGCAACGTCTTCTCCAGTCTTCATGGTTCCAGAAAAAACGCGGGCGATGGCGAGGCGGCCGAGGTAGTCGCTGTAGTCGAGATTCGCGACCAGGATCTGGAGCGGCCCGTCAGCGTCTCCTTGCGGCGCCGGAATGGTGTCGATGATCGACTCAAACAGAAGACGCAGGTCCTCGCCCGCTGCTCCCTGATGAACGGCAGCGGTGCCCGCCTTGGCGTTGGTGTAGAGGACGGGGAAGTCAAGTTGCTCTTCCTTGGCGTCGAGATCAATAAAGAGGTCGTAAACCTCGTTGAGAACTTCCTGCGGACGAGCGTCGGGCCGGTCGATCTTGTTGATGACGACAATCGGCTTCAGGTTGGCTTCGAGCGCCTTGCTGAGTACGTAACGAGTCTGCGGCAGCGGGCCTTCGCTGGCGTCGACGAGCAGCATGACGCCGTCCACCATCTTCAGGGCGCGCTCAACTTCGCCGCCAAAATCGGAGTGGCCGGGCGTGTCCACAATATTGATCTTTACGCCCGCATAAAACACGGCCGTGTTCTTGGCGAGGATGGTGATGCCGCGCTCGCGTTCGAGATCGTTCGAGTCCATAACGCGCTCGGCAACGGTCTCGTTGTCGCGGAAAGTGCCACTCTGTCGAAGCATGGCGTCAACCAGCGTGGTCTTGCCGTGGTCCACGTGGGCAATAATGGCGATGTTGCGAATACTTGGGTTCAGATCGAAAACTCCTCGGGGTTGCCGTTTGGGGCTTACTACTACTACTTTACTATGGCGAATGGTTTGGGAGCTGATTTGAGAGATCTTTTATAGGGTTTGTCATCCCGAGCGGAGCGAGGGATCTGCAGTTTGCCAGCGCCTATTCTTGACACTCGCTGCGCAGTCAACGAGCATGAGAGCGGAGTTCCACCAATGAAAGTTCTCGGACCTATTCTCGCAGTCCTATTATGTGGCACTGCTCTACAGCCCGCGCCGAGGCCAGCGCTTGCCTTGCAGACGAACACCCCGGCGCCCATCGCATGGCCGGCGGATCTCCCCGTGTACGACCACATCGTGATCGTCGTCGAGGAAAATAAGGATTACCGGCAAATCATAAATAATCTGGCTGCGCCCTATATCAACGGCACACTAAGGGCACAGGGAGCGAGTTTCACTCGGATGTATGCCGAGGAGCACCACAGTGAAGGTGACTATTTCTGGCTCTTTTCAGGCAGCAACCAGAACGTTGGGTTTACAGACAAGGTCCCCACGAAATGTTTCACCACAAGCAGTTTGGGAGAGCAGTTGATCCGCGCTGGGCGTTCGTTTAAGGGTTATTCCGAAGATCTGCCAAAGATCGGCTTCACCGAAAGCACTAAAGGTAATTATGCCCGCAAACACGCTCCCTGGATCAGCTTCTGCAATATGCCCAATGGCAAAACGGCCGCCGATTCATCGAACCTCCGATTCAAGGAAGACTTCCCCTCCGACTACAGTTCTCTGCCCACCGTTTCTTTCGTGATTCCAAACCTCGTCCACGATATGCACAATGGTTCCGCTCCCTTCAGCATCGCGGCTGGCGACCTCTGGTTGCAGCAGCACATTGACGGCTACTACAACTGGGCCAAGGAGCACAACAGCCTGCTGATCCTTACTTTTGACGAGAGCGGTGACGCTCCGCTCTTTGGGGGCTCGACCAATCCTGCGGATCCAAATCAAGATAAAAGGAATCAAATCGTCACAATTTTCGCCGGGGCTCACATAAAGCACAACGAGTACGCCGAAGGGAAGGGCATCACTCACGTGAACATCCTGCGCACTCTGGAGGCGATGTACAAACTGAATAAGTCGGGAGCGCAGCCGGAGCTAGCGGTGAAAGCTGGCATCGCCGACGATTTTGTCATCACCGATGTCTTCGATGCCGGACCGTAAATCGCCCGACCGTTTGAGGCTTACTACTACGTGGAAGAGCGGCCCTTTTAGGGCCGCGCAACGCCCGGTTTAGACGGCGAATTGCCGTTGCTGCTCGCATGCCTGAATTGTCCCAGGCGGCAAGCGATCAGGTTCGCCTGACGAGATGGAGCCGGAATCGTCTTGGCCAGTCGGAATAGCCTCTGACGACGCTGGGGCGGAAGAGGACGCCTCTACGCTTTTCTCCGGACTATTCTCCTGATTATTCTCCTCACTACTTTTCTTCTGACTTTTATCCTGACTTTTGTCCTCATTCAGGCGTCCCAGATTCGATGACGCGACCTGCATGGCGTAGAGGAGAACTCCAGCCTTTTTCGCGTCGAGCCGTCTGTGCAGCAAGTGTTCGCAGACTTGGGTAATCGCTAACTGGATCGAGCTGGCGTCCTCAAGGACGGGCAGGAGGAAGGGAGCGGGAGGGACGGCCGCAGAGGTGCTGACGTCGACCTGCACTGGGCCGCAGCAGTTGTGGAAGCGGCAAAACTTCTGATCGCGCAGAGCGGGCGCTCCGCAACGATCTCCGCTCATTTTTATGTGCTGGCAACGTTCGCCTGGATAAATTGACATTATGATGGCTCCTAAATCAGTTCTCGGTTCTCAGTTCTCAGTAAATGCGTTTGGCGTTCTTGAGGGGGTACCCCCCCCCTTTTTTCGTTCTATTAGAATCATTGGGTTAGCGGGGTCGCTCGCAAAATACCTCAATTTAAAGGACTTATATGGAAATACCTCAGGGGTAAGGACTTAGCGGCGAAATCCTTTGATTCGCTCAGGATTTCGGCTGCGGGCTCTCCCTTTGACTGGGCTCAGGGTCACGCCCGCTGGACGGCTCGACTTGTCAAAGAGCGCCGAAAATGGTTTTGGGGCCGCTTGTGGAACCGTCTCTGGAGACGGGCACACTTCTTGATGCTGCACTCTCGAAGAATTTTCGCAGTGTTGCGGTTGGGAGTCTGTGATGTCCGTACAAGCGAAATGTGATGAAATGGCAGGTCGTGAAGCTCGGACTTCGCATCCGGGGAGCGATGCCGGATCAAAGTTCGTTTCCACTACGGTACACTGCAAAAGTGATAGAAGATGCGGAAATGCTAGCCGACGTGAAGGCCTACGATGCCGCCAAAGCGCGTCTCGAAGATGGCGAGGACGAACTCATACCGCTGGAGATCACCGAGCGCAGGTTGAGCGGAGAGCCCGCGCTCCGTATTTGGCGTGAGCACCGCAAGCTGACTCAGGAGCAGCTCGCGAAGAAGGCGAAGGTATCGCGCGCGCTGATCGCGGCGATTGAGACCGACCGCAAGACCGGGTCGGTCAGCACATGGAAGAAGCTGGGGGCTGCGCTCGACGTTAGAGCATTTCTCCCGATGGTGTATAGTAGTGATGGCGAGTCTTCGCGCACATGACGATGGCGCGACCCTATTCGGATGATTTGCGGCGGAAGCTGTTGGAGGCCTACGACCACGGCAAGG
>JBEKDG010000043.1:0-32875 GCA_050014475.1 Terriglobales bacterium | reverse complement strand
AGACGTCCGGACGCCAGTTCCGGCGAAAAACAGTTCAAATCGAAAAATCTTAAATCAAGACTTAACTGCCTTGCCATCAATCGACTACGAGAAATGAAAAAGTCATCTCCCGGACAGTAGTGGCTTTATATGCTTAGTGTGCACTGTTGGCGACATGCTGGGAGGAATCGATGAAGAGCATGCGAGGAGACGGCAGGGTCTATTTGCCGAAGAACAGCACGATTTACATGGCGGACTACTCGGTCAATGGAAATCGTGTTCGGTGCTCAACGGGCTGCCGCAATGAACGGGAGGCCTATGCTTGGTTAAGGGCAC
Organism: Terriglobales bacterium; assembly: GCA_050014475.1. GTDB lineage: Bacteria > Acidobacteriota > Terriglobia > Terriglobales > Acidobacteriaceae > Acidiflorens. The sequence continues at coordinate 32,560 of JBEKDG010000043.1, read as the reverse complement.
GACAGGCCGAGGTCGCGACGGGTAACTACTCAGGTCAACAGGTCGCGAAGGTCATGGTTTTCGAACTGATCCAAGACGTGCTCGATCAGCACCGGATCAATGGGAACAAAGCGATTGCCGATGAGGAGCGCCACTGGAGACTGCACCTCAAACCATTCTTTGGAAATCTGCGTGGTGTGCAGGTCACGACCGACCTGTTAAGGCGTTATGTGAAGGAAAGAAAAGCCCAATTAAACAAATGGAGCAAGCCTCCTGAAAATTCAACGATCAACCGCGAATTGGCTCTGCTTCGTTCAGGGTTCTACCTCGGCTATGAGGCCACTCCACCGAAGGTGTTTCGCGTGCCCAGTTTCCCGATGCTTCAGGAGGACAACACTCGTGAGGGCTTTTTGAAGGATGAAGATTATGACAAGCTGGCAGGGGAAGCAGCGAAAGTCGGGCTCTGGATGCGAGGTTTGCTCGCAGTTTACAGCACTTATGGTTGGCGACGATCTGAACCGCTCGACGAACTTCGCGTTAGGCAAGTTGACCTCTTGCAAGGCACTATCGATCTGGACCCCGGCGCTACGAAAAACAAAGATGCCCGAGTCATCAAGATGACACGGGAAGTCCATGCAATCATCTCGATGTGCGTCGAGGGCAACCGACCAGAGGACCGCGTGTTCACACGTGAAGATGGCAAGCCCATCGGCGATTTTCGGAAAACTTGGACAAGATGTGCTGCAATGTTGGGCTCGGCAGGATCGCATGTCGCGTCTGTGACCGAACTGTGACTGGAGACAATTGTGAGTGCGGCTGTAGCGACTTGCACTACGTCGGCCTCTTGGTACACGATCTCCGGCGAACTGGATGCCGAAATCTGAGGCGTCTGGGCGTACACGAAAAAACCATAATGAAAATTGGGGTAGTGGGCCAGTTTCGTTTTCCACAGGCTCGCTTTAGCATCCCGTCTGTGGCATGATTGGGACGCTATGACTATCGGCAAAGGCAAGCGCCCGCGCGATCCAAACCAGCTTGCCGCTTGGACTGTAGCAGTTTCCACCGGTCAGATACCAGCCCCACAAGCAATCCCGCCCAAACTTGCCACGCCCGCCACGCCCGCCAACATCTCCGAATATATGGCGGCCATCGGTCGCAAGGGCGGCCAGATCGGCGGCAAGCGCCGCCTCAAAACTATGACGAAGGCCCAGCGTTCCAAGGTGGCTGCCAAAGCGGCGAATGCCCGATGGAAAAAGACTCGGTCGGTACGATAATTGCGCCAATGCCCAAAGCCCAAATGATCTGTACCCAATGCGGAACTATCGGCTGGCCGAAGCGCTACACACCGGGCAGCTTCGGAGTGGAGCTACTTTTGTTCCTGTTCTTTATCATCCCCGGTCTGATCTACGGCGTGTGGCGGCTTGCGGCTAGAAAGTGGCTATGCGCTGCGTGCATGGCAGATGCATTGGTTCCGATTGACAGCCCTACGGGGCGAGCGCTTGCTAATCGAAACCAGCCACAGGCCAGGGCATCATTCTGCTCGGCTTGCGGTGCCCCAGTTCAAGACAAGTTCTGCGGATCATGTGGAACTGCGGCTCGGTAACCAGACGATTGCTACAATTAGTCGATTCTGCGAACCTTCCAGTCTGTCAGAATTTCGATGAGATGTTCCATGCCCCGATGCTTTTGCTTTTTCTGGAGCATCTGCTGGCGACACGAAATAACTAGCAAACGCAAGGCGTCAAGGCGCTCAATGACGCCCTGCTCTCCGGGTTTATCCAGATCGCAAAGCTCAAGAAACATCAGAGTGACCGACTGGTGGATTGCGGCAAAAACATCTTCGATGTGGGATGTTCCATAGCCTCCGATGCTGCTAAAAAGTCCCTCTTTAGTAAGAACAATGAATTCGCTCCCCTTCCCACACCCATCCACGTTTTCCTTGACCTCGCTCAATACATGCGTGGAGATCGTGCTTATGTCTGTCAGTGAGTATCCCGAATGTCCCATCATTGGCCCTCCAAGATAGCGGCCCAACGTCTCACCGACCCCCGTAATCGCAAATTTGTCACTGTCACTAACCTCGGTGACTACCGCATCCGTGGTTTCGTACAGGCCCAACCCATCTTTCGGAGACCAAAGTCCAACGACACAATTGAAATCCGGGCCGCCCACCATTCGATAGTGAGGATGTTTGTAGATCAGCTTTTGAAAATACTCATTCAAGGAATCAGAGATGGCGTTTTCCAACTCCTCACGAGAAACCTCAGTGATCACTTCAAAAGCGGCCAACGGTTATCACTTCAAAACCGGCCAACGGAAGTAGCCGTCCAGGACTGAGAATGTTCTACCCTGCCGCCTCCTGTGGTGGCAAGTCGGTTTTGGTGCGCCAGCTCCTTGGGCCGCACTTGAGCACGTGTCCGTGGTGCAGTAAGCGGTCGAGCATGGCGCTCACGGCAGCCGCGTCGCCCAGCAGTTTGCCCCAGTCTTCCACCGGACGGTTGGAGGTCAGCATGGTGCTGGCCCGCTCGTAGCGGCGCATGATGATCTCCAGCAGTTCCTCGGCAGCGGTGAGGGGCAGCTTGCGCATTCCCAGATCGTCGAGGATGAGCAGGGGCACGGTCACCAAGAACTCCATGTGCTCTTTGCGGGTGCCGTCCAGAGTGGCTTCGGCCAGTTCGTCGAGCAGGGTGTGGGTCTCGCGGTAGAGCACGCGATACCCCTGTTGGATAGCGGCGTGGCCGATGGCCTGGGCCAGGTGGCTCTTGCCGGTGCCGGGTGGACCGAGAAACAGGGCATCTTCGTGGCGCGCGATAAAGGCGCCGGTGGCCAGGTCGAAGATCAGGCTGCGATTCATCTTCTTGTTGAAGTTGAAGTCGAAGTTGTCCAGGGTCTTCTGCGAGTCGCGGAACTGGGCCTGCTTTGTCCGCCGCTCCAGCAAGCGCTCGCCCCGCCGGGCGAGTTCGTCGGAAACCAGGCAGGAGAGCAGGTCGATGGGGGCGAGCGGTTCGGCTTGGGCCTGGCGCAGACGGGTCTCCAGCACGGCGGCCATTCCGCCCAGGCGAAGTTGTTTGAGAGCACGATCGAGTTCGATCAGATTCATTCTTCTATCTCCTTGGTTTTGTAGTTAATGAAATCGCGGTACTGCACTAACTCGCGAATCAGGGGATCCACTTGCTGCAAACTAAGCGGGGCTTGCGGGCAGCGCTCCAGATAGCGGCGGACAAAGCGGTATTCCTGGACTCCCATTTCCAGCGCAGCGGCGCAGGCTTCATCGACCGCCGCCGCGCCGTACTTCTTGGCCAGGGATAGAACGCCCAGGATGCGGCGCACGCCGACTTCGCCTTGCTGGCGATGGATGGCGTCGCAGAGCGCTCCGATGTGCGACCCGGCGCGACCGGCTCGCCACAGCAGTTGCGAGGTGCGCAGCGGCGTTCGCTTGGGGTGGTCCTCTTCTTTAATGCGATACCAGCCGCGCTTCTGGCGCACGTGTTCGCGCAGCAGTTGCCCGGTCTTGGGATCGAGCAGGCGAACATACAACTCATCCCATTGCACTCGAACCACGTGTCCGATCCAGCCTGGCGGTGCGCCGTAGTACGCGGCTTCGACTTCGACGCAACCGTCCAGATGCACGATGCGTTCGCCGTACTGGTAATAACGGAACGGCTCGATCGGCAGTGGCAACAACGTGGGTTTCTCTTCGGCAAACATGGCGCGGCGACCTGCCGCTTGGTGGTGCCGTGGATGCGCGTGTCGGCCCAGCGTTGTTCCCAGTGATCGAGGTAGGCTTGGGCTTCTTCCAGACTCTCGAAGCGCAAGCCTTTCAGCGGCGTTTTCTGCGCATGACCGACGCCCGATTCGACTTTGCCTTTGCGGTCTGGATCTTGAATGCGGCAAGGCATGGCCACCGCGCCGTAGTGCGCCAGCACATCGCGGTAAAGGGGATTGAGAGCGGGGTCGTAAATGTCGGGGACGAGCACGCCCTCGCGCAGATTGTCGAGCACGACGATGCGCGTGGCGCCGCCCAGCCGGCGAAAAGCTCGTTCGTGCAACTCGGCCCAGATGCGCGAACTGGAGCGGAAGGTCAGCAGACGAACCGACTTGCGGCTGGAGCCGAGCGTCATCACAAACAGCCGGGTGCGCCGGTACTTGCGGCTCTCGGGATCGCGCACCATGGGGCCGGTGCCGTAATCGACTTGCGCCTCTTGCCCGGGGGCGGTAACGATCACCACGCGGGCTTCGGGTGTTTGGGTTCCGCGCCGCTTGCGCACGAAGCGCTGCACACTTTGGTAGCTGCTGGCGAAGCCGTACTCGGAAACCAAGTCTTGCCAGATGGCCTGCGCATTCCGGCCTCGGCTGAGCCCCAAGTCGATGGCTTCCCGGTACAGCTCGCAGGTGCTGGTGCGCGGACTGGGGTGCGGAGATGCAGCCTGTCCCCGGCCTGTCTCCGGGGGAACAGCGCCCCCTTCGTCTCGTTGGGATGGGTTGAGGTCGGTGATCACCTCAGGGTCGGTGATCGCTTCGTTGGCCGGTTTTGAAGTTGCTTTTGCTTTTCCCTTAGTAGAAAGGTTTTCGGGGTTGGGGTTGGGGTTGGGGTTCCCCGCGACGGCCGGTTTTGCCGGGCCAGAGTCGGTGATCACTTCGTTGGCCGGTTTTGGCGCGCGCCGCCCCCAGCCACTGGGCGGACGCACTGCGATTCCAGCCGCTTTCAGGTATGCGCTGGCGGTTTCGCGACGGATGCGGGTCGCTTGCTGGATCTGCCGCAGCGACCACCCCAGTCGTCCCAGAGCTAAAACTTGTTGTTTCTTCTCTTCGTTCAAGACATTGGCCATGCCCATGGAGGCTACAAGCCCTCCGCGGGTGTCAATGTCCCAGACGCCGCTCTCGTTGGCCGGTTTTCAGGTGATACTCATTGGCCGGTTTTGGGTGATCGCTGAGGCTTTGGTACCACTTGCCTCAGCGGCTAGGACAACTAGCCTCGGACGGGGCATGCTCAGTGCCGGCCACGCTGTGCTGCCAAGGACACGGCACCGGGATTGCCGTTGTCAACGTGACAACTCAGGCGGATAGCCACAATTCCATTTGCTTTGGCAGCAGGCGCTGGGGCGCATATTTGCGAAGGAATGATTTGCCACTTCCGGTCATCCCGAGAATCAGCGTGTGGGCGACCTCGCCGTTATGCAGGTTAAGAAAGTAGGGAGTGCTGTTGTCGGTTTCGAGCGCGGCCAGGTACTCCGTGCCGAGATGCGCGTTCGTCTTCTCGCCGGGAAGGATCGTAAACAGAAAAGACAGGTCGGCGTAGTTCGTGTTCAGCAGATACGGCTGGCGGAGGTTCAGCGCATAGTTGCCCGGCACGGTGGCGAAATAAGCGTTCAGCTGGTTGTACGTTTCCGCAAACAGATTGCCGTCCGCGTTGGTGAAGACGCCAGTAAACTCGGCCACGAGCTGATCGAGTTCCATTCGTGACCGGCCATACAGCACAATCGTGAGCGAGAAATCGCCGAGTGATTGACCGTCGCCCAGGGCGCGCAGGCAATCGCCAAGATTCTCAATGTCGGCCTGCTTGGACTCGTCCACCAGCACATCGCGCGGGTTCGTCTTCGTGGCGTCGTTGCCCATCTGAGAGACAAACCCGGTCTTCGACATATTGAAGTGGCGGCGACGTTTGTTGACTTCTTTGCGGGCTTTGTCCGCGGGGAGTGGCGTCCACTCCGTAACGACACGGAAGTTGGCCGGGATCTTCAGCAGCGCATCCAGCACCAGGGGCCGCGTCTCCGTGATGGCCTCTTTCATCGTCAGCACCCGGACGATGTGGTCGCCTACACGCAGATGGTCGCGTTCCGCTTCGATATTGGAGTTCACGACCTGATAGTCGAGAAACTGCGTGGACTGCGGCCTGCCAGCAACACGCCAGTTGTCGTAATTTAGCAACCTGCGGAAAAACGTGAATTGTCCCTGCTGGTTCAAGACCTCGATTTGCATGAAATCCGCGAGCTGCCGAGCGAATGCCTGCACGCGCTGGTCGAGCCGCCGAACATCGTGCTCGATATGCGCGCGCAAAAGCGTTTTCATGCTGTCGCTCGTGAACTGCGCACGTAGTTCGCCGACCGCGCCAGCGGGATCTCGGAAAAGGCGAGCGAGCGCCGCGCCCACGCCGGTCTTCGACCGGGCGCCTTCGAGCAGGATGCAGTAAAAGATTTCAACCTGATAAAGATGGTCGCGCTTCGCTTCAAAGAACTTCCGCCGCTGCTCGATCGCCGCTGCCACAATCGGGTCGTCATATCTTGCGAACGGTATGTCAGGACGGTTCGATTTGAAGAGGTATTGGTACACACGGAAGTCTGGGCCAAACGCTTTCAGAGCGGCCTCCAACCGCTTCACCGCATACTCCTGTTCCGAGCGGTCGAGACTTTCGTAGTCCACGCCGGGAATACTGAGCACCATGCCAACGTCGCCGCTCTTGGTAAGAAAGGCCGTCTCATTCCAGAAGCCGTACAAGTTGATGTGGTCGTTGAGAGCCGCACTCTCCGTCCACGGCTTGATGACCTTGTCGAGGCGAAGCATCAGACCACCTCCACGCGCGGGACGAGCTGTTTCGCCGCGTCATAGCGCAGTTTGTAGCGTTCGGACCTCGCCAGGATGCGGAGGAACGCCGGATCGCTGTTCGTTACCCAATGGCCGAAGGCGAAACCGCCAAGGAAGACGGCGATCCCTGCAAGAATGGAATTGAAGAGGTTGAAAGCCCCCACCGCGCCAACGCAGACGAAGTAGAACAGCGTGCGTTCCACGCCCAAGTAGGTGAGGGGCTTATGCAGGCTCTTGAAGACTCGATTTGTGCGACGCTTCTGCTGTGCTTTGTCTGGCATAAATCACTTGTCTAAGCATTGCTGGTTACAGGATCGAAGGTAGCTTTTGAGAGGCGCTATACGCCCCAGAGCCAACTCAGGACATTCACGGCGAGAACGGCAATGCCCGTTCCGGCGGCGACTCCGGCGAGCGCCTTCTTTGCACCGGGTTCGCCGTGCGCGAAGCCGTAGCCGCCGATGACAATCGCAACCAGACTTGCAACCTTCGCGATGGTGCCGGTGAAAAGGCTTTGGATGGCGTTAAAGCCGGAGTCGAACGGTGAGCCCTGTGCCATCGCGGCCACAGGCAGGACAAGCAGTAGGGTAAGAACGGCGGCGGTTGGACGTGCCCACTTCCACCGAAGAAGGGGCTGGATTGGGTGGACGAGGTGGACTTGGAACCAACGTGATGACATTTGCGCCTCCAGCAGCAGCAAGAATCGGCTGCGTGTGGCGCAAAACTAGCCGCACTCAATCACGATGTCCAATCACTTCTCGTTATAACGTTATTCCTGGGGGTTATAAGTCTGGGAAGTTAGAGTGATTCGGTCGGTCAAGTTGGAGTCGAGGCCAGCATGAGGAGGTTCTATCCACCGCGCAAGAAATGACATAGCCGTCGTCACTTCGCTAAACCTTCGATTGCCCACACAGCGTGTCAGCGTCTGGGCGACCAGCTACGACGGGTCTGAATAGCAGCGGGACACGGCCGGATTTACCGCCACCTCAAGTATCTTCTGGCGCTTTCGTCAAATGATCTTCTTTCCCGTAAGCCCTGCCTTGTCAATAAGCTCCGCATCCGCGCAGCGGTTTGGTTAACGAGAAGTTGATGTGACAAAGCGGCGTGGAGCCGTTCGTTATAACCTGTAGGAATAACGTTATAACGAGAAGTTATTGGACACGGCGGCAGGAATTGGTCAAGTTGGCTAACATCGCCGGTCCCGTACAGACTTGACCAGCCGAGTACGGCAGTGGTGGCCTCCGAACGGCCGCGCCCATGAGTTGGCGCAGGAGCGCATCGCGAGATTTGGCAACACAGGAGGTCAACCAGGTATGCCTACTGAACCCTTTGTATCCGCTGAAGAAGCCGCAAGCTTCCTCGCCATCAAGCGCCGCTATCTGCTGGTGCTCGCGCGCAACGGCATCGCGGGGGCGTATGCGCTCGGGACGGGGACTGTCCGGAAAATCTGGGTGTTCCGGCTCTCGGAACTGGCGGCTGCGATTGCGGGCAAAAACAGTGATCCAAAATAGCGGGAATTGTGCGATCCTGCATCTGGCAGTCCCCGCTGAAAAGAGGAAACATGGCTTATCAGCGAGGAAGTTTGAAAGCAGTGAAACGCAAGGAAGGAGCCACCTGGGTGCTGCGTCACCGGGTCACAGCTTCGGACGGCAGAAGAGTGGAAAACATCATGCAGGTGGGTCTCGTTCGGGATTTCCCGAGGGAAAAAGACGCATGGCGTGAAGTGGACAAACTCGGATTGCTCGTCAGAATCAACGAAGCCCCCTGCCCCGGTCGCATTCGGTTCAGCTCTCTTTGTGAGCAATACCTAAAAAACGACTTTGGTGCGGATGCTGTCCGTCCCAAGACCGAACGCACCGTCCTTAACACCGAACACATCGTTCGCGCTTATCTCATTCCCCGTTGGGGAAAGGAAATCGCGGACGACATCAAACCCCTCGATATTCAGCGCTGGCTGAAATCGCTTCATGACGATGACGAGCTTGCCTGGACGACGATCTCCAAGATGCGCGGCACCATGCTGCGCGCCTACAAGGTGGCATCCTGCACGAGCTTGTCAGCAAGAATCCCGTGCTGCCGGTCGAAACACGCTGTGCGACCAGCTACAAGGCGATTCTGGTCACTCCGCAGCAGACTCTGGCCATCATCCAGAGCCTGCCAAACGTCCTGCATCGCATCCTGGTGCTGACCTGTGCGGCGACTGCACTGCGCTTTTCGGAACTGCTTGCTCTTCGATGGAGTGACGTGCTCTGGGAAGAGGCAAAGATCGCAATCACCAAACGCTGGTCTCGGGGCAAAGACGGGCCAACGAAGACGCGTAAGGCAGAAGGACACGTCCCTCTTCACCCTACCCTTGCCTATCACCTGAAGGAATGGCATGCACAAACGCCTTACGCCAAGGCGACGGATTTCGTATTCCCGTCGCTGATGGCAGAGGGCCGTGTGCCGCTGTCTTTCGCCGTTTTTGTTGCAGACCATCTCCGGCCAGCAGCTCTAAAGGCGGGTGTGCAGATTCCTGATGGGCATCGCTTTGGCCTTCACAATATGAGGCACAGCCTCAGCCACTGGTTAGTGAATAAAGCCAAGGTGGAACCGAAGACCGTGCAGACCATCCTGCGCCACTCACGCATTCAAACGACGCTCGATATCTACACCCAGGGCGACGGTGATGAAACACGGGCCGCGCAAGGCGCATTCCTGAAAGAATTGGGGATGGCCTCGGAGATGATCCAGTGAGAACTGGATTGTGGGTTGAGTTGTGGGTTGGGCTCTCGGGGTTGATTCCCCTGCAAGCCCAAGAAAAGAAATGGTGGGCGCTGTAGGATTTGAACCTACGACTTCCACCGTGTGAGGATGGCACTCTACCGCTGAGTTAAGCGCCCACGGAATGCGGTTTTGTCATTGTAACAAATCGTGCCCGCCCTTTCTGCATCCAACCCCGCGTGCCACCGTGTGCGCAGCCTACAGCAGATCGGACGTTTTGAGCTTTCGCCTTGCGCCGTGGCGAATCGTGAGCACCCACACCGCTCGCCGCCCTTCCTCGACTTCATAGATGACCCGATAGACGTGAGGCTTCTTGCCGTAAAGCAGGTGCCGCAGCTTTCGCTTCGCCCTTCGAGCTTCCGGGGCAACGGGGCAGCGATGGGGATACGACGCGAGCGCATACACAGCCTGCTCCAACCCGTTGTACCAGCGAGCGGCAGCGGGTGACTCCGCAGCGTTCTTTTCCACATAAAGGATTTCAAGATCGCGAACCGCGCGAGCGGCGAACTCAACGAGGTATGTCATGTTTGCGGCGAATCTCGTCAAATACCTCTCTCGCCGGGCGAGTGCGTCCGTGGGCTACGTCATCAAGCCCCTGGCGGATGCCTTCCTCGGCATCGGCGCTGGCGGCAACGTCAAGCAGGCGCTGATAGGCTTCGGCATCCTGCACGATGGCGGCCGCCTTCCCCTTTACCGTAAGCACCACGGGGCGCTTGCTCTTCTTAAGCTGTTTCATGAAGTCGCCGGACCGGCGGCGGAAGGTCGTCAGCGATTGGATGTCCTTGGTGATGTCCAGCATGGGCCTGCTCCCGTTAAAGCACCTTTTTAGGTGCTACCAGAATACTCCATCCCTGTAAAGCGGAGAAGGCCTCGTTTAGAATCCCAACCCACAGCTTGATGTGTCTTGTACGACTTCCGCGAAGCCACCGCATCCCGCCGGCAGGCAGTATCCAGTTGGTTCATTTTTCCTTCCCGGCTCCACCCCCTCTGAAATGCTAAGATTTCGTGAATGCCACTGCGCAGCAAACTCAAGAAGGTCACGCACGCTGCGGGAAAGATGGTTCGCGGGCGTAAGGGCGAGCCGCACGCCGCGGCGGAACTGGTCATCATTACCGGCATGAGCGGGTCGGGGAAGGCTTCGGCGCTCAAGGCCTTCGAAGATCTTGGTTACTACTGCGTGGACAATCTGCCGGTGGAGTTGATTCCGCGTTTTGCCGAACTGGCGTTGCAGTCGGGAGAGACTCCGCGCACGGCGCTGGTGGTGGATGTGCGCGAGGGTTCGCAACTGGAGAAGCTGCCGGCGATTCTAAAGTCGCTGAAGCGGACGATGCCCACGCGGGTGATTTATCTGGAAGCGAGCGATGCCGCGTTGCTGCGGCGTTTCAGCGAGACGCGGCGGCCGCATCCGCTGGGGACGGGCACGACGGTGCGGGCATCGCTCGGGGCCGAACGGCGGCATCTGCGGGCGATTCGCAAGATTGCCGACCTGGTCATCGACACTTCGAAATTTAACGTTCATGAACTGCGGGCGCACTTGACCGACCGCTTCAAACAGCAGTCGGGGAGCCAGCAGACGATTCTGGTCTCCTGCGTCAGTTTCGGATACAAACACGGCTTGCCGGAAGATGCCGACCTGGTGTTCGATGTGCGCTTTCTGCCCAATCCTCATTTCGTGCCGGAGTTTCGCGCGCTCACGGGACGGGATCCGGGGGTCGCCAAATACATCCGCTCGTTTCCGCAGACGCAGGAGTTCATTAACCGTATCTCCGAACTGCTGGTCTACCTGCTGCCGCACTACATCCACGAGGGCAAGAGCTACCTGACTATCGGCTTCGGATGCACGGGCGGACAGCATCGCTCAGTGATGATCGCCGAAGATGTAAACAAGCGACTGCGGAAAGCGGGATACAAAGTGAAGGTCGTGCATCGGGACAGTCCGAAGTAGGAAAGACGGCGCTCGCTGTTCGCTTGTCGCTGTTCGCCCTTCGCCTTAGGTGTCAGCAGCGAAAGCTCAGATCCCGTCACCCATGTAGAATTGAGCCTTACCACGCATGGCAACTTCCACAGTGGCGGGCGCGAAGAGTGCAGGAACACCGGCAAAGCCCCGTCCACTGACCCGCCTGTTGCGCTACGTTCTGCCTTACTGGTGGCCGTTTCTCGCTTCGGTGGCGCTGATGGCGCTGGTGGGGCTATTGGATGCAGGCCGGGTTCTGCTCATCGGCCCGATTTTTGATCGCGTATTGAATCCCGGCTCCCAGGGAAAGACCATCCAGCTGTTCAAGCTGCCCGGCACCGAGCGCTTCCTTAACCTCCAGCAACTGGTTCCGTCGCACTTCCAAAATCCATGGACGGTGGTGGCCTTTGCGCTCGTGGCCGCCACGGTATTGAAGGGGATCTTCGACTACGCCGGAACCTACCTGGTGAACTACGCGGGCTTTGGGATGATCACGGACCTGCGGGACGATTTGTATAACGCCATCCTGCGGAGTTCGGCGGCGTTCTTCACGAAACACACCACGGGCACGTTGCTCTCGACGATGGTCAACGATATCGAGAGAGTGCAATACGCGATGTCGGGCGTGCTGGCGGAATTCCTGCAGCAGTTTTTCACTCTGATCTTCACCGCGGCGGTGGTGGTTCTGCTGGGAGGCAAGCTGGCGTGGGTGCTGCTGCTGTTCGTTCCGGTGATTTTGTACTCGTCGAGAAAAATCGGCCGGCAAGTGCGGAGCACAACGCGGGGAGGGCAGGACAAGCTGGCCGAGATCCAGAACATTCTGCACGAAACGATTACCGGGAACCGAATCGTCAAGGCGTTTGGCATGGAGAACTGGGAGGTGGAGCGCTTCCGCGCCGCCGCGCGACGGCTGTTCCGGGCGAATCTTCGGCTGGTGGCGGCGTTCGCGATCAGCTCTCCGCTGATGGATATTCTGGGCTCGATTGCCATTGCGCTGCTGCTGCTGATGGGCCGGGACGCGATCAACAAGCACGTTTTTACGGCGGGAACATTTCTGGCCTTCATTGTGGCGGTGTTTAAGCTGTACGACCCGGTGCGCAAGTTCGCGCTGTTCAATAACAATTTCCAGCAGGCGGTGGGCGCCTCGTCGGAAATTTTCCGTTTCATGGATATCGAAGACGAAGTGCGGGAGAAGCCGGGAGCGAAGCGGATGGGGAAGTTTGCGCGGGCGATCCGGTTCGCGGACGTGTCTTTCTCCTATTCCAATGAAAACGCCGAGGATTCGCCGCTGGTGCTGCGCGGAATCAATTTGGAAGTTAAGGCGGGCGAAGTGCTGGCGGTGGTGGGGTCGAGCGGCGCGGGCAAGAGCACGCTGGTGCACCTGATCCCGCGCTTCTTTGACGTCAGCAGCGGGCGCATTCTGATTGACGACACTGATGTGCGGGACGTGACCCTGGAGTCGCTGCGCTCGCAGACCGGGATTGTCACCCAGGAGACGTTGTTGTTCAACGATACGGTGAGGAACAATATCGCCTACGGCCAGCCGCATGTATCGCAAAAGCAGGTGGAAGAAGCGGCGCGAGCGGCGCGAGCGCATGACTTCATTCGCGGGCTTCCGGAAGGGTACAACACCATGATCGGGGAGCGCGGGGTGCGGCTTTCGGGCGGGGAGCGGCAGCGGATCGCGATTGCGCGGGCGATTCTGAAGAATGCGCCGATTCTGATTCTGGACGAGGCGACCTCGGCGCTGGACAGCGAATCCGAGTCGCTGGTGCAATCGGCGCTGCAAAATCTCATGACTGGGCGTACTGTGTTTGTGATTGCGCACCGGCTCTCGACCGTGCGTCGCGCGGATCGCATCGTCGTACTCGAAAACGGCACGATCGGCGACATTGGCGCGCATGAAGAGCTGATGCAAAAGTTGGGCACGTACCGGCGGCTTTACGAATTGCAGTTTGCGGAAGCCGATGTGTCCAGAGCAGTGCAAACGTAGGGACAACACGAAGGTTTCAAGGTTTCAAGGTAATGCGTCCGAATCGCAGCGGCTCGTATCGGCCGTAGAGTTTTCCACCTTGAAACTTTGAAACCTTGCAACCTTGAAACCTGGAACCTTATGCCACTTCGCTCCATGACGGGATTCGCGCAGGTCAAAGGGCAGGTCAGCGCTCAGTTGGCGTTTGCGCTATCGCTGAAATCGGTGAATCATCGTTTTCTCGATCTTCACTTTCGCCTGCCGTCCGATACCGACGCGCTGGAGATGAAGCTGCGCCGGATTCTGAAAGAGAAGCTGGCTCGCGGCCACGTGGAAGTGATACTTAACCTGGATCGCTCGGGCACGGACGGGGTCGCGCTCAACCGGCAACTGGTTGCCGGTTACGTCGAGGCGTTTCGCGCGGCGGCCAATGAATTTGGGGTTGCGGGTCAGCCCGATCTGAACGTGGTTCTAAGGATGCCGGGCGCAATGGATTCGGGAGCCGAGAGATCGGGAGACGAAGTGGAGACCGCGGTGATGGCGCAAGCGGAAGAAGCGCTTTCCAGACTGAATGAGATGCGTGAAGAAGAAGGCCGGAGCATCGGCACGGAGTTGCGCGCTCGCATGACGAATCTGGAAAAAGCGGCGGCGGGGGTGGAAGCCCATCGCAGCACCATTCTGCGCAGCTACTCGGAACGGCTGCAGGCGCGCCTGCTGGAGGTGCTCGGCGCACAGGTGGACAAAGAACGGATCCTGCAGGAAGTGGCGGTGCTGGTCGATCGCAGCGACATCCAGGAAGAACTGGTCCGGCTGAATGCGCACGTAAAGCATTTTCTCGGGTTGCTTGACCAGGGTGGAGAGGTGGGCAAGAAGCTGGATTTCCTCCTGCAGGAAATGAACCGCGAGGCCAACACGCTGCTTTCGAAAACCTCGGGCCTGGCGGGCGAGGCGTTGAAGATTACCGAGATGGGCCTGCTGATGAAGTCGGAGATCGAGAAATCGCGGGAGCAGGTGCAGAATCTGGAATGAGCATCGTTTACATCGTTTCCGCGCCATCGGGTTCGGGCAAATCCACGCTGGTGAACAAACTGTTCAAGATGGTTTGTCACCTGGACTTCTCGATTTCGTACACCACGCGCCCGCCGCGCGGAAGCGAACAGAACGGCAAGGAATATTTCTTCGTCTCCAGGGAAGAATTTGAAGCCATGATCGCCGCCGATGAGTTTCTGGAGCACGCCGATGTCTTCGGAAACTATTACGGTACGGCGCGGCGGTTTCTGCGCGAGGCGGAGACGCGCGGCAACGACCTGCTGCTGGATATCGACGTGCAGGGGGCGAGTCAGATCAAACAGAACATCTCGGACGCGGTGAGCATCTTTATTCTTCCGCCGGACCGGGAGAAGCTGGAAGGGCGACTGCGGAACCGGGGCCTGGATTCGGAGGCGGTAATTCGTCGCCGGTTGGACACGGCCCGACGAGAGATTGAGAATTACTCAAAATACGACTATATATTAGTAAATGACCTGCTTGAGCAATCCGCGGACGAACTAAAGGACATAGTGCTGGCGGAGCGGTTGCGGCGAAGCGGGGCGGAAACTTCTGGAGAAGAAGCGCGGCGAGTGGCGACCGCACAAGCATGCCGGCTGGAACAGGCGCGCGAGCGGGTGCAGCCGATTCTGGCTTCTTTCCGCAGGCAGTAAAGGGCACATGAGGTTTTTGGGGAGAGAGTATGAAGCTGATGGAAGGGTTCGACAGCAACTACCGCTACATTCTGGTAGCGGCGCGGCGGGCACGGCAACTGCAGGGCGGCGCACCGCCGGTGATCGATACCGGGTCGCGCAAACCCTGCCGCATCGCGCAGGATGAAATCAAGGCCGGCAAAGTGAAATGGCTGATTCCGGAGATTCCGAAGTTGCCGGTAGTGGCCGCCAGCGAGATTCTGAGCAAGGTGTTCCCGGAAGACGCGTAGACAGGTATCGCCGGCAATAAGTAAGTGCCGGCGTTGTTTCTTACGCCGCCAACGCGGGCTTTGAATCTCGCGCCAGGTGATGGCATCAATTCTGTAGGCGGGGCTCGATCTTGAAGCTGTGGCCGCCGTCTTCCTCCTATGAAAATTGCGCTGGGCGTGTCCGGTGGGATTGCAGCTTATAAGGCGGCGGAAATCGTGCGCCTTTTGCAAGACCGCGGAATTCGTGTGCAAGTCGTGATGACTTCTGCGGCGCAGGAGTTCGTTCGTCCACTGACCTTTGCAGCGCTCTCCGGAGAAAAAGTGATCACCGATATGTTCGGGTCTGGCTCTGAAGACGGGCAGGCGAATGTCGAGTCGGCGATCGAGCACATTGCGATTGCGCAGGCGATTGATGCGCTGCTGGTGGCTCCGGCAACGGCCGATGTGCTGGCGCGCTTCGCGCAGGGGATTGCGAACGACTTTCTGAGCACTCTTTATCTTGCGACCACCGCTCCGGTCGTCGTGGCTCCGGCGATGAACGTCAACATGTGGAAGCACGCGGCCACGCAGGCGAACCTGGAAATCCTGCGTCAGCGCGGTGTTCGCATCGTTGAGCCCGGCCAAGGCTATCTGGCATGTGGGATGACCGGGTCGGGACGACTGGCGGAGAACGAAACGATTGTGGCGGCAGTGATGGAAACGCTCGGCGCCTCGCAGGATCTGGCGGGCGAAACGGTGCTAGTGACGGCGGGGCCGACGCGGGAGAAGATCGATCCGGTGCGGTATTTGACCAACCGGTCGAGCGGGCGCATGGGCTATGCCATTGCCGAAGCGGCGCTGCGCCGCGGGGCGCGCGTGCTGCTGGTGAGCGGGCCGACTGCGATTGCCGCCCCGGGCGCTGCGGAACTGACGCCGGTGGAGACCGCGGAAGAGATGCTGGCGGCGGTTTTGAAATTGCTGCCCGAGAGTACGGTGGTGATCAAGACGGCGGCGGTGGCGGACTTCCGGCCGAAAGCGGCGGTGGGGCAGAAGATCAAGCGCAAGGGCGCGATGACGCTCGAACTGGAGCCGACTGCGGACATTCTGGCGGAAGTGGCGCGCCGGAAGACTTCCCAGGTTGTCGTGGGATTTGCCGCCGAGACGGAAAACGTGCTGGAAAACGCGCGTAAGAAGCTGGCGGCGAAATCTCTGGATGCGATCGTAGTGAACGACGTTTCGCGCGAGGACATAGGTTTTGATTCCGACCGTAACGCGGTCACGATCATCTCTCAGAGCGAAGTGGTTGAGGTTCCCGAGACCTCGAAATGGGAAGTTGCGCACCGCGTGCTGGACCAGGTAGTGAAGCTGCGGAAACGCAGCAGCGTGCCGTCCCGGTAGCAGAACTCCCTCGAAAATCCTATTCACCACAGAGACACGGAGTCACGGAGAGATCAGAAGAGAAAGCCTTGCTTTTCTCCGTGGCTCTGTGTCTCCGTGGTGGAGAAGGCCTTCCCGTCTCACGGTTTGTTATCCTTATCCGCAATGCCTCGCACTCTTGACCCCGAACTTCGCCGCGCGCTCGCGGCGCGCATTCGCTACTACAACGAGATGGGGATCTACGACTTTTACCGGCGGCCTTTGTCGGACCGCGCGGGGGAAGCGCCGATTTCGGTGGACGAAGAACAAATCGCTGTTTCGACAAATCAGACAGAATCGGGAGAAGAGATGAGTCCACGGAAAGCCACGGCGGTCGCAGTGCCGGTTGAAGAGAATATTTTTGAGGCGATCGCGCTGAAGCGCGAGCAGAGTGTGAGCGATCCGGTGAAGGCGCTGAAGATGATCCGCGAAGACCTGGGCGACTGTACGCGCTGTGTGCTGCATAAGCAGGGACGGAAGCAGATTGTGTTTGGCGTAGGGAATCCGAAGGCGGAGTTGATGTTCGTGGGCGAGGGGCCGGGCGCCGATGAAGACGCGCAGGGCGAGCCCTTCGTGGGGCGCGCCGGACAGCTGCTCAACAACATGATCAAAGCGATGGGGATCGAGCGCGAGCAGGTGTACATCGCGAACATCGTGAAGTGCCGCCCGCCTGGCAATCGCACGCCGGAGCGCGACGAGTGTGCGACCTGCTCGCCGTTTCTGATGCGGCAGATCGCGGTGATCAAGCCGAAGGTGGTGGTCGCGCTCGGAGCGGTGGCGGCGAAGACGTTGCTGGCGATGAATGCTTCGATGATGCAACTGCGCGGCCGCTTTTACGACTTCAGGCCGGCGGGGGTGCGTGGCAACGATCCCAACTGGGATGGATGCAAGCTGGCAGTTACCTACCATCCGGCGTTTCTGCTGCGCGATCCGCGGCAGAAGGGCGAGGCGTGGAAGGACTTGCAGATGGTGATGAAGGAGTTGGGGATGAAGGCGCCAAAAGCAAATACGTAAAGACGCTCTAGCGGGTACCGGCAAGTTCGGCATCAGAAGCGACCTTGCGGGGCCGAATCCCTTTGCCGATGCCGCTACCCTCCGCGATTCTCAGATCGTAGTCGTTCTGGAGATTGAGCCAAAACTGCGCAGGCAGACCGAAGTACTTCCCCAGGCGAATGGCGGTATCGGCACTGATGGCCCGGTCTCCCCGGACGATTTCATAAATGCCCGGAAAACTGAGGGCCTTCGCCAGTTCATAGGCGCTCACGCCCATGGGCTCCATGAACTCGGTCTTGAGAATTTCTCCGGGATGAACCGCAAACACCTTCCTCGATTTGGCCATAATGACTCCGCTTCTAGTGGTAATCGACGATCTCTACCTCAAACGCATTTCCGTCCCGCCACACGAAACACACGCGACATTGATCGTTGACTCGAATGCTGTGTTGTCCAGCGCGGCTCCCGCGAAGCGCTTCCAGTTGATTCCCTGGCGGTACCTTCAAGTTGTCGAGCGTGACGGCCGCGTTCAAAATGGCGAGTTTCTTGAACGCTCTTCGCTGCAGATCGGCCGGAAGGCGGCGGCTTCTGCCCGACTGCCACAGCCTTTCCGTTTCCTTGTCCCGGAAACTCACGATCATTTAACCCTATACTAACGTGACGCGACACTACTGTCAAGCAGTAGTATTGAGAGATGCGGTAGGATTTCATTGGCCCCCACACATGCCCCTCTTCTGCGACGTCGCCCTCGCCGTGCCGCTCGACATGGTGTTTACGTACTCCATCCCTCCGGGTATGGAGCCGGTCGTTGGCGGGCGCGTGCTGGTTCCGTTCCGGCAACAACGGATGTCGGGCATTGTGGTTGAACTGCATGACCGTCCGCCGCAGGTCAAGACCGAGCAGGTTAGGACCAGGAAAGTGATTGAAGCGCTCGACCTCTCGCCGGTTCTCGATGAACATCTGCTGAAACTTGGGAAGTGGATTGCCGATTACTATCTCGCGCCGGTCGGCGAAGTCTTTCGCACCATGCTGCCGCTGGCGGCGGAATTCAAGCGGGCGGTCGCGTATCGCATCACCGATGAGGGGCGGCTGGCGCTGCATCTGGCGGGAATGTCGGGGTCCCCGGCGCGGTCGAAGCGGACGCCGGAACAGCAGCTGGTTGAATTTCGCGTGCTCGATTATCTGGCGGAGCGGGAGAGCGTGCGCGAAGAGAGTTTGCGCGGGGCGACGCGGGTGGCAAAGGCGCTGCTGAGCGGGATGGTGCGGAAGAAGTGGATCGCACGGGAGGATGTGTCGGC
Source organism: Terriglobales bacterium (assembly GCA_050014475.1). GTDB lineage: Bacteria > Acidobacteriota > Terriglobia > Terriglobales > Acidobacteriaceae > Acidiflorens. The sequence goes on along the minus strand of JBEKDG010000043.1, from coordinate 13,679 downwards.
GGCGCGGGATGCGGCGCGCCTGGTGAAGGTGGCGGTGCTGCGGGGGGCCGAAGCTGTGGAGTCTTCGCCTCCGCTGGACGGGCGAGGCGCCCGTCCCCACACGGGCCCGGCGAAGACGCTCAATCCGAACCAGCGCACTTTGATTGAGACGCTGGCGGCTTCTGGCGGGCGCTTGCCCGTCGAGGCTCTGCGCGGGTTGGATGTGCCGCGCACGACGCTCGGCACGCTGGTGCGGCGCGGGTTGGTTCAATTGGTGGATGAGCCGCAGGACTTCACGGTTTCAAAGATCCAGCTTTCGAAGCTCAAACCCCGGCAGTCTCCATTTGAGTTCGAGTTCAGTGCGGCGCAAAAAGAAGCGCTTGCCAAGATTGGCGAGGCCGTTGGATCGCGCAAATTCGGCGGGCTGCTGCTGCACGGCATCACGGGGTCGGGAAAGACGGCGGTGTATCTGGCCTGTATGCGCGAGGTGCTGGAGCAGGGACGGTCGTCGATCCTGCTGGTCCCTGAAATTGGCCTGACGCCGGCGGTGGCGGCGGATCTGCACCAGGTGTTCGGCGACGAAGTTGCGATCCTGCATTCGGGGCTGTCGGATGCGGAGCGGGCGGAGCAGTGGCATCGCATACGGCGCGGCGAGGCGCGGGTGGTGGCGGGAACGCGGTCGGCGGTGTTCGCGCCGGTGAGCGATCTGGCGCTCGTCATCGTGGATGAAGAGCAGGATTCGTCTTATAAGCAGGAAGAGACGCCGCGCTATCACGCGCGCGATGTGGCCGTGATGCGGGCGAAGATGGCGGGAGCGGTCGTGGTGCTGGGCTCGGCCACGCCTTCGCTGGAGTCGTACTACAACGCGAAGAAGAACAAGTACGCCCTCGTGGAGTTGCCGGACCGGGTGGAGATGCGTCCGCTGCCGGAAGTCGAGATTATCGACATGCGGCAGGAGTTTCAGGAGACGGGACAGGAGCAGGTGATCTCGCGCAAACTGGCGGAAGAAATCCGCGAGCGGCTGGCGAAAAAAGAGCAGGTCATGGTGCTGCTCAACCGGCGCGGATATTCTCCGGTGGTGTTGTGCCGCGCCTGCGGCAAGACGTTGCAGTGCAAGAACTGCGCCGTCTCCATGACGCACCACAAACGCGAGCGCAAGATGGAATGCCATTATTGCGGGCATGTCGAGCACATCCCCGACAAATGCGTGCATTGCGGCAGCGAGTACGTGTACTTTGTCGGGACGGGATCGGAGAAGCTGGAAGAGCTGCTGCACGGCATGTTTCCGCAGGCGCGGATCGGGCGGCTGGATCGCGATACGGTGCGCGGGCGGGAAGATTTCGAGCACGCGCTGAACGCGCTGAATGAAGGCGCACTCGACATGCTGGTGGGCACGCAGATGATCGCGAAAGGCCACGACATCCACGGCGTGACGCTGGTCGGCGTAGTCGGGGCGGACATGGCGCTGGGGTTGCCGGATTTCCGCGCGGCGGAGAGAACCTTTCAGCTCTTGACGCAAGTGGCGGGTCGCGCCGGACGCGGGCAGTCTCCGGGGAAGGTTGTGCTCCAGACTTATTTTCAGGAGCACTACGCGGTGCAGTTTGCGGCGCGGCATGACTTTGCGGGGTTCTACGAAAAAGAGCTGCAATTTCGCGCCTGGATGCACTATCCGCCGTACAGCGCGATTGCGAATGTGCTGATCCGCAGCGAGAAACTGGACGAGGCGCTGACGTGGTCGGGCGAACTCGGGCGATGGTTTGAGAAGACGCGGCATGAAGGTATTCGCGTGCTCGGCCCGGCGCCGGCGCCGATCACACGGTTGAAGCGCGATTACCGCTATCACTTCATTCTGAAGTCTCCCAGCCGCGAGAAGATGAACGTGCTTTTGCGGGCGATGCTGGCGGAAGCTGCGGCGCGAAAGATTCCGCGAACGCAGGTGATTGTGGATGTGGATGCGGTGTGGCTGATGTAGGAGCAGCTATTAGCTCTTGGCTTTTAGCTCAAAGCCTGGGACGCAAGAAAGATTCGTATCAGGGCACGGCTTCAGCCGTGCCGAAAGCTCTGTAGAGACGGGGCTTGCCGCGTCTCTACAGGAAATCAGGACGCCCCTAGCCAAAAAAATTATTTGCGATGGAGCAGGTGGCGAACCTCATCGCGGAGGTCGTGCAACGTTCCGCGAGCGCCGTCGCGGATTTCTGGCCAGACTTCCCGGCCGGAGCTGTGAGTGAACGGCGCGGGGGTGAAGGTTAGCCCCAGCATCAATACGGCGCAGAGTGCGAGGGCGCGGCGGTGGCCGGAGACTTCGGGATAATGCGGCACCCGCGGATGTCTGCCCGTCAGCGCCAGCAGCACGGCCCAGAGGAACCAGCCCGTCCAAAGATATTTTCCGAGCGGTACGAGCGCGACGACGGTGAGCAGCGAGATCCAGCGATGCAGGCGAGGCGAGATGGAAAAAACGATGTGGCCGCCGTCGAGCTGGCCGCCCGGCAACAGGTTGAGCGCGGTGGCGAACATTCCAACCCACGCGGCAGCCGCGATCGGATGGAGCGAGAGCGCGGAGAGCGGTACGCCGATGTGCAGCAGGCGTGCCGCGAGATGGAAGGCCAGCGGAAATCCTAGTTGAATTTCCGACGCTGCGGAACCGGCGATGGGATGCGAGAGTGAGATGCCAACTAGCAAGGCCACGCAGGCCGGAATGAATCCCGCGATCGGCCCGGCGATTCCGATGTCGAAGAGCGCGGCGCGCGAGGGGATCGGGCTCTTGATGCGGATGAAGGCGCCGAGCGTGCCGATCAGGCTGGGAAAAGGCACGAAGAACGGCAGCGTTGCGTACACGCGGTAATGGCGGGCGTAGAGGTAGTGTCCCATCTCGTGCGCGAGCAAGATGAACATCAGCGTGAGCGAGAAGGGAAGTCCCAGGAGGAGGTTTGCGGGATGTTGTACGATCCAGCCGATGGGGAAGAGAGAGAGCGTGTCGTCATTCAGAGAAAATACCGGCTGTTGATGCAGGAAGTTGAACTGCATGCGGGCGCCGACGACCATCGTGCTGAACATGGTCAGCGCGAAAAACAGCACATAGAGCCACCAGCGCTGACGCGGCGGACGAATGACCCAGACAGCTGGCTGGGGCTGCTGGTCCCATTCGAGGGCGGCCGGAAAAGGAGACGTTGGTTCGGACATGAGTGAGGTCAGAGGTCAGAGGTTAGATTGCGTAGGTGTGGGGTTACTTCTGCAATCTAACCTCTGACCTCTGCAATCCGCGCTAGTCAATCGACTGCAGTTCCTTGCCGGGCTTGAAGCGGACGGCTTTGCCCGGCGGAATGGAAACTTCGGCGCCGGTGCGCGGGTTCCGTCCGATGCCGGTCTTGCGCGGACGCACGTTGAACACGCCGAAACCGCGCAGTTCAATGCGGTCGCCGGTGGAGAGCGCCTTCTTCATGCTCTCGAAGACGGTTTCGACGGCGAGCTCCGCCTTGGTCTTGGTGATCCCGGTCCGGTTGACCACTTCGTTGATGATGTCGAGCTTAATCACAAGTATCCCCCGTCTCCCGAGGATTTGCGTTCCTCAAGTTATTGATGCTAAGGGAGATAGGGCGGATTGTCAACCGGAGGGTGTTAGAGAATAGATTCTCCTACAGATTGGTGAATCTCCGCTGTGGCTAGGCTCGGCGCCGGACCCGAAATGCTACTGCGGTGCGACTCGGGCCGCTGGAATTGCTTGCTGAGAGCGAGTCCCTGTTGCTGATATGAAGAGCCAATGGATACGCCATACACTCTCTCCGGTTTGCTTGCCATCGGGTAGTAATGCAGTCTGCCGACGAGATCCTCGTCCTCAAGCAGGATCGGCACTTCGTATGCCCTGACTTCCAGCACGGCCTTCGTTCCCGGGATTTCCCCATTGGCTCCATATCCAAAGCCTGGGTCGAAGAATCCGGCGTAGTGAACGCGAAATTCTCCCATGCTAGGGTCGTAGGCAACCATTTCCGCTGCATGATCGAGAGGGACACGCACCCTCTTCTTCGAGCCTAATAGGTAGAAACCACCAGTATCGAGAACAATGCGACCGTCAGCGGGCCTTGGGATCGCCTCCCAGAAATCCGCTGGGTTGTAGTAATCGATTTTGTCCAGTTCTATCTCTCGATCGGATCCTTTGGCTTTATAGGCGACGATACTTGAGCGGTTGTCGCCCTCCAGGTCTACCGTGATCTCCACGCCGTCGCCGACATGATTCTTCGCAGGGCTGCCTTCGGCATCATAGACAAGGCGCTGCTCCTTCGCCAGCTCTCTCAGATTCCCGGTACCCAGCCTAACTGAAGTGCCCCGCACAAAGCGTAGTTGGTTAAGTTTCATCCCGGCCCTCAGACGGATCGGAAACGTTCTGGAGGAAACTTCTACATAGAGTTCGCCAGAGTACCCTTTCTCAACGTGGTCAAACTCATCACCGCACTCGGTGATTAACCGCGTAAATATGTCAAGGCGTCCAGTTGTGCTCCTCGGGTTGGCTACGCCCTGAATATCGTTTGGGAGCTTTAGTCGTTCCAGCAACGGGATTATGTACACGACGCGAGGTTCCAGCAAAGGCGGTGTTGGCTGGGTGAGGTCAATTGTAGAGTGGAGCAGCTCACGCACCTTTGTAAGAAGGGTGGCCGAGCGGCCACGGAGGAAGCTCGCCTCAACGCGATAAGCCTCCCGACCCAAGCGCAGATCAAGGCTTGCCGGTTGGAGTTGAGAGTCCGACACTTCCAGGCTCGCGCTTATCCGGCCAGCCTGCAGGAGTCGTTTGATCTCTTGCCAAGGCAGAATACCATTGCTGCCCTCTTGATCGTATATTTCGGGGAACAACGGACGCTCCACGATACCCACTCTCAACCTCGCGATTCTTACGAATTGCGGTGCCGTTCGGCAGCCGCTATTGCCTTCTTGTGTCTCTCCGTCAGCTCGGCTTTGTAATACTCGCTATAGCAGTCGAGACTGCAAAATCCGCCGTCGCTCTTCTTGCCACTTCCGACACGCGTACCCTCAGGGATCTTTTTGCCGCAGTTTGGGCAAATATTATTGTCCCAGAGTTCAAGGAGATAGCTCCGCTCTGATTCCGCCATCGTCGCCTCGGCGCGCGCGCTCGTTCTCCAGTGCCCTTTTCGTTTCCTCAAGGGTCTCAGGCAACGGTTCCCCTGTGTGAAACAGGTAACCGGCGCGGCGCAAATACAGTTCTAACGTGTCAACGGCTCGCTCGAAGCCGCCTGATACTTCGATGTACACGGGTACCACGAAGACGCTAGGCAATTGTCGCGGCTCCTCCAACTGCATTTTGGCTGGTGTAATTTATTGAAATAATCGCCAGACGCGATTCGTTGGGATCACTTTATCCGCGAGAGGCTCTCCCGTCAATGTGTACGCCTGTGAAAAACGTGGCACCATTGACAGAGATTGTTCTGGTCTTCAACCTCAAGCTTGTCTGAGGAATGCTGCCTACTTCTTCCCGTTCTCGCCTTCCTTGAACATGTACTTGATGGCGGGCTTGTAGATCATCAGGTTGGCGGAGCCGCTGCGGTTCAGCTTGATGCAATGTTTGTCGTACCACTCGATATAGCCGTGCACTTCCTCGCCGTCGCGCAACACGATGACCATGGGAGTCTTGGTCTGTATCTGCTTCTGATAATAAAAATTTTCGGCGTTGGTCTGCTCGGTAGGTGGGGTCTTCTTGGCCGGGGCGGCGGGACGGTCGCGGTCCCTGTCTCTACGTTCGGCGGGCGCGTGGTTGGGGCCGTGGTTACTGTGCGCGTGATCGGCGCGATTGAGGGTTGGGCGGATCAGCTTGCGATTCGCGAAGCTTTCCTGATCCGCGGATTGTTCGGCTGGTATGGAGTCGAGTGCATCTTTCAAATTGCACCACCTGCGCGCTGGGCGGGCAGAAAATGCCACAACACTTAAGCCTGTGATTGTGGGTCCAGAGGTGTGAACTGAGAGCTACGGTATCACAGCGGGCAGGGGATGACAATATTTGTGCAGTGTCTTTTGTGCGGCAGCCTGACCAGCAGCGCATTCCGCCTGTAGAGACGGGGCTTGCCCCGTCTCCTTATGTATGCGGCGGGAGACGCGGCAAGCCGCGTCTCTACAGCGGAGATCGTTAGTTTACGAAACGCGTTCGAGCGCGGTCGCGAAGGCATCGAGCGAGAGCGAGCGCAGCAGGTTGCGGCGCAGCCCGCGCTCGACTTCGCCGAGACCGTCCGCGGCGCGCTGCACCCAGGCGAAGTCGGTGGCTTCGGACATTTTCCTGAGTTCGCCCAGAATGTCCGTATTGCGGACCAGTTGTGCCGCGCCCGATTGCAGGAACATCAGGTCTTCGAGCAGCGAGTAGAGGGTGCGCAGAAGGTTGTCGATTTTCGTGCGGCCTTCGGCGCCGGGCCGGTAGCTTTCCGTGGTTTTGAACAACTCGCTGTGGTCGTTGTCATTGCCGCCGAGCGCGGATTTCAGCATGATGAGGGCGTGGTTGCGAGCGGCGACGTAGCTTTCGAGATCGAAGGATAAGGCGCGTCCGATGGCGCCTTCGCTGAGGCGGGCGACCAGCGCACGCTGCCGGGGGTTCCAATCGGGACGAAGCTGGGCGAGCCGGCTCTCGATCTCGGAGGCAGCGAGTGCGCCCAGGTTAAAGGTCATGGAGCGGGAACGGATCGTCGGCAGCAATTCGCCGGGGTTTTCAGTGAGCAGAAAAATGGTGGCGAACTCGGGCGGCTCTTCCAGAACTTTGAGCAGCGAGTTGGCGGCCTCTTTCATGAAGGCCGAACTGGTGAAGATGTAAACCCGCTCGCGGGCTTCGCCGGGGCGATAGTAGATGGTCTCAATCACGTGGCGAACCTGGTCGACCTTGATCATCAGTTGCGGCGGATCGGGCGGGATGACGAGCACGTCGGGGTGGGTCTGGACGAAGAGCCGGGTTTCTTTTTTGTCCGTGTCGCGCAGATTTTCGCGAGCCTCGACGGCTTCCGCGAAGCGGGCGTCGAGGTCTGCGGATTGAGCGATGCGAGTGCAGTTCGAGCAGCGTCCGCAGAAATCGGGCAAGCCGTCGGTGCCTCCGGTGCCCCCGGTAATGGACTGCTCCAGGCAGTTCATCGCGCGGGCGAGCATAAGAGCCAGCGTGTACTTGCCCGATCCGTGCGCCCCGGAAAGAATGACGGCGTGCGGAAAGCGGTTGCGCGCCAGCATCTCGCGCAGGCGGTGGATGGTTTCCGGGTTGCCGTGAAAGTCGGAAAAGGGCATATGATTTTGTTTCACCACGGAGGCACGGAGAAAAGCGCCTTTGGCTTTTAGCTAAAGGCCAAAGGCTAAGAGCTAGTAGCTAAGAGCTGTCTGCTCCGGGCCTCCATGGTGAATTAGACCTTCAGTTTCTTCCGCACCAACTCCATGATAACCGCATGCGTTTCGCTGGGCGTGCCTCGGGCGTTCACGACGTGCACTCGCTGCGGCTCGCGGGCCGCGATGGCCAGGTACGCGTGGCGGACGCGTCCGAAAAAAGCGCGGTTTTCCTGCTCGAAGCGGTTCTCGTCTCTTTCCGAGCCTTTTTCCGATCCGCCACCTTTGTGCTTTCGATTGCGACGCCGGGCGCGCTCGACGCTGAACGCCACCTCATTGTCTAGTAAGACGGTCAGGTCGGGTTGCAGGTTGCCGCAGAGGATTTGGTGCATCTGCAGCACCGGCTTCGTGCCCAGTTTGCGGCCTCCGCCCTGGTACGCCTCGGTCGAATCGGTGAAGCGATCGCAGAGCACGATGCGTCCTTCGGCGAGCGCGGGCAGAATGACCTCGTGAATGTGCTGAGCGCGGGAAGCGAACATGAGCGCCATTTCCGTGAGCGGAGAAAGGCCCGCGGTGGCGGAGTGCAGCAGCACTTCGCGAATCTTTTCGCCGGCGGTGGTGCCGCCCGGTTCGCGGGTGATGGTGACAGAGAGGCTGTGGGCGCGCAGGGAACGCGCCAGCTTCTCGATTTGCGTGCTCTTACCGCTTCCATCGAGACCTTCGAAAGTAATAAATTTTCCGCGCGCGGGCACCTCGGAATGATAGCAGGCTGGGATACCGGTTGATGGCAGCAGGCGGTAGCAGGCTCCCAGCGCCTGCCGGCAGCGCATCGGACCCGCGGACTGATATATTCAACGTGCGGTCCTATTGGCATCGCTGTGGAGCGAAACGACAATCCGGAGGGGAAATGGGCTCACGTTTTGGGGTAAGAAACTTTTTTTGTGTAACAATTTTTCTGTTGTTATCATTTTCAGTTTTTGGGGCAAATGGTCCGACCGTCGCGCTCTCGGTGGACGCGTCGGAGGCACCGCGCAAGATTTTCCACGCGCAATTGCGCATTCCGGCTAAGCCCGGGACGCTCACGCTCTACTATCCGAAATGGATTCCCGGCGAGCACGGGCCGACGGGCCCGATCGCGGATTTGACCGGCCTGAAGTTTACGGCGAGCGGAAAGCCGCTGAAATGGCGGCGCGATCTGCTCGACGGTTTTAAGTTTCACGTGGAAGTTCCGGCGGGCGAGAACGAAGTCACCGCGAATCTCGACTACGCTTCACCCGCGTCGTATGAAGCTAAATACAGCGCCGGCATGGCCGCGACGGAAAAGTTGTACGTCGTCAACTGGAGCACGCTGCTGCTCTATCCCGCCGGGGCCGGTTCCGATCGACTTACGTATAGCGCGAGCTTGCGGCTGCCCGCGGATTGGAAGTTTGGGACGTCGCTGCATGTTTCCAATCAGGTGGGCAGCGACATTCATTTTGCGCCCGTTTCGCTGACCATGCTGGTGGATGGTCCGGTTATCGCGGGCGAGTATTTGAAGGTGGTGCCACTGACGCCGCCCACCGAGAATCCTCCGGCAGAACTCGATGTTGCAGCCGACAGCGCCGCCGCGCTCGATGCTCCGGAAGAAGTCTGGGAACATTACCGGAACCTGGTGAAGCAAGCGGGAATTCTGTTTGGCGCGCGGCACTACACCGATTACCACTTCCTGCTGACCCTGAGCGATCACGTCGCGCATTTCGGATTGGAGCATCACGAATCGAACGACAGCCGGGTCGAAGAGCGGTCGTTGGTGGAAGAAGACGGACGGAAACTGACCGCTGGACTTCTGCCGCACGAGTATGTGCATTCGTGGAACGGGAAGTACCGGCGTCCGGCGGATCTGGCGACGCCCGATTTCGAACAGCCGATGCAGACCGACTTGCTGTGGGTGTATGAGGGCCTGACGTCATACCTGGGAGATATGCTCGCGGCGCGCAGCGGCGAGCGCACGCCCGCGTTGGCTCGCGATGGGCTGGCGCAGATTGCGGCGGATCTGGATCATCGCTCGGGCCGGACTTGGCGCAATTTGCAGGATACGGCCGACGGCGTTCCCACCATGCAGGACGCTTCCCGCGGGTGGCAAGATTATCGCCGCCCGCTCGATTATTACGACGAAGACGTGCTCACGTGGCTGTGGGCGGATGTGATCATCCGGCAGCAAAGCCAGGGCGCGAAATCTCTGGACGATTTTTGCAAACTGTTTCATGGCGGGCCGAGCGGTCCGCCCATGGTGAAGACCTACACCTTCGACGACGTGGTGAACGCGTTGAACCAGGTCGCTCCCTATGACTGGCGCGGCTTCTGGACGGAGCGGCTGTCCAACCATGGTCCGGGCGCCCCGCTCGGCGGAGTCGAAGGAAGCGGATGGAAACTGGTGTACGACGAGAACCCTTCGGAACTGGATCGCGCCCAAGATCGCGCCGGAGATCGCGACGGAAAGACGATCAAGGCGCATTACTCGGTGGGACTGTTGGCCGGGAGCGATGGTGTGATTCGGGATACGGTCGAGGGCATGCTTGCCGCGAAGGCCGGGATCGGGCCGGGGATGAAGATTGTCGCCGTGAACGGCCGCAGGTTTTCGGCGGATGTCTGGCACGACGCCATTCGAGCCGCCAAAACCAGTCCGTCGCCGATTGAGCTCATCGTGGAAAACACAGATTATTTCCGGGTAGTGAAACTGGATTATCACGGTGGCGAGAAGTATCCACACCTGGTGCGGGACGAGTCGAAGCCCGATCTGCTGACGGAAATTTATCGGGCGAAATAAGAAGCGAGGGAAATGTCGTGCGGCGAAAGTGAGAACCCGCCATTCAATTCTCAACTCGCCAGATTTTGTCATCCCGAGCGAAGCGAGGGATCTGCATTTTGCGGCGAACTGCAGATCCCTCGCTTCGCTCGGGATGACAATCTATAGATAGGATTCCCTCAGCTCTCCGAGATCGCTGCCACGGGATCTTCATCGCCGGAAATTACTTCGGCAGCCGGGTCAAGCATAAAGCCCAAAACTTCCTGCGGAATCGGCGCGCTCCACACCGGCGAGAACGACTGCCGATGTAGCGGCGAGGGGCCGTGCTCGCGCAGGGCTGCGAGGTGGGGAGGAGTGCCGTATCCCTTGTTCGACGCCAGGCCGTACATGGGAAAGACCGGGTCCCAGGCGGAGATCATGCGGTCACGTTCGACCTTCGCGAGGATGGAGGCGGCGGCGATCGAAGCAGAGAGCGCGTCGCCATGAATGATCGGTTGTTGGGGAAGCTCGCAATCGAGTCTGACCGCATCGACCAGAAGATAGCTCGCCGCCGGCGCCAGTTGCTGAACCGCATGCAGCATGGCGAGGCGCGAAGCCTGGTAGATGTTGATTTGATCGATGCGGGCGGAATCCACGGCGGCAACGGCCCAGGCGATGGAATGCCGGCGAATCAGGAGCGCGAGTTCTTCGCGGCGCTCGGCTGGGATCAGTTTCGAATCGCGCAAGCCGCGAATGCGATGTGCAGGATCGAGGATGACGGCGGCGGCCACGACCGGCCCGAACAGCGATCCGCGGCCAACTTCATCGACTCCGGCAACGTGTTGCGCACCGGCGGCCCAAGCCCGCTTTTCAAAATTAAGAGTGCAGCGCAGCTTTTTCAGCAGGCGCAATTTGGCGGCGGAGGCAGACACTGCGTCTGCGTTGGATGTTTTCGATGTGCGTGCGGACTTGGAGCCGGATTTGGACACGGAAGCTGCTCAGCATCTTCGCCGAAGAAGACGCGCGAAGCAAGAGCAGACTAGTGCCGTGACCGCGTGTAATGCATACGGTGGAGGAACGGGCGTCTCGCCCGTTCAGCCGGGCGGGGACGCCCGGCTCACCACCAGCCCGCTGCTTATTGCTGCTCGACTTCTTTTAGTCGCGCGGCCTTGCCCTTGAGCCCGCGCAGGTAATAAAGCTTGGCGCGGCGGACCTTCGCCGAGCGCACGACGTCAATCTTGTCGATGACCTTGGAGTCGATGGGGAAGATGCGCTCCACGCCCTGCCCGAAACTGATTTTGCGGACGGTAAAGCTCGGTTGCGCGCCTCGCTTGCGGGCAATGACGACGCCTTCGAACGCCTGCAAGCGCTCTTTTTCGCCTTCTCTGATCTTGACCTGCACCTTGATGGTATCGCCGGGGCCAAACTTCGGGATGTCCGTGCGGCGCGATTTCGCCAGCAGTTTTTCGATAATCGGATTGCGCATAACGTTTCCTTCCTAATTCTTTTCGTCGCTCTTAGAAAGCGTGTTCTGGGCCAGCTTGATCTGGGCCAGCAATTCCTTGTCTTCCGCCGTCAGCGCAACCCGCTCCAGCAAGTCGGGACGGTTGCGCAGCGTTTTTGCCAAAGCCGTTTTGCGGCGCCAGTTGCGAATCTGGTCGTGGTTGCCGTTCACCAGCACTTCCGGCACCGCCATGCCGCGAAAATCCGCGGGCCGCGTGTAATGCGGATAATCGAGCAATCCGCCGGAAACGCACGTGGAACTCGGGCCGTCGCCGGCCAACTCCGCCTGTCCTGTAAACGACTCGGTGAACGATTCCTGGCGCGTCGAAGCCTGGTTGCCCACCGCGCCCGGGATCAGCCGCGTCACCGCGTCCACAATTACCGCCGCGCCCAGTTCGCCGCCGCTCAGCACATAGTCGCCGATCGAAACTTCGCGATCCGCCAGGTGCTCGCTGATGCGTTCGTCCACGCCTTCGTAGCGTCCGCAGATGAGGACGATCCGGTCGAGCGCCGAAAGTTCCGCCGCCAGCGACTGGTCGAGCCTGCGTCCCTGTGCGGAAAGCAGAATCACCGACTGCTTCGCGCCCGGGCGTAGGCGCACTTCACGCGACTCCACATCGCCGAACGACTCCAAACATTCAAAGATCGGTTCCGGCTTCAGGACCATGCCCTCGCCGCCGCCGAACGGGCGGTCATCCACGGTGCGGTGCTTGTCTTTCGTAAAAGCCCGCAGATCGTGAATGCCGATTTCCACCAGGCCCGTTTCCCGCGCCCGGCGGACGATTCCGTAATCTAGTGGTCCGCGAAAGAAGTCGGGAAAGATGGTGAGAATGTCGATCTTCATTTGCGGGCGAACCCTTTTAACCGCAGAGGACGCTGAGTTCGCGGAGCAAAGCATTCAAAGATCAACCACCCGCGCTTTGCGAACGACGAACAGCGAACGACCATCGACTAACGACTTCTTTCTTTCTCTTTCGCTACCGGCGCGTTCACTTCCAGCAAGCCTTCCGGCAACTTCATCCGGACTTGCTTCCGCTCCAGATCCAGCTTCTCCAGGTACGCCTCGGCGAAGGGGATCTCGTACGGCAGCTTCGCTCCCCGCTTATGTTCTTCACCCCGAACCACCAGCAGCGGCGCTTCTCCGGCCCCGAACTGTACGTCTTCAATCTCGCCAATCTCGCGCTGGCCGTCGAACACTTTGCAACCGATCAGGTCGCTCAGGTACGTCCAGCCCGGTTCCAGCTCGGCGCGTTCACTGCGCGGAAGCTGAAGTTCGGCGCCCACCAGCGGCTCGGCATCGGAAATCGTCTCGATGCCCTGAAATTTCAGCACCAGAAAACTCTTATGCGGCCAGAGATCTTCGATCGTTACTTCGCGGCGCTGCCCGTCTTTCGCAAGCGCCCACAGCCGCATGTCTTGCCGGAAGCGGTCCGGAACATCGGTGTGCAATTCGACCGCTACTTCTCCGCGGCGGCCCTGCGTCTTGATGACGACCGCCAGGGTAATCCATTCGCCGCTTGCGTCGCGTGCCGCGATTCGATGATCTCCTATTCGCTGATCTTCTGAGCGACGATCTTCACAAGCCGACGATTGCCTATTCGACGATCTCCAAAGCGTAGCGCTTGTCCTGCTTCGAGCCCGCCGCGCTCAGCACGTTGCGCAAGGCGCGGGCGACGCGGCCGGAGCGGCCAATGATTTTGCCCAGGTCGGCCTCGGCCACTTCGAGCTCGATGACGGTTTCGTCTCCGTCTTCGTACTCGTCAATAAAAACCTCGCCCTTGGCCTCGACGATCGCCTTGGCGATGTACTCAATCATGGCGCGCGGGCTGGCGGCAGGCTCGATCATGCGGTGCTCCTGAATTGGCGAGTGTAAGGACGACTAGGCGACCGAAGCGGCCGCAGCCGGCGCGGGGGAAGCAAGCAGTTTCCTGACCCGGTCCGAAAGTTGGGCGCCTTTCGAAACCCAGTGCTCAATGCGCTCCCGTTTCAGGTCGAAAGTGGCCGGATTGGTGCGCGGATTATACGTGCCCACCACTTCCACCGGGCGGCCATTGCGAGCGTGCTCCTTCTCAATCACCACCACTCGGTAATACGGTTGTTTGCGCGCACCAAAGCGCGCCAGTCGGATCATTAACACAGACTT
>JBEKDG010000042.1:0-33339 GCA_050014475.1 Terriglobales bacterium | reverse complement strand
CCCGAGCGGGAGCTTGAGCGGCGCACCCTCGATGGCTGGGGAAACGGGCCGCTAACCCGGGGCCCGCCAGAAACGTTTGGTGACGGAAGGGGCATGAGCCGCCCACTCATTCGCAAAGAACGGCGAATGATGGCACCCGGCAGAAATGTAGGGATGAACTTCACTGGATCGAACTTTTACTATGGCGCGGGGATGATGGCGCGGGGAAGAGAACGCAGGATTGGGTGGTGGGGCAGTTGAAAGAAAACTGCACCACCAAATGTTGAACGAAGAATCACCCTATCGCGAGAAGTCAACAAACCAGCTAATTCACGGAGTCACGGTCAGTGTGGCCGTTGCGGATGCGCTGCTGCCCGGATAGGTCATTGTGATCGAGTATGTGCCGGGTGCAGTTGAGGCCGAGTCCGCCGAACATTCCTCATAACTGCCACTGACGCTGCACGTAATATCAGACGTGGTCGGTGTGATCGTCAATGTGCCGCCGTTGTTGGTCGTGATATCAATCGTTGTGCTGCCGGCCGTCGCCGTAAAGAGGAAAGGTTCGCTACCCCCCTCGTGGATGCTGTAGGATGTGGGACTGACCGTGATTGAGGAAACGCCTGCGAGGATCACGGAGGCGGTTGCGCTAGCGCTAAGGGCCTGGGCGCTCGCAGTTATGCCTGTGCTTCCCGGCGATACGCCTGTGAGGACGCCGGTACTGGTGCCAATCGTGGCCACGCTTGTCGTGTCGCTTGACCAAGCTACGCCGCTCGTGACCACACTCCGCGAGCCGTCGTCGTAGGTCCCGTACACAGTCAAAGTCTCGGTGCTGCCAACGTCAACTTGTGGCGCCGTCGGATTAATGGCGATCGAGGTCAGCGTGGGCTTAACGAAGAACCCCCGGCAACTGACCCCAAAGGCTAGTGCAACCAGAACCGTAAAAGCAAGCGTCAACGCCAGTTTGCGCCCTTTAAACATAAGTGATCGCCTCAGATAGCGTGATTTTAGCAGAACGCCCGGCCATTGCCCGATCACCGATAGTGCATGGCTTGGGTCGTACCTTCGCCCACCCTGCTCATCGCATGCTCGAAGCGTTCTCGAATATAAGGAACGGGGCGCGAGCGTGAACTTGCACAGTGTTTTCTAATACCGTGACCGCGTGATGGGTCATACGGTGGAGGGACGGGCGTCTCACGAGCCTGCCCTGAGCGAAGTCGAAGGGTCCAGCCGGGCGGGGACGCCCGGCTCTCCACTGCGGAAACGTAGATTTCCGATGCCGGGATCAGCGGCGGTGGCGCGAGCGAAAAGCAGGTCCTTCGCTTCGCTCAGGATGACAATTTTAAGAAAGGGTGACAAATTTAGCGGCGCCCTCGACCGAGGGTTTTCTGAGAGCTGAGAGCTGACAGCTTTCCTCTATTTCGGCCGCTTCTTCCCCGCGTTCGCGATCCGCTCGTCGATCGGCTTGCGTGCGGCGAAGCCCTCGTTTGTCCCGTGCCAATGCGCGATCGCTGGCTCGCCCAGTTTCCAGCACAACAGGAGGGTCTCCCCCTCGACCTTGCAGGGGAAATCGAGCAATCCGATGTCGAGATCTTTCACCTGCACGCCGGTCGCGTCAATTTCGGCGAGGGCATCCTTGATGTGCCGAATCGCCTTCTCGCGCTCCGCCTTGCGCCGCGCCAGATGGACCACATTCAGCATCATGCCGCCGTTGAGAAAAACCCGGTGCGCCGTCTCCTGCAACTCGGCGTCCACGTCTTCAATCAGCTTCTTGCCGTGGATTGCCTGCCGGAGCAGCGATTCCAGAATCGGCAGCAGCATCTGCGCTTCATCGAGGGTAAAGGCGCGGTCGGACATGTACTTTTATTCTACTGGAATGCAGCAAGAGACGTAGGTCTCGGGTCTCAGGTCTCAGGTGTCAGGCCCCGGACTGGATCTTGACTGGGTGGACCAAGCCGATTTTGGCTTTCTTGCGAACCGACATTTGCATCCAAGACTGTAAATCCTGTGGCGTCGTCAATTGTTCTAGAATAGTGGTCAAACAGAGTTGTCAGCCTTGGGATCCCACGGAGAAACCGACATGGCACTGCCTCGCGCTTTATGCACGATTCTGCTTTTTCTTACCTGGGCCTGCGCCATCGAAGCTCAGGAAGTTCCCATCCCCCAACTCACTCCGGGTTCCGAGCGCAAACCTGCATCCGCCTCCAGTAACGCAGCCCAGCCCGCGCCGCCGCAGACGGTTGCTCTGACCGTAGCGAAAGGCGCACCTCTGCAGATAGCTCTCGATGAGGAAGTACGAGTGAAGAAGGTGGGACAGCCGGTCCACGCGCGCATCGTGGAGCCGGTATATGCGTTTGACCACATTGTCGTGCCCGCGGGATCTGAGATCATCGGCGAAGTCACGAAGATCGAGGAGATCTCAGGCGGCAAGCGTACTTTAGCGGCGCTGAATGCGGACTTCACGCCCCGGCGCAAGGTTGAAGTCGGCTTCCATGAATTGGTGTTGGCCGACGGGAGACGTTTCCCGCTGCATACCAGCGTCACTCCCGGCTCCGGCCAGGTCATCGAACTGGTCACGGCGGCGGATGCGAAAGAAAAGAAAAATCGCGTGCAGGATACGGCGTCCGAAAAAACCAAGGAGGCGAAGCAGCAAGCCCACCAGGAATGGGACAACGCCATGAAACAACTGAAGACGCCCGGGAAAGTCCGCCGCCTGGAACGCTACGGGGAAGCGCAATTGCCGGTTCACCGCCAGTACATCCCGGCCGGCACCGTGTACTTCGCCGAATTGGAGGACGCGCTGGATTTCGGGAGCGAGGTGATGACCGCCCCGATGGCCTCCTCGATCGGCAGCGTACTTCCCGAGGGCAGCGTGGTTCACGCTCGGCTGGTCACACCGCTATCGTCCGCAACTGCCCATAAGGGTCAGAACGTGGAAGCAGTCCTCTCGCAACCGCTGATGGATGGTGAACGCCTGATCCTTCCTCAGGGCAGCCGCCTGAAGGGCACGGTCAAGCAGGCACAACCGGCGCGTCGCATGAAAAAGAACGGACAGCTGCGTATCGCGTTCTCGGAACTTGTTCCGCCCGACGGCATTGAGCAGAAGGTCGCGGCTACCCTCGAAGGCGTGCAAGCCGGCAAAGATGCCAACGTGAAACTGGATTCCGAAGGTGGCGCGGAAGCGACCACTTCGAAGTCGCGTTACCTTGGAACAGCCGTGTCGCTCGGACTGGCTATGATGGCAACGAGGGCCGGCGAGGATCACGACAGCGACGGAGCAAGCCACAGCGGCGCCACGGGCGGCCTCGGCGGATTCAAGTTAGTTGGGATGGTAGTGGGTGCGCTCGCGCGCTCCCGCGCCTTCGGCACCACCATGGGAGCCTACGGAGCCGCGGTGTCGGTTTACTCGCACTTCATGGCGCGAGGACGCGAAGTGGAATTCCCGAAAAATACCGCCATGCAGATTGGAATCGGAACGCGCGCGGCGACAGCAACGCCACCAGCGCCGGAAGCGACGCCGCCCGCAACTCCCTCCGAGTCCGCCGCTCTTGTTGACTCGCATTAGCAGGCCTCTGAAAAGGCGCGCCTCAGGCGCTAAAGCGCGAGCACATTCTCGGCGACCTGGCGGCATGAGTAAACTCGTGCCCTTCCCTTTTCGCAGTGAAGTGTTGAGTTTTCTCGCCTGCTAAAGGTCGGGATCTTGCATCCGCCATCGGGGCCTCCGCGCCCATGCTATTTTCAATGGACGGACATGGACACACCGCCCCCACCACTTTCCCGATCTACTCCCCGAAATGTATACGCTTTCGGCCTGACTTCGTTCCTCAACGACACGGCCAGCGAAATGGCGTACTGGGTCCTGCCCGCCTTTCTCGCATCGCTCGGCGCCGGACCCGCGCAACTTGGGATCATCGAAGGCATCGCCGAGAGTGTGGCTTCCTTTGCCAAGCTTTTTTCGGGCTACCTGGCCGACAAAGTTTCGCACCGCAAGCCCATCGTGGTTGGCGGATACTTCGTGGCCAACGCGGTGAAGCCGCTGCTGGCGCTGGTTTCTTCGTGGTGGCAAATTCTGGGAATTCGCTTTTCCGATCGCCTTGCCAAAGGCGTCCGTGGAACCGCCCGCGACGTGATGGTTGCCGAGTCGGTGGACCAGTCAAACATCGGCTCCGCCTACGGCCTGATTCAAGCCATGGATTCCGCCGGCGCCATCGCCGGCCCGCTGCTGGCGCTGGCGGTGATCGGGCACTTCGGCATGCGCGGCGTGTTCGCGTCGGCTGCGATCCCGGGAGCTCTGTGCGTACTCGTCGCGTGGGTAGGAATCCGCGAGGTTCACCGCGCCGGCAACCCGCTTACGGAAGCTGGAGCGAATCCAGAGTTGCCGCGGCCGCAGGCGGCTGCCGAGCTGCGCTCGGCTTGGACGGGCGAGGGCGCCCGTCCCTCCACGAGCAAATCCGGGTGGCTCCCGAAGTTGCCCGTCGGTTTCTACTACGTGCTGGCCGTGGTCACGCTGTTTTCGCTGGGAAATTCCAGTGACATGTTCCTCGTCATGCGGGCCGGAAACATCGGCATCCCGGCGTCGCGCGCGCCACTGCTGGGACTGGTCTTCAACATCATGTACACGTTGCTGTCTTGGCCGGCCGGCAAGTTCAGCGACCGCTTCTCACGCTCGGCCATCGCCGCCGCCGGATATTTCGTTTTCGCCATCGTCTATTTTGTCTTCGCGCTCGCGCCTTCCCAACTGGCCATCTGGCTGACCATGGCCTTCTACGGACTCTTCTATGCGCTGACCAATCCCGTGCTCAAGGCACTGGTCGTCGAAAGCGTGGCCGGGGACGTCCGTGGCCGCGCTCTTGGAATTTATTCGTTTCTTACCAGCGTGACCACGCTGCTCTCAAGCGTCATCACCGGAGCACTGTGGAAGGTGTATGGCCCAGCAGTCCCGTTTTATTTTTCGGCGGGGATCGCTACCGTCTCGGCGTTCGCCCTGCTCGCCCACCGTTCGCGCGCGCGAGACTGATCTGTAGAGACGGGGCTTGCCCCGTCTCAGATTGCCGACACACTCGCTGCTGCGAGCCGACAGTCGCCCTCAGCGCCTGAAGGCGGCTTTACTGAGCGGCACTTACGGCGCGGCTGAAGCCGCGCCCCTTCAAAACAAAATCAAGACCTGATTTTTTTCGCAACCTGTGAAGTCGTGCCCTTCCCAAAACCTGCGTGCATCAGAGTTTGTCCGCAGCCGGAGACGCGGCAAGCCGCGTCGCTACGGGTAATCGGCCGCAACTTCATCCGACCGGCGCAACCAGAAATACGCGATCAGCAGAAACGCCGCACCCGCCACGCTGTCGAGCACAGCATCCCGCCACGTGCCCGTTCGCGATGGAATAAAGCTCTGGTGCCATTCATCCATCGACGCAACGAAGACAGTCCCCAACCAGGACAGCAGCGCCGTGCGCCCCAACTGGGCGTGATCTCGATCGAGCGTAGCCCGCCAACCACGCAACAGCAGAAGGGTCAACGTGCCATACCCGATGACGTGCCCAGTCTTGCGTAGATAGTGATGGAAGACGAGGAATTGGTAGAAATCGATGTTGCCGAACAGGTGCGTCAACAGCGTGTACAGCATGCTGCCGGTGTGCTCTGACGAAAAGAAATCGGTGGACTCAAACGCAATGAGAACGACCCAGACGACCGCTGGCCACCAGGCGCGCACAAGATTGGGACGAGACGCAGTCAAATCGATCTCTTCCCTCACTCCGCCGCGTAATTCGGAGCTTCGCGCGTAATCATGACATCGTGCACGTGGCTTTCACGCAGGCCAGCGGCGCTGATGCGCACGAATCGCGCCTTCTGTTGCAGTTCAGCCACCGTCTGGCATCCGCAATAGCCCATGCCCGACTTCAGCCCGCCCACCATCTGGTACACGATCATCGCCACCGAACCGCGATAGGGCACGCGCCCTTCAATTCCTTCCGGTACCAACTTACCCAAGCGGTTCGGGTCTTCGCCCAGCACCGGCGATGCCGTTGACGCATCGCCATCCGAGCTCTGAAAGTAGCGCTCGCTCGAACCCGCCGCCATCGCTCCCAGTGAGCCCATGCCGCGATACGCCTTGAAGGTGCGACCCTGATACAGAATCTGTTCCCCCGGGCTTTCATCCGTTCCCGCAAACATCGATCCGATCATCACCGCGGAAGCGCCCGCCGCCAGGGCCTTGCTGATATCGCCGGAATACTTGATGCCGCCGTCGGCAATCACCGGGACGCCCGAGTCGCGCGTCGCCCGCGCCGCCTCCGCAATCGCCGTAATCTGCGGAACCCCCACGCCGGTTACGATGCGCGTGGTGCAGATCGAGCCCGGCCCAATGCCGACTTTAACCCCGTCCACGCCCGCGCGCACCAGGTCGCAGGCGCCATCGAATGTCGCCACGTTACCGGCAATCAGTTCTACTCCCGGCAACTTCGCTTTGACCTTCTTGACCGCCTCGATCACGAGCGCGGAATGCCCATGCGCGCTGTCAATTGCCAGCACGTCGACTTTCGCCTTCGCCAGTTCCTGGGCACGCTCCAGGAAATCACCCGTCGCCCCGATCGCCGCACTCACCCGCAACCGCCCCTTATCGTCCTTGGCCGCGCCGGGATATTTCAGTTTCTTCTGGATGTCCTTAACCGTGATCAGGCCCTTCAGGATGTACTTGTCGTCCACCACCAGCAGCTTTTCCACGCGGTGCTCGTGCAGAATCTCTTCCGCCTGCTCCAGTGTCGTTCCCACCGGCACCGTGATCAGGTTCTCCCTGGTCATCACCTTGCTGATCGGAATATCGAAGCGCGTCTCGAAACGCAGATCGCGATTGGTCAGAATGCCGACCAGTTTTCCATCTTTCAGCGTGATCGGCACACCTGAAATCTTGAATTTCTGCATGACCTCGAGCGCGTCGGAAACCTTCGCATCCGGCGACATGGTGACCGGATCCACGATCATGCCACTCTCCGACCGTTTCACCTTGTCCACTTCATTGGCCTGTTGCTCAATCGTCAGGTTGCGATGAATAATCCCCAGCCCACCCTGCTGCGCCAGGGCAATCGCCATGTGCGACTCGGTCACCGTGTCCATGGCGGCGCTGATGATGGGAATGTTCAGCCGGATGTTGCGCGAGATCTGGGTCTGCGTGTTGGTGTTGGCGGGCACAATTTCGGAATGCGCCGGCAGCAGTAACACGTCGTCGAATGTGAGGGCCTCGGGGACGGGAAAATGGATCATAGGATTTTGGCTTGAACTTCTATTGTAGGGAGCGCCCACCCATCAGGCAAATGCAGTCAACCTGGCCAAGGCAGCATAACTTAAAACCGCGGTTTCGTGCGGTGCCGCAAGTTTCTCGCCTGTAGAGACGGGGCTTGCTCCGTCTCCGGAGACGCGGCAAGCCGCGTCTCTACGGGAAATCAGATGCCCTTTTGAAACTGGGCATCGACATCCGAATTTTTCCGCCGCCGGTTTAGTGGTTTGCCAAAAGGGTCCGAAACACGGTACATTCCGAGTAATTCTCCGAGTTCCGACGCACCCGTGGAGGCTCTATGTTGCGTAACCTGCCCTTTCGGATCACACTCGCTTCAGCCCTGGTCCTGAATCTCGCCACCGGCCCAACGATTCTAAGTGCGCAGCAAGCGCCGGCCGATGTTCCAGCCATCACAATCCGCGTCAATACCCGGCTCGTCGTTGTGGATGTGGTCGTGACCGACAAGAAGGGCCAACCGGTGACCGCCTTGAAGCCCGAAGACTTCACGCTCGAAGAGAACGGCAAGAAGCAAAAGGTCTCGATTTTTGTTCCGCCGGCGGTTGCTAACAAGGCTGCTTCCACACCACCGCCGCCCGGGATCCTTTCTAATCACCCCGAGAATGTCAGCCCCGCGGGGATTCCGACCGTTCTTCTCCTGGATGCGACGAACTCTCCTTTCAAGGAGCAGGCTTACGCGCGTTCTCAGATGTTGAAGTATGTGCTGGAGCAGGAGCAATCGGGCCGCCCCATGGCGGTGGTGACTCTGGGCGAGCGGTTACATGTGCTCCAGCAGTTCACGAGCGACCCGCAGATTCTGATGACGGCGATCAAGAACTTCAAGCCCGAGGAGCAGATCCTGCAGCCTGGAGCCGGGCCGGCAACGCCCTCTATTCCAGCGGATATGAACGGACCCGGCTCTCGGGTCGCGTTGTTAGCCAATACGACCCAAGCGGAGGTTGCCGCCTTCGCGAACCTACAGATCGGCTACAACATCGAGCGGCGCACCCTGATCACCATTGAGGCCATGCGGTCCCTGGCACGGATGCTAGGCGGTCTGCCAGGCCGCAAGAACGTGGTCTGGCTTACAGCGAACTTGCCTTTTGACCTGATTCCGGAAGACCGCGCGATCAGTGATGAGGAACTCATGGCAGACCTCCCGAGCCGCCGCCAGAAATCTCTGGGAACCAATGCAACTGGATCTCTGGCGGCCCAGCAACGGGAAATGCACGGACCGAAGATTCGTGAGGCCGAGGCGCAGTTGGCGAGCGCCGACATCGCGATCTATCCTGTGGACCTGAACGGCCTCATCGGCGGTATGGAGGGAACAGCAGCTATCTCGACTGCCCACATGAACGATATCAATGGAGCCGGGCTCGCTAACGTGGCGATCTCTCAGGCCGGGAGCCTCCAAGCCAGTCAGGGCACGATGAGAGAAGTGGCCGCACAGACCGGCGGCAAGGCCTACATCAATCAAAACGAAATCAAGGACGGCGTAGCGCTCGCGGCATCCGACGAAAAAGCCTCCTACTCCCTGGGTTACTATCCTGAGAATAAGAAGTGGGACGGAAAATTGCGCAACATCAAGGTAAAAGTGGCTCAGGGCGACACTCAGATTCGCTACCGCAAGGGGTACTTTGCGATTGAGCCCGGTCCGACCAAGGACCACAACTTCGAGCAGGACGTGGCCGCCGCTCTTGAGGTGGATGCTCCCGCCACCCAGGTCTCGTTCATGGCGCAGGCGAAGCCCACCGACCCAGGCAAAATTCGGGTCGTTTTCCTGGTGGATGCCCACACCCTGACGGCAGAAGACTCCGGCGGCAGCAAGAAGATGAATGTGATCCTCTATGCCAGCGTCTGGGGCTCGAACGGCAAGAATCTGGGGACCCACAGCATTAAGGTGGACAAAGCCTTCGACGCTGCCACCTATCAGCAAATCCTCGATCACGGCATGATGGTACCGATTGACATGGAGATCCCTGCCGGTGGCAAGCAACTTCGCCTGGCCGTGCTCGATAACAAAACTGGCTTCATCGGCACCGTCAGCGGGCCGCTGGGACAATAGTTCAGCACGTAGACACAAAAAAGGGCGTCCCTCTCCGGACTGTTACGAAACTGGGGCGTGACCTTCAGAAGGCTCCACGCCCTGGGAAAGACCCGGCGTTTCCCCTACCTATCGCAGGATTCTGGATTCTTGCCTATTTACTCTTTAGTTACTAACCGGGCTTACGAAAAAACTCTCTCCCTCGATCTTTTGGAATCATAGAGTTAGGCAAAAAATCCCGCAAAATCTTTGAGTTTAAAGGACTTATACGTAAAATATTCCGGAATAAGGACTTAGGTTGTCAAAGAGCGCTGAAAATGGCTTTGGGGCAGCTTCGAGGTCCGTCTTGGGAGACGGTCGCACCCCGGCACTGCCCCAATCAGGGAACATTGTCGCACTGGGCGCACTGGAAGTCTGTGATGGCGGTCACCGGCTGATTGTGATGAAAAATCCTGGTCGCTCGGTAGCCGGTCAAACAAAGTCCCAAGATTGACACGACCGTGGAATCCCAGGTCTCGAAAAGCGCGAGACCTGGGGCACCCCCGGTTTTCCTCTGTCAACATCTAAGGACAACTCGCGTTATACTCGCGCCGGAGATGTGGGCCACCCGCCACCCCCGCACATTCGCAAAAAACGCGAACGTGTTGGGAATCCGGCGCATGGCGGGGATGAAGTTTCAGTCTTCCGGGAATGTGAAGCGAAGCGTGTTATACTGTGAGTTGCGACTGGGAGAGCTGCCCTTCTTGTAGCTCGTCGGAACTCGTTTCCGCTCAGCCGCCTTTTTTATGCACATTCTTTACGTCGACGAGTCTGGCGACGGCGGGTCTGTGCCCGGCAGTTCCCGTCACTTGGTGCTCTGCGGCGTGGCCATGCACGAAGGCCAGTGGCGGACAATGACCAAGCAACTGAACGAAATTCAAGTACGCAACTTCCCCACGGCCGGCGCGTTCCTCGAATTCCATGCCAGCGAAATGCGAACGGGCGCTAGAATTTTTCGCGGTCTCCCGCGCCCTGCTCGGGACGCAAAATATCAGCGCCAGTCCTGCGCACCGTGATAGATATGCAGGATTTCGACAGCTTCAGCTTTCACGGAATAGACCACGACGTAGGGGAGCGGCGTCAGCGCCAGTTCCTTGGTGCCGCCCCGGTGGCCGGGCCTGCCTCGGTTCGGTGAAGTTTTCAGAAGGCGGATACGCTGGTAGATTGCCCGCACAGTCGGTTCCGCGAAATGCGGGTAGTTCTGTTGCAGATAGTTCTTGATGCTCTGTAGATCGTCGGCGGCGGGGACGGTCCATCTTATGCGCATCGGGCGGACGCGCCTCAGACCTTGAACATGGCTTCAAGGCGGGCGTCCATTTCCTCTTCTTCGATAAACTCGCCGCGCTCGGCTGCCACTAATCCTTTTTCCACAGCAGCCAGGAAGCGGGCTTCTTCGCCGAGATAACGGACAACAACATTCGTCACCAATCGCTCGGGGACGGTCCCCGCTTTAGTGGCGACCTGCGCAATCTGTGCTTGCTGCTCGGGCGTGAAGTGTACTTCCATCGCCTTCAGGGTACGAAAAAACCTCGCTTGTGGCAAGTTGAATGATGGATCCTTATGTCCGTGACCGGCTGGTTGTGATGAAAAGGATCAAAGCGAAATCAACGCCACACGGCGAAGGACTTCGGCCAGCACAGGAAGCGCTCGACGCGAATTTGGCAACCGGGGAATAACGCCTGCAGCTCGCGACGGGTCAAAAAGCGGATGGTCTCGCAGGGCTTGCCTCGCACCCCGTTGATCGTCAACCAGCGATGCATGCCCGCTGTAAACCATGCTTCCGGCAACCAGTGTAGGAACAGGGCCAGATGGTGCGGTTCGGCCGGAAACCAGCGATTCGGCGTCTGGCAATAAATATGTCCGCCAATGCGCAGCATTTCGCTGGCAAATCGCTGCTGATCGGCCAGTCCGCCTACGTGCTCGATTGCGGAATTGGAGAATGCGAGATCGAAGGTGAGATCGGCGAAAGGGGCGGCGCGTGCGTCCGCCTGCACGAATGGAAGCAGGCAAATCGCGGGCTTCGGAAGAACATTGAGTAGGGTGACGTCTTCCGCGAAGCGCGAGTTAATCCAAGTGCCAGGCACCCCGCCGATGTCAAGCACGCGCGTGCAATCGCTGAAATTTTCCTCAACCCAGCGCTGGCGGCGGCCACGCAACCAGCCGCCGACGTAACCATAGAGAAACGAGTGGATCGACATTCGGTGAGCATGGCAGTCGTGGCTTCCGTTTGTCGATGACCGATGAACATTGGGGATGTGACGAAATAGAATGCGAAAATTGGTTTAACAAGGGAAGCCTGCCGCAACGAGTCAGAGAAGCGACGGCGGCACAGATAGCCTATAAGCCTAGACTTTCCCACAGAAAATGTGACTTTTGCGTGTGCCGAGGCTATTGATTGACTCGCCATCTAATGCTGTAATGGCTCGTCGATGAAAGAAAATTGTTGTAATCCTGGCTCACAGTGCCTCACGGGCGGTGTGGACAGGCTTCTGGGCCGCTGACCGGCATTAACCAGACCATCCGCAAAGGAGAAGTCGATGTTAATTCGATCAGCGTCCATCGCCACCCTCGTGGGTGCGCCGTACTCGGTTCCACTCAGTTTGCCCATCCTAGTGGCTGCGGTACTTGTCGTTGGGGCGCTTCTAACGCTGGTTTTCATGGCGCTCCGCAGCAAGGACAACGTGCAAGCTGGGCTGCAGCTCAGGCCGTGGTCGATCACATTCTCCCTAGACGCACGAAACGGTGCACGCGAGCCCCCACGGGAACCGGAAGGTTTGCTTGCACCGAAAGACAAAGAGTTCTCATCTAAACCTTGACAATGATACGCTCAGGTTATAGCATAGTCCAGAACGTAATCATCATCAGATTGATTGTAAAGCACTTATCTATTTCGGAGGATGCGCTATGAGCAAGATTATTGGAATTGACCTTGGGACTACCAACTCCTGCGTAGCTATTATGGAGGGCGGAGAGCCGAAGGTTATCGCTAATGAAGAAGGTGGGCGGACCACGCCTTCGGTCGTCGGATTCACAAAAACCGGGGAACGGCTGGTAGGGCAGGTCGCCAAGCGGCAGGCCATCACCAATCCTGAGAACACCGTTTACTCGATCAAGCGGTTCATGGGACGCCGCTTCGACGAAGTGAACGAAGAGATGAAGATGGTCCCCTACAAGGTGGAGCGGCAGGGCGATCACGTGTGCGTCGTGGCGCAGGGGAAGGAGTTCACCCCGCCCGAGGTCTCGGCGATGATCCTGCAAAAGCTGAAGAAGGCGGCGGAAGACTATCTCGGCGAGAAAGTCACCGAGGCGGTTATCACCGTGCCGGCGTATTTTAACGACGCGCAGCGGCAGGCGACCAAAGATGCCGGGCGAATTGCCGGGCTCGAAGTGAAGCGAATCATCAACGAGCCAACCGCGGCCGCGCTGGCCTACGGGCTCGACAAAGGTAAGGACGAGACCATTGCCGTCTATGACTTCGGCGGCGGCACGTTCGATATTTCGATTCTCGAAGTCGGCGAAGGCGTGATCGAAGTGAAAGCCACCAATGGCGACACGCACCTGGGCGGCGACAACATCGACCAGCGCCTGGTGGATTGGCTGATTGACGAGTTCAAGAAAGATGAAGGCCTCGACCTGCGCGGCAAGGGCAACGAGATGGCTTTGCAGCGTCTGCGGGACGCGGCGGAGCGCGCCAAGATCGAGCTTTCGACCACCATGGAGACCGAGATCAATCTGCCCTTCATCACGGCCGATGCTGCCGGGCCGAAACACCTGGTGAAGAAGCTGACGCGGGCGAAACTCGAAACCATGATCGAAGACATTTTGCAGCGCTCGGTTGGCCCGTGCAAGCAGTGCATGAAGGACGCGGGCATCGATGCCAGCAAAATGAACGAAGTGGTGCTGGTCGGCGGACAGACGCGCATGCCGCGCATCCAGCAGATCGTAAAAGAACTGTTTGGGCGCGAAGGCCACAAGGGCGTCAACCCGGATGAAGTCGTGGCAGTCGGCGCGGGGATTCAGGGCGGCGTGCTCAAGGGCGAAGTAAAAGACCTGCTGCTGCTTGACGTCACTCCGTTGACGCTGTCGATCGAAACCCTGGGCGGGGTGGCGACGGGAATGATCCCACGCAACACTACGATTCCGACGAAGAAGACGGAGACGTTTTCGACCGCCGCCGACAGTCAGACTTCGGTTGAGGTACATGTGCTGCAGGGCGAGCGTCCTCTGGCGGCGCAGAACCGCACTCTGGGCAAGTTCCATTTGACCGGTCTGCCGCCGGCGCCTCGGGGCATACCGCAGATCGAAGTGACGTTTGACATTGACGCGAACGGCATCCTGAACGTGACCGCGAAAGATATGGCCACGAGCAAGGATCAGAAGATCACGATCACGTCGTCTTCGGGCTTGTCGAAGGAAGAAGTCGAGCGCATGGCGAAGGAAGCCGACGCGCACTCGGCTGAAGACAAGGCCCGGCGCGACGAGATCGAGGCCAAGAATCAGCTCGACTCGATGGTCTATAACATCGAGAAAATGCTGAAAGAACATGGCGACAAGATCTCGGGCACCGAGCGCGGAGACGTGGAGAACGCGTTGGCGGACGCGAAGAAGGCCATCGAAAGCGGCGACAAGTCGCAGATGGATTCGGCGCGCGAACGGCTAACCACAGCGTCGCACAAGCTGGCGGAGCAGATGTATAAGGCAACGCAGGCCCAGAGCGCGCCGGGCGCCGGGCCGACGCCGGAAGCGGGAGCGGCTTCGGGCGGCAATGGCGAGGCTAAGAAGAAAGACGAAGGCGTAATCGACGCCGAGTACGTGGATGTCGAGGACAAGAAGTAAGCCGCTTCTGGCTACTGGCTTCTGGCTTGGGGGCGCGTTGAGCGCCCCCAAGCTGCATCTGAATAATTAGTAGTTGTCATCCCGAGCGAAGCGAGGGATCCGCAGTCGGCCCATGAAAGAGGACGCGAATTGAGATTTGAAGTCAATGGAGAGATGTTTTTCGTGAATTTCATCCCCGAAGAGGGGCGCTGGTATTGCTTCGCGCCCACCGCGACGGGAGTGCAGCGGATCCCCGTGTCGATGGATGCCTCGCCATTTGAGGAGTTTGCCGTGTCGGTGGATGAGCAAGCGAAGGAAGTAGTGAACTGAGAAAAGCAGCTATCAGCTTTCAGTTATCAGTTTTCAGTTCGACATCACGGATGTGCGACACTCGTGTAGCAGGAGAATCAAGGAGTCAGTTGGCTCGCAAGGCTGAGAGCCGACAGCTGAGAACTGACGGCTAGACCATGGCCACCCCAAGCAAAGACTATTACGGCGTTCTCGGCGTGAAGAAGTCCGCCTCCACCGACGACATCCGCAAGGCGTTCCGCAAGCTTGCGCGCAAATATCATCCCGACGTCAATCCTGGCGACAAAGCCGCGGAAGAGAAGTTCAAGACGCTTTCCGAGGCCAACGACGTCCTCAGCGATCCCAAGAAGCGAAAGATTTACGACCAGGTCGGGTTCTACTCCGACAACATCGATGCGGCCACGGCGGAGGCCTACGCACGCGGCGGAGGCCAACCCGGGACCGGCGATTTTGGCGGAGGCTTCCCGGGAGGCCGTCACCCCGGCGGACCAAGCAACGTCGATTTCGGCGGCTTCGACTTTTCCGATCTCTTCGAAGGCGCCCGCGCGGGCGGCCGGAAGGCTTCGAGCGGCGCGGGCGGCGGCTTCCGCGATATCTTCTCCAGCATCTTCGCTGGCGGCGGTCGCGGTGAGGCAGCCGAAGCGGGACCGGAACCCGGCGGCGATCTTGAGTACCAGGTCAACGTGCCCTTCTGGACCGCGATCCGCGGCGGGGTGATGAAGCTGAATATCGCCCGGCGCGATGTTTGCGGGAACTGCCACGGCAATGGCTTCATGGAAGCTCCGGGACAATGTCCGCAGTGTCATGGCAAGGGGACGATCGAACAGACAGGCGGCCGCATGAGGTTCAACGTCACCTGCCCGCGCTGCCATGGAACGGGCAAGAATATTTCGACCTGCGCGGTCTGCCATGGCGAAGGCAGCGTCGAGCGCACCGATCCGCTCGAGATCCGCATCAAGGCTGGAACCCGCGACGGGCAGCGCATTCGCATCGCGGGCAAAGGCAATGCCGGCCTGCGGGGCGGCGGGGTAGGCGATCTTTACGTCATCATCCGCATCGGCGAGCACCCACTGTTCCGGCGCGAAGGCGACGACATCCATATCACCGTGCCGGTGACCGCGGTAGAAGCGGCGCTGGGGTCGAAAATCGAAGTGCCCACCATCGATGGCCGGAGCATGCTGAAGATCCCTCCCGGGACGCAGTCCGACCAGAAGCTGAGGCTGCGCGAAAAAGGCGTGCCCTCGGCGACCAAAGACGGAGTCCGCGGCGACGAGATCGTAGAAGTAAAAATTACAGTCCCGATGCCCCGCGACGAGAGGACGAAAGAACTGCTGCGCGAGTTGGCCAAGCTGAACCCAGAGGACCCGCGGGAAGAACTTTGGAGTAAGGTCTAATTCTCACCTCCGCATTCCCTTCCGTCCTCCGCGCCCTCGGCGTCTCGGCGGTGAAGAGCTTTTGACGCCGTTACCTCCGTACCTGTCCTCCCTGACAAAAATTTTCGCTATTTCTTAAAAATATTCTTGCATCTGTGGGAATTTGCCGTAATCTCACAATTGCGAACTAACTTCACCGAAAATGCCCGGGAATCGCTGTTACCCTGGGAGCCGCGGAAAGCAAGTCGAGGGAGACGCGGTGGTGAGAGTGAGTCGCCTGAGGAGGAAGCCATAGAAATTGGCAACAGCTACCGCAACCACTAACCTTTCGCAGCCTAGCTTTATTCCTGCTGTCGCTCCCCGGAAGAAATCTATCCGCCTCACCCTTTGGCCCTTGGTCGCCGCGACCTTCTTTATGGTCTCGGGCGGAACCTATGGCACCGAAGACATCGTGCACGGCGCCGGATACGGCAAAGCGATCCTCATTCTGCTTCTGACCCCGCTGCTCTGGAGCCTGCCAACCGCGTTCATGATCGGCGAGCTTTCGAGCGCGCTGCCCTTTGAAGGCGGCTACTACGCCTGGGTGCGCCGCGCTATGGGAAATTTCTGGGGATTTCAGGAAGCATGGCTGTCGCTGGTAGCGTCCATTTTCGATATGGCGATTTACCCCACGCTGTTTGTCGCCTACCTCACGCGCATGTTCCCCTGGTTTCAGGAGAACCATCGCGGGGTGGCCGTCGCGCTGGGCGTGGTGATCGTCTGCGCGATCCTTAATATCATGGGCGTGAAGGTCGTCTCGACGACTTCGCTCTGGCTGTTCTTCGCCCTGTCGGCGCCCTTCGCGGCCATTTTTGTGCTGGCGCCGTTCAAGATTCACGCGCTGGCGAATGCGGTTACCAAGCCGACCACCTCAAACGTCGACATTCTTGGCGGCCTGCTCATCTGCATGTGGAACTACATGGGATGGGACAACGCCTCCACCATCGCCACCGAAGTGGAGCGTCCGCAGCGGACCTATCCTCGCGCGATGCTGTGGGCGGTAGTCATCGTCTGCATTACTTACGTTCTTCCCTTTGCCGCCATGTGGATCACCGGTCTTCCGGCCAGCGCTTGGGAAACCGGCGCGTGGGCCGACGTCGCCCAATTGATGGGCGGGCCGGTGCTTCGGATCGCGCTGGTGGCGGGCGGCATGATGAGCGGCTTTGGCATGTTCAATGCGCTCGTCATGAGCTACTCGCGGCTGCCGCTGGCCATGGCTCAGGATGGCATGCTGCCGAAAGTTTTTGGCAAGCTGCATCGGAAATCGCGCGCGCCGTGGGTCGCGATTCTGGCGCTCGCAATCGGTTGGGGCCTCGCTCTGAATCTCGGCTTCGAACGGTTGGTCACGCTCGACATCATGATTTACGGCGCGAGCCTGGCGCTCGAATTTGTGGCGTTGATCTGCCTGCGCATTCGCGAACCGGAGTTGAAGCGCCCGTTCCGCGTGCCGGGTGGCCTGTTTGGAGCGATTGCCGTTGGCATTCCTCCAATTCTGCTGCTGGGATTTGCCATCATCCGCAGCGAACATGAAGTTGTGCTCGGCATAAGCTCGCTCTTGTTCGGCTTGATCGTGATCGGCGCCGGCGTCGTCGCCTACCTGATCAACCATGCGCTGAAGCCGGCAGGCTGGACAGCCGCCACGCCGAAACCAGAGATGGCAGCGTAGCTTTTTCCGCGAATCAACCTTTACTGTAGAGACGGGGCTGGCCCCGTCTCTTTTCTTTTGCGGCTGCACAATGCGATGATGGGTACGGCGATCACGCGATGACCAAACGCAAATCCAAGGGCGCGTACATGATCTCGGCGGTGGCCGAGATGTATGAGATTCATCCCCAGACCTTGCGCCTCTACGAGCGCGAAGGGCTGCTGAAGCCGAGCCGCACCGAAGGCAACACCCGGCTCTACACCGATGAAGATTTGCAGCGGCTTGAGTTCATCCTGTCGCTCGCGCGCGATCTGGGCGTCAACATCAGCGGCATTGCCATCATTCTTCAAATGCGCGAACGCATGGAAGAAATGCAGCGCCAGATCCAGGAGTTCGTGCAGTACATCCAGCACGAAGTACTCGCTCGGGCCTCAGCTGCTGCCGATCCGTCCAAAGGCGCGATCGTGCCGCTAAGGCGACCCCTGGTCCCCGCCGTGGATTCATCCCGCCGAAAAGACTCGTCAAAGTAGCTCCGCTGTTGTGTGGGGATGCGTGACCGCAAGCGCGCGCGCAGGGCTTATACTTCGGTGCGGATGGAGGCGTTCATGACGCGCGGACAGACTGGAACTGGCGGAAGTCCAGATCGCGGCGAACGTTATCGTGGCGAACGTTATCGTGGCCAGCATTGGCCGACAACCGTCGCTTCCCTGGCCGTGGGCGCTGCATTCTTCGCTCTGTGGTTCTGGTTGCTGCCCTCCTGGCTGGGCTTTCGCGTTGACGCGGCGGGTGCGGCGCGATGGCGCTGGATTGCGGCCGTGCCCTCGGTGCTTGGTTTCGCGGTGGCACTGCGGTGCGTGTGGGACTTCGGATGGACGGGGCACGGAACGCCGGCGCCGATTGCTCCGCCGAAGAGACTGGTTGTGGTGGGGTTCTATCGATACGTGCGGAACCCCATGTACTTGGGGTTCTTCGCGGGCTGGGTGGGGCTGTGGGTGGTTTTCGGACGGGCGAACCTGGTTGCGATCGCGGTGGCGTTCGTGGTTGTGCTGGGCGTGGTTTTGTTTGTGTTGTTGTACGAGGAACCAACCCTGCGAAAGATTTTCGGCGCGGAGTATGAAGAATACTGCAGGAATGTCCGCCGATGGGTACCGCGGATACGGGCATGGAACAAGTGAGACGATTTTAGCGAGGCCAGCGTCCTCTTCCAGATCTCAAGGCGCTACTTCTCTCGCTGGAAGCGATAACGTCCGCCTCTGTCTTTTGCCACCTGCTCCGCCACTTTCAAAAACGCTCTTCCCGCGTGGGACAGCGTGGATTCCTCCCGATACACCAGGCGCAGCTTGCGCTGAAAATGCAGATCGCGCACCGGAACCCGCACCAGATCTCCACGGCTGATCTCGCTTTCCACGCTGATCTCGGGCACCAGCGCGACCCCGTTCCCCATGCACACGAAACGCTTGATGGCTTGCAGCGTGGGCAATTCCACGTCCATGTGTAATGGAGTCTTGTGGTGGCGGAACGCTTCGATCACTTTATCGCGATAAGGAGACGTGACGATGTGGGCCACGAACGACTCCGCGCCCAGTTGCCGAACGCTGACTTCGCCCGCCGAGGCCAGCGGATGGCCCGGAGGAACGACAAATACCAACTCGTCCAGATAAACCACCGCCGATCGCAACTGTGGCTCCTGCGGATCGTAAGAAAGCACCCCGAGTTCCACGTTGTGCTTGAGCAGATCGTCGGGAATGTGACTGCCCAGCGAACGCCGCACCGTGATCTTGATCGTGGGATGCAGGCGGCGAAACTCGCCCAGCACCGGCAACAAGTAGAGCGCGGTAAATTCGTTGGCGGCGATCGCCAGCTGGCCCTTCTGTAACTCGCGCATCTCGACCAGCGCCGTCTGTGCGTCCTGCCGCAAGTTGAGCAGCTTCTCGGCGTACTCCTGCAAAACGCGTCCGGCGTCGGTGAGCACGCCATCGCGTGAAGAACGGTCGAAGAGCGACTCCCCGATCTCCAGTTCAAGTTTGCGGATGGTCTGGCTGACCGCCGATTGCGTGCGAAACAGCTTTTCGGCCGCCCGCGAAAACCGTCGTTCGCGAGCCACCGTGAGGAAGACTTCGAGTTGCGAAAGGTCCATGGGTTCAGCTCTCCGCTATCAGTTGTCAGCTTTCAGTTCCGAGCCTCACCCACACTGTCATCCTGAGCGAAGCGAAGGACCTATGCATTTACTTGTAGCAACGGAATACATGGGTCCTTCGCTTCGCTCAGGATGACAATTCGAATGCATGCCGCGCACATGCGGAAAAACCATAATTAGGATCTTCCAGATGTGACTTCTGGAACCTGAGGACATATTATCAGTTACGCACTTTTCATAAGTGCATCTAATACTATCACCACCGCTAACTATTCCGTAAAGATAATAAACTTTTCTTTCGCCCCCATCCGCCGATAGAGTAGAGAGGTAACTTTCCGGAGGTACGAAATCCATGGATCGGCCGCGCATCACCATCTTCGACACCACCCTTCGTGACGGCGAGCAGTCGCCGGGCTGCAGTATGAATGTGCCGGAAAAACTGCGCCTGGCGCAGCAACTCGACCGCCTCGGCGTGGACGTCATCGAGGCCGGGTTCCCCATCGCCTCCGATGGCGACTTTGAAGCCGTACAAAAGATCGCCGCCTCGGTGCGGCGTCCCATCATCGCGGGTCTGGCTCGCGCTTGCACCGGCGACGTCAACCGGGCCTGGCAGGCGTTGCAGGGAGCCGCGCGTCCCCGCATCCACGTTTTTCTGGCAACCTCCGACATTCATCTGAAATACAAGCTGCGCATCACCCGTGAGAAGTGCCTGGAGCAGGCGCGGGAAGCGGTTCGGCACGCCAAGTCGTTGTGCGCCGACGTTGAATTCTCGCCCGAAGATGCCACCCGTACCGATGTCCCGTTTCTCTGCCAGGTTGTCGAAGCGGTGATCGCAGCCGGCGCAACCACCGTCAACATTCCCGATACCGTCGGTTACAGCATGCCCGAGGAATACGGGCAACTCATCCGCACGCTGCGTGAGAAAGTCGCCGGCATCGACAAAGTAACGATCTCCACGCACTGCCACAACGACCTCGGTCTGGCGGTCGCGAACTCACTCGCGGGCGTGCAGCAGGGCGCGCGCCAGGTGGAGTGCACCATCAACGGCATCGGCGAGCGCGCCGGCAATGCGTCGCTCGAAGAAATCGTCATGGCCATGCGGGTGCGGCCCGACCGCTATCGTTACGAAACCGCGGTCGCCGGCGAGCACCTGTATCCTTCCAGTCAGATGTTGGCGGAGATCACCCGGGTCCCCGTGCAGCCCAACAAGGCCATCACCGGCCGCAATGCGTTTGCGCACGAGGCCGGAATTCACCAGGATGGCATGCTCAAGAATCCGCTGACCTACGAAATCATGACGCCGCAATCGGTGGGCGTGCCCGACTCGCGGCTGGTGCTGGGCAAGCACTCCGGCCGCCACGCGCTGGCTCTGCGTTGTGAACAACTGGGACACCAGTTTGAGCGCCGCGATCTCGATGAGGTCTATCGCAGGTTTGTCGTCCTTGCCGACCGCATTAAGAAGGTTCAGGACAGCCATTTGCTCGAACTGATCCAGGACGTTGCCAACGGCAACGCAAGCAACGGCGATGGCGCCGCCAGCCACGGCAAGAAATTCCCGCCCGCCGCGGCTTCATTGCCTCTCCCGCGTGCCGCCGCCGCTGGAGCCAATTTTAATGACGCGCATTCGGCTCAAGTATCCGGCAGCGCCGGCCAGGCGACGGTGTCGATCCCCTTCACCGATCATCACAGCGAGCAGGAAGACTATCTCTGGGGTGTGTAACAAGCGGGGCGGGTAACTACTACCGGAGGTTGCTCAGTTGGTCGGTGATCCCGTCGATCCGCGAATCCACTGCCGTAAGAGATCCCAGGATGTGATCGAATGACCGGTTCTCCATCATCAGAACAACGATATGTTTAAGATTGTCCAGTCCTGGGAGCATAACCCTCCTCAGCGCTACTGCAGTTGATCCAATTCCACCCAGTCCGTCGAATCCGGCGCACAGGAATCATTCGGACAAACCTGGAAACGCACCACGGGATGCAGTTCCCACACCGATGCCCGCCAGCAGGTTTGTTTGTCTGCGGCGGTCCGGGCGGTGGCGCAATTCTGAGAGGTGAGATTGTGTTCGTTGTCAATGATTAGCTGTCCCACAACTTTTACCTGCCTTCCGGTCGCTCGCTGCAAGTTATCCAGTATCCAGATACTGTTTTCAAACTGGAAGCGATCATGCGGGGTCATCTCGACGATCACGCTGGTCTGCTGGAGCGTGCTGGCGCCCGAGCCGGAACTCGTCGCTCTCTTTGCGGTACGCTTTCTGGAGGCCGACCCCGTGGTGGATGCCTCGGTGAGAGCGGCTGCCGCGTCAGACCGCAGTTGCTGCGCAACCGTGGGATCGAACCCAATGCCAATGTGATAGTCAACGTTGCCATAGTTAGGTTCGCCCGGCGGACCGGTCAGGTCGCAATTACTGCTTTCAGCGCCGGTATGCTGAAAGTAATACAAATATTCAATCATGCCATACAGCTGACCTTCGCCCAGTTGCTTGAGTTGATTCTGGAAGTCGCCCTGATTGTTTTGGGTCAGCCCCGAGGGAATGCTGGCATCCAGCTTCTGATAGTCAGCAAGCTGAGTGAAATACTTGACCGGAGTTCTACAAGACCTGCAGCAGGTAATACAGGGCTGCGAACGCGGTGGTTGCCAGAGACTGCGCACGGCCCATGCTGACATAAGTGTCGGGGTCAGAACCGGGCGCACTGTCGGGCCTGCCCATGTCCCCTTCGAGCAGTTGATCGAGGCTGATGCAGCCGGTCAGCAGGTTCCAGAAGACAATGCCGGAGAAGCCACCCAGTAAGATGAGGCCTTCCCAGCGCGCCACTACCGACAGAGTATGCATCGCGTTGAACTCGGCCGGGGCCCGACCGCACTGACTGAAAAAAGAGAACAACAGGGAAGGCGGGCAGCACAGCCCCAGAGCGCCGGGTTGTCAAGTACGTACTACTCGTCCCGCAGATTAGTGCCAAGACTTGTGCTAAGCGGCCAGAGCAAAGCTTTAACCAGCCCAAAACTTCTGAATGGTTTTGTGATCCTTTGTCGTTCTTCTAGGTGTGGGGATAGGTGACAAGTGCCTCTTGAAAAGGTGGCACGATGGAAGCTTACCGGACTACGTCTTACAGCGGAACCGGTAGTTGCAACGCGCGGAACGCCCTGAAAACTGGCTACCACAGCGGCCTTTCCTCGTATATCCTTTCGGAAACGAAAGGAGGGCCCCATGCAACTCCGCGTCACCTCCCTCCCCGGAGACGGAATCGGCCCTGAAGTCACATCCCAAGCCATTTGTGTTCTGGAAGAAGTGGCCAGCAGCTTTGGCCACGATCTCGAACTCGACGAAAAAGAGATCGGCGGAGTTGCTCTGGAAAAGTTCGGCAATCCCTTGCCGGACTCGACCATTCAGGCCTGCCTCGCCTCACAGGCCGTACTGCTCGGAGCAGTCGGCAATCCGGCCTTCGATCACAATCCCCGCGAGCTTCGTCCCGAAGCTGGACTGTTGCGCCTCCGTCAGGAGCTCGGAGCGTTCGCCAATCTTCGTCCCGCTGTCTTTTATCCGGCGCTGGCGGCCTGCTCGCCGCTGCGCGAAGAAATCGTCAAAGGAACGGACATTCTCATCGTGCGCGAGCTGCTCGGCGGATTGTATTTCGGCGAGCCTCGCTCCATCGAAGGCTCGCCAGGCGAGCGCCAGGCGCTCAACACCATGCGCTACAGTGAGCCGGAGATCGAGCGCATCGCCCGCGTCGCCTTTCAACTCGCTCGAACCCGCCGCCGGCGGCTGCTCTCCATCGACAAGTCGAATGTTCTGGAGTGCTCGCGGCTCTGGCGCGAAGTCGTCACTCGCATCGCCCGCGATTTTCCCGATGTCCAGCTTTCCCACATGTACGTGGACTCGGCCGCCATGTCGCTCGTCCTCAAGCCCGCCGAGTTCGACGTCATCCTCACCGAAAACATGTTCGGCGACATCCTCTCCGATCAAGCGGGCGGAGTCGTGGGATCGCTCGGCCTGCTCGCTTCGGCCAGCATCGGAGGCCCGGTCGGTCTCTACGAACCCGTCCATGGCTCAGCTCCCGACATCGCAGGTCAGGGCATCGCCAATCCGTTAGGCGCCATCCTCTCGGTCGCCCTGATGCTGCGCCACACCTTTAATCTGCCCAAAGAAGCGGAGTGCGTGGAAGCTGGTGTCACCTCAACGTTGATGGGAGGCTTCCGCACCCGCGATCTGGCGCGCTCCGGAGAGCGCACCGTCTCCACTGAAGAAATGGGCGCCCAGATCGCGGAATTCGTGCGCTTAGTCTAGTCTCGTGCTTCCTGCTGTCGGATCGTTCGGCCCCTTGCGACGCTTATTAGTACACGCTGCCATGGGGGGCGGTAACTTTCATCCCAGGCCGATGTGAGCGGATGTTGGAAGTGTTTTGCATTTGCGTCCTGAACTAAGTTCGTGCCAATGCGCCGCGGCGCGGGGCAACGGGATGTGCGGCGGATCACAGTTTTGTGACTCCCCGCCGGAGTACAATCCCGGCTTTGATCGGCCCGATCCCAAAGGCTGATCTCGGCGGGAGGCTCTGTGTCGGATCCACTCTTCCAGGCGATGCGCCAAAGCATCATCGACGGCGCGCCTGATATGGCCACGGAATTGGCGCAGCAGGCGCTGGCCAACGGCGTCGATCCGCTCGAAGCGGTGAACCAGGGATTTGCCGCGGGGATCAAGTTCGCCGGCGATCAATTCGGCTGCGGCGAAATGTTCCTGCCCGATCTGCTGGCGTCGGCCGAAGCGATGAAGGCGGCCATCAAGATCCTTGAACCGGAGATGCTGAAGCGCGGCTCGCAGCGTGAGGCTCTGGGCAAGGTCGTCCTCGGCACCGCCCGAGGCGATATTCACGACATTGGCAAGAACCTGGTCGCCACCGTGCTTTCCGCCAGCGGATTCCAGATCTTCGATCTGGGAACCAGCGTGACTCCCGAGCAGTTCGTTGCCAAGGCCAAAGAAGTCGATGCCGATATCGTCGGCGTCTCCGCTTTGCTGACGACGACCATGGCCGGACAGAAAGCCGTGATCGAAGCGCTCGATCGCAATGGTTTGCGGCCACGGGTCAAAGCGATCATTGGCGGCGCCGCGGTCACCTCGAAGTGGGCTGCTGAAATCGGCGCCGACGGCTACTCTCGCAATGCCATCGATGCTCTGGAACTGGCAAAGAATCTGATGAGCAAAGCGATGAACAAAGGAACCGCCCTGGCATGAGACCCGGAATTCAACTGCTCAGTCCCGATCTCATCGGCCGCATTCTGCGCGAAGCGTTTGAACTGCTGATGAAGCCCGGAGTTCGCGTGGGCTCGGCGCCGGTGGTCGAGCTATTGCGGTCGGCGGGAGTTGAGGTCGGAGTTGCGGCCAACGACGGAGTGGCGCGTCTCCCTGCGCCCCTGGTGCGACAGTGCCTGGCATCGGCTCCGCGGGACTTCTACCTGTACAACCGCCAGGGAGAGAAAGCCGTGCATTACGGCGGCGACGACGTGCATTTCGATCCCGGGTCGTGCTGCGTGCAGATGCTCGACCCAGAGACGCTGGAAGCGCGGCCGTCCGAGACCCGCGACCTGGTGCGCATTGTCCAAGTCACGGAGACGCTGCCGCAGTTCGCCGCGCAATCGACTGCCGTCGTGTGCAACGATGCCGTCGTGGGCAGCGGTAAAGATGCGCCCAGCGCGATCGGCGATCTCTATCGCCTGTTCGTAGTCCTGCAGCATTCTGACAAGCCCGTGGTGACCGGATCGTTCTCGGCGGCGGGCCTCGAAGGGATGATCGACTTGCTCGCCGCCGACAGCGGCAGTCGAGAGAAGTTGCGCCGGGAGCCGCGGGCGGTGTTTGATGTGTGTCCCTCGCCGCCGTTGAACTGGTCGGAGTTCGGATCGCACAATTTGCTCGATCTGGCCCGCGCCGGTGTGCCCGCGGAAATCGTCGCCATGCCACTGGCGGGTGGTACCGCTCCCGTGACGCTGGCAGGTTCGGTGACGCAGCATGCCGCCGAAGTGCTGGCTGGCATCGCACTGCATCAACTCGCTGGACCGGGTTCACCCGTAGTTTGGGGCGGCGCTCCCGCCATCTTCGACATGCGTACCGGGGGCGCGCCCATGGGCGCGGTGGAAACTGCCATGCTGAACCTGGCGTGCGCCGAAGTCGGCAAGCACCTGGGCCTGCCGACACACGGCTACCTGGTCGCGACCGATTCGAAGCTTGTGGATGCCCAGGCCGGCGCGGAGAGTGCGCGCTCCGCGACGCTGGGAGCGCTCGCGGGCATCAACATGATCTCGGGAGCGGGTATGCTCGAATCTCTCGCCTGTTTCAGCGTCGAAAAGCTGGTCATTGATGCCGAGTGGATTGCCTCGGCGCAGCGGCTGGCGCGAGGCATTGAAGTCCGCGGTGAGGACGTTCGCGGTGAAACCCTGGCCACCGCCATGTTCGCGCAAACCGGGCTCTCCGGAGAATTTCTCAAGCTGAAGGAAACGCGCGCGCTTTTTCGGCAGGAGCAGTATCTCCCCTCCCCAGTCATTGATCGCAGCGCGCGCGGCTCGGCGCCACCCAGCGACGTATTCACGCGCGCCCGTACCCGAGTCGACGAACTGGTGAGCACGTATCGGAAGCCATCTCTTCCCGAAGACGTGCTGCGGAAGTTTCAGGCAATCGTTGATCGCGAAGCTGCCCGCGAAGCAGACAGAGCAGGCGTGGCCGCGGACCTTCCCAGTAACTGAGAATGCCGGATTATCAGGCCATTAACGAGCAGGGTCGCCCTCAGTTCGCGACTTGGCTTGGGCGCGCATCGGGCTTAAAGATTACGCCTTGACTGGTGCGGCTGTTCATCACGACGCGGATCGGTTCCGCAAACCGCAAGTGGCGGACACAGCCTTGCTCTTCCACGGCCGGTTGCTCCGTCAACCACTGCCAATCGACGGAGCCTTCGCCGGCGTCTGGATTCACGGTGAAGTAACCGACCTGAAAGGCGGTGAGATTCTGGAAGAAATGGCTGCCCTGCGATGGAGTGACGCGAAAATCGTGGAATCCGGCCTCCACAATCACGCGGGCACCGGAGATTTCGTCCCACTCCACCGGAATGCCCAGCCACGGTTCGGTCGATCCCCATCGCCCCACCCCGATCAGCAGATAGGGCCGGTTCTCCTTATTGAGCAGGCGATTGAACCAAGCGACCGCTGTGGCCACTTCCTGGCTGCGGCTGCGCTCGAAGCGCTGCGAATCGACCACCACGACATCGTGAAGATTCTCGATGCGGCCGTTGCCCAGAACCTTGCTGCTCAGGCAGATCAACTGCTCCGGCCGCACATCGTCGAGGGCTAAATCCTCGGTGTCGCGCGCCAGCGTTAGCGGCCGGATCTGCAGGAAACCAAACTCCGCCACCTGGCCCGTCTGCTGCGGCAGACGCACGGCAAATTCGATCTCCACGGGATTACCCAGCCCATCCTCGCCTGCCCGAACCAGGTCATCGAGAATCTCAGCCAGCGGGAAGGTGGCGTGCTTAAGCATGGGAGCAAAGGTCACGATGCGTGCTCCTGGCCGGCTCACTCCATCGTAAACGGCGTGGTTGTCCCTGGAGTAAGTTGAGGCCACGGCTCGAAGTGTGCCGTCGTTCTCGGCGGCGTCCAGGCTGAACCGCCTCTCGTGCCAATGCCCCGGACGGCCGTCCGCCGCGCCGTCCAACTCCAAGGCCCAGAATTCCGACTGCGAGTTGGCCAGGATGTCTTCGACCGAGGAAAACTGCACCAAGTTGCGGGGATAGCGTGGGCAGAAAGTCAAACACTTCCCTCCATCCACCACGGCCCGGCCCAGGCCCAGAGCGACGGCGGCGATGCCGTCTTCGAAAGTCATCGGCGGCACGGGATAAAAATTGCGCGAGCGCACGACGCCGGAGAAATCCGGATAAAAGCGCTGCTCGTGGGGCGTGCCCACAACCTGCTGGAGAATCACCGCCATCTTTTCCTCTTCCAGACGGTAGGGCGTAGCGCGCACGTAGGCCTTGGCATGGCGGCTGAACGTGGAGGCATAGACGCGCCGGATGGCCTCGCTCAGTGCCGTCAGCCGGTCTTCTGGATTTGCTTGCTGGTTGCCCAGCATGAAGGTCTCATACACGCCGGTGAAAGGCTGGTATTGCGAATCCTCCAGCAGGCTGGACGAGCGCACCGCCAACGGATGATTGACCTCGGCCAGAAACGATTTAAGGTCCTGGTTGAGGGAGGTGGATAAAGGTGCGGCCAGGAACTTCCGCTGAATTTCAGCGTCGTCTTCGCACTGCAAGGCAAAGTCCAGGAGGTTGTTCTCGGTTACGAATTGATCGAACACATCCGTCGCCAGGACGACGGCTGGAGGCACCGAGATGCGAACGCCGGGAAAGCGGCGGGTCATACGGCTCTTGCGCAAAAGGTGGCGCACAAAGGCGAGGCCGCGAGCCTTGCCACCCAGCGACCCGGAGCCCATCCGCAGAAAATTTGATTCCGAAGGCTTGAACGTATCGGCCCGGAAGTCGCCGATCAGCACCTCGCTCTGCTCGCGGCGATACTCGTTGATCGACTCGATCAGATCGCGCCGCATATGTTCCGGGCTGGCAAAATCCGAAACTTTTCGCGGGCGGAGCTTGGCCGCCAGCGCAAACTCGGTGCGTGCCATCAGCCAATGGGAGAAGTGGTTGCTCTGTGCGTGAAAGACGATGCTTTCCGCCGGAACGGTTTGCAATTGCTCTTCCAGCTCGTTCATGTCTTTCGCTCGTCCGACTTCGCGCAAATCCGGCAGACGAAACACGAAGTCGCCAAACCCGAAGTGGTCAGTCAATATCCGGCGCAGATCTTTCAGCAGCGTGGGCGAGCGTTTGCGCAGAAACGAATAGCCCTCGGCGTGCGCCCTCGGCCGGAACTCGGTGCGGCTGGTTTGCAAAACTACGGGCACGTCCGGCACCAGGCTCTTCACCAGGCGCGCCAGTTCAAAGCCCGCCTCCGGACTGAGCTTGCCCTCCCAGGGAAACTCCACGTCCGATACCAGGCCAAACAGATAATCGCGATACTCCTGCACCAGCCGGGCCGCGTCTTCGAAGTTCGAGCTCAGCAGAATTCTCGGCCGCGCCTGCATGCGCACCAGCTTGTGCGCCACGTTGATGCCTTCCTGGATCACTCGCCGCGATTGCTTGATCAGCTCGGTATAGATCACGGGCAGGAACGACGAGTAATAACGGATGTTGTCTTCCACCACCAGCAGCACCGGCACGCCGATGGCCCGCGTGTCGTGCAGCACGTTGCGTTTATCCTCGATGTACTTGACGATCGCGATCAGGATGCGGGCATTGCCCTGCCACAGAAAAATCCGTTCGATCTCGGTGACGGGATTCCGCGCCACGAACTTTTTGATCTCACGATAGTCGTAGGCCAGCACCACGACGGGAACATCCAGCCCCGCCTGCTTCACCTCGCGCGCCAACTGCGCCGCGTTCATGTCGCCGACCGCAAGGTTGGTGACGATCAGGTTGAATTGCTGAGAGCGGGCCAGCGCTGCCGCTTCGGCACACGAAGAAACGTGCGTGATTCCCGGGATTTGTTGCGGACTGAGATCGAGCGATTGGTCGATGAGCAGTTCATTGAGGCGGCCGTCTTCGCGGAGGATGAAGGAATCGTAGAGGCTCGAGACCAGAAGGATGTTGTGCACTTTGAAGGGCATCAGGTTTTCGAAGCCTTCAAAGCGCTCTTCGGCGTCCATGACGATGACGGGCTCGGCGATGCGGCGCACGCTCATGGGGAATATCCTAGTCCAGGTTTGCCAGTACCGCGACCGCGTGGTTGTTACTGCTGTCGATGCAAGCTTGCTGATGGAGAGCCGGGCGTCCCCGCCCGGCTGGACCCTTCGACTTCGCTCAGGGCAGGCTCGCGAGACGCCCGTCCCTCCACCATATGACGCATCGCGCGGTCACGGTACTAGAACAAGAAATGCGGGGTGGAATGCATCCACCCCGCACCTCGCTTGGCTCTCCTGGTTCCCAACACTGGCTTTGATGTGGGGATCAAATCTCTTTGATGAAACACGATCTCGCCGATCTGCTTCGCGGGTTGAGACCGTAATGATCCCATTGAATCGCTGCTTCCATCGCGGACTCCTGCGTTGCAAAGGTGTGTTTGGTGCCATAGATATCCTACAGGCCATAAGAAAAACTGAACCGCGGAAGCGACCGAGAATTTGGGGAGATCCCCTCAATCCGGGCTTTCCCGATTTGGAACCATCCAGCGCTTGGCGGGCTGTGATTTTCGGATATTTGCGCAGTCCGGAAAGCGTAAAATAAAAAGGTCGTCGTTTAGGCAGAAGGAGGTGCCTATGTCTACGTCTCCTGCCCGCCAACCCCAAATTGGCGTGACTCCCCAAACGCAGCGTAATGCCATAATCCCAAGTTTAGCGTCCAAGAAGAGGCGCCATTTCGATCCCCATGCATTCCTCGCAACCATCGGCGAGGGCAGGAAATCTCTGCTTTTCGAGAGGAAACAAGGAATCTTTACGCAAGGGGATACCGCCGATGCGGTGTTTTATATCCAGACGGGCAAAGTAAAACTCACCGTGGTCTCGAAGACTGGCAAGGAAGCAACGATCGGCATATTAGGTGAGGGGGACTTTTTCGGCGAAGCTTCGCTTGCGGGCCAGGCGCTCCGCATGGACTCTGCAACCGCCATGACGGATTGCGTTGTTCTGCGAATCGAAAAGAAAGCCATGATGGAAGCGCTTCATCGGAAACACGAACTTTCCGACCTGTTCGTGGCCTATTT
This sequence comes from Terriglobales bacterium, assembly GCA_050014475.1. Lineage (GTDB taxonomy): Bacteria > Acidobacteriota > Terriglobia > Terriglobales > Acidobacteriaceae > Acidiflorens. Next base: position 2,915 of record JBEKDG010000042.1, on the reverse strand, counting down.
GTTGGCGCGGAACATCCGTTACGAAGAAGATCTGGTTGATCAGCTTTTCAATTCGAGCGAAAAGAGGCTGGCCCGGATCCTTTTGCTGCTCGCTCACTTTGGCAAGGAAGGCAAACCCGAGACTGTAGTTCCCAAGATCAGTCAGGAGGTGCTGGCGGAAATGATCGGCACAACCCGCTCGCGGGTCAGCTTCTTCATGAACCGGTTCCGGAAATTGGGATTTGTTCACTACAACGGCGGGCTGCAAGTCCACAGCTCACTGCTGAATGTCGTCCTGCACGACTAGAGTTCCGCCATTGCAACGCGAGGCCTTCACCAATTTGGAGTTCAGCCGGTGCGGTGACAGCCTTGAATGGAAGGGCGACAGCTCTGGATGCGCCCTCGCGCCCAGGTTTCCTCAATTCCAGGAACTACGTCCCGCATACGGGTGGCGGCTAACCTCCAATTATTGCAGGCTTAGGTTCATCTCGCCGTGTTTATTGAAATTGATCCGCAGCACGTTTTCCTTCCCGCTGGCAAACTCGCCCGCCACCGTGGCGGACTGGTCATAGCTGGCTCCATCCGAGGTTACCTGCACCCGGAGACTATGTTTCCCGGGTGACACCTGCATGGCATGGAATTCATGGCCCTGGACATGGTGGAACACGACTAGATGTTTCTTGTCTGTTCCTTCCAACCGGTGGGTATAAGTCAGGCGATCATCCACCCAGATCGACAGATTGGCCTCCGCGAATTTGTGCTCTACCTCGATTTCCAACGTTGCTGGAGAAGTTGCTGGAGAAACTGTTGGCGAGCTTGCGCGTGCCACTTTCGCAAGGGGCGGATAGGTTCGGTCCGCTGGAGCCGGCTTCGGGAGCTTTTTCACGATTGGCGTCGGCGCTGTGGCAACCGAAGCGACTGCGCTCTCGGCTGGCGCCGTCGGCGTCGCCGCCGTTTTGACCGGGGCAACCTCCCCGGCGAGTGGAAGTGGCTCGGCGGCTCTGGGTGGAACTCCTTGGGAGCCAAACGAAATGACCCAAAGTCCAAAGACGAGAAGTCCGACCAAAAGCAAGGCACCGGCGAAAGACTTCTTCCGCATCTTCTCCAGCAGGTTCTCCGCTGCACCGTGCCCCAGGGGCAGAGCGCGGGTGCTTGACCGGGGGTTAGCTCCAATCACCAGTTGGCCCAGGGACCAATTGGTTCCTTCATTCGCCGTTTGAGCTGCCCCACCTTCCGTGGGCAAACCTGGCTGCCACGCCTTGCTCCACGGCTCTCGTCCTTGCCGCAGGTACTGAATGTCCAGCACCATTTCCATACCGCGCTGATAGCGCTGAGCCGGATTCTTCGCCATAGCCCGCGTAATGATGTAATCGAGCCCTGGCGGTAACTCAGTATTGAGAAGAGTCGCCGGTATCGGGTCGCGGTTGACCACCTTGAACGAGACCGTGAGGGCACTGTTGCCTTGAAACGGCCTGTACCCTGTCAGGACCGTGTACAGGACCACACCTAGAGAAAACAAGTCCGACCGCCCATCCACCGCTTCGCCATTCAATTGTTCGGGCGACATGTAAGCGGGTGTGCCTAACGCGCGTCCCGCCAGAGTGTGGTTGGCGAGGTTCAGTTTAGCCACTCCGAAGTCGGCGATTTTGGCATGGCCGTCTTCGGTCAACAGGATATTCGCGGGCTTCAGATCGCGGTGAACCACGCCTTGACCGTGGGCGCAATCCAGCGCTTCCGCCAGTTCGAGCGTTAGCTGTAATGCTGTCTCCACCGGTAACTTATGGTCGTCCCGCGACAGCAGCTTGTCGAGGGACTGCCCCCCAACAAATTCCATTACGATGTAAGGAGCGCGCGTCTCTGGTTCCTCGCCCACATCGAAGATGGTTACGATTCCAGGATGCGACACGCGGCCCGCGGCTTCCGCTTCCCGGAAGAAACGCTCCCGATACTCGCGTTCCTCTTCCGGGGTTTGGCCGGCCAACGAAACGGTCTTTACCGCGACGACGCGGTTAATCTTGGGATCGCGCGCTTTGTAGACAATACCCATGGCGCCCCGTCCCAGTTCGGACAGGATCTCGTATCGCCCAAAACGTTCGCTCCTGCGATCATCCATAGGTGTCATCTGCGGTTTCAGAGTTTCAGGGTTCCGTGTGACCTCGTCAGCCTGACGCCGCTTCCGTCTTGTCTTCCTTCTTATAGTCCGACGCGGTAGTGACCAGCACGCCGATTACGTTCTCGTTCAGCACATCCAGGATTTTCTTCGCTTGCTCGAGGGTGATTCCGTTCAGCAGTTCGAAGCCAACCTGAACGCCTCTGAGTGCGGAAATGGTGTCATGGTGGGGGCGAACTTCGACTACGATCGGCCCACCCTTCCGGCCAATGCCAAAACCAACGCCTGCTCTTTCGATCTTAGTTGTCGTCATGAATTACACCTGATGTGAGGACATAACCTTCCTGCACCGCCTCTCTCGCGGTCGCGAGAGAAGAGGGGGTTGCGGCGTCTGTCGATATTGTCTACTCGCATGCCGAATCGTTCCAAGTTACCAACGTGTTCGGCTCTGGGACCCTTACATGACAGCGCATCCTTCCTTGCTAGCTGGCTGAAATCGCGTTTCAGCTCGGATTCTGCTGTTGCTGGCTTACTCGCAGTCCTGCTGCCCGGCTGGACAAGGAGAGAGTGGGCGTGATCCTGCAGCGGTGCCTTACCAGTATCGTCAACCAATGGTTGGTGCGTGCGAAACAGAGTAATGAACTGAGCTGGCTTCCGCTTAGCGACGACGAGCGTACTGGACATCTCCCAAAGCTGGTTGAAGACCTAGGTCTATGACCGTATAAAGATGTATCTATTAAGACACTTTTGGAGTGACAAAATGGGTCGCACAGTGTGGACATGCAAAGTTACCATCGGGTGCATGTCCAGCTTGGGAAAAAGGATC
>JBEKDG010000041.1:0-48231 GCA_050014475.1 Terriglobales bacterium | reverse complement strand
GCGGGAAGCACTTACTTCGGCCTGGGCCGGAGCGCAGATGCGCGTCCAGGATCAGAGTTGGGCTATGCCCAATGTTTTCAATGTGGGGAATGTTGTCAAACAGCTAATTTGGACGCGAATGCTACCTATTAGACCCTACGTTTCGATCCCCACGTAACACACGCGGCCCACGATGTAGTCCCCGGGCTTCTGGCCGTCTTCCATGGTTATTACTTCAATCGGGTAGGCCGGGTTGTGCGGACGCAGGATCAAGTGACCATCCGCAGTTTCGACATACTTGATGGTGCAAGTCTCATTCTTGCGCACGGCGTACATGTTACTTTCGCCCTTGCGGTAGGGACTCAGCGAATTATAGTGGCGGTCGAGCAATAGGGTGGCGCCCGGCATCGTGCGGGGATACATGCTCATTCCTTCCTGCGTATCCATCTTGATGATAACAAAGCGCTCCCAGTTGCTGCGGTCGCCCTCGGCCTCCTCCTTCAAGCGCTTCAGGAAGCTTTTCTTGAACTTCAGTATCTCCTTGACATGCATGCTCATGATCAGCGCTTCGGAGGCGGCGATATGCGAGTCGGCGACCACCACGTTGTCGAATTCGTCCTCGCTCGGCGGGAGGATCGAGGCGCGCCTGTTGACTTCGGCCGGATCGATAAGATCCAGCACCGAAAGATGCTGCACGTTCAGAACTTTGTCCATGCCTTCCAGGCTGAGTCCGCGCTTGCGGTTCAGGAAGTTGGAGATGTGGGCTTGCTTGAACCCGGTCTGTTCCGCCAGACGCAAGCCAGTGAGTTGCCCTGCGTCAATGCGTTCCCAGAGGGTCTTGCGGAGATTCTCTTGAAGCATGCGGAATTTCATCGCGGGAGTATAACATGCTGCAATAGCCAAGTGCTATTGTTAACGCAAGTGTAACATCCATAAGGGAATAAAGTTCTTGACTTAGTCGTTTTTGAGCTATAGCATAAGCCGATTATATGTCTCATACTACACTTATACTGCAGGAAAGGTTGTCAGCCATGATAGAAGTACAATCTTACGAAAACGACGAAAGAAGCTTCGGGGAGTTCCGCCGGAAGGTACGCGCAGCGGAAGTGCTCTCGGCAGCCATGCAGCGGTTGTTACAGTCCATCCACTTCAACGGGCGTCTGAGCGTCGTTGTGCAGAACGGGCAGGTGCTCAAGTCTGGCTACGAAGAGGGTTACTTCCGACAATCGGGGACGGAGGTAACCGCCAGGCTGCAGTAACTGCTTCATTGTTAACTAAATAGCACAACAGGTCATCGTAATAGAAACGAGCCCTGGGCCGAGAAATCGGTACCGGGGTTTTTTGTTGGTTTGAGTGTTTTTCATTTCATACTAGAGAGGCAATCATGGACTTCATAGGCAGGATGGAAGGCTCAGAAATCCAAGTCGAACTGAAGTATTGCGAGCGGTGCGGCGGATTGTGGCTGCGCCCGCAGGGAACAGACGGCGTGTACTGCGCCAGTTGCCGTGTGCGTTTAGCAGCGATGCCAGACCCTGGGGAGGCGCCGCCCCGCAAAGCGCGCCGCCGCAAAGCGCGCTCGCAAGGAACGGATGTTCAAAAAGACGACCTTCAGAGCCCGGCCCGGATTGATTATCTTCAGGGCGTGGCCGCGATGGAGGTGTGGGCATGACAAGCGCACAAACGATTAGCACACAAGCATGGAGTCTGATGGGGCAGGCGGAACCACCGCCGTCGGTGCTGTTTGGCGAAACGGAGATGGAACTGTGGCCCTACCGCAGGCGCACGGTGGCGCTGCTGCGGCGGTATGCTCGGGCCTCGGTCGAGGTGGGGAGGCTGCCGTCGCTGCTGGGGCGCGAGTTTTTCCGGACTCGGGTCACGTCGTACACGATGAGGAACTTTGAGGACGTCGTAATCTTTGTGGCCGACATGGAGCAGGCGATCGAGAAGTTGAACGCACTCGAAAAAAAGCTGCTGGCCATGAACGTTCTGGAGGAATACACCCTACCCGAGGTCGCGCGGCTGCTCGGTTGTACCCAGAGAACGATCGAGCGATCCCTGCAGGATGCGCTTGACCAGCTCTCGCGGATCCTACTCGCTGGTGGTTTGATGGAGAAATTGCCTCCGGCCACGAGGGGGCAAAAAACTTGTCAAGAGGGTAAGAATTACAATTTCGACGTAAGTGACTCAAACGAAGGCGAAAATAAATATCGAAAATTTGGCGGTACACCCCCCTCTGATTTGATATCCTAAATTTAAGAATCAAAAAAAATAAAACCTCTGAAGGGCGCGACGCAAATCGCGCCCTTTTTCTATTTATGGCGGTCAGATGGCGAAGGCAAAGAAGAGTAGGTCAAAGTCGCGGAAGCTGAAGGAACCGCAGGGAGTGACTGCGGTCCCCAAGAATCCGGGGGAACTTCAGGACGCGCGGAACCGGGTGACGAACGTGATCGTGAATGCATCGGTCGCTATGACCAAGCGGGTGGTGCGGTCGGTGAATGAACGGGGCAGTATGTTGGCATTGCGCTTTCTTTGGGAAATCGCCGGAATGTTTCCGCTGTCTGCGGCGGGCGGGGTCGAAGAGCAGGAGTCAGTGGCAAAGTCGCTCATCGAGAAACTGGGGTTGTACGAAGAGTTCCCCGCCATCCATGGCAGCGAGGGCGACGGGAAAGGTGACGTAGAATCAGAATAATTGTAAGGCGTAGATTGAGGATTGGGTCGGGGAGGCGAACGGAACGCAGCATGGACATGATTTGGGTCACGGAACGAGTTGCGCTGGGCGGTGGGATCTGGAATGCGCGGAACATGGAAGAACTGGCGCAAGCCGGTGTGACCCACGTGCTCAACATGCAGATCGAGTTCGATGATCGGCCGCTCGCGGAGCCGCACGGGATCCGCGTGCTGTGGAATCCGACCGACGACGATTTCTTGCCGAAGCCCCCGGAACTGCTGAAACGCGGCGTCGATTTTGCGCTGGAAGCGCTGGACGACCCGGAGGCGCGGCTTTATGTTCATTGCGCCGCAGGGGTACACCGGGCTCCGATGATGACGCTGGCGGTATTATGTGCAATGGAATGGGAAATGGAAGCGGCCATGGTGCTGATCGAAACGCGAAGGCCGGTGGTCGACTTCGCGGACGTGTATGTAGAGAGCGTGCGGCGATTTCTGGAGTCGCAAGTTGAGAGCGAGCCGCGGAGTTCAGACTAACAATCGGAATTGCGTTGGGAGGGAATATGCGAAAGGGGCGCCGCTCGGCAGAGCGGCTTTCTTATTGGCCCGAATTGGGGTTGCGTGCGCTCATGAGGAGAGAACAAGAGATGCCCAGATCGTTCGCGGTGAATAACAAGTGTTTCCCGATGGCAGCGGAGGTGGTGATTTCGCTGGTGCTGGTGCTGCTGATGGCGTTGGCGTTGTCGCCCAGGTTGCAGGCACAAGGGCCAGCGCTTACAACAATCAGCGACACGGTATATCGAGCTGACGGAACCGCCGCATCGGGTACGGTGTTGATTTCATGGCCGTCGTTCCAGACCGCAGAGGGAGACGCGGTGGCGGCGGGTGATCTGAGTGTGACGATAGGACCGCTAGGCGCGTTTACCGCGCAACTGGTTCCCAACGTGGGTGCGTCGCCGGCGGGCACTTACTACGTCGTGGTTTTCCAACTGGATGATGGAGCCGTGCGCACGGAATATTGGGCGGTTCCGGCGACATCGCCAACGACGATTGCCGCGGTGCTGACGACACCGGGTACAGGACTCGGCAACCTCGCCGCAACGCAGCAGTACGTGAATACGGCAGTGGCGAATCGCGCCATCGATACCACGGTGGTGCACGTGGCGGGATCGGAGACGATCACCGGCACCAAGCAGTTTGCTGTGCCTCCGGAGCTTCCAGCGCCGGCCGGAGCCAATGACGCTGCGAACAAGGGTTATGTGGATGCGGCGGTGGCGAACGTGGGCGCGGGAGCGTATGTCTCCAAGGCGGGCGACACTATGACTGGTCCATTAACCCTACCCGCAGATCCGACCGCACCTAACCAAGCTGCGGACCGGCACTATGTGGACAGTGGGCTTTCGGTAAAAGCGGACCTGGTGAATGGGACTGTTCCGCCCAGCGAATTGGGAGCGGGAGTCGCCAGCGCGGCTACTTGTTTAAACGGCAACTCCACGTGGGGATCTTGCGGCAGTGGCGCGCCAGCCGGCATTACTTATGCCACGACGGCGCTGAATTGGACACAAACCATTTCCAGCTCACTAACAGGCGGGTCGCAGGCAACAGTTACGCTAACTCCCTGTCCGGTCGGCATTGACACCACGAGCGGAGTCGGGTATCAGGTTCTTCTTTCTGGCGGAGGAAACAGTGAAGCTGTCAGCGTAGTTACTGCCTCCGGTGGATGCACTTCGGGCGCGGCGTCGGGAACGATTACTTTTACCCCGTTTTATTCCTATGCGGGTGGGTACGCAATTGGTTCCGCCTCTTCTGGCATTCAGGAGACGTTGAATGCAGGCTGCGGAGTTAATACGACCACCTACAAGAACAGCCAGTGCAACGTAACCATTCCGGCAAATGGGCCTAACAGCTCTGTCAATATTTACAACGTTTCCGGGACGATCTATTTACATTCCAACCAATCTGTTTTGAGCGGCTACGGAACATCGCTGAACTGCCTTGGCCGCGGCGCCTGCTTACAGGTTGGCGATCTGAAGACTTCCAACGACTTCACAAACAACACCGTCGCCGGGCTGAGCTTTCGCACGCCGGTGAGCCTTGTGGGCAACGCGGCATTTGCTGGAGTCGCGATCACACAAACGCAAAGGACTTCCCAAGTTGCGACCATCACGACGGCCAGTGCACACGGCTTTAGGGTCGGGGATATGGTAACGATCCTGTTCACCGACAGCAGTAGCTACTGGGGCGATGCGATAATCACGGCGGTGCCGAGCTTAACAACGTTCCAGTATGCCCACTCTGGCGCTGACATCGCCGCGCAGGCAAGTCCCGGCGTGGTGGTACTGGCGTACGTGGCGGTGTTAGATAACGCTGAGAATACCCACCTGATCGACATTTCCTACGATAAGGTGGGAGAAAACGGACAGTTTAATAACTTTTTCGATTTATGGGACGACGAGAACGTCACCATTGACCATTTCAACAATCAGGGCATATCCCTGAACAACAATGCGAACTGGACGGGATCGTTTGTGTTTTCGGCAGGGAACCAGAGCATGCAGATTGCTCCGGTTATCACGCTTCGCGACTCAAGCATCACGGCGAATTATTCGAACGGAGTGACTGACTACAACTCAAATGGACTCTATATCGAAAACACCATACTTCAAGCGACTGGTCCCTGGCAGGTGTATTCATCGAACTCCACCGGAAACTATCAGGGAGCCTACCTGAAGAACATTTATTCCGAGAGCAGTAATAGCCTCAATCCACAAACTCCGGCACACTCTCCCTTTCCGGGCCTTGGAATTGCGGGGCTGATTGCCGGAATATCGACCGGGGCCGCGAAGTTCCAGATCTCCGGTAGTGGCACCTTGGGGGCGTTTGCAACAGGTGGAACGGGTTCCACACCCTACTCCTACTTCATCGTAGCTAATGACACGACTGCCGGTACGCAAACCTCTCCGATGCAAATTCTCAATTGGCTTTCTACCGGAAACGATTCAATTCCGATTCGTTGGCCCAGGGTGGCAAACGGAAACGATGTTATTACCTATGACGTGATCCGCATAACAACTCCTGCGGGAGTCGGAGCAGTCTATCCCTACAATGGCGGATGCCTCGGTGGATCGGGTGGAACGTGCGGATACGTGGCAAAGGGACTTCTCCAATCTGCTGCGTGTTCTGGTAGTTTGGTGTGCACTTACACAGATAACGGATCGTCATCCACTTCCGCATACACGATTAAACAAGCCAACTACGGCGGAAACCTGAACTTCTGGCCCGGTTCGCTGGTATCAGTCAACAAGAGCGTTACGGTAGATGTGGAGGAGTTGGGCATCGTAGGAGTGGGACTGAACGGAAATCCGCTTCAGATTGCGAATCAGTGCTCGAACTACGGAACAGCGTCGCCGGGAGGCTATACCGCATGTCTAGCGAGCGTAACATCCTCCAATAATAGTGTTCCGAATCAGACAGCCACGATAGTGACTGATGGGACAGAGGCAGGCGGTGGCATGTCTTTGTCCAAGGGCCGATTGAATTTCTCCAGCGCGCCCGCCATTGCTATTAACGCGCATCACATCATCACGCTGATTGATTCCCAACCGGCCCTGACTCAATCAACGTGGGGGTATCGTCCGGCAGCGAGTGCGAATGATACGTGGATCGGAACGGATGTGCCGAACAGTGGAGTGGGAGTGGGTTTGGGGCAGCTTGCGTTTGGTTCCCCGGTTTCGATTACAAATTACATCGCCCAGACCGGCGATGGCATACACGCAAACTGGTTGGAAAGGTTGAGCGCATCGCTGAAAGAGTTCAACGTCCCGGCAAAGTTCGATCAGAGCGTTACATTCACGGGAAATAACACCCATAGCGGGAGTGAGACGTTCACGGGAACGACGAGCGTTTCCAGTCTAAACAAAACCATATTCGCGGACCAGCAAGCGGGAGCGACCATAGATGCGAAGGTAAACGCCTGCATTGCGGCGGTTATTGCCGGCGGCGGCGAGATTTGCGATGCCACTGGACTGACCAGTAGTGGAACCGTCGCTGCACAAATCTCCGTAGGGAACAGCTCCTCCTACCCGGTGACGCTGCTTTTGCCTCCTTCCGCGTCGTGGATCGTCTCGATCACCGATGGAGTGTCCTGCGGCATCAAACAGTACAGCAAGACACGCATCATTGGAGCCGGACTGGGTAACAATGGTTCTACTTTCCGACTCATACCGGCTTCCACATCGACCAGCGTTCGCGCTCTTTATTGCACCGACCCGGCCAGCACAGGCTCCTACATTCAGGCGGACAATTTCTTAGTAGACAACTACAACGTCGTTGGAACGATGGCGGTGGCCGCGCTGGAATTTGCCCATCTTTTCGATAATTCCACGGTACGGAATGTTTCGGCCATCACCGGCGGCGGTATAGGCGCGCAGATATACGACATCTGCTGCGGAACCAGCTTCGATCACTTAAACGTGGACGGCTCCAGTTCGTCCGGGGTGACACCCCTGGTGGTGGGAAACTCAACTCTTGGCGGCCCGGTAGTATCTGGAGGAGTGTTCAGGGCAGCTTTTAACGACGCCTCGGTTACCCACCCCGGCGCAGGGATGCCCGACATCAGCATTGCCGCCAGCGTATATAACGATGGCATCACGTTCAACAATCTTTACATGGAGCCGAACGGCACCGACACCTCTACCGCCTTGGTGCAGATCGGGGCACAGGCTCACGAAGTGGGATTCAACGGATTTGCGTTAGCCGCTACTGCCGGCGGATCAACTGCCTACGCGGTGGACGTGGCGACGTGGGCTGGGCCAACCGACGATTACTTCATCGGCTGCAAATCTCAAACGCGTAACTGCGTAAACGATCACGTAACCGGCGTAACCCTCGTGGGGGCTGCCGCCTATGGACAGGCTGCGCCGTATTTCTCGGGGAGCTTGAATCTCGGTCTGGCAAACGGTTGTCTCAACATTGCGTCCGGCGTGATTGGTTCCACGGGGAGCGCCTGCGGATCTGGCGGTGGTGGAGGAACTGTCAGTTCGGTGTTTGGGCGCTCGGGAGCGATTGTAGCGGCCAGTGGTGACTACACGGTATCTCAAGTTACAGGAGCGGCCGCGGATGCATCGGTGGTTCATAACACGGGGGCCGAGACGATTGCCGGAGCGAAGACTTTCACAAGCAATGTCACAATGAGCGGAAACTTGTTATTGCCGCAGGGGAATGCCTATGTTCCCGCGGCTGGCGGCATTGGGTTGGATACAGCTGCTGGGTTGCCGGTGGTGAACATTGGCGGCACAACGCACCAGGTTGCATTTACGAGTTCGAATATCAGCGGACAGGCGGGAACGGCCCTTGCCCTGGCGGCCGTTCCGACGCAGTGCAGCGGATCGTTTGCCACGGGCATTGCGGCGAATGGGAATGCGAATTGCACCACGCCCAATGTGATCCAGCTGTCTGAAACCACTCCGCCGGCAGGGATCCCTAACTGGGGCGTTTTCTGGTTTGATTCAGCAACCCATACTCCGAGGGTCATTGAGAACAACGGGCAAGTCACGCAGTTGGGGCTGACTAATCTGTTTAACTCGGATCCGGGTGGCGACACTGCTGACAACCTGGAGGAGCGCAATGGCAGCGCGGCGCAAAGCCTGCGGGTTTATTCCAACTACGTGAATAATACGACGTGGACGCGGATGTCGCTGGGCTCGGAAACGATCGGCGCCACCAATTACAACGTCCTGCGCAGCGAGGACGCGACCAGCGGGAATGCCCTGAGTTTGGGCATGCATATTGGCTCAGCCATTAAATGGTTTTTCTCCTCCGATGGAACCTTCAAGCCAAATTCTGACAACAGTTACGACATCGGGACCGACACTGGCCAAGCGATGCGAAGCGTCTTCGCGAAGACTTCATTCAATATGTACAGCACTGGTCGTCAGGATTTTGAGTTTCTAAACGACGCCACGAACGGTACGACGCCAAACCAGCTCGCGATCTACAACAGCGGCGCGACGGGGGTTCAGACAGCGGCGACTTCAAGCACGGATGGCGTGGTTGGCATCGTAAGCGGCGGGGCGGGCACGTCTAACAAAGCCGTGATCACGTGGGCTGGGTTCGCAGCATGCAACTTCGATGCTGCCAACCCGATTGCGGGAGACTATGTGATTGCCAGTACCACGCAGGCTGGGAAGTGCCACGACACCGGATCAACAACTCGCCCGACTGGGATGCAGGTGATCGGACAGATTGAGAGTGGCGGGGTGCGAGTGAACCTTGGACCTCCGAGCGGGAGCAGCGGGGGTGGGGCGGTCAGCTCGGTATTCGGCCGGACGGGCGCAGTCACGGCAGCGACTGGCGACTATTCTGTTTCGCAAGTTACGGGGGCGGCGGCGGACACTGCTGTGGTTCACCTGGCGGGCACGGAGACCATCACCGGGGCGAAGACATTTTCCAGCGACGTAACGCTCAGCGGAAATTTGAACGTGGCGGGAAATATCAACCAGACGGGCACCGGGCTAACGCAGTGGTCAGGGCAGGAGTGGACAGGAACGACTGTTACGGTGCCGAGCGGGATGGCTTTTTCGCTTGGCGTGGGGTCGGACAACACGTTCAGGTGCCAGTTGACAAGCGGGGCGTCGTGTATGCCTCCGGGCGCAGTCACGAGCGTGTTCGGGCGGACGGGCGCGGTCGTTGCGACCAGCGGCGATTACTCCGTGAGCCAGATCACAGGGGCAGCACCGTTGGCAAGCCCGACGTTTACCGGAACGCCGTTGGCACCGACGCCATCGACTTCCGATAGCTCCACGAAACTGGCGACGACGGCCTATGTGCAAGCCCAATCCTATGCAACTACCGGAACGCTGGTCACTGGGGATTATGCCAAGGCGAGCGGAGCGGGCGCGATTGCCGATTCGGGTGTCGTGGCCGGGCCGTACGGGACTGAATGGGTCACTTCTGCACGCGCCGGCACGGCGACGGCTTTTGATACCACGGGCACGAAGATCAAGCTCTGGGGCATCACGCTCAGTTTCCCCCTGAGTACAAGCAATCTCAGCTACAACGTTAGCGGCGCCGACGGCAGCAGCAGTGTGTATGATCTCGGCATCTATAACAGCTCGGGCACGCTAAAGGCGCACACCGGGCCGATCGTGGCGACCACTTCCATGACCAGCGGCGCGCACAGCGTCGGCTGGACCGGGACGACCCCGATAACGCTGCAGCCGGGGAAGTATTACCTCGCGATCACTACCAACTGCACCACTTCCTGCGCCACGCTCTCGGGCGATGGCAGTTCGGCCGTGGTCACTTTCCTGAGTGCGGGGACGGTCACTACGAGCGGCACGCAAGGCACGCTCGACGCGACCATTACGCCTCCCGCCGACAGCTACACGTGGAGCGGGAGCATGATGGCTTTCATCGTGCGCTGATGATTGAAAACTAAGAACGTGTACGGCGCAACAAGCCTCGCTCCGGCGGGGCTTTCTTATTGAAGTCTGAGGGCAAATGAACGGCCATGATGCTTCTACAACGTCATCTACGATTTGGCACAGCGCTCTTCGGGCTGCTACTGGTTTGCGCCAGCTTTGCGCAGGCCACTAGTTACTATGTGGACTGCAACTACGGGTCGAATGGAAATTTGGGCACGAGTCCGCAGCAGGCGTGGCGCACGCTGCTGGAAGTTGGAATCTCCAGCTTTCAGCCGGGCGACACGATCAATCTGCTTCGGGACTGTACCTGGCACGAAACGCTGACTCCGCCCTCGAGCGGGACGAATCCGGCGACGGGCGGCGCGCTCATCAAGATTGACAGCTATGGCAATGGGAAGCCTCCGCATCTTACTGGTTATTTGCCGATCGCGGCGCAGTGGTGGACGCAGGTGAACGGGACGAACGTCTGGTCGGCAACGCTGTATTCGACCACGAGCGGGATTGCAAATGTAGTGCAGTGCGGCATTCGGGGCTTCTACTGTCTGACACAGCCGCCGTCGCAGTTACCTTATGTGCGGTTCGGCACGACGTGGGGAACGACGCAGGGAAGCCAGACGGCCCTTAGTCACGATCGGGACTTCTGGTACGACTCGACTAACTACATCTTGTATGTGTACAGCGCTAGTGGCAATCCGACGTCGCATTACTCTACGGTTGCGCCCATCGTGCTTAGCGGCGGCACCGTGCTGAACATGAATAACGTGTCGTGGCTGGAAATTCAACACCTGCAAATCGATTGGTTCGACGGATACGGGGTGCAGGTGCAGGGCGCGAGCGACCATCTACGGCTGGCGAACATGGTTGCGAACAGCGAAGTGGAGAACGCAACGACACCGATTGGGTTTTACGTGCATCCGAGCGGGACGCCGGTGGACATCCTAATTTATAACACCGATGCCAATATGAATTATGTGGGTTACCGCTTCGATGGATGCGGCAGCGGCGGGTGCGCGTTTGAGCTCAAGAACTGCCGCGCGTATGGGAACCGGACTTACGGGATCATGGACAACACGCTGGGTGTGGACAACCAGCACGGCGGGGTGAATTACGACTACTGCCATCTGTATGGGAACTATCTGGCAACGGCGCTGGAGGTGGATGTGGCGGGAACGCCGGGACCGGTGGCAGGGACGAACGGCGTTGTGCACAACATAGCGGCGGAAACGCCGCCGTGGATACGGGAGTGGCGCCGGTGGCCGGCATATACGACGGTGACTTATGACGATCCCGGACTGGTGCAGTACAGCGACAGCTACGTTAACGCGCTGCTGCCGATTATGACCGCAAAAGGGATACCGCTCTCGATTGCGGTGGTTACTGGCGGGACTTATTCGCAGTCGATTATCGGTGAAGTGCAGGGCTGGATCAATGCGGGATGGGACATCAACACGCACTCGGTCTCGCATCAATACTGGAATCCGCCTTCGACGACACCATGCGACGATGTCAACGGCCCTATTCCCTGTGATGCTTTTCTGTTGGCCTACGTCGGCCCGGGCACCTACACCATGAGCATCACGCACAGCGGCGGGGGCGGGAATCTCACGCTTACCACGTCGCCGTACAACGCGACGTGCTATCACTCCTGGGACCTGACTCCCGTGCCGCCAGGGGGAACGCCTGGGGCGGGGCAGATCGACACGCTCGCTAATATCGTCCCGACGCTGCAGGGAGAGCCGACTTGCTATGCCGTGGGCGCGGCCGCATACAACAATCAGTTCGCGAAAGGGCGCGCACACGCCTTTTCGCTTGCGAACACGTTCTCGAGCCCCGGCGTACCCGGGCCGATGACGCTGCCCAGCGCCTTGCCTGCAGCTTCGAGTTGTACCGCAGTTCCTTCGACACCTGGCTGCGTGCTCTTCGACGAAACGAACCTCGAAACCGACGAGATGACCTGGGCGTTGACCTGGTTTAACCAAAACCTCTCCGGGCTTTCCGGCCTGAACCTGAGCAACCTGCTCTACATCATGCCCGGCACGTATGGGGACGCGCTGACGGAAAACATCGCCAGCAGTCTTGGATTTAAGGGCGTGAGAGGCACGGGTTCCTTGAGCTCCACTTGGGTACGAGGGGGCGCCGACGCGACACTCGCGAAGGGCTATGACGTGTTCAACATTCTAAGTCAGGGTGTAGTGCCTAACTACCAGGGCCTTAGTTATCAGGCGATGCGGAATCGGGTCGGTCAGGATTTGTTCAAGAACGCGCTGTGGGGAAGACCGATTGGGTACTTCTGGCATGTGAACGAGTTGCGGCCGGATGAAGTCGCGAACTTCATGGACGCGCTGGTTCAAGGGGGCGCGACGCTGGAATCGAACACGCAGATGGTGAATCTTCTGTTGTCGTGCCAGGCGAACGATGTGGTGCCGTCGGGCTATGTGGCGGGCAGTTATTACGTTTGTCCGTCGAGTGGTACGGAGGCGGATTTTCGGCCGACGGTGAATTCACCGGTGAGGGATAAGGGCTTGAACCTGGATGCAGAGTATCAATACGACCTGCTGGGAATCAATCAGAACTCGTATGGGACGCGGTGGGAGATTGGAGCGTACGCGTATGTGCCGGAGAATTTCAGCGCCACGCATTGAGATGGCCCTCTACAGAGGATGGCGGTTGTGACGTTTGATTTGTCTCCCAAGTCTTTGGAGTGGTTAGGCCAACACCTGAATGACCGCGCAGAAGTTCAACGAGCGCTGCAGGAAGAAATAGCGCCGGGGAGGATATGGGAGCGGACCAACCGGGATGGTCTCATCGAAAGTTTGCTGAAGATCCGAACGAAGACGTCAAACCAGACCATATTCAGATTAAACCGCGCGCAGCAAGAGTATTCCTTTCGTTGTTCGAATCAGAATGTAGTGCTGAAGGCACGTCAGGTAGGCATCACGACGTACATCGCGGCGAGATTTTTCGTGCAGACGATCACGCAGCGGGGCACGATGAGCATGCAGGTGACGCAGGACCGGGAATCGGCGGAGGACATTTTCCGGATCGTGCGGCGGTTCTGGGAGAACTTGCCGGATGAAGCGCGGGAAGGCTTTCTGCGAACTTCGCACCGCAACGCACGGCAGTTGGTGTTTCCGGGTTTGGACAGCGAGTATTGTCTGGCTTCGGCGGCAGAGAATGCGGGACGAGGGCGGACGATCCAGAATCTGCATTGCTCAGAGGTTTCGCGCTGGGGCCGAGAAGGCGACGAAGCGCTGGCGTCGCTGCGGGCGGCGGTAGTGCCGGGAGGCGAGATTGTGCTGGAGTCCACGCCGAACGGGGCGGGTGGACTTTTCTACGAGGAGTGGCAACGGGCTGAGGATACGGGATATACGCGTCACTTTTTCCCCTGGTGGTATGAGGCAGGCTACGCTCTTGAACCGGGCGCGAATTTCCCGCCACTCACGCAAGAGGAGTTGGATCTGGCGGCGA
Source organism: Terriglobales bacterium (assembly GCA_050014475.1). Taxonomy (GTDB): domain Bacteria; phylum Acidobacteriota; class Terriglobia; order Terriglobales; family Acidobacteriaceae; genus Acidiflorens. Next base: position 34,693 of record JBEKDG010000041.1, on the reverse strand, counting down.
TTCATGGGCTGAAAACGGAACAGATCGCATGGCGGCGGAAACAATGGGCGTCACTGCGGGGACTTGCGGTGCAGGAATTTGCCGAGGACCCAGTGTCGTGTTTCCGGGCATCGGGAGAATGCGTCTTCGACCTTGGGGCAGTGGAGCAGGCGCTGCGTGGTTCGGTCGAAGTGTTGGAGGTGCGCGACAACCAGCGGCTGATGATCTGGCTGCCGGTGCAGCCGGGGCGGGAGTATGTGATCGGCGTCGATCCGGCGGGGGGCGGGGTTGAAGGCGACTACTCGTGCGCGGAAGTGATTGATCGTCCGCTGGGAACGCAGTGTGCGGAGTTGCATGGACACTATCCTCCGCGGGAACTGGCGCAGAAGTTGGTGGAACTGGGGAAGGAATACAACACGGCGCTGCTGGCGGTGGAGAGGAATAATCACGGGCACGGTGTGCTGGCGTGTCTTCGTAATCTGGAATATCCGCGGGTGTTCATGCAGAAGGGGCAGGATGGGTGGTTGACGTCAGCGGTGAGCCGTCCGGCGATGATTGAGAACCTGGCGTCGGCGTTGATCGAGGAGCCGGGGCTGTTCCGAAGTCCGCAGTTGCTGAATGAGTGCCGGACGTTCGTAAGGGATGCGGACGGGAATACGGGGGCGGCTCCGGGAACGCATGACGATTGCGTGATGGCGCTGGCGATTGCGTGGGCGGTGCGGATGGCGGAGGCGGGGCGGGGAGTGAAGCGTCAGATGGAATTCGACAGCTTGGAAAAGTGAACATTTCCGATGTGGTGGCGGTCACAGGCAGGGGAATCGGGCGGAGGGTAGAGTGCTTAAGGCGGTTTCCCGGGAAGTGTAGCCCGAAGTGCCTCAGTGGGGTTGCGATAAAGGGCAAAAGCTTGAACCACAGGGGACACAGAGGAGCACAGGGGAAACCTGTCGGGACTTATGCCGACTACCGCGGTCCAACACGTAAAGAGGATGCGGGGCGGAGCGCAGAGCCACTTGATGCGCTGCGACGACGGGCACTACTACGTGGTGAAGTTTCGAAATAATCCGCAGCATGAGCGAGTGCTGGCGAATGAGTTTCTGGCGACGCGACTGGCGGAGCGAGTGGGACTGCCGGTGCCAGCGGCGGAGGTGGTGGAGGTTCAGTCGTGGTTGGTGGAGCACACGGCGGAACTGACGATTGTTTTGGGGAGCCACGCGATTCAGGTGGAAGCGGGACTGCAGTTCGGGTCGCGCTATGTGGTGAGCCCGGTGGAAGGGCAGGTGCTTGATTACTTGCCTCCGGAGATGCTGGACCGGGTACGGAACCTGGATACATTTGCGGGAATCCTGGCACTGGATAAATGGACGTGCAATGCCGATGGACGGCAGGCGGCGTTCTGGCGGAAGATGCGGGAGAAGAAGTACTCGGCGTCATTCATCGATCAGGGGTATTGCTTTAATGCGGGAGAGTGGACGTTTCCGGATTTTCCGCTGCGAGGTGTGTATCCGAGGAATGAAGTTTACGCGCGAGTGAATGGATGGGAGTCGTTCGAGCCCTGGCTGTCGCGGATCGAGAAGCTGGATGAAGATGCGATCTGGAGAGTGGCGGGAGAGATTCCTCCGGCTTGGTACGGCGGGTCCTGGGATGAGCTGGAGGCGCTGGTGCAGCGGCTGATCGAGAGGAAGACGATTGTGCGGGAGTTGATTCTGGCGTTTCGAGGGTCACCGCGGAGGCCGTTTCCGGAGTGGATGAATGAGGCTTGAGGAGCGCTGTTCGCTGTTCGCCGTTCGCTTTTGGCCTGTTGCTACTAACAAGAGCTAAAGGCTAACGGCTAAGTGCTGATCTCGATGGCTGAGAAGCGACAACTCGAACTTTACCTGCTGCGATTCTTGCCGCATGCTTTGCGGGACGATTTCGTTACGGTCGGACTGTTGCTGCTGGAGAGCGATGGCGGGTTTGCCGAGGTTCGGTTTACACGCGACTGGAGGATGCTGCAATGCGTGGCTCCGGATGTGGAATTGGAGTGGTTCGAGATGGTGGAGCGCGAGATCCGAGGAAAGCTGGGAAGCTTGCGGCGGCGCGAAGATCTGATGCAGCTGATGAGCGAGAGATTCGGGACGATGATCGATGTGGCGCCGACGAAGGCGGTGCTGACGGAGGATCCCGCGAAAGAGATGGAAGTGCTGACTTCGATGTACCTGGTTCCAATGGAAGGAAAGCTGAAGCAGTTGATGGCGGTGAACACGGCGGTGGTGGTGCCGCTGGTGGGTAGGATTGCGGCGGGGCGTCCGATTGAGGCGGTGCAGAATAACGAGACGATTTCGCTGGCGGATTTTGTGCGCTCGAAAGAAGTGTTCGCGCTCGAAGTGCGCGGCGAATCCATGCAGGACGAAGCGATTCTTGATGGCGACTACGTGCTGGTCGAGAAAAAGAAAACGGCGCACGACGGGGATATTGTGGTGGCGCTGATCGAGTCGACGGACGCGACGCTGAAGCGCTTCTTTCGCGAGGGAGAGAACATTCGCCTGCAGCCTTCGAACGCCGCCATGAAGCCAATCATTGTGCCCGCGGCGTCGGTCGCGATTCAGGGACGGGTGATTGGCGTGTTGCGGAAGTACTGAAGAGCAGTTGCCAGTGGTCAGTTGCCAGTGTCGGGTAAAATCAAGCTTCCGCACGGCAAAAGGCGCAGGGTGCGCCCGGACCTTTTGCTTGTTCGAGAGCTGATAGCCGATGGCTGAGAAGCGACAACTCGAACTTTACCTGCTGCGATTTTTGCCGCATGCTTTGCGGGACGATTTCGTTACGGTTGGACTGTTGCTGCTGGAGAGCGATGCCGGGTTTGCCGAGGTTCGATTTACGCGGGACTGGAGGATGCTACAGTGCGTGGCTCCGGATGTGGAGTTGGAGTGGTTCGAGATGGTGGAGAGCGAGATCCGAGGCAGGCTGGGGAGTTTGCGGCGGCGCGAAGATTTGATGCAGCTTATGAACGAACGATTCGGGACGATGATCGATGTGGCTCCGGCTAAGGCGGTGTTGACGGAGGATCCAGCCAAGGAAATGGAAGTGCTTACTTCGATGTACCTGGTGCCAATGGAGCGCGGTGACCGTGCACAGCAGCGCACGGGCCGGGTGGCGATTGTGAACATAATGAAAGACGCGTTCACCAATGCCGGCGTTTTGGAGCTGATCCAAAGAGACTTGGATGTGGTGAAGTACACGGGAGAGGGAGATCCGTTCCGGATTGATTTTGGATATCGGGTTGGGAGCGCGGTGAAGATGTTCCATGCGGTTTCGTTGGCAGCGAACGCGGACCAGGCGCTGGCGTTGGCTTATCGTTACTCGCGGGTTGAGGCAGGGATGCGCCAGGAGCAACTGCAGGCTTCCCTGACGGCGGTGGTGGACCAGGGGATGGCGTTGCAGGAAGAGAAGACGCGGTTCGCGATTGGGATGCTGGAGCAGAATTCGGTGCGGGTGAGAACGGTGGGGGAGATGGCGGAGATCGCGGGCGAGGCGCGTCGGGACCTGCGGGCGTAAGACTGGAGAGATCCGAAGTCAGATTGCAAAAGTGATATCCGCTGAGAAGTGAGCACACGGCACGGCGAAAGCTGTGCCGTTTTGTTTTGGCAAACACCGTTACCGCAGAGGCGCTGAGCAAAGCGCGAGGCCGGAGCAACCGCGTTACACGGACGAGGAGATCATGAACATTCGAGAGAGGGTGCGCGGCGCGATGCGCCGGGTGGGAGAAGTGTCTTTGCGGGAATGGCTTTCCACGAACTTGTTTGCCGGGCGCGATGGACGGCGGACGGCGGGAGCGGGGTCGAACCTGGCTCCGTTCTCTTCGCCGAGTTTTTCGCGGACAGGAATGCCCGCACCACACAGTCTGGTGCCGAAGCCGACGCCGGCGAATCTGCGGCGGTTCGCGGAGACGCCGGTGGCGCGGCGGGCGATCAACGTGATTAAGGATCGGATTGTGGGAATGCGATGGCGCATCCAGCCGCGGCGTGGGCGGGCGCTGGAGCAGATTCCGGATGGAGCGCGGCGGGCGCAAGTGCTAACCGAAAATTTCGAGGCGCCAAATCCAGATGATTCGTTCCGCTCGCTACTGGAGCAGGTGCTGGAGGATGTGATTGTTGGGGGATTTGGCGCGATCGAACTCGATTTGGTTGAGGGGTGGACTGCGGATTCTGCTGACAAGCTGCCTCTACTGATGTGGCCGGTGGACGGGGCGACGATCCGGATCATGACGGATTGGGATGGGCATCCCGACTCGCCGCGGTATGCGCAGGTGACCGGGTTGTATGGGACGGATGGACAGATCGTCCTAAACGATGACGAGCTGAGTTACATCCGGCTGAATCCGCGGACGCACACGCCGTTCGGGCTGGGGCGGGTAGAGGTGGCGTTCGAAACGATCAATGCATTCTTGAGCGCGCACCGGTATGCGGGGCGGCTGGCTTCGAATTCGGTGGTGCAGTACGCGCTGTGGCTGCAGGGTCTGACGCCGGCACATCATGAGCGGCTGATCCGGTGGTGGCAGGACGAGATTGAGGGCACGGGGCGGGTGCCGATTATTTCGGCGGAGTCGAAGCCGGAGGTGCTGCGGTTCGGGGCAGGGACGGACGCAGACCTCAGGCTGGCGTGGCAGGAGTTTCTGCTGCGGGTGATCGCGGATGCGTTCGATCTGCCGGCGCAGTTTCTGGGAGTAGAACGGGATGTGAACCGGTCGACGGCAGCGGAGATGAGTGAGTTGGCGTTCCGGTCGGCGATTGTTCCGACGGCGCGCCTGGTGGCCGAGTATCTGACGCGGGATGCGATTGCGAAGAAGCTCGGGTGGACGGACCTGGAATTTGTATTCACCGACGTCGATGCCCGAGACGAGATGGAGCAGGCGCAGATTGACGAGATCCTGCTGCGCAATAGGGTGGTCACGGTGAACGAAGTAAGGCGGGCGAGAGGGTTGGCCGAGATTATTTGATTGCAGGAATCAAACCGGAGTTGAAGCAGTGAGAGGCGCAGGTCTGAGGAGACTAGAGATGGGATTGTCAGTGGAGTCGATGGCGATTGAGATGCCCACGGTACATGGTCATCCGAACCGGGTAAGTTTCCGGGGAGTATTGACGATTGTCGATGTTGCATCGGACAAGTCACCGTCGGGCGCGCGGGGGCATCGAGTGCTGCTGACGCGGCGGGCGGCGGAGGCGGCGATGCCGTCCCTGATGGGAATGGGGCTGGATTACTCGCCAGCGCTAGATCGTCACGATGCGCGGCGGAAGATTGGGGTGATCACACGAGCTGAAATTGTAGGACGCGTCATTGAAGTCGGTGGATTTTTATATGCGCGGGATTTTCCGGAGATCGTGAAGGAGATCGGCAGCCCGGGGCGGACGGGAGCAGCGGTCTCCGCGGGATTGGAGAGCGCGGAAAGGAATGTCCGCACCACTCGCTCGGGGCTTGGCATGTCGTATGAGATCACAGATGCGCTGGTGGAAGACATCACGGCCAGTGTGTGGGTGCTGAATAAGGTGACCTTTACGGGGGCAGCGGTGCTGCGCCGGGACAAGGCGGCGTATTGCTCGACGTGGATCGAGCTAGGGAAACTCTGATTAAGTTGGTTCCCGGATAGCTTTGAAGGGGCATGGCTTCAGCCACGCCGTCAAAACCCGCCACACAAGCGGCTTTAGCCGCCGAGGGGCACCCCTTCATCGCAGCCAGTCTTGCCAGCGAAGACTTAATCAGACACTCCCTAGGGTAAGGAGTGGCAGTCCGGAGACGTGGGTGAGACGGGGTCTTTGCTCGGTCGATCCTCGGCTCAGCGTCACAAATTGAAATGCATGGCAAACCATGGAGGTTAGACGAAATGAACGAGGAGATGGTGCAGCAGATGATGGCGGCGGCGGAGCGACTGGCGGCCGCCACTGAGACCCTTGATCGCGTATTGGGAAAACTGGACGCGCAGCAAGAGATGCTGAACGCGAAAGTGGACCGGATCGTGGCAGCGATCGAGGAGAGCATTACACAAACAACCGAGCGGCACCAGGCTGAAGGAACTGGAACCGACTTGCAGCAGCGCGTTGTGCAGTTGGAGAAGTCGAATGCAGATCTGAAAGCACAGGCGTCGCGGATGGCTCGGAAGACGCTGTCACCAGTGGTGTCGGCGCTGATCGGAAAGAACGAGATCGAAGGCGAACGGCTGGACCCGGCGGTGCTGAATAAGACGCTTGCGGCACTGAGCGTGGAACAGCGGATCGCCGTGAAAGCGGAGTTGGCGCGGGCGGGGATGATCGAGTAAGTCGTGTTGGTCGTTCGTCGTTGGTCGTGGGGGCGTTGGTCGTCGGGGCGCGAGTGAGATCGCGCCCTTCTTATTGCGGGAGAGAACGAGCAACGGCAGATCCTGCGCTTCGCTCAGGATGGCAAGTTGGAAAAGGTGCGGGTAAGAGAACGGCAATGAAACTTAATTGAGGAGAAGACATGAAAGCGAATTTTCTGGATTTGCATGCAGCGGCGGACTTTCTGGGGCCGGGCGCGATCGAGATTGACCGGTATCAGACCGAGATCACGGACATTGTGCGGCGGCGGGGCGTGTTCGGACAACGGATGAAGCAGGTGCCGGCGACGGGACATCCATCGCGGTTTTTCGAGGAAACGGCGATTGCTTCGCCAACGGCGGCCCAGGCGTTCGTCGATCCGCGCAACATTCAGCCGACGCTGCAAGCGCCGACACGAGTGGAGCGCAGCGTTCCGCTGAAGGCGCTGGTCTCGCAGATCAACTACAACCTGTTTGACATGGAGGTGGGAACACAGCAGAGCCAGTTCGCGTATCTGCAAGCCAAAGACCTGGCCGATGCGGTGGATGGGATTTTGCGCACGCACGACGTGGCGCTGTGGAACGGCAACGACACTTCGCTGAGCACTCCAACGACGCCGCAGTATTTCGGCGCCATCGGACAGATCGAGGCGGGAGGCAACAGCACCACCATCGCAACCACGGCCAGCATCGTGGACGGGCTGAAGAGCACCATCGCGCAGATGGTCTCAAGTTCGTCATACGAGGTACGGCCGACGGCGATCTATGCGAATCCGGTGCTGCTCGACCTGATCGACCGCGAGATGAAGGCGGAGTTCAACGTCGTACTTTCGACGGCGCAGATCACGGGCGGGCTAACGGTGAAGACCTTGAGCACGCAAGCCGGCGATTTGCCGCTGATTCCGGAATGGGCCCTTCCCTATACGGGCACACCGGGAAGTGGCAGCGCGGTGCTGCCGGCCTACATCGTGAGCGAGGACATGATCGAGTACCACTGGCTGACGGACCCGAATCCACGGGTGTTCAAGCTGGGACTGCCGAACTCGCTGATAACGGAAAGCGTTGTGGTGAAGTTCGGCGGCGTGGTGGTGAAGGGCGCGTCCTATGCGCACTACGAAGTGAAAGTGAACCGGTAGTTGGACGCTGGGGAAGGTCCCACTCATCGCAAAGTGCGCGATGAGTGGGGCACCCGGCTTGTGACTATCGAGAACTGGAAACCCATCATGAATTATTTGCAACCATCGGAATATGAGGCGTATGGGCTGGAAACGACGACTGCTCTGTCGTGGGTGACGGCGGCATCGGCGATTGTAGATGCGCATTGCCGAAGGGTCACGCTGGCGATCGCTCAGTACACGGAGCGGTTGCGAACGGAAAACGAACAAAGGCCGGTGCGGCTTACGTATCTGCCGCTGTCTGCGGTGGCGCCGGCAACATCGCCAATTGTGTCGGCGCGGGCTCGCTACGCGACGCCGCGGCGGGGCGAGTTGGTGTACGAGGAGATGGTGTGGGATGCAGCTCTCGCGTTCGGAATTCCGGGAACGTGGGTGGACTTGAACGTGCCGGACCTGGACGTGTTTCTGGAGACAGGAGAGGTCACGCTTCCGGTGAATGTGCTGGGGTGGACGTTCACCGAACTGGAGATTGTGTATACGGCTGGGCTTGATCCGTTTCCTGACGCGGTCAAGGTGGCGTGCGCGCAATTGGTAAAGAATGCGCAGGCGACCCCAGCGCTGAATGTGAAGAGGAATGTACTCCCCGACAGAATGCAACTGATGTACTTCTCCAATTCGCTGCTGGATGAAACGGTGCAAGCGCTGCTGGCGCCCTATGTGGCGCAGAAAGTTGGATGACGATGACTGGGATTTGTGGAGCAGCGGCAGCACGGGCAACGGATGCCATGTTACGGACCATGGGCGGCGAGGAAGTGATCCTGCTGTTTGCAGCAGCGGGAATGCCGGCCGATGCCGTGGCGGAACTCGGCTTGGTGGATCCGGGAGTTGAGCAGGCATTGATTGCGCCGGTGATTGTCCGGGAGGTCACCGCGGACAACAGCGGTCCGCGGCGGCGAATCGAGTTGCTGGCAGGCTATTCGGCGATAGCGGAGCAGGTGAGTCAGCGGAACGTGGCTTCGGCGGAGGTGTTGTTCGAGACGGCGCTGGGTTTGGTGTACTGCGGAGAAGTATTCCACATCCAAGGGTTTGTCGTCGAACGGCTTGCGGGGGTGGCGTATCTGTACCGAGTGGCGGCGGTGTCTTAGGAAGCTGTCTGCTACGGGGGTCCGAAGACACACCACGGACTAAGAGGAGAAATATGCAAGCAGCGAAAGACAGTTTTTACATGGCGCTACGGGAACGGCTGACAGCGTTGAATCCGGCGCGAACGATGGTGATCGACGGAGTGCCGGTGCCGGCGATTGTGGTCCGCGAAAACATGGAACCGCGGTTTGGGGAAGCGCAGCCGGGAGCATTTTACGTGGACTTTGGCGAAATGTTGATTGCGGAGAGCACGCGTCCGATGCTGGGACTGGATTGCCACATCTGGTACGCGAGCGAAGGCAGCGGCGGCACGGGAGTGGATCGAGGGCGCGTGCTGGCGGAGATGGATAACGAGTTGGTCAGAATGTGCGATCCGCCGCATACCGAAATGCGCGATTACAGCCAGACTCCGAGCGCTGATTTGGGATCGGGAATTTTCTGGACGGTGCCGGAGATGGGGAATGCGCCGGGAGACGTCTCGATCCAGAAAGAGCAGTGGAGTGCTGGCACAGCGCGGGTGGAACGCTATGCGCAGCTCAGGGTTTATTTCTTTCTGCCAGAGGTAGAAGCATGACGCGGGCGGGGTTACGGCCAGTAGCACGGCAGACGCGCGCTTATTTCGCACCGATGGACAGAGTGAACGGGCCGACGGCGATTTTTGATCCATCGAAAGATAACGGCTTCCAGTTGGATGCCCCACTGGCGCCGTGGATTGACCTGGGATGGATTGAAAACTTTCAGCGCACGAGCACATCGCAGATCGAGGCCTTGATTGGAGGGACAGCGGGTGCGGTGTCGGCACAAGCTCGGCACGCTTTGGGAGCGCGAATTGATTTCGAATTTCGCGACTGGGGAAAGCTGCAAATGGCTCTGGCGGGAGGCGCAGAGCACATGAATGTGCTGGCAACGGATCCGAGCGCATCGCGAGCAGGATCAGGTGGAATTCCGCTGGCTGCCGTGCCTTTGCTGGGAGGCTCAACCGCTGGGGAACTGGTGTTGGGAGCAGGCGCCATCGCGGGATTCCAGGCTGGCGACCTGGTGGCATGCGATGTGGATTATGCGCAGCAAGTTGGCTATGTGGGTACCGGCATCACGGCCGCGTATGTGAAGAATCCAGGGGACGTGCGGCAGGATGCCAACTATGTGCGGCGGGTTACGTTCAACGTGGGCCGCGTCGCACAGGTGACGGCGACGTCGTTGCTGCTGACGCAGGCATTGCCGGGGGGAGCGCCTGAGGCTGGGGCTGCGGTGCAGAAGGTGATGGCTTTTGTGGACCGCGAAGGCGGCGCGTTTCTGCAACAGTGGTCGGGATTATTCGTGGCGGAAGAGGAATCGGGTGGACGCGTGTGTTTCTTCTATCCGAGTTTGAGTCCGTGCACGGTGAAGTCGGAATGGGAACGGGAGAGTCTGATCGAGATTCAAAAGCCGATCGGAGAATTGGCGTTGCGGGCGTCGTTTACCGCACTGCCAACCCTGGACGGCAACGATGGAGCGGTGGTGCTTTGTTACCGGAGTTATTTCCCGGCGAGTGGAGCAGCGGTTTACTAGATTTCGTTTCTAGTTACTGATCCTCGATTCCGCGGATGCACTTATAAATCGACCCGGAGCAAGAGCTTTAACCACAGAGGGCACAGGGGACAGCGGAGTTTTCCGATAAGCCATGAAATTACTGATTGATAACCTCGACGGTCTCGGGCCGCAGGACTACACGGCATTCTTGAATTCGAGCAAGAGTCCGTGTGTGGTGCGCAAGCTGAACAGCCCGGCCGAATTGAAATTTGGCCTGGTCGCCGGAGAGGGAGGTTTGGTGGTGCCGGTAATCAGTGCTCGCGTAACGCTGACCTTTAGCAATGGCAATGATCTGTTCACGGGTTACGTTGTCCAGACGCCGACATATCAGTTCCTGGGCTGGGCAGATCGCGGGTTAGTGTACCGGTACGAGATAGTCGCACTGAGCGACGTGATGCTGATGAATCAGAAGGCACCTCCCCCGCATCCCCCGTTTGTGGACCGGAACGCTGGTGACGCGTTCCGGCAGTTGACGGCGGAGGCGCTGCCGGGATGGTTTGATGTAAGCGGAGTTGAGGCAGGGGATCTGATTCCGTATTACAGCGTGAACCCGGCGAACAAATGGACCGCATCAGCGGCGGAGATTGCGCTCGCAGCGCGCTGCTTCTATCAGGATGACAACAGCAAGCTGTTCTTCGCGCCGCTGGCGGCAAACACATACGCGCTCGCGGAGAATACAGTTGCGTTTTCTTCGGGTGATCTCCAATTGCAGAGCGTGAACCGGCTGGTCAATGACTTGACGATCCTCGGGCAACTGGAGCCGAGTGCGCATGTGAAGGATTACTTCGTCGGCGATGGGTTCACGACCAAGTTCTACCTTTCGCAGAAGCCGTTCACGCGCAGCAATCAGATCCCACTGTATAACCGCACGATTCTTGATGAGCTGTATGCGGAACTGGATCCGACGCATTGGACCATCACGGATCCGCAGCATGCAATTACGGTCAGCAACGGCCAGTTGCAGGTTGGGGGAGGAACAGGGACAGATGGTCAAACGCTCCTGGACTTCATCGAAAAGATCGAGTTAGGCGGCGCCACGGTGCTGGAGCACGGCGACGTCGTGTTCAATGCGGCGTCGGATGGGGTGATCGGCGGGCTGTATGCCGGAGCGGTTTCAATCGCAGGCTGCCTGGCAGGCTTTCGCGTAACGCCCGTGGGCGCCAACTGCAACATCCAGGCGCTGGTCGGAGGCTCCGTCACGGGCACAGCGCTCGCCACACAGGCCGGGCACCATTACGTGTTCACTACGCAGCTGTATCCGACAGAGGTGTATCGAATGCAGCAAGTGTTTCATTCTTCGCTGCATCCGAGCGGAGCGGCGCGAGGCGGCGGCGCAATCGCCTGCAATGTACGAGTCGTACTGGAAGTGCACGATATTGATCCGACGAATCCAGCGACGCAGATCGCACCGGCCACCGTGCTGTACGACGGCGTCATTGCGGACGCGCCTGGGTTTTGCACGTATGCGCTCATCAACGCCGGCAGCATTCAGTGTTCGGTGGCGTTCACCTACATATGGCTGGCAGTCGATGCACTGGTGCGCAGCACACCGTATGAGGAAAACACGGTGACTGTGCTGACCGGATCGTTGCGGGACGGCGCCGAGTGCTATGTGACGACTGAGCCCGCGTTGCAATTTTATCCGGAGTACATACCGGCGGCGAACGAGACCATCGAGGTTAGTTATCGCGGCCAAGGCCACGCGATGGCGCGAGTGACAAACTCGGCGAGCATTGCGGCTCATCAGCGCGGCGACGACGACGGGGTGCGCGGGAGCGTACGGGAGATTGGGATGCCCGTTCCGCGCACTTCAGCGGATTGCGAAACGGCGGCGCTGGCCCTGCTGGATGACTCCGGGCAGGGATGGGCTGGGGAGTACCAGGCGTGGAGCCGGTTCCTGCCTGGCGGAGCGGCGGACATTTTTCCGGGAGATGGGCTGGTGGTGAATGTTCCATCGCGGATGGCGTCGTTCGCGGCGATCGTGCGCGAAGTGGACGTAGAGATCGCGGACATTGCCAGCGAAAACAGCCGCTACACCCTGCGGTTTGTGGATGCGGGCGATCCCTCGCTGGATTTTGCTTTTGTGACGGCCCTGGTGAAGCAGACACAGGTGCTGACGCCGATCGATGTGAGCGCGGTGGGGAATGTTTATCTTGCCGATCTCACCGACGCGGAGGTCACGAATGTGACCTCGACGACGGTGACGATTGACGCGGGATTCACTCCCCCGGCCGGAGGCGGTATCGAAGTGCGGTACTCAGACGCCGGGTGGGGAGTCGACAACAATCGTAACCTGGTGGGCCGTTTCACGAGCAGCAGCTTTACGCTCACGCGGTACGCGCGGGCTCAAACCTATTTCTTGAGGAGCTATGACGGCAGCGGGCCGCCGAAATATTCGCGGTATTCGACGGCGCTGTATGTTGACTATCCACTATGAAAACTTCAACTGTTGCGCGCTAGCCGACTTCTTCACCCCAGTTTTCGAGAGTCTTCTTTACGACAACCATGAACTGGTCGGCCAGGGCGCCGTCGATAATGCGATGGTCGTAGCCCAGCGTGAGGTGAACAACGGAACGGATTGCGATGGAATCCGCGCCGTCTTTGTCGGTGATCACCATGGGCTGTTTGGTGATACCGCCTACGCCCATGATGGCCACGTTCGGCTGGTTGATGATGGGCAAGCCGAAGACTGCGCCAAACTGGCCGGGGTTGGTGATGGTGAAAGTTGCACCTTCCACGTCCGCCGGCATGAGTTTTTTGGAACGGGCGCGCTCGCCAAGGTCGGTGATGCCGCGCTGCAGTCCGAGGAAGTTAAGTTCGCCGGCGTTCTTGAGAACGGGGACGATGAGTCCCCAATCGAGCGCGACGGCGATGCCAACGTTAACGTGCTTGTGGTAGCGGATGCTGTCGCCTTCGAGCGAGCTGTTGACGATCGGATATTGCTGCAGAGCGATGATGGCAGCGCGCACAAAGAACGGCATGAAGGTGAGCCGCGCGCCATGGCGCTGCTCGAAGCCGTTCTTGAGCTTGTTGCGCAAATTGACGATGCGAGTCATATCCACCTCGAACATGCAGTGGACGTGAGCGCTGGTGCGGCGCGATTCGATCATGCGTTGCGCGATGATCTTGCGCATTTGGGACATGGGCACGAGGTCGCCTGGAATGACAGCCGGCGCGGGTGAGGCTTGCCGGGGCGCGATGGCCGCAACTGGAGCAGATGTGCGGTGCTCGACGAAATCCAGGACATCCTGTTTGGTGACGCGGCCGCCGGCGCCGGTGCCGCTCACTTTGCTGAGATCCACATTGTGCTCGCGGGCGAGCTTGCGTACGAGCGGGGAAGAGCGGACGTCGGAATCTTCTTCTTCGTCGGGAACGTTGGCGGCAGCCGCAGGCGGCGCCGCCGGAGCCTCTTTCTTAGCGGATGGCGGGGCGACCGGAGCAGGGGCAGAGGCCTTGGCGAGGGCGGAAGCACCAGCGCTCTCGCCGATCACACCGACGACGGTGTTGACCTGAACGGTGTTGCCTTCGGAGACCTTAATCTCCTGAAGGATGCCGCTGGCGGGCGCGGGGATTTCGGCGTCGACCTTGTCGGTGGAAATCTCGAACAAAGGTTCGTCGCGCTGGACCTTGTCACCGGGCTTTTTCAGCCACTTGGTGATGGTTCCTTCGAAAATTGATTCGCCCATCTGGGGCATAACTACGTCAGTCGGCATAGTTCCCTTTCCATGAAGCCCTGCGCAAATGGCGGGGGAAGAGCAAACAAACATTATAGCGAAGCCGGGAGTGACTCCGGGCGCAGAGCGCACGGGTCTGCGCGGACCCTTGCGTTGTGTAAAGGCCTCGCCCCCGTTTAACGAAAGATGCGATTTCTTCTGGAGCAAAGAGTGATGAAGAAGTTCCTGGCGGTTGTAGTATTTTGCCTTCCTGCCTTCGGGCAAGTGGCGTACTCGGGTTCCACGCTGTACCAAGGGACGGCCGTATATGGCACAGCGGGTGCTCCGTTTGGATTCGCCGAACTTCCCCAGAAGTGGGTCGATCCGACAATCTGCAATCCTCCAGGCGGTGTGTTCGACACTACGATCATTTTGGGAACAACGCTCAACGGTGGCCCGAACAATGCTGGAGAAGCAATTGGAGCGGCTTATGCTGTCACTCCACTTGGCCTGCGTGATGCGATGGACAACTGGCGGGATAACGCTGATGGCTTGAGCCAAACTCCACATTTCGCCGATAAGTGGTGGCTGATCGAGGTGCCGGATCAGCGTACAGCGGTGCTTGAGAGTTCCACCTATGACCACACAAACTTCGCCCTAATTTCGCTGCCCGGAAAATTGAACCCTATAGACAACAGTGAACCAACGAAGTGTCTGGTCGTGGATTCGCAGTCGGTGGTGGCTGTTCCCAGCCTGCTTCCCGCTGGACAGATGGTGTGCGGGCATGGCCTGCCGGGTTTTGGTGGTACTAGAGATCCTGGTTGCGCTTCGTCAAACGACAAGCAGTATATGTGGAAATTGCAACTCGATGGCAGCCCATACATGTCAAGCAGCGGAGATGCAGGAATCTGGGCCGGACAGGACATTGCAAATCCTCTTGGAATTACTGGAAGCTGCCGAGGTTCTGAAAACCCCGCATGGGCTAGTCCGACTGTCTGCGTGCCTTATGCAAATCATATTTTAATAAAACACGTGGAGATTGCGCTGCAACCGGGCGTGGCACAAAGCGGAGCAGGACATACAGCAGGGCGGCTATTCGGTGCGGTTGGAGGCGGAGGGTATTACCCGCCACGCTTCTGGCCGACGAATATAGGATTGGTTGGCTCTTACATGCACGGCAATGACCCCGGCGATCCGGGACAACCTTCCGGAGCGTGCAGTGCATGGACCAACGAAGGATATGTCATCGTTGCACCCGATTCCGGTAACCCCGGTACGAGCCTAGTAACTTGGCAGGCACAGTATTCGAGCAGCATCAATACATACTTCGGGATGACGTTCACGGTTGGCTCGGCGATCACGATTGGGGGCACCGGCTACACCATCGCCAACACGTCGTACACGCTAGGAGTTCTGACGGGAATCCAGAATACCCAGCTTTCGATCACGGGCAACTTGACGATCAACAGTAACACTCTCTACACGCAATCCAACCCACCGTTGCAATATGCCAATGGCTGTGGAGACGATGTATTCGATGCCGTCACTTGGCACGTAAACAATGGGTGGCTGGAAGACAATTACATCGAGAAGATTCATTGGTGGGGAAGTGAGTCCCATGCTGTTCTCTGGGGAAATGGCACCGGACCTGTAAAAATGGACAATAATTGGGTTGAAGGTGGGTCTGTTTCCATGTTCAGTGGGGGGTCGGCCGCGGATTCAAACGGCGGCCCAAGCAGTGACAACGAAATTCGGCGCGATTACATCGGTAAGGACATCAACTACCGTATGCTTACAGGCAGCCCAGGGCACGCTCCCCATCCGCCATTTGGTTGTGGTCCGTCAGACCTAATTACCGCGCACAATACATGCCCTTTTCTATGGGTCATTAAGAACGATTTCGAGTTGAAGGTCGGTCATCGCACTATAATCGATGGAAATCTTATTGAGAACTCTTGGCAAGATGGGCAAGGTGGGTACTGTATTCTCATCAATATCGATACTTGTTCCGGTGGACAGGTATGCGGCATTTACGACCAATCTACAGGACTCCCCACCACTTCTACCGACAACGTCCGGTTCAGCAATAATTGGGTTCGCAATTGTCCGGGACCAATTGAGCTTAGGAATCGTTCTGGTGGACAGTTTCGCAGCGGCGGCGATGGCGGTGGCGTAAGCCTGCCTGGTAATAATGACGATTACATCAACAATCTGTTCTCCAATGTCGCCGATGCTAAGCAGTTCGGCGACCCTGGGGAGAGCACAAACGGTACTGAAGACATTTATTGGGTTGCGGGCCAAAATAGTTATGTGTGTAACATGGCTGGTAGTACGCCGAGTGTCGGTTACGCAACTGCTGCTTGCCTCCCGGAACAGTCTGATGTATCCGTACACATTACGAAGGTGGTCAGCACGCAAACAACCGGCCCAAGTCCAACACTCGATCCTCTCAGCCTGTGTCTCACTGGCACTTGTAACTATGTGACTATCACGGATTCCAATAGGCTTGATCCCTACCTCTGCCAGCTCTCGACAGCAGCAGCCTGTGTTACGGCAGGGCGGTCGGTGACGTTGACTGGCACGGGGTTGTGCAGCGGCAGCGGCTGTTCCTCGTCGCCAACGGCCCCTGGTGCGGGCACTTTTGCTATGGTCAGTACGACTTTGCCGAATACGTGGACGGCGGGAAGCTATACGGCTAAGGGCACGGGCGGCCAAGGGTTTACTTATCTCGATACCGCCAACACCTATCCGTCAGGAACAACGACATTATGTACGGGATGCCAGGTTGGCTTGTTCAATTCTGGCACGACCGGTGATCTTACCTTTGCCTCGCTTGGCTTCAAGATGACGGATATCAGCCCAGGGGACGGGGTTTACGCCTACAACAATGGCGCTGACACAAGCTGCACAACACAAGGCTATGCAGTGGGTGCATCTCCTCCCGCCGTCTATGCGAGCGCGGGCACAACGCCAACTGGCTTGACAGTTGTATACCCTAACTCCGGTTCTGGAGCGGCTACCTGCCTCATTAGCAACCGCGCCGGAACCCCCCACAATGTGACGGTGCAAAACAATACTTTTCTTGCCGTCAATAACATGGCTATTTACAATGCCGATCAGACTTACCAGCCGATTTCAAACTACTTCTGGAACAACGTGTTCGCGGACAACGATACGAAAGGTAACGGCCACATCGATTTCTATAGTGCTGTCTCCGGCGGCGAAGGAGCGGGAGCATTCCCGTTCTGGGATACCAACACATTAAGGTATTACCAGAATGTAATGGCTGGGCGACCGTCGGCGAACTATAGCGTACTCAATTGTCCAGGCGGTACCTGCGCGAACGACTTCCCGCCGAACGGGGCTGGCGGCACCATCGGAGGCTCTGGCGGAGGGGTGAACTGCCCAACCTCATCGCCCACGGCGAATTGCATGGGTTACGCCGGGTTCATGGGCAGCAGTCCTACCGTGACCTATCCGTCCGGAGCCTGTGTTTATGATGGCAGCGACCCGACCGACTGCCCACTCATGGCCCTTCCGTGGAGCACAAATTTCAGTCTTGCCGATCTGGCGTATGTCGGCGGGAGTTCATACGCCGGGTTTGGGGTTGACACTTCGCAGCTTTCCACGGCCATGACTGCGAACATCTATACCTGTGGAACGTATTGCGGAACGCACGGACCCTACGCAGATTACTAAGCAGGTGAAGCGATGAAACATTTCTTAATTGTCCTCATTTTGGCTCTCGCAGTTCATGCGCAAGCTCCCGCTCCGGTCAATGGCGGCTACGGCTTTGCGAATAACGGCCCATGCGATTCATCGACTCCGAACTCCTTGTCTCGGCGCATTGAAAGTGGCTCAAGGACGAAGCCGGCAGTAGTTGCTCGGGAACGTGAGCAATTACCGCTCGGACATTCTGATCGTAAAACTCTACGGTAGCTAAAACCAGAATCCCCATGAAAATTTCAGAGCATTTCACGCTGGAGGAATTTTCTTTCTCCGAAGCGGCGGCGCGGCTCGGACTCGACAACACTCCGATCCCGATCGTCATTACAAACCTGGGCCTGGTGGCTGCGGTCATGGAAAGAATTAGAACGCTGCTCGGGGACAGGCGCATCGTCGTGCACAGCGGCTACCGTTCCGCCGAGGTAAACCAGGCGGTGGGCGGAGTGGTGACGAGCGCCCATTGCCACGGCCTGGCGTGCGACTTCGTTTGCCCCGCCTTCGGCACACCGGTGGAAGTGGCGCTAGCCATCCTGAAGTCCGACCTCGAATACGACCAACTTATTCTCGAGTATGGGTGGGTCCACGTTGGCCTCGCGCAAGAGGGATTGTTATCTCGCCAGGAAGCTCTGACGAAGCGCTCGCCATGGGCGGCGTATGAGTCCGGCATCAGAGCTTGACCGATTTCACCGCATTACCCAATCGACATAGTGTAACGCCATCATAAGGAGATACTATCTTGAAAAAGTACGCCGCTTATCTGCCCACCGTTGTATTACTGCTTACCGCGATCGCGAACGCCGCCACGCCGGTGATTGCTGCATTCTGGGCGAACCATGCCTCAGCCGCGGCGATCTTCGCGCCGCTGGCTGTCATCGTGGCGCATTGGCTACCTTCGCCGTATGCCGGCGTCAACTCGAATGAAGCCGCGAAGCCATGATGATGCTAACGCAGGTCGCACCCACTTTCTGGAGCAGCTATGGCGCCGTCACGGTTGCCTTCGCCGGCTTCCTGGTCAATGGCGTCCTGGCATATGGGGCGGCGCAGAAGCTGGTCGGCCAGCGCGAGCAGCAGAGAATCGAGGATCAGGCGTGGAAGAAGGAGCACATCGCGCAGGCCAATGTGCGCGATATTGCTATCGCGGCGCTGCAGGCCATGGGAAGCAGTAATGAGGCGACGGTGAAAGGCATTCAAGGGCAACTGCTGCTCATCCAGACCGAGCTGCAGGAACTCCGCAATCGCGCCACCGCGCCGCGCCAAAAGTAAGTAACTCAATTCCGAAAAATCAAAAGGAGAACTGTTTATGAGGAAAGTTCTTGTCGTTGCGCTGTCTCTTGCCATGTTCTGCACTGCATGTTCGACCGCATGGGTGGCGACGCTCGATTCCATTCTGGCCGCGGCGGCGCCGGCACTGATCAACATTCTGCAAATCGTCAGCGTGGCCAACGGTCAGCCGGTGAACGGCAACCTGGCAGCAAAGATTAATGCCGATGCTGCGGTCATCAAGGCGCTGGCCGCTGACTTCGCCAAGGCCTCGTCGGGATCCGCGCCGGGCGTTTGCCAGCAGTTGCAAGCGGCTGTGAGTGCCTACCAGGCGGATCAGCAACTTGTGCTTCAGGTCGCACAGGTGAGCGATCCAAACACGCAGACGAAAATTACGCTGCTTGCCGACTTGGTGGCGGGCACGGTGAATGCAATCACCGCAGTGATTCCATCCTGTCAGAACGCGACTACGATCCGAAGCACGAAGATCACGCTGCCCTACAGCGTTTCCACCTTTGCGGATCATTACAACAGCATCCTGGTGGCGAAGACTGGCAACGCTGCCGTAGATGCGGTGACTCCGAAACTGAAAATTCACCAGCACTCGAAACTTGTGCGGTCGGTGACTTTCGGACGGCTCCAGTGACAAACCGCAAGTTCGGCGCGCTCCGCGACGTTCACGATGTGCGGGATCGGCTGTACCGGGCTCCGCCGCGATCGGAGCCGGTCCCGCAACATGTGGATCTGCGGGAGTGGGGCGGACCGATTAAGGACCAGGGCGAGGAAGGAAGTTGTACGGGGCATGCCTTCTCTTCCGCGCGCGAGTGGATAGCGCGGAAGTACGAGAAGTCGTCTCCGATCCTGAGCCCGCAGTGCCTGTACGTCGAGGAATTGATTGCCGATGGTTCCTTCCCGAAAGACGAGGGCGCGATGCCGCGCACTGGCTGCCAGGTCCTCACGGCGAAAGGTTGCTGTGAAACGTCGCTCTATCCCTACGTCGCAGGCAAGTTCACCGCCCCGACGCCGAGGCAAGCGCAGAACGCGTTCAAGTACAAGACGGGCGCTTATCACCGCATCGGAACTTTGTCGGACTTTCTCCGGTGCTTGGCCGATTCAACACCGTGGCTGATTACGGTCGGATTCGCAGTCTACGAATCGTTCATGTCTCAACAGGTGGCGGACACTGGCATTATGCCTATCCCGCAACCAGGCGAGCAGCTACAGGGCGGCCACGAAGTCCTCTGTCTAGGCTACGACTTCCAGAAACAACTGGCGCTTATCCAGAACAGTTGGGGCGTCGGTTGGGGACAGCGAGGATACTTCTGGATGCCGTTTGGCGTGATCAAAGCGCCAGACACCGACCTGTGGATGGTGCACACCGGTGGACCCTGGAAATAATTAAGCGGTGGACACGCTGCGGGCTGCCTGCCCATTTGCGGGAGTAGCCACAGCAAGCTGCGTCTCCACCGTAACCTCTACGATGCCGATTTTTTCTCAATCTTGGCCCAGGTATCTTTCAGCGCCACGGTGCGGTTGAACACAAGATGTCCGGGCCTGGAATCCGGATCCACGCAAAAATACCCAAGGCGTTCGAACTGATAGCGGCCTTCGATCGGGGCGTTCGCCAGCGAGGGCTCTAACTTGGCCTGCGCGATCACTTCCAGCGAGTTCGGATCCAAGTTCGCAGTGAACTCCTGGCCTTCTTCAACCTGATTCGGGTCTTCCTTGGTGAAGAGCTTGTCGTAGATACGCACTTCGGCGTCGAGGGCATGCGCGGCTGAGACCCAGTGGATGGTCGACTTCACCTTGCGTCCATCCGGAGCATTGCCACCGCGCGTGGCCGGGTCGTACGTGCAGTGCACCTCGACCACTTCTCCCCGATCGTTCTTCACCACCGTCTTCGCCGTAATGAAATAGCCATAACGCAGCCGCACCTCGCGCCCGGGCGACAGACGGTAATACTGCTTGGGCGGGTCTTCGCGGAAATCGTCCTGCTCGATATAGAGCACCTTGGAAAATGGCACTTTGCGCTTCCCGGCGCTTTCGTCCTCGGGATTATTGACCGCCTCAACCTCGTCAACCTGACCTTCCGGGTAGTTATCGATCACGACCTTCAATGGCCGCAGCACAGCCATCACGCGCGGCGCGCGCTTGTTCAGGTCTTCGCGGACGAAGTGTTCGAGCATCGCAAGTTCCAGCGTGCCATTCGTCTTCGAGAAACCCCGATGGCCGCGCAGAAATTGCGGATCGCCTCCGGCGTGTAGCCGCGGCGCCGGATGCCGGAGAGCGTGGGCATGCGCGGATCGTCCCAACCGGTGACGCGTTTTTCCTGCACCAGAGTGAGCAGTTTGCGCTTGCTGAGCAGCGTGTGGGTAAGGCTGAGGCGATCGAACTCCATCTGCTGGGACGGAAAAATACCGAGTTGCTGGATGAACCAGTTGTAAAGCGGGCGATGATCTTCAAATTCGAGCGTGCAGATGGAGTGGGTCACGTGCTCGATGGAATCGGACTGGCCGTGCGCGTAGTCGTACATGGGATAGATGCACCACTTGCCGCCGGTGCGGTGATGCTCGGCGCGGAGAATGCGGTACATCACCGGATCGCGCATGTTCAGGTTCGGCGACGCCATGTCGATCTTGGCGCGCAGCACGCGCGATCCGTCAGGAAACTCGCCTTTGCGCATGCGCTCAAAAAGGTCAAGGTTCTCCTTCACCCCGCGATTGCGGTGCGGACTTTCCTTGCCGGGCTCCGTCAGCGTGCCCCGATACTTGCGAATTTCTTCCGCGCTTAGATCATCAACGTACGCTTTGCCATCGTTGATCAGCTTGATCGCCCACTCGTAAAGCTGATCGAAGTAATCGGAAGCATAGTAGAGACCGTCCCACTCGAAACCCAGCCAGCGGACGTCCTTCATGATTGAATCCACGTACTCCTGCTCTTCCTTCTCCGGGTTGGTATCGTCGAAGCGCAGGTTCGTCTTGCCGCCGAACTCGTCGGCCAGGCCGAAGTTGAGGCAGATGGACTTGGCATGGCCAATGTGCAGGTAACCGTTGGGCTCAGGAGGAAAGCGGGTCTGTACCTGGCCGTCGTATTTTTTCGTCTCCAGGTCCTTGATGACCTGGTCGCGGACAAAGTTCGAGGGGCGGGACTCGGAAGGCGAGTTCGTGCCAGCTTCGTTAGATTTAGATGAAGATGAATTCACAGCGCTCATGCTCTTTGTATTTTATATGGGAAGAGTGGATTCGCGGCTGCTGACCGCCTCCTCGGTTATACCGCGGCCTCAATGATGTCCTAGCCGAATGCAGCCCCCACCGCCGGTGAAGGAATCCACGTGATAATCTGCGTCGAGAGGGACCGCGACCTCCCGACATCACCGGTGACGGCGGAATTCAATCTTTCATGGCAAATTGCGTGCAATGCGGTCGTCAGCTTCCCGCCCTCACCTTCGGCAGGAAGCTTTGCCAGTGGTGCGTGCAGCACGAAGCTGCGCAGCGCGGCGAGGATTCCCCCATCCAGCGAGTCGAACCCGCACCCTGGACGCGGCAACAGTCCAGTTCGATGGCGGTCACTCAAGTCATTTTCGGCATCAACGTAGCGGTGTTCGTCGCCATGGCGTTGGCTGGCGTTTCGCCCATGGCGCCGACTAATCCCCAACTGGTGCACTGGGGGGCGAGTTTTGGACCTTACACCATGGCAGGGCAGTGGTGGCGGTTGTTGAGCTGTGTTTTCGTACACATAGGCATCATCCACATCGCGCTCAACATGTGGTGCCTGTGGGGCTTGGGCAGGATAGCCGAGGCGATTTACGACCATTGGACGTTTGGCGCGGTTTACTTGATCACTGGCGTATCGGCAAGTGTAGCCAGCCTTGCCTGGAACGCTGATCGCGTAAGCGCGGGAGCTTCGGGAGCGATCTTCGGAATTGCCGGAGCGCTGATCGCGTCGTTCTACTTGGGCGAATTCTCCCTGCCGAAAGCGGCGGTGGCGGGCCTGCTTCGAAGTGTGGTTATGTTTGCAGGGTACAACCTCGTGTTTGGAGCAATGTCGGGCGTCACCGACAACGCGGCTCACGTTGGCGGGCTGGTATCGGGACTGATTCTCGGCGCGCTCATCGCCAAGGTCGCTCCACAACACGATGACGTGGTTCGGCGCGTGGGCGTGCTTTTCGTTGGGATCGTGCTGGTTTATGGCGGCGCGGCGTGGTTGCATCATTCGCACGCGTATGTTTTGCATGCAGCAGCCGGGCAGAGGCTGCTAACCGAAAACAAGACCGACCAGGCAATTAAGGAGCTACAGACTGCGGTCCGCCAACGGCCAGGTTACGTCCCGGCTCACTACGAGCTTGCACGCGCTTATTGGGTCAAGGGCGACTTCGCGAGCGCGGAAGGCGAATTCAAGCGCGTCATTGAGCTCAAACCGAAGGATGAACGGGCGTACTTCTACTTGGGTATGACTTATTTGGAAGAGAAGCGTCCACAACCGGCGCGAGAGATTTTTGTGCAACAGCTCAGGGTGAATCCAAATAGCGCCGACGCCCACTTTGGACTGGCAGAAGTTTCGTCGACCGAGCAGAAATATCCCGAGGCCATCGAGGAGTACAAGCTGACGGCGAAGCTCGACCCAGACTACGATGGCGTTTATCAAGAGATGGGCTTGGCGCAGGCCAGGCTCAAGCTCTATGACGATGCGATTGCGTCCTTTCTGAAGCAGCAGAAGATTGGGGACAATCCCGAAACCGAAAACGCCCTAGCCAGCGCCTACGAAGCGAAAGGAATGCATCGCGAAGCTGAGCAAGCGAAACAGAGGGCCGCGCAGTTTCAGGATCACTGACGGGTCGGTTCCTTGCGCTGAAGATACTCGACAATCTCGAACAGATTCCTCGGCCGGGATACTCATCCAAGCCATTTCGTGAATTTTGACCGCGGCCAAGGGGCAGTCTTCATCCATGACGTATCCGGGAGTGGCAGCTTCATTGCGTCTTGGACCGTCAGCCAACCTTTTGGAAGAGCAAGATCGCTGGCCTTTCCACTCTGGGTAATCCAAGAAAAGCTGCGCCGCTGTTCGCTTTTTTCCGCAACTCCCAGGGCAATTCTGCAATCCTGGCCTACATAGTTCAGGACAGCCTCATATTTGCCGTCTTTCCATAGCTGCGGCGCTTTCCAACCCTCTATCCCATCTGGCTTACTGGTCCCGATCGCTTTCCCCGCCGCATCAAGCCCGACACCAAATCCTTTACAGCAAAAAACATGAAACATCATGTCAACGTGACCAATGGCAAGTTTCCGGCAGTCGTTCAGGCGTCCGGACTCTTCCGCCAGGACATCGAAGTCGAATCCCTGCCCGTTATGCGTCAGTATCGTGTAACCGTTCTTGACTTGATCTGAAAGAAAATCCACAAGACATGACAGGTCGTCCTTGCGCATTTGGGCAGAAGGGGTGCCACTGGCATCTCTCGAACAGAACAATTGCGGTACCTTCTCATCGGTCGCCAGTGCAGCCGCGCAGCAAATCCCCAATGGCCGGTGTGCCAAAATATCTCCATCCGGTACATCACGGGGAAGAACCTTCGCTGTTTCGATGTCAAACGCGAGGTATTTTCGTTTCATGGGGCAGCTCCGCGCTCTTTTTCGCGCCATCTTACCACCGCCGCCCGATTCCCACGTGTCCCTGCGTGGCTACGAAACTTCGCCCCGCTTGACGGGCGAGGACGCCGGTCTCTCCATTGCTTTCTGCGGAATCCTATGCGGTCTTCTGAATTGCCTGCTCGATCCTCTTCAGCGTTATTCCCCTTCCCAGCACTTCCAGCGTCTCGAATAATGGCGGCGCGTTCTTTCTTCCGCAGACGGCGACTCGGATGGGTTGGAACATTTGTCCGGCTTTCACGCCCATCTCCTGCGCTGCGGCGCGGAGGGTTTGGTGCAAGGGATCGTGTTTGAATTCCGTTTGCGCCAGGACTTCTCGCGCGCGGGTCAAAACTTTGAGCGCCATAGCGGCGTCGCCTTTCTGCGGGATGAGCTCGGCTGGGTCGTAGGGCGGGAGTTGGTCCACAAAGAAAAAGTCGGCGGCCGTGAGGACGTCGCGCAGCAGTTTGATGCGCTCGCGGATGAGCGGGGTGATGGCGTGCATTTTCTCCGGCGCAATTGGGAATCCGGCGGCGTGGACAATGGGAAGCAGGCGCCCGCTGAGGTCGTCGATCGAAAGCCCGCGGATGTGTTCGGCGTTCAGCCAGACGGCCTTGGGGTCGAAGGTTTCGTCCGGTGTCGCGGCGGGCTCCTTGAAATTCACCACGGCGTTAGCGCGATTGATGCCTTCGAGGGAGAACGCGTCGGTCAGTTCCTGGCGGGTCATCTTTTCGCGATCGTCTTTTGGCGACCAGCCAAGCAGGCACAGAAAATTGATGAAGGCTTCCGGAAGGAATCCGGCGTCGCGGTAGGTGGTGACGCTGACCACCGGACCGTGGCGGCGCTTGGAGAGCTTCGATCCGTCGGGGGCGACGAGCAGCGGGAGATGCGCGAACTGCGGCGCCTTACCGCCAGCCGCCTCGAAGATCAGCACGTGTTTGTAGGTGTTCGACAGATGGTCCTGGCCGCGGATGATGTGGCTGATCTTGAGATCCACGTCATCGGCACACGATGCGAGGTGATACATCGGCATTCCGTCGCTGCGGAGGAGCGCGAAGTCTTCGATGTCATCGGCGGCTTTGACTTGCTCGCCGTACACGGCGTCGGTGAAACGGACCTCTTCTCCCAGGCCGCGGGGAACACGGAAACGGAGGGCGAAGGACTCTCCGGCCGCAGCTCGCCGGTCGCTTTCGGCGCGGGAAAGTTCGCGCATGCCCGGGTTGAAGAGCCAAGTGCCGCGCGCTCCCTCGCTTAGGCGCTCGCGCAGCATGAGCAGGGCTTTTTCGCGGTTCTTCGCCTCTGATTTTTCGTCCTTCGAGACTACGACCGTGTCGGTCGGAATATGCGTGATTCGAACTCCGACTGACGGCGGCGAGGAGAACGTATCCACGCGCAAGTCCTTGGGATCGACCTTAACCGGACCGGATTTTTCGCTGTCGCCGGCGTGGGCAGGGGTGAAGTCGCGGTAAGCCAGGCCCTTCTGAAAGATGGCGTCGGCGATCTGGCGATGCAGGGCCAGGCGTTCGGATTGCTTGTATTCCTCGTCCCAACCAAGGTCGAGCCAGCGCAGCCCTTCGAAGATGGAGTTGACGGAGGCTTCGGTGTTGCGCTCGACATCGGTGTCATCGAGGCGCAGGACCAGGGTTCCACCGTTGCGACGGGCGTAGAGCCAGTTGAAGATGAAGGTGCGGGCACTGCCGACGTGCAGAAAACCAGTGGGGGACGGCGCGAATCGAACGCGAAGCATAACTTTTGAGTATAGCGGGATTGGGGTTGCGGCTCTAGGCTCTGGGCAGTCCCGCGCGGGGGCAACGGGTTACTGACGGGTTACGAAGGTAACTCTTCTGGAGAAGATCGCTATAGCGGCATCGCATCTCATAAGAAGATACTCTTGGAAACGCCGTGCCCAGGGCGGAACCTGCCGGAAGACACCTGTTGTTTCGATCTGTCTGGTGTGACAGGATTAGGCCAGCATTAGGCCAAAGACAGTTCCATCCGGGCCTCAATTACGAGTGCTGAGGAAGCGTTAGTCAATGAATAGCGTTGCCACAGGTCTGGTGCTGATTCCTGGGGCCGTGGCCCTGCTGGTGCTTTTTGTCTTCACCTACCTGCACGAGCAAAACCGTCACAACTATTTTCGCGCGTGGCAACTGGCATGGGCGGCATACACGCTGCACTACGCGCTGAAGGCGGTGGAATATTTTTTGGGCTCTTCCGCGTTATTGTTTTTGCTGAGCTCGCTGCTGCTGGTGGCCATGGCGATTTGCATCTTCGTCTCGACCCGGCTGATGAAGGAACCGTTCCAGGTGAAGTGGTATGACGTTGCGCTGACGGTAACCGGGGTCCTGCTGGCGGGTGTGAGCTTGCGGGCGCAAATGGTGAGCGGAGTATTCCGCGAGAGAGCGACTCCGGTACCGATCTATTTGCGGCTGGAAGTGGGGCTGGCGGCGACGCTGCTCTATTGCTCGTTCCATTTTTACCGTTACGCTTTTCGCAGGAATTCCGTGGCCTTCCGGACGCTCGCGTTTTCGCTGGCGCTG
Source organism: Terriglobales bacterium (assembly GCA_050014475.1). Classification (GTDB taxonomy): domain Bacteria; phylum Acidobacteriota; class Terriglobia; order Terriglobales; family Acidobacteriaceae; genus Acidiflorens. The sequence continues at coordinate 7,786 of JBEKDG010000041.1, read as the reverse complement.
TGGGCGGCGCTGATGTACGCGGGCCAGTTCCACCAACCTTTCCTCGATATTGTTGGGCAGCTGGGAGGCTTCCTGGGGCCGATTCCGCAGATGCTGCTGGCCATCGCGATGGTCATGGTGCTGTTTGAAAACGAGCGCAATGCGGTGCAGGAAAACGCGTTGGCGTTCTCCACCCTGGGCGTCGATCCGCGCCGATTGCTTTCCGCATCGGACCTGGTCCCCAGCATGCAGAATTTTGTCGAGAGGTTAGTGGCGCCCCTGCCTTCGCGCCGCGCCGTCTTTTTTGTTACCCAGCAGTGGCGCGGCACCGTGCCCTCGGTACAAAAAGGCTTTTCCGCGGAATTCCTCGAAAAGCTGCAAAAGACGCAGGCCGGAGATTACATCGCCGAGCTTGCCTACAGGCGTGGTGGAGTAGTTACCTTCCGGAATCTCGCGGAACTGGAAGAGCCTTTGCCGGCGCTTTCGGGAGGAAAGTTCCAGGCCTGCAAGCAGACGCTCCTGGCGGAGGGAATCACCGACCTGATGGCGGTGAGCTTGCAGACGCGGGAGCACAACTTCGGGTTCCTTCTGTTTCCGCACGCGGAAGGGCGCATGTTCGGCTCTTCGAATTTGCGGCTGCTCATCGGGCTGGCGTTGCAGATCGCGCTGACCCTGGAAAACTATGTCGTAATGCATGAAGCACAGCGGCGAACCAAGGAATACGAGCTGCTCACCGAGATCGGGCAGGCCATCAGTTCTCATCTCAACCAGGACGAGGTCCTGCGCACGGTGCAGGTCGAGCTGGGCCAGATTTTCGACACCGGCAATTTCTACATCGCGTTTCAGGAAGAAGATGAGATCCTCTTCGAGCTGGAGATCGAAGGCGGCATCGTTCTTCCCAAGCGTTCGCACAAGGTCGGCAATGGATTTACCGAGTACATCATCAGGACGGGGGAGCCGCTGCTGATCGAGTCCGATCTTGAACAGGTGCGGTCAAAACTGGGAGTCGATTTCGTGCCTCCGCAGCCGGCCCGGTCGTTCTGCGCCGTGCCTATTTTTCTCGGCGGCAAACCGGCGGGAGTGATGGCGGCGCGGAGTACGGAGCGCGAAATGCAGTTCCTGGCCAGGGACCTCGAGGTCATGCAAACCGCCGCCGGTCAACTGGGGGTGGCGATCGAGAATGCGCGCCTGTTTACCGAGGAACAACGCCGCGCCCGGCATCTCGCGTTTCTCAACAGCATTTCGAAAATGGCAATCTCGAGCGAAGACGCCGAGCAGATGATGGCTGACATCGTGCGCGAGATCCAGAAGAACTTCCACTACGATCACATCGGCATCGGCATCATGGACTACGCCACCAAGGATATCGAGATCAAAGCCGAGGCGGGAACGACATCGCAAACCCTGGGCCGCCGGATCGCGGTGGGCAGCGGAGTTCTGGGAAAAGTCGCGCGCACCGGGGTGAGCGCACTGGTGCAGAACGCCGGCCCGGGACAGCTCGCCGGTGTGCTGCCGGAATCGCGGGCAGTGCTCTGCCTGCCGATCAGTTACGGCGAGACGCTCCTCGGCGTGCTCAACGTGGAGAGCCGGGACGAGAATGCGTTCGCGCCCCAGGATGTTCTGATCCTGAATACGCTGGCCGATCTTCTGGCCACGGCCTTGCACAACTCCTTCGTCTTCCAGAAGCTGCAGCAGCAATCGATCACCGATGGGTTGACCGGCATCAAGACCAGACGCTTTTTCTGGGAGGCCCTGAGCTCGGAGTGGAAGCGCGCGTCCCGTTCGGGCCGGCCCTTCTCGGTGGTGCTGATCGATTTGGATAAATTCAAAGAGGTCAACGATTCGCTCGGCCATCTGGAAGGGGATCTGGTGCTGGCTCGCGTTGGCCGGCTGCTCGAACAGAAGTGCCGCCAGTCGAACGTGGTTGCCCGCTACGGCGGTGACGAATTCATCATCCTCATGCCCGAGACCGGCATCGAGCAGGCCCAGGTGCTGGCGGAGAGATTGCGGCTGTGGCTGGCCACCGATCCCATGCTGGAAGAGCACCAGATCACCGGCAGTTTCGGCGTCGCCAGTTTCCCCGTACACGGATTTTCTATGGAGGACCTGATTCGCGTGGCGGATGCGGGCATGTACGTGGCCAAGCACGCGGGCGGTAACCAGGTTTCCACCTCAGATGCGTTCGGCGAAGGTTCCGCAGTGCCGCGACATCTTGTCTCCGGTTATATCGAAGGATTTCTGCAGCGCGATCATAACGGGCCAGAGCACCTCGAAGAACTGGTCAGCACGCTCCGCAAGCTGTGCGGACGCGAGGATGATGCGGATCAGAGGGCGATGAAGGAAGCCGTCGAAGCCTTGGCGCGCGCGGCCGAACTCAGGGACCACAACGCTGCCGGACATGGCGAGCAATGCGGGCATTATGCCGGGATGATCGCGCGCGGACTCAACCTCTCTGCCCAGGAAGTGGAAGACGCCACCTTCGCGGGGCGGGTGCATGACCTGGGCAAGCTGTTCATCCCCGATCGAATCCTGAACAAGCCGGGCGCGCTTACGGAAGATGAACTCGCGGTGATCAATGCCCACCCGCAAGTAGGGGCCGAGGTGTTACGGGCGATTCCTGAAATCGAGCGCGTGGCCCAGGCCATCGAATCCCATCACGAAGCCTTCGACGGCAGCGGCTATCCTTTCGGACTGAAGGGCGAGAATATTCCGCTGCATGGCCGCATCGTCGCCGTCGCCGACGCCTACGTGAACATGACCAGCGATCGCTCTTTCGCTCCTCCCAAAACTGACGAGCAAGCACTGGCGGAACTGGGAAAGCTGAGCGGCACCCGCTTCGATGGCATGATCGTTCGCTTATTTGCCCGCCTGATCAAGATGGAAAGAGCCTCCAGTTTCGGCGGCGCAACCTAGCAAAATCCGATTAAGTCGGCCGATCTCGTGTAGGGACGGGCGCCCTCGCCCGTCCAAGCCGAGCGCAGCTCGGCCTCGCCTGCTAGCTCAGGGTCAGCACCAGCGTTGCATCCTTCGGTAGATAACTCTTGCGCCGAAACCAGTCTTCCATCGCATCCCGCAGTTGATCGAGCGGGACATGCGTTCCAATTTCCATGTACCCATCCGCCACCGGCAGCGTATCGTCAAAGACAGACGCGTTGGTGAAATTGCGCATGCTGAAATTGTCGAGCCATTTCAACGGACAAGGTTGAAGCTGCCCTTCGTGCTGATATTCCACGCGGAGTTTCCGGGCGAACATGCCTTGATTTAAGCACAGAGACCTGTTCACCGGTGCGGAACCAAGGCTAACATTGTCCCTCATTTCGAGGGCTCTTCCTAACTAGCGGGTGGCAGCGACCGGGGGCTCGACCTCCGCCACGACGCCTTCCAGGTGCTTGAGAGTTTCCTCGATGGTGAGCGAATACATTTCGCGACCTAACCCCTCGCCCGATTCCAGCGCCATTTTCAGAAAATGGCCGGCGATTTCTTTTGCCAGGGAGTCGGTGATCAGCTTCCCGGTGCGCTTCTTGTATTCGACCCAGGCCGGGTGCGGCAGCGCGACCCAGACCGGGCGCCCGTCCACCAGGAACTTGATGTCCACCGCATCGGCGTGGCGGGTGGCGATGGCCACTATCAGGGCCTGGTAGAGGCAGTGTACTTGTTTCTTGGTCCAGAGGTCGGTGGCGGTGAAGTCAGTGAACATAAGAAACTCAAAACATCAATATCCGGTAAATATGTACCCGGCAAATATATCGCCCGCCGGGGGTGGGGAGCAAACGAGGGGAGCAAACGGTTGGCGGTCACCATTGAAAAACAACTTGACCAAGGTGTGAAATGCTCTGCTAGCCTATCCTTATGCCGCAGTCCGTCAAAGAGCGCGTTGGAAAGTTGCGAGAAGAAATCGCGGAAATCAGCGAAGCCAACCGCCTGTACCTGCAGGGTGGCAAGAAAATCATCGGAGCATCCGATCAGGAACGGCGACTGCAGAGATTGCAGGAGATCATGGACGAACTCATGTCCCTGACTGACTGGAAAAAAACCTGACTCTCGCCGTTGCGTCGGTGCACTCTTAGGAGCTTGTTGAAAAACTTCAGGAATTGTCATCCCGAGCGAAGCCAGGGATCTGCAGCTTGTCAGTCTGACGCTTGAACTTCCATGCTTTCGGTAATCCAGAGCTGTGCCGGAGCGCCTTTCGTGGTGCGAGTGGCAGTCGCCCGAAAGCTGCCGGAAGTGATTTCGACATCGTAAATATATGGAGGGCGCTCGCCCTTGATGCTGATGTAGTTGCCTGAAATCAGCTCATCCAGCGAAGCATACTTCCCTTGTGTCGCCAGGTACCCGCGCTCGGCATTGGCGATGCCGATCAAATCATTTTTCACGCCCGCGATGGTGGCAACTTCTTCAGGATTGCCGCTCCCAGCGCCCGGAGTCAAAGTCTTGACCTGAAGAGAGTAGATGTACATGCCGATCGCCATCGTGACGATCGTCCCCAGAAACCCAAAAACACGTCCCATAATTCGCTCCGCCAGTGCCATTGCACCGCGAAACATGACCCGTGGCAAGTAACCAGAGTGCAGGTGCTAGGGATGATGATGATCTGGAGCTGTTGTTTTAAGGAATGTTCGCCGGAATGGCAAGCTGCCCTTTTCGAATGGCGACCCCGGAGGGAGTCGAACCCCCAACCCTCAGATCCGAAGTCTGATGCTCTATCCAATTGAGCTACGGGGCCGTCCGCCGGAAGTCACATCGCAGTAACAGTGACCCGGCGCTGTCGATTCTACACCGCGCGCAGCCCCGAATCATCATCACCCACCGAAATCTGTCCCGCGTTGTACCATAAAAAAGCACCATCAAAACCCATGCCATTCGTGCCCAATCCGGTCCCCCACACCAGTTCGCGCCTGCTCGAGTTCGAGACCCTGCGCGGCTTGCTCGCCGGCTACGCCTCTTCGCCTTTGGGCCAGCGCCGCATCGCCGAACTTCTGCCTTCTCTCGATCGCCCGTGGATTGAAACCCAGCAGCAGCTCACGACCGAAATCCGCGAGTATCGTCGTGTCGGCGGACGTTTCGAATTCGCCGGCCTCCCCGAAATCCAGAAGCTGATCGAGAAATCCCGCATTGCCGGAGCCGCTCTTGAAACCAGTGAGATCCGCGACGTTGTCCTCGTCGCCGACCGCGGAGCCGAGTGGCGCGAAATCGTGCGTCAACCGCCAGCCGCGATGCGCTCCGAATGGACCGCCGTAGAAGCGCTTTCCGCCGGCATCCAGGACTTCACCGCCTTCCTTCGCTCGTTTCGCAACAAGATCCTCCCCGACGGCACGCTCGACGATCGCGCTTCCCCCGAACTCAGCCGCATTCGCCGTGAGATCGAGAAGCAGAAGCGTCAGATCCAGGAATCGCTGCGCGGCTACCTGCGCAAACTAGCCGAAGGCGGCGCCGTGCAGGATGAACTCATCACCATCCGCGGCGAGCGTTTTGTGATCCCGGTGAAAGTCGAGCAGAAACGCCGTGTCCAGGGCGTAGTCCACGGTGCCAGTTCCAGCGGGCAAACCGTCTTCGTCGAGCCGCTCGAAACCATCGACCAAAACAACGAACTGGTCCGCCTGCTGGATGAAGAACAAGCCGAGATTCATCGCGTCCTGCTGGAGATGACGCGCCAAATCGGCGAGAACGCCGACGCGATCCTAGCCGCCGCCGACATTCTGGCCGAACTAGAACTCCAGTTCGCCAAAGCCCGCTTCGCCGAAGACTACAACTGCGTAGCGGTAACTCTGACGACTCCGGTTGGTAGAGACGGGGCTTGCCCCGTCTCCGACTCCGCTCGCCTGCTTCTCCACCGCGCCCGCCATCCTCTCCTCGAGCGCAATCTGAAACTAAAAAACGCGAAGATCGTCCCCATCACCATCGAACTGGAAGGCGACCACCGCCAGCTAGTGATCACCGGCCCCAACACCGGCGGCAAAACCGTCACCCTGAAAACCCTCGGCCTGCTAGCTCTGATGGCGCAGTCCGGCATTCCCGTTCCCGCGGATCGCGCCGACCTGCCCGTCTTCGACGCCATCCTCGCCGACATCGGCGACTATCAATCCATCGAGCAGAATCTCTCAACGTTCTCGGCGCACGTCACCAACATCGATTTCATCTCGCGCACCGCAACCGCCAATTCGCTGGTGCTGCTCGACGAACTAGGTTCCGCAACCGACCCCGAAGAAGGCGCCGCGCTGGCGGTTGCCATCGCCGAGCACTTTCGCAAAGCCGGATGCATGATCGTGATCTCAACCCACCACACCTCGCTAAAAGTCTACGGCGCGAACACACCCGGAGTAATCAACGCCTCGGTAGGTTTCGACGAAACCACCCTCCAGCCAACGTACGAGCTGAAGATCGGCGTCCCCGGAGCCTCCGCCGGAATCAACATCGCGCAACGGCTCGGACTGAATCCGGCAATCATCGCTTCCGCCCGCTCGCGCCTGGGCTCGCAAACTCAAGATGTAGCGCGCTTCCTGGACCGCCTGCACTCCGACCTTCGCGATCTGGAAAACGAGCGCAATCGAATGCAAGCCCGCGAGCAGGAACTCGATCGCGAGAAGTCGCACCTGGCAACCGAGGGCCGCAAAGAACAGCAAGCCAAAATTCGCGAAATGGAGAACAAGCTCGAAGCTCTCTTCCGCGACTTCGAATACCACGCCAGAGAAACCGTGAATGCCGTGCAGGACCGCGCCGCCGCCCAGAAGCTATCGAAAGACGCCGAACGCCGCATCGCCAAAATGCGCCGCGAATTTCGCGAGCAGTTCGATGCCACCGTAGTAGCGCACGCCACCGGCGCCGACCGCGGAGACCCAAACGCCCAGCCCAGCCTGGTAAAGCACGTCAGCGAAGGCGACATAGTCAAGCTCAAATCGATGGGCCGCGCCGCCGTAGTCAAAAAGAAAATCGGCGACAATCATTTCGACGTCGAAATCGGCTCGATGAAAATGCGCATAGCCCGCGAAGACATCGCCGAAGTGCTGACAAGCGCGCAAGGACAAAGCAAAGCGCAGCCGCAACCGACGCCCGTCGAAGCCGCCCGAGGCATAACCGTCAAGCTCCAAAACGAAATCAGCAACCTAACCACGCCCACCGAAATCAACGTAATCGGCCGCACCGTGGACGAAGCCACGAGCGAAGTGGAAAAATTCGTGGACCGCGCCTTCCTGGCCGGAATGCCCCGTGTCCGCATCATCCACGGCAGCGGCATGGGTATCCTCCGCAAAGCCCTCCGCCAGTATCTGCAAAAGCACCCGCACGTGGAGTCCGTCACGGAACCGCCATCCAATGAGGGTGGCGGCGGGGCGACTGTGGTCGAATTACGGGTCTAGCAGGGTACCCCCCCTACCCCCCCTTTTTTCTATACTATTAGAATCACAGGGTTAGCGGGCCGCTTCCGCAAATTCCTCAAAAATAAGGACTTATATGGACATAATTCATAAATAAGGACTTAGCTCGTCAACGGCCTCCGAAAATGACTTTGGGGCAGTTTCGAGGGCCGTCTTGGTTGACGGACGCACCCCGCACTGCCCCAATCAGAGCTCTATTATCGCGCAACGTGGGTTGGAGGTCTGTGATGGTGGTCACTGGTGGTTTGTGATCAAAAAGGTCAGGCGTCGGCTTGCGGGAGTGAGGATCCCGCAGCGTCCCACGTCTCGAAAACCTGTTCAGTCTCATGACATCCTTTACATATTGTCCCGAGACATCCTTTACACTCCCGCGCGTGCGCAGCACGCGCGGGAGTGGGGAAAGCGATGGCATGGAAGACGATGGATGTTCACGAGCA
>JBEKDG010000040.1:0-36526 GCA_050014475.1 Terriglobales bacterium | reverse complement strand
CCTGTAGTTGAATTGGTTCTTTGGTGGAACCCAATCCAGCGTATCAGGGGGCTCAGCCTCTTACCGGCGGCGACACCCTCCGCTTCGGCCAGCAGTTAGCCCGCCAATTTGGACAGCAATGAGTTTTTCTGATCTCCCCCCTGTGTTCCTCTGTGCGCCCTGTGGTTCAAGCTCTTGATCTTCTGTAGTGCCAACTTACACGCCTCGTCCGGAGCGCAGGCGCGTTCTTAACTGGACGTAGGCCTCGCGCGCCACCCCAGGCTGCTCAATGTGGGTGAGGAAGAGTTTCCGCAGGGCGGCGGTGGTCAGGCGGCCTTCGATGTAGGCGTCGTAGAGATCGGTGCCGGTGAGATATCCAAGTTGCTCGGCGACGTATTCGTACTTGCGGCCGGTGAAGGCTGGAGCTTGCGCGAGGGATTCGGACGGCTGGCTCTGGGAGCGATGGTTGTCGCGAAAATCGCATTCGCGGTGTTGGATCAGGAAATCGAGAGCGTCGACTGCGTCGGCGAAGGGAAGCGCAGTCTGCTGTTCGAGGTCTTCACGAGTCACGTCGAACAAATCCGCCAGATCGTTATCGCGGAGAGCGGGACGCGCGGGGTATAAGATGCGCGATCCGAAAAAGCCGAGCGCGTGTTCGAAGACGGCCATGTAAAAGGCATCGTCCTTGTCTAGCGACTGGGCGACTGACGCGGCGTTCGGCGCGGCATGCTGTGCTAAAGCCATGCCCTTCGAAAGATTCGGCAAGCCGCGACAGGCTTGATGAAGGAAGCGGGTGGCGTCCTCGGCGGAGGAGGCCATGCGGAACTGGCGCATGTACACGGCATTGATAGGCGTGAGGTAAACGCTGCCGCGCTCGCGGACCTGGCGGAGCAGGGATCGGCGGTGTTCGGCAGTGAATCCTTTGCGGGATAACAGGCGGCGCAGGAGCGCGTCAGAGCTGCGCGAATAGACTTCGGGCATGAGATCGACCAGGAGCCTGGGCTGCGTGGTGTTGTGCGACGAGTACTGATTGATGCCGAGAAAACGCACCATGCCATCGATCAGGTTGTAGAGGGTGGGACCGAGGTCGGGCGCGCTGTCGTTATCGCTGCGTCCCCAGCGATCGAGCCAGAGGCGATACGTCTCGTATTTTTCGAGGGGCGTGGCGTTGAAGACGCAGAGAACATTTTCGCGGACTTCGACGGCTTCGACGTGGTCGCGGGCTTCTCCGGCGGCGCGCCAGTAGAGGGCGTCGACGTTTTGCAGAACGGTGAGCAGGGGTTCCGCGGGAAGCTGCTGCTGGAGCAGGGCGGGCAGATGTTGAGGCGCGAGGTGCGACTCGCCGAACAACACAATAATGAGCGCGTCGGCATGGCGGCGGCGGAGTTCGGCAATCTTGTCGGCGGCGTGGCGGTCGCGAGCTCCGATCTTGCGCAGATCTTCGCGAGGCATGCAATCAAGCCCGTAGATGGAGGCGCCGTGATCGCGGGCCGCGGAGAGCAGTTCGTAAAATGGAGCCCATTCGTATCCCCAGTCAAGTTCGAAACGGATGCGCTGGCGCAATTCGTCTTCGTCAATCTCGCCGCGGAACCATTCGTCGAGAATGTGCTGGTCACGGGAAAAAATAGTTTCGACTCCCAGCCCTATGGGGCGGTGGTGGAGTTCCGGAGCGCGGAGGAGCGAGGCTAAATAGCGCTGCGAGTTGGGCAGGGCGTGGTAGTCGCCGACCAGGACGATTCCGGCTTTGGCGATTTCGTCGCGGACATCGCTCGGGGCGAGAACTTTCTCGTAGGAGCGGTAAGCCTCGCGAAAGTCGCGCAGATACTTGCACCCGGCAGAGGGATCAATGGCGCCAATCGTACGCTCGACGCTCGCGATGGCGTGGAGTTGGGCGGCACTGCGCCGCGATCGTAAGATGCCGGTGGTTGCCATGAATACGTCGTTCGTCGTTAGCCGTTCGCAGCTTCGTATCAGGGCATCGCTTTAGCGATGCCGTAAAGTGCTCGAACTCAGATGCCCCTTTAGGGGCTGCGCATCGAAGATCGATTTTGTCCGCGGCCTGATGTCCTTGACTTGCTTTTCCTGCGTCCCTATCCTCAGTTTTTCGAGGCTATGAACTCGATTCGGCCTCGTGGAGCGCCAACTTTGCCTCTTCTTGCGCCGGAAATCCTGACTGTTGCCACCACCGGCGCCAGTGGGTCGTTATTTCTGAAGCACTTTCTACTCACCGTGGAACGCGACCCGCGGGTGAAGACGGTGAACTTCATCGCTTCTGACGCCGGCCTGCGCGTCATGGCCGAGGAACTCGGCGTCGAAGGCCGTTCTGACCTCCTACGTCAAATCATCGGCGCGCCTTCGGCAAAGATTCAGCAGCAGTCAAACGCCGATATCGGGGCGAACGTGGCCAGCGGGTCGTATCCTTCCGACGCGATGGTCGTGATCCCGTGCAGCGTCGGCACGCTCGGCCGCATTGCCAACGGCACCGCCTCGCGCCTCATCGAGCGCGCCGCCGACGTCACTCTTAAGGAGCGTCGGCCGCTCGTGCTGTGCGTGCGCGAGACGCCGCTGAACAAAATCCACATCCGCAACATGTCGCTGGCGGCGGACGCAGGGGCGACTATCTTCCCGCTGATCCCGACGTTCTATAACCACCCGTCGAGCGCCGATGCCATGGCGCAGGAGTTCGCGAACCGCGTGCTGGCGCATATAGGCCTGCCCCAACCAGATGCATACCGGTGGAAGGGCTGAAGCCAAGTCTCAGGTCTTAGTCCGCAGGTCAAGACTGGACCTCGCGATCAGAGGATTTTCCTGAGACCTGACACCTGACACCTTAGGTCTAAAGATCTACGACTTGGGGGTAAGCCTTCCCTGCGTTGCAGGAATGCTTTCAGTCTAGGTAAGTGGCAGTAACGAAGGTAGGTATCTGGCGGGCATGTACTGCGAGCGCCGGGGCGAGCCACGCACCAGCCGTATTCCGCTAACAGCCCGTGGTGCAAGTACGGTTCGTATCAGGGCATGCCTTTAGGCATCCCGAAAGTGCTGTGTTGTGAGAGCGCCTTCAGGCGCTGAGGCCGGAGATTAGAGTTTCACCACGCGCTGTTACGTGAAATTCTGCCGGTTGGGACGGTTTTTCTTGGTGATGCTGCCTACGGTCTGATACCACGCAACCACCCAGGGAACAATCAGGGAAAATACCAGGCGTGCGCCAAGCGTTCGCATGGAAGTTTTTCGGAGATCGGCCCAGTCCAACCGAAACGCAAAATAGATTTCGAGCGCGAGCACACACAAAAGCGGAATGGGCGAGTAAACAAGAGCGAGAGCGGCAAGAATCTCGGCGAGGCAGCGAGCCAGGTTTCGCCATAGGCGCGCCGAGCGTCCGCCCAAAACGCCGTCGGTTACGGAATAGCTGACCATTTGCCGGAGCGCCGAGCGGAAACTGTGGCGCGGCTGGTAAGACGCCTTGGCGCCTTCTGCGAAAGCGGGGGTCACCAGCTTGCGCACCTTGGAATCGAACACGGTGTCTTCTCCGAGGAAGACGGTTTCGGGGAATCCGCCGACGCGTTGCCACAGCTCTTTGCGAAAGGCCATGGAGCGGGCGGTGCAGGACTTGGTTGCCGCGTCGGGGTTTAACTTGACTCCGAAGAAGGGCGCGGAGGCAACATCCCAGACGGTGGAGTTTGTCCTGTCAAGATTTGTTGGGTCAATATTGGTTAGATCAGGATTTCTTAGATCAATGTACGATCCGCCGACGGAATACTGGGAGTCGCCTGCAAAAATCGGGGCCGTGAGGTTGACAAGCCAGTCGGGATGGTAGGTGCATCCGGCGTCGACGCAGGCGATGACTTCGGAGGAGGCAGCGGCGATTGCGACATTGCGGCCGCGCGCGATCGGTCCCGGGGAACGTTGCAGGCTGCAGCTTTCATCGCGGATGGCAACCAGGGTCGGGTATTTTGACTCGGCGGCTTGCAGACGCTCCCAGGTTCCGTCGGTGGAACCGCCATCGACGATGATGACTTCGGCGGGAGCGAGAGTCTGCCGCATCAGACTCTCGACCAGTGCGTCGATGTCGTCGCTCTCGTTGAGGACGGTGGAAGCCACGCTCACGGCTGGCATGTTGAGTGGAACCCCACAGTGGTTGTTTTCATTCGTCTTCTGGGGATGCGCCACGGCCAGCGCGAACCCGAAACCAGTGTACCCGCGAAGAGCAGTTCTCAGTTCTCAGTTCTCGGTTCTCGGTTCTCGGTTCTCAGTTCTCAGTTCTCAGTTGCCAGTATCTAGAGCTGCTTTCATAAATCGGTTTTGGGTAGGGCACGGCTTCAGCCGTGCCGTTCAGGGCCTGACAGAATGCGGGCTTTAGCCCCTGAGGGACGCGCCTACCAAGCGGAAAGGCATTTGTGAAACCAGCTCTAGTCCCGGCGCTTCTCACTGAGAACTGAAAACCGACAACTGAGAGCTGAAAACCGAGAACTATTGCTTCTTCCGGCACATCCCGTTCGTGCCGTTGACGCAGACCCGGCTTTTTTGTACTCTGCGTTTACACCGGAGAGGAGGTGGTCGGATGACAAGTTCTGATAGTCACAGTAGTACCAGACCAGGTGAGGTGGCTGAGTCTTAGGGCGGTTGCTCTAAGGGGAGTTCTCGAGGAACCTTTGGTCGGGGGAATCGGGAACAATCTCTCGCAAACAATCCGTGAATATGGGCTGATCCGCCGGGCACAGGCTGTGCCGGGCACCGGAGTGAGCGAGGGGCCACGAGAGTGACCACCTCAGTCAATCCCAAACAGTCCACCGGGCAGCCCGCAGGCTGAAAAGCTTGTGGGCTGTTCTTTATTTTAGTTCTCAGTTCTCAGCGAAACCGCGATGCGAATTGCTGCTGGGCCGCCGTCTCGCGCCCGAATTCTCGGAATACTGTATCTTAGTGTCCAACTTTGCCGTCCAAATTCCTGAGAGCTGAGAGCTGAGAGCTGAGAGCCAAGAGCTAACCTATGGATGACAAGCACTACCGGGCCCGCATTACCAAACGCGCGGATTTTGCGCCGGATCTATGGATGATCCGCATTGATCCAGGGGCGGAGTTCAGCTTTGCTCCGGGCCAATACGCGACGCTCGGGGTGGAACGCGACGCGCGGCGACTGGAGCGTCCCTACTCGATTGCTTCTTCTCCCTACGAAAAGGAACTGGAATTCTTTTTTGAACTGGTGCCGCACGGCGAGACCACGCCGCCGCTGTATGCCCTTCAGCTGGGCGATGAAGTTCTGGTGCGCAAAGTTGCGAAGGGGCGCTTCACATTCGACAGCGCACAACCGGAACGCACGAACCACCTGATGGTGAGCACCGTGACCGGAGTCGCGCCTTTTGTCAGCTATCTGCGAACGCTGTTCAAGGACTGGGAAGAAGGCAGGTTTGCGGGCGACCACAAATTATTTCTGCTGAACGGCGCGAGCCGGCCGTGGGAGTTCGGTTATCGCGAGGAGTTGGAAAACTTCTCGAAACAAGCGCCGTGGTTTCGCTGTGTTTTCACGGTGAGCCGTCCGTGGGAGGACGAGAGTTGGAACGGGGAGGTCGGCCGCGTGGACGAACTGATTCGCAAGTACGCCGACCAGTGGGGATGCACCGGGGCGAATAGCATCGCGTATCTGTGCGGGCATCCGGAGATGGTCGAGCACGGCAAGGGCATCCTGAGGCGGATCGGTTTCCAGAAAGAGAACTTAAAGGAAGAAGTGTATTGGGTGCCGGCGAAGGCGGCTGGCGAGTAAGGAAGTTCTCAGTTCTCAGTCAAGGGCGTTTCTGCGATGCGCTACTGAGAACTGAGAACCGGGAACTGAGAACTAGCCAACCGCTCCATGGAAGAAAATATCCGTGTACTGCTGCACCAAGGCTTCTCCGGTCAGCGGGCCGTCGGGCTTGTACCACTGATAGATCCAGTTGATCATGCCGACCAGGGCAAGGGCGGCTGCGCGCGGCGTGACCGACGACGGGGAATTACGCTTGCGCTGCACGTCGGTGATGAGGTTCTCGACGAAGTGCAGGTAATCCTTCTTGCGTCCGTTGATCTTGCGGCGGAGCGCGGGCGGCAGCGGATGGTTCTCATGCAGCATGACCGTAATCTCACGGTCTTCGGGACTGAGCACAACCTGGATGTGCAACCGGATCAGCGTGCGCAGGCGCTCTTCCGCGCCCTCGACACGGCGCACCACGTTGATCACCCGCTCCTCGGTGATGTCCATGGCGTGCGACATGATGTTGTAGAGGATTTCGTCCTTCGACTGGAAGTGGTGGTAGAGGCCGCCCTTGGAGAGCTTGAGCGCGGCGGCGACGTCGTTCATGGAAGTGGCATCGTATCCCTGCTGTTGAAAGAGCCGGGCGGCGGTGCGCAGGATTTCCTGGCGAGGTTCCTGGCGAGGTTCGATGGCAGCTTCGCGGAGCATCACCTGAGATGGTATCGCGGAATGGGGTCCGGGCTCTACCCGCGAATCTCGCGGGCTTTGCGTTGGGAGGTGGCGAGGGGGAACTATTTCTGCTCGCCGTGTGGGCCACTACCGAGTAAGTCAGTCTCTCTTGCCCTGAGGAGGACGCTGGGGCGAGCACCGATTTTCGGTGCCCAGCCCCTTAAGGAGTGTCTGATTTCGGTAGTGGGTCAGTTTCCGAGTAGCCCGTGATCCGGGCACAATCGCCAGAGTGACCTGGCGAACTATGTCCGTTTTGCCAACTATACGTCCGCTGGTACGCAGATGGGGCTTCGCAAGCCCACGTTGATGAACGGCGTTCTACGTGCGCACTCCCGGTTGCTTTGGGTGAAGGCCTTGATTACGACAACTATCGTGCGTAGAGACATGTGAAGACTTATCGCGGCCGGGTGTTCAATCGTGACCAACCCACTCGGTCTGCAGACTCGGCGGCCGCATTAAGGTCTGCATCACCACGCAATAGTGTTCTGTTCTCTCTCGCAATCCGCGCAGTTGTTCCGGTGTTGCCTTAGGCGCAGCAACATCAAAATGGAGATGAATGCTCTCAAAGCCGACGGGCACGTCTTTTGATATGCCGAGGGTACCTCAGAGATCCAAGTATCCCTCCACCGTGACCTCCATGCGTTCGGTTGGTATGCCCATAGCCGCAGCCACCATCTGACAGGTGATCTGCGCGCAAGCCGCCAGAGCCCCAAGCAAAAGGTCACCGGAACAGGCGCCGGTACCGCCGCCTCCGACTCCCTTGTGGGCTTCGGCATGGTAGATGGCACGCCCGATGTCGACCGAGCATGCCACTGGAACATCCGTCTGCCCGCATTTCGCCCGGAGAGTGATTTGCGAGGCATTTGGGTCATTGCGGTATTGCTCTTTCAGCGGCTTCTGAAGCGATCGAAGATCCATGGCAACCTCATTCTCTTATTCTTGGCATTTCTCGCTGACCGGGACAGCTTTGGCCAAGCCGTCTTGAAGCCGCTCCATCTGCATGCTAGCATCTGTGCACATCAGGGGGACGCCCATGCCCAAATTCGTCATCGAACGCGAAGTCCCGGGAGCCGGAAATCTATCCGACGCCCAATTGCGGGAAATCTCCCAAAAGTCGGTCAACGTTCTGAAGGGAATGGGTCCCGAGATCCAGTGGCTCCATAGCTACGTAACCGGCGACAAGGTGTACTGCGTCTACCTCGCCCCGGACGAGGCGACCATCCAAGAACACGCCAGGCGCGTGGGCCTTCCTGCCAATCGCGTCTCCGCCGTGCGCCGACTTATCGACCCGGCAAGCGCGGAGTAAGCGCTGGCTGAACCTTCCGGGGGCATCCGGATTTCCTTCGCCATCAGCGTCAGCCCGTCCGGGCTCCCGTGCGCTAACACGAGGGAGATGCAGCCTCGGGCATCAGCACTTCCTCAATAGCTTTCTCGACCGGCAAAGCCCAACCTTCTAACCAGGCCGTCACGCCTACCGTGTTGGTCAATGCCTGCCGTACCGGGTTCAGACTTGCTTCCAGTTTGGCTTGTTCCGCCGGCGTGAGCGGAGCGCCAATATTTTGGCGCAGCGCAGCCGCTGCGCCCGCCAGCCGCAGCGTACGCTCTGCTTGGAGTTGACCAGCCGCTGCGCACGCGAAACACTCCAGCAGGCGCGCAATTCCGCGTTTATGGTCCAGTTCCTGGAAAATTTCTATGCTTTCCCGGTACAGAGAGCGCGCTGTGGGATAATCCCCCTGTTCTCTCGCCAAGCTCCCCAGATCAGCGAGCGTGCCAGCAACGCCCCAGCGGTCACCGAGTTCCCGAAAAATTGCTAGGCCCTGTTCGTACAATGTCCGCGCGGCGGCGGAGTCACCCTGATCGCGAGCGACATCCCCCTGGTAGTTCATCGACCAGGCGACGCCTGTCCGATCTCCCAGTCCTCGGAAGATGGAGAGACACTCCGCGTATAGGGAGCGCGCGCGGGCATTGTCACCCTGCAATTTGACGATATTCGCCAGGTTACTGAGAGAACGAGCGACAGCCTTCTGGTCGCCCAATTCTCTCCACAGCACTAGGCTTTCTTCGAACCGAGAGCGCGCCACTGGGACGTCACCCCGGCCCCGAGCAATGACCGCCAGCGCGTTTAGAGAGACAGCGGCGCCCTGCTTGTCACGCAACCCACGCGCGATGTCCAGACTTTCCCCGATGAGCGCATCCGCCGAGGCGTAATCTCCCTGCTCGCTTGCGAGCACGCCTGCGGCAAAAAGCGCGCGCGCACGCGCCTTCGTGGGAGCTGCCGCTCCTCGGAGCTTCAGCAGCTTGCCCAACCTGTCCCTGCCTTCGGCGAGATACTCGCACATTTCCCAAAAGCGAAACAGGGCTGCGCCGAGACGCAGGCCCCACTCTGCGTCTCCGGTTTCTGTCAGCCACTCCAGGCCCGCGCGAAAATTGTCGTGTTCGCACGCGAAGCGTTCCAGCCATTCCGTCCCCTCCGCGCCGCTCTGCTCCGTAGCCTCTTCTTCCGCCAGCACCAGGCAGTAGGCGGCATGGGCGCGCTTCGTCAGGGCCTCCTCCCCGCTTGCCTCCAGTTTTTCCAGAGCGTACTCGCGAATCGTTTCCAGCATCGCGAACCGCGATTCACCCTTCGCTGGCTCGACCTGCTGCGCCAGGCTTTTGTCCACCATGGATGCCATACCGTCGAGCAGGTCCAAATCGAGATCGCCTTTCGTGTCGCAGACAGCTTCCGCGCCTTCCAGAGTGCATCCGCCCACGAACACCGATAATCTTCGGAAGAGCTTCTGCTCGGCAGCGCTCAGCAGATCGTAGCTCCAATCGATGGTAGCGCGAAGCGTCTGCTGCCGCTGCGGCATGTCCCGCGCGCCGCCCGTCAATAGCTGCAACCGGCTCGTCAGGCGTGTCCGCATGGAAGAGGGCGAAAGAACTTTGACCCGGGCGGCTGCGAGCTCGATCGCCAGAGGCAGACCATCCAACCGGGCGCAAATCTCGGTGACGGCAGGCGCGTTTTCCCGGTTAAGTTCAAAATCTGGCTTGACCGCGACGGCGCGCTGCACGAACAGCGCGACCGCAGGGTACTGCGACAGGACCTCCACTGAAGGCTTGGACCGCGAATCCGGCATCGCCAGCGGCGGCACCGGAAATTCATGTTCTCCGTACACGTGCAGCGCGGCGCGACTCGTTACCATGATTTTAAGATTGGGACCCATGGCTAGGAGCTCTGCCACGGTAGGTGCCGCCTGAACCAGGTGCTCGAAATTGTCCAGCAGGAGCAGCATTGGTGCGCGCAATGAATTTTGTAAATTCTCCTTGAGCATTTCGAGCGGCGACTGACCTCCCGCCTGCCGGATCCCCAGCGTCTGAACGATCACGGAAGCGATCAAGCCCGGATCGCTTAGCGAGGAGAGCGAAACAAAATGAGTGCCACCTGGAAAGCGCTCGACAAGGCCACTCGCCACCTGCACCGCGAGGCGCGTTTTGCCGATCCCCCCTGGACCCGTGACCGTGACTAGGCGCACATCCTGACGCAGCAGGAGTTCTTTGGCGGCAGCTACTTCTTTCTCCCGCCCCACAAATCCGGTTCGCTGCACAGGAAGATTCGTCGGGCGGGTCTCCACCTGCTTAACTGGCTTCTCCGAGAAGTGGTCGCGTATGGCTGCAAGTTCCCGTGCGAGATCTCGGGTAGAGACGTAGCGCTTATCGGGCTCTTTCGCCAGGCACCTCTCGATAGCCCAACACAGCGGAGCCGGGGCGTCGGGGTTTTGCACTCCGATCGGTTCGGCTTGTTCCCGGAGAATGGCCACCAGTGTCTCCGCTGCTGTGCTTCTCTGAAAGGGGTGTTTTCCGGTCACCATCTCGTAGAGCACCAAGCCGAACGAGAACTGGTCTGACCGGAAATCCAGCCGACCGCCGCTGGCCTGCTCCGGTGACATGTATTGCACCGTTCCTAGAACCAGACCCGGTCGAGTCTGCCACGCGGACATAGTGCGTATCTCCGACAGCTCTCCGCTGGTCGACGCGAGCTTCGCCAGGCCAAAGTCGAGGATTTTGACGAATCCATCGTGAGAGACCATCAGGTTCCCGGGCTTTAAGTCCCTGTGCGCGATGCCCGCTTCATGCGCCTTGGCCAGCCCCTCCGCAACCTGCGCCGCGATTTCAATTGCTTTTCGTATTGGCAGCAAGCCGGCGACAAGCAGCTCGCGCAGCGTCTTCCCCTCTACCAGCTCCATCGCAATGTAGTAAGTGGAACCGTCCTGTCCGCGTTCGTAGATCGTAACGATATTGGGGTGGTTGAGGGCAGATGCCGAGCGTGCTTCCTGCTCGAAGCGGTGCAACCGATCACTGTCTGCGGAGAATGCGGCGGGCAGAATCTTGATCGCAACACTGCGATCCAGGCGCGCATCCTGCGCCCGGTACACCTCACCCATCCCGCCGGCGCCCAGCAGCTCGATAATCTCATACGGTCCGAGTTTCGTGCCCGGAGCCAGCATCATGGTGGGCAACATTATAGCCTTGGGGGAACCATCGCACGGTTCCTTCAGCCCTCACATGGACGTATAACGGGCTATCCGTAGAGTGGCCGAACCCGGCATTTGGGTTCACGATGCGATAACTCCCGGATGGTCGCTAGCCTTGATCGGAAACTGACCCACTACGCTGATTTCGTAGAACTTGCGGCGTCCCTGAAGCGACCCTGACACGAACCGATGGTGGTCTAGAATGGACACCGGGGGGAATCCGGGGTTGACAGGGGAAGGCCGAGTGGGTAGCATTTCAAGAACCGACCGATTGGTCGGTTTTTGCTTTCAAACATAATTCAGCATTTCAGCCCACATCCATAAGGAGTTTTCCAGTGGCCACAGTCTTCTATCAAAACGATGCCAATCCTTCCGCGCTGAAGGGCAAAACCATCGCGGTTTTCGGCTACGGGTCGCAGGGACACGCGCAGGCGCAGAACCTGCGTGACAGCGGATACGACGTGATCATCGGGCTCGATCCCGAGCGCAGCTCGGCCCAGCAGGCGCGCGCCGATGGCATGACCGTGGTCGCTCCCGCCGAGGCCGCCAAGCGCGCCGACTGGCTCCAGATTCTCACCCCCGACGAGACCCAGGCCGAGTTCTACGAATCGGCCATCCAGCCGCACCTGCGCAAAGGAAAGATTCTCGGCTTCTCGCACGGTTTTTCGATTCACTTCAAGACCATCAAGCCCCCGAAGGATGTGGACGTGGTCATGATTGCGCCGAAGAGCCCGGGCCATTTGCTGCGGCGCGTGTATGCGCAGGGCGGCGGCGTGCCTTCGCTGCTGGCCATTCACCAGGATGCCAGCGGACGCGCGCATGAATTCGCGCTCTGCTATGCCCACGGTATCGGTTCGACGCGCGCCGGCGTGTTGCAGACCACCTTCAGGGAAGAAACCGAGAGCGACCTGTTCGGCGAACAGGCGGTGCTCTGCGGCGGCCTGACTTCGCTGATGCAGAAAGGTTTCGAGACGCTGGTGGCGGCCGGATACGCTCCTGAGATCGCCTACTTCGAGTGCGTGCATGAGATGAAGCTGATCGTGGACCTCATCTACGAAGGCGGCTTGAGCCGCATGCGCTATTCGATCTCAAACACGGCAGAATACGGCGACCTGACCCGCGGCGAAATGGTTGTGGGAGACGAAACGCGCAAGGCGATGAAGAAAGTGCTGAAGCAAATCCAGAACGGTAAGTTCGCGAAAGAGTGGATTGAAGAGAATAAGAAGGGCGGCAAGAAATTCGCCAAGCTGCGCGAGCGCGCCAAGCAGCACCCAATTGAAGAAGTGGGCGAGCAGTTGCGCGCCATGATGTCGTGGCTGCCCTCCGACAAGAAGAAAGCCACCGAACCAGCCAAGCCCACAGGACCGAAAGTGGTCAACGCATAACTTAAGCTGCTGGCTACTAGCTTCTAGCTACTAGCCAGCAGCTAGTGGCTAGTAGCGTTTTCTTCCTTCAGCTACACTGTCCGCATCACTTCCATGGACATCGACCTCAAACATCGCAGTCGCTACATCACTGACGGGCGCGACCAGGCTCCGGCGCGCGCCATGTACAAAGCCATCGGCTTCACCGACGACGATCTCGCCAAGCCGCTCATCGCTGTCGCCAACACCTGGATCGAGACCATGCCCTGCAACTTCCACCTGCGCCGTCTCTCGGCCAAGGTGAAAGAAGGCATTCGCGCCGCGGGCGGCACGCCGATGGAGTTCAACACCATCGCCATTTCCGACGGCGAGACCATGGGCACCGAAGGCATGAAGGCGTCGCTGGTGAGCCGCGAGGTGATCGCCGACTCGATCGAACTCGTCTGCCGCGGACAGATGTTTGACGCGGCAGTTTGCGTTGTCGGCTGCGACAAGACCATCCCCGCCGCGGCCATGGCGCTGGCGCGCATGAACCTGCCCGGCCTGGTGCTTTACGGCGGAACCATTGCCGCCGGCAAGTACAAAGGCAAAGACGTAACCATTCAGGATGTGTTCGAGGCCGTCGGTGCGAATGCGGCGGGCAAGATGAGCGACGCGGATCTGCTGGCGCTCGAGAATGTGGCGTGTCCAGGCGCGGGCGCATGTGGCGGGCAGTACACCGCGAACACGATGAGCACGGTGATGGAACTGATCGGCCTTTCGCCCATGGGATTTAATGGCATTCCGGCGATGGACCCGCGCAAGGACGAAGTTGCGTTCCGCTGCGGCGAAGTGGTGATGAATCTTCTAAAGCTCGGAATTCGTCCGAGCGATATTTTGACGCACGCGGCGTTCGAGAACGCGATCGCGGGCGTGGCCACGACGGGAGGCTCGACCAACGCCGTGCTCCACCTGCTCGCGATTTCGCGCGAAATGGGGCTGCCACTCGAGATCGACGATTTTCAGCGGGTCAGTGAACGCACGCCCCTGCTGGCGGATCTGAAGCCTGCGGGAAAATTCGTGGCGGCGGATGTGGACGCAGCGGGCGGCATCCCGGTGATCGCCAAGCGGCTGCTCGACGGCAAGCATGTGGATGGTTCGGCGATGACCGTGACCGGGAAGACATTTGCCGAAGAGGCGAACGCGGCGATAGAAACTGCCGGACAGACGGTGATCGCTCCCTTGAGTAAGCCGCTGAAGGCCACGGGTGGACTGGTGATCGTGAAAGGGAACCTGGCGCCGGAGGGCGGGGTGGTGAAGATGACCGGCCACGAACGCGGGTCGCAAACCGGCCCGGCGCGCGTCTTCGATTCCGAAGAAGCGGCGATGCAGGCGGTGACCAGCAAGCAAATCAAGGCTGGCGATGTGGTGGTGATCCGCTACGAAGGTCCAAAAGGCGGACCCGGAATGCGCGAAATGTTGAGCGTGACCGCGGCGATTGTAGGCGAAGGTTTAGGCGAGAGCGTAGCGCTCATCACCGACGGACGCTTCAGCGGCGCAACCCGCGGCCTGATGGTCGGCCATGTAGCGCCAGAAGCGGCGCTGGGCGGCCCGATTGCCGCGATTCGCGAGGGCGACCGCATCACCATTGACACCAAGATCCGGAGGCTGGAACTGGAGATTTCCGACGCTGAGATTGCGCGCCGCCTGGCGGAATGGAAGGCTCCCGCGCCACGCTACAAAACCGGCGTCTTCGCAAAATACGCGGCGCTGGTAAGTTCAGCGGCGGAGGGCGCAATTACAACACCCGCCCACCCGAGTCACCCCAAGCCCTAGCAGGCTGCGGAAAACTCGATCTTGCACTCGATTTTGGGTGGCGCACACACTTCAGCGCTGCGATAACTGGCCAATTGCGCCCACCTCTCGCTCAATGAGTGCAATGGCGATGTTACGTCAACAATCGGCGTAGTTTCCGAGTAGCCGACGACACGTCCGGAATCGTGTTGCCAGTCTGTCGGTCACAGCTGCGCCTAATGCTGAAGTTCAGCAGGCGGAGGCTACCAGACTCGTCCGAAGAAAACTGAATAGGATCGCAGCTTTCCCGTCAGGTCCGGACGAATGTTATCGGTGTAGCTTCCGTAGTTGAAACGGAGCCCACCATCGAATCCGGCGCGGAGGTGGTAGTCGCCCGTGGCTCCGACAAGGGTCTGCGGCACGTTCATCTGTGAGACCGGTCCTGCGCCGGTCGCGAGCGCTCCGGCGAAGGCTGCGGCGAAAGCAGCTTCAGAGGGGTAGCCAGCGACGGAAACGGCTCCTGGGAAGTTGGGATAATCCGCCGGATTGAGGTCGGGGCGCCAGCCGCTGTGGGCCAGCGATCGCGCGAAGCTTACATTGAGCCCCAGACGCTTCTTCAGTTCATAGGTGGAGTGTATGGAAAAGGTCTGGCTCAGCTGCTTGTAGGGCGCCAGCGATTGGGTATAGAGACCCACCGCGGCATCGTTGGCGAGCTGCATGTCCGTCCGCAAATTGTCTTGCAGGTAGGTGTATCCGCCGCCAATGCTCCACTGCGGAACCGGCTTGATGGTCACGAAGGTGGAATCCACGTAGAGGTGGTTGGTGCGCTGCACCACAGGAAACGACTTCTGCAGAACCATGCTGGCGTCGTTGCCGATGGTGAGCCAGTGAGCCGGAGTAATAGTAACGTTGCCAAACAGGCGGTTATTCGTGCGCGGGTCGGTGACATAACCAGGATCGTGTGTGCCCGTCCACTCATAGCCGGCTCTAGCATTCCACAATTCCGCGCTGTGAAAATGCACGGCCGCGCCCGCAATGTTGCTGAAGCTCACGGGCACGACGAAGAGCGGATCAGTATTGTCCGGCGAAGAGGCCTGCGGCCACAAAGCTGCGTTCGACCGCGTAATGTTCATGCGCGTGTAGTGCGTCTCCACGTCGAACTGTTTTGACACGCGGTACGACACCTTCAAACCCACCCAATGCCGGTGCAGGGACGGGTTGCCAAAGGCGTAAGACACGGTGGGGTCGGAGAGGGAATAGGACGAGACAAACTCGTTCACCAGATTCTGCTGATGAAAGTCAGCCACCGCGCGCAGCCGGGAAACCGGATTCCAGGTGAGAGTGGCGTCCGCGTTAAAAGCGTCTTGGGAATGATTGCCGGTAACCAGAACCCGCGGGTCGGACTGGGCAAACAAGTTGTTCGTCCGCGCGTAGCTGACGTCGCCGTTCAAGGTAACGTGATGTGCCACGGCCATAGTTATCTGCAACGAGTCGGCCTGCGTTTGATGGCGCGGCAACACGCTGTGAACGTAGAGGCCAGCCGGTGTATAAGGGATGTCCTCGACGGGAGGGATGGCGCCGGCGGTTCCGTAGATATCTACCGGATTGGGCATGCGGTCGTTAAAGCTGCGAAACTCGTGCTGGTAGACAAGCTTCAGAAGATTTCCTAACTTGACTTCAGCGCCTCCGGCGATGTTCCGCGTCGTATAGTTGTAGGTGCGGTACTGGGAAGCGGAGTGACAGTTGGCACAGCCGGTGTTGTCTATGAACCCGTCCCCGCCCATGTCGAAGTACTGCATCTGGCTGGTTCCGTCCCGGGCCCCCCAACCGCCTTTGACAAATAACTTCACCGGTATCTTGGGCAACTTTAGCTTGAGGGAAGCGTTGTTCATTCTGCGTCTTATACCCAGTAAGGAATCCGCAGGGACCGTATCGATGCGGATGATGTCGGGAGAAATCACGGCGGCTCCAAAGTAGGAGTTGTCATCGAGGTGACGGACAAAGCTGCGGTTGTCGAGGCTGAAGTCAAGCCATTTCCCGAAAGTGATCCGCGACTTCAAGTCGTAGTCGTCCCGGCTCAGGATGTCCCACGTGGACTTGATGGTCATGTGTTCCGGGACATCCACATAGTCAAAGGACAAATCACCACCGAGCGATTGTTGCAAGGAGTCGTATTCGCCCACCCGGCCGCCGTATCCGCTGGTGTCCAAGAACCGGTATTGCGGCATCATCACGGTGAGATGGTAGTTGACTTCGGGGACATTCTCCGCCGGCTGCGAGGTGCCCGGAGTCGGCTGCTGCGCCTGAACTTGGTAGGTTGCTGCCGCAACTATGAGTGCAACTATGAGGAGTGCGGAAATCCTATTCATTGCGTGACTCCTTACCCGAACCAGTCTTTTGGCCGGGTACTACTTGTCGATGAACTTGCTTCCGCCAGTTGCGGAAGGTATGTCGCTTCCATGAATTGCGTTGTGGCAATTGGTACACCGGTCCACCAGGGGCAAGCTCGCGCCGTTATGGTGAGCAGAATGACACTGCAGGCAGAGCGCAGGTTGGCTCACAGAAAGCA
Source organism: Terriglobales bacterium (assembly GCA_050014475.1). Lineage (GTDB taxonomy): Bacteria > Acidobacteriota > Terriglobia > Terriglobales > Acidobacteriaceae > Acidiflorens. Next base: position 19,882 of record JBEKDG010000040.1, on the reverse strand, counting down.
TGTTCTGGTTCGGCGAACCATGGGATGAATGACACTTGAGGCAGCTCTCGTTTACCGGAGGGTGCTGGAATGTGAACGGCCCCTGATATTCGGCATGGCAGCTGAAACAGAGTTCGTTGGTGTTGGACAACTTCAGATTGTTGCCCGCGCTGCCGCCATGCGGATCGTGACAATCCACGCAGCTCATCTTGGCTTCGCGAATCGGGTGGTGGTACGGAAGATCTGCTTCGGCGTTCTGCTTCTGGTGGCAGCGCAGGCAGTTCTCATTCAGCTGCCGACGAGACTCGATCGCTCTTCGCTCGCCGTGGGCCTCGCCATGAATGGTGTGGCAGTCGCTGCACTTGATGTCCTGCGCCTGGTGCGCGCCCGAAAACCAGTTCCGCACATGATCGGATTTCGCGTGGCAGCTTAGGCACGCACCGTTCGCCTGCTCGGCGGAACGGTCGCGGAAGCTGATGATCTTCTCCTTTGAGTACGCGCCCGCCGCGATATGCAGACTGCCCGCCCCATGGCACTGTTCGCAGGCGATTTCCTGCATCGAGTGCGCGCTCCGGCGGTAGCCCTTGGAAAGGTCAGCGTGACACTGCGCGCACTGTTCCGCCCCTGCCATCTCCGCACCGGGGATTTCCACGAACTTGCTGAAGTCCTGCGGGATCTTGTGCGACGCGGCCGTCTTGGGTTTGTCTTTAGCGGGAAGCGTTGGAGTGAACAGCAAGGAAGTAGAGAAGAAAAAGGCGAGGAGCAAAGCACGTCGCCGCATAGCGACCTCCCGGAATACTGCTCAAGCTAGTGGATTTGCCGCGGGGAATTCTGTGACCGCCAACACGTATATAGGTGACAGTTCACAGCGCTAGCGACGCCCCCTCACGCTTCCGCCAGCATGACGAGCAAACCGGAAGTAATCCGTCCTGGACGAAAACTGGTTTCATAGCAAGCTGGATGGGGATAGTTGACGAAACCAGGCGTTTACGCTCAGAACCGCGCAGCCTATCAGATCAGGTTCCGCTCTCTTACCGACAGTTACCTAGTTGAGCACAGCGGCTGAAAGTTGGGCGGTGGCCAGCCCAAGCCTTCGCTTGGGTGGGGCCTTTGATTTTTTCATCACATCCGACCTGTGACCGTCATCACAGACCCCCAGCCCGCACTGGTGCGACAATGTTCCCAGATTGGGGCAGCCCGATGTGTGCCCGTCTCCCAAGACGGCCTCGAAGCTGCCCCAAAGTCATTTCCAGCGCTCTTTGACAACCTAAGTCGTTGATTCCGGAAGACTTTACCTATAAGTCATTTAAACTCAAAGACCTGGCGGGAATTTCCGCCTAACTCTATGATTCCAAAAGACCGGGGGGGGGTACCCCCCCATACTAATTGGTTAATACATTCGGAGTTAATGGGAAGGAACACCCGCTGTAGCGCCCAAGCCTTGCACTTGGGTTAGACTGCTCTTTCTTACCAAAGGAGCAAACCATGTCGAAGTTGATCGTGCGGTTTCTTGCTATCTTAGGCGCTCTGTGGCTGATCGGAATGGTCATCGTGCTGGTGGCTGTGATCGGCGTGAAGGGCAAAGTTCCCTCCAAGACGATTCTCGAAGCCAATTTCGAGCAGACGTTCATGGAGGACATCCCGCAAACGCCGACGGCGCAGTTGCTGTTGACCGAAAAACAAACGCTGCGTGACGTGGTGGACGCGATTGATCGCGGAGCGAGTGACGATCGCGTCGTCGGCATGATTGCCAGGATCGGCGCGGCTCCGATGGGCATGGCGCAGACCCAGGAAATTCGCGATGCTGTCCAAAGATTTCGCGCGCACAAAAAATTTGCGGTCGCCTACTCGGAAACCTTTGGGGAGTTTGGTCCGGGCAACGGCGCTTATTACCTGGCGACGGCGTTTGACCATATCTATCTGCAACCCTCGGGCGACGTCGGACTGACGGGCATCATGATGGAATCGCCGTTCGTGAAAGGAACTTTGGCGAAGCTGGGCGTAACCTTTCATGGCGATCACCGCTACGAATACAAGAATGCGCTCAACTTCCTCACCGAGACCAAGTACACCGGGCCACACAAAGAAGCGATGACCGCGATCATGACTTCATGGTTCAACCAGATGAAGGACGGCATCTGTCAGGCGCGGCAGATCGCGCCGGAAAAGTTCCAGTCGCTGGTGGACGCAGGGCCTTATCTGGGCAAAGAGGCAGTCGAGGCGAAACTGGTGGACGCAGTTGCTTATCGCGACGAGGTTTACGGCAAAGTAAAAAGCCAGGCGGGCGACGGAGCGGAACTGCTCTACCTGCATAAATATTTACGTCGCGCCGGGCGTCCGCACGACCACGGGAAGACGGTTGCACTGGTGTTCGGCGTCGGCGGCGTCACCCGTGGCAAGAGCGATTACGATCCCGTGCAAGGCAGCCAGAATATGGGCTCGGATACGGTGGCGGGCGCGATTCGAGCGGCTGCGGAAGACAAGGACGTAAAGGCGATCCTGTTCCGCGTGGACAGTCCGGGCGGATCGTATGTCGCCTCCGATACCATCTGGCGGGAAGTGGTGCGCGCACGCCAGGCGGGCAAGCCGGTAATTGTTTCGATGGGAAATGTGGCGGGGTCGGGCGGGTACTTTGTGGCGATGGCGGCCGACAAAATCGTCGCCGAGCCGGGAACCATCACGGCCTCGATCGGGGTGCTGGGCGGAAAGATGCTGACCAGCGGGTTGTGGGACAAAGTCGGACTTTCGTGGGACGAAGTCCATCAGGGCGACAACGCCACCATGTTCACCGGAACGCACGATTACACGCCCGCCGAATGGGGGCGATTCCAGGCGTGGCTGGACCGGGTGTATGTGGATTTCACCGGTAAGGTTGCCGATGGGCGCAAGCTGCCGAAGGAAAAGGTGCTGGAGATTGCGAAGGGGCGGATCTGGTCGGGTCAGGATGCGAAGAACCTTGGCTTAGTGGATGAGCTCGGCGGCTACGATACGGCGCTGAAACTGGCGAAGAAAGCGGCGGGAGTTCGCGAAGGCGACGACGTCAAGATCGTGGTCTATCCGCGGCCAAAGACTTTTTTCGAGAGCGTGATTGAGCGCCGGGGTCCGGACAACAGCGATCGGGAAGCCGTAGGGCAAACGCTCGCGCGGATTCTACAAGTGGTGCAGCCGGTGGCGCGTCAGCTCGATGCGGCTGGGATCAAGAGCAAAGATAAGGATCAGGATGATGTGCTGCGGATGACTACAGTACCCAGTAGCCAGTAGTAACTCGTGTAGAGACGGGGCTTGCCCCGTCTTTTTTGGACGCGGCGGGAGACGCGGCAAGCCGCGTCTCTACTGGGCAGTTACAGTCCCAGCTTCTTTACTTCATCGTTGTAATACTTGCGGTAGAGGATCGACCATTCCTCGGAGCCCTCGATGATGGTGCGCCGTTGGCTCTCGATCTTCTGGCGGGCGGCCTGATCGATGCGGGCTTCCTGCATGAGCAGCTCTTCGAGAATCTTGCGGACTTCGAGGCGGATGGTATTGCGATCCTCGATGAACTCGACCTCATCCAAGTCGGCGACGGCGTCGGTGACAGTGTGGGCGAGTTTGTTGACTTTGTCGCGGCTCAATCGCACAGCAGGGGCGTCCTCCAGGGCGTCCTCAAAGAACAGCCTTGTATTTTTTCACCAGCTCAGTCTTCACCTTACGGAACATTTCCTGGTAATTGGCGCCGCTCTTCTGCATTTCGTCGGAATAAGCCTCGAGGATGACGCGCACCTCATCGTTAATGCGGTCCTCGAGCGCTAGTTCTTCGAGCAGAGCGGCGTGCACCTTCTCGGTAAGAGCGGGCATCGCCTTGGTCTCAATGAGACCGCTCGCCACCAGTTTTTTGGAAACTTCGCGGGCCAGATAGCCCACATATTCTTTGGAAAAGAGCATGATAAAAACGCTTTTTTGTAAGCAGAAAGTTTAACACAAGGAACGCTGTGGACGGGCGGTGCTTTGTCCTGGGTCGTGGTCTAATTCCGTTTGCTGAGCCGCGAGCTGCGAGCTTCGAGCAAACCGGTTGCCCGCAGCTCGTAGCCCGGAGCTCGCGGCTCGCACCATGTCTGCTCGGCGCGGGGCACTGGCGGCTGAGTAGTCTAAGCCGTACAATGATGAGATTCCATGTCTCCATATCCAGACGACCTGACGGGCATGAAAGACGATATGACGGCCTTCATTGAAGGTCTGGGCATGCGCCGCTTCTTTGGCTATGTCGAATGCGAAGAGGTTCCCAGCGTGCTGTGGGACTCGGGGCAGAATCCGGATGGCTGGAAGGATTTCGTGGAACTGGCCAAGTCCACGGGCGCGCCCTTCCTGACCATGCATTCCTGGGCGCTCGACCGCGAAGAGCTGGACCGCTTGTCCCAACTGCTCGCCGACAGCGATTACAGAAGCGAAGAAGATATTGAAGAAAGCCGCTGGCTGAAGAGCTACGTCGGCAAGACCGGCTTTGTGCAGCTCGGATGGGCGTACCAGGGATGCGTATTCGTCTATGAAGCAGGCACCGAATGGTATGAACATTATCAGCACCTGCGCGAGCTTGCGGATGATGGCGGCGGCTTCATGATCGATGAGCCGGATCAGGACGAGGAGCGGTAGTAGAAGTTGTCCGCGTGGCTGCTTTCGGAACTGTGAAATTACCCCGCCTCTGGATTCGCCTCTCTTCCGCATGCGATGGAGTTCCAATCCGCTGAATTCTCCCAAGGCCAGGGTGCTTGCTGCTGCGCTGCATGATTCCAAACTGAAAATTTCCCCATCTGCTTTGCCGGTGCTTTCCGATTTGCTCGTGGGCCGTGGGATCGATGAGCCGGAGACGGCTGCGCGTTTTCTTTCGCCTGCACTTGGGGACCTCCACGATCCGCTGCGGATGAGTGGGATGAAATCCGCGCTTGATCGGCTGGAAGCGGCGTTGGAGCGCAAAGAGAAAGTTCTGATTTACGGCGACTACGACGTGGACGGCACTACAGCGATCGTCATTCTCAAGACGGCCATCGAGCTTTGCGGCGGGGCGGCTGGCTTTCACGTGCCGCATCGCATCCGTGAAGGCTACGACCTGCGCGATGACGTGATCGAGCGCGCCGCTGCCGGCGGCGTGCGGCTGATCGTCAGCGTGGACACCGGCATTCGCGCCTTCTCCGCCGCCGAAACCGCGCGGCGCACCGGAGTGGACCTGATCGTCACCGACCATCACTTGCCCGGAATGGACGGCGTCCCACAGGCGCTGGCCGTGGTCAATCCCAACCAGGAAGGATGCGAATATCCCTGCAAGTATTTGTGCGGCGCGGGCGTGGCCTTCAAGCTGGCCCAGGGATTGATGCAGCGGCGGCTGGAGGCGAAAGATCAGTCGCGCCTGTTGATGTCGTTCATGAAAGTCGTGGCTATAGCAACTATCGCCGATGCCGTCCCGTTGCTGGGCGAGAATCGCGTGTTCGCGAAGCTGGGATTGCAGGGGCTGCGTTCTCCGGTGAACGTTGGCCTGAAGGCGCTGCTCGAAGTTGCTAAGCTCGGCGACGGGCGGGCGCTGACCGCGACCGAAGTTGCCTTCCGCATCGCGCCTCGCCTGAACGCTGCGGGACGCATGGATGTTGCTCGCGACGTGGTGGATCTTTTCAACGAGAAAGACATGGAGCGTGCCAGGAAGATTGCCGGCCGGCTTGACCAGTTGAACGCCGAACGTCAGGAAGAAGAGCGGCGCATCATGGACAGCATTTTTCGCCGGCTTGAGGAAGAGCCTGCATTACGCGAAGCGTATTGCGTGGTGGTGGATGGCGAAGGCTGGCATCGCGGCGTGATTGGTATCACGGCGTCACGGCTGGTGGAACGCCACGGGCGGCCAACGCTGGTGATCTCGCGTGAGGGTGACGAAGCGCACGGCTCGGGGCGATCGATTCCGGCGTTTCATCTGCTGCATGCGATCGAATCGTGCCACGAGCTGTTTTCCCGCTACGGCGGACACGCGCACGCGGTTGGCTTTGCGCTGCCCAGCGCCAACGTGGAGAAACTGCGCGAGCATCTGGATGGCTATGCGCGCGCCCGGCTTACTCCCGCCGATTTCGAACCGCAGCTTGAGTTCGATCGCGAGCTGCCCCTCGGACAAGTCACGCCCGAACTTCACCAGGCGCTGCTTTTGCTGGAACCGTTTGGAATGGAGAATCGCGAGCCCATTTTCGCCGCGCGGGCGGTGCGGCTGATGGCGCCTCCGCAGGCGGTGAAGGACAAGCATGTGCGGCTGCGCGTGGCGCCAGCCGGCAACGGCACAGCCGCGGCGGCTGCGGTACAAGACTTCACTCCACGCTGCCATCCCGATAGTGCCGGGACGGGGCTCCGCCCCGTCCCGGCGGGGCAAAGCCCCGCCGCCACACAATCCTGGCGCGACAACATTGCATTCAAAGCAATGGGCTGGGGGCTGAAGGAATCCTGCGACCGGTTGCAGTTGCTGGCCGGGGACCGCCTGGACATCGCTTACTCGCTCGGCATGAACGACCATCCTGAATTTGGCGGGCTGGAGCTGACGTTACGCGACGTGGTGCGTGCCCGGTGAGCGCTTCTTGTCTCTGCGGTCTGCTTCTGCCGCCTTGCTTCTCCGGCTTTTGACAAGAGGCCAATCCATCTTTATAGTGCCCGGTCATGAACGGAACTTTCTTCTGCAACAAGTGCGGCGCGCAGAATGCCGCCAGCGCTCAGTTTTGTAGTCGCTGCGGAGCGCCCACGAGCCCGACGCCCAGCGTTGTCCCGGCAGCGGTGTCATCGCCCAACATAGCATCACCCAACTTAGCACCGTCCTACTCAGCGTCAGCGACTGCGTATCAGGCGGTTGCGCCGGTGGTGGGAGTTGGCTACGGAGGATTTTGGATTCGCGTAGTTGCGGCCATCATTGACGCCATCATCTTGCGGGTTGTGGTGGCTCCCGTGGGCATGATTTTCGGTGGCCTCGGGCTGGCAGGAAGAATGATGGGTGGCATTCCCCATATTGGATTTGGTCTCCTGGGCGGTGGCGTCAGCTTCATCTTGTTGATTTTCGGTTCCTGGTTGTACGAGGCTTTCATGGAAAGCTCGTCGTACCAGGCGACGCTGGGCAAGATGATCTTCGGGATGAAAGTTACCGATCTCAACGGCAACCGAATCTCATTCGAACGCGCTACGGGAAGGCATTTTGCGAAGTGGCTTTCCGCGATAATCCTGTGCATCGGCTACATCATGGTCGGGCTCACGGATCGCAAGCAGGGACTGCACGATCTGCTGGCCGGGACGCTGGTGCGGCGGGGATAGACCCGGTAAGCGGTAACTTAAGCTGCTTGGCTAGAAGTCGGCTTCAGCATGTGATGGTGGAGGTGCGGCAGGTTCCCAGGCGGTGGCTTCGGGGGTAGCCGACGACCCATTACTAGTCCGTTTCGGACACTTGCTCATCGTGAATGATCCACCCTGCGGCAACGAGCGCAGCTACAATGGATTACGCCTGACCATGATCGCAGACCCGGTCCAGGAACCGCGACCGTGATGAAAGATCTAGCTCTGTCGAAAGTCTACCAGTTGCTCGAACCAGGTCCGGTGGTCCTGCTAACGACCGCCCGCAAGGGCCGCGCCAACGTCATGACGATGTCCTGGCACATGATGGTCGAGTTCGAACCGCCGCTGGTTGCCTGTGTCGTCAGCAGCGCCAATCACAGCTTTGCCGCATTGCGGGCGACAAAGGAGTGCGTGATTGCGGTTCCGGCGCTGGCACTGGCGCCCAAAGTCGTGGAAGTCGGCAACTGCTCGGGCCGGGACGTGGAGAAGTTCGAGAGATTCGGTTTGACGCCGGCGCCCGCCCACTGCGTGGCGCCGCCTCTGGTGGCCGAGTGTTTCGCCAATCTCGAATGCAAGGTCGCCGATACCCGTTTCGTCAACCAGTACAATCTCTTCGTCCTTGAAGTGCTCAAGGCCTGGATCGATCCGGCACAAAAGGATCCGAAGACCATCCACCATCACGGATACGGCAGGTTCGCTGTGGATGGCGAGATGATCAAGCTGAAGTCGAGAATGCGATAATCGGCACACGTCAAGAACGCTGAGCTTCGCATCCTCGGGGACGTTTTTCCTGGATGACGGCTCACTCGGAAGGAATTCTGCCCTAAGTTAGCGTTTATGGGTGTAGATCCCGTAGCGCGGCCACTCCCTTCGACTCGCTGCGCTCGCTCAGGGGAGGCTCTGGCCGCGGTCCACGAGTTACACTAGCCTCTGATGGCCCTTCCGGTTTCACGGCTGCGCCGCTGGTTCGCCTTGGGCGCGATTTTGATGATTGCGACTGTCGCGGGGATGTATTTCTACGCGCGATTGAGTCTGCGCAAGGCCGTCCACAACGTTCCGGCGAAAATCGGCCTGGACATTCAGCAGACCGCCGAAGGCTTTTCCATCTCCAAATCGGTGGAAGGCCGCACCCTGTTCACGGTGAGCGCCTCCAAGGCGGTTCAGTTCAAGGAGGGTGGACGGGCGGAGTTGCACAACGTCAAGATCGTCATCTACGGCAAGGATGCCAGCCGCTTCGACCGGATTACGGGGGATGACTTCGAGTACGATCCCGCGTCGGGCAATGTGAACGCGAAGGGCACGGTGCTGATTGACCTGGAAGCGAATCCCGAGGGGATGCGGCATTCGGACCAGTCGCCTCCGGAACAAACGAAACAGCCGATTCATCTTGAAACCAACGGGCTGGTCTTCAACAAGAATACGGGGGACGCTTCCGCCACCGGGAAGGTGGTGTTTCAGACGCCGCAGGCATCCGGTTCGGCGGTGGGAATTAGATATGTGGCCAAGACGGGGACGATGAACTTGCTGTCGGCGGTCGCGCTGACGGTCAGCCGGCCGCAGCCGGTCCATCTGAATGCGGATCATGGCGTAATTTCGAAGCAGCCCCGGCAGGTCGTGCTCAACGCGGTGCGCATGACTCGAGAGCAGCAGCAAATGCAGTCCGGCCAGGCGACGTTCTTCCTGCGCGAGGACAACACGGTGGACCGCATTCTTGCCGAGGGCGATGTGGAGAGCGAACTTCATGGCCGCTCGGATGCACACGCGCGTTCCGATCGTGCCGAACTGTTTTTGACCGGAACTCGGAATCTGCTCACCACGGCCATTCTCAGCGGCAACGTGCAACTCGCTACCGGAGACGCGGCAAGCCGCGTCTCTACTGGAGCGCAGACCCAGGGAGCGCAGCCCGCCGAGGCTGCCGCGGGACGGGTGACGTTGCACTTTGCCGGGCAGCAGATGCTGAAGACGGTTCATGCTGAAGACGGCGTGCGGCTGTCACAGAAGAAGAGCCAGAGCGGAGCGGTGGTGGCGTCGTCGGCACTGTCCTCGTCGCCATCATGGGCACTATCGCCGTCGTCGGCGAAGGGAGGCGCGCAATCTCAAGATATCGAGATGACCGCCCCCGCGATGGACTTCATCGTGAAAGGCGGCCATCAGCTGGAGCGCGCCGAGACCAGCGGACCGCCGCAGATCGTGATCACGCAGCCGGGCGCGGATCAGAAGACGGTGGTTACGGCCGCCAAGTTTACCGCGAAATTCACGGAGAAGAATCGCCTGGCCACGCTGCATGGAGAACCGGACGCGAAGATTGTGAGCGGCAAGATCGGCGACAGCAAGATCGTCAGCAGTAAGACCGGCGCGCCGGGACAGGCCGATCGAGTATCGACCAGCAAGATGCTTGATGTCGTCTTCCGGCCAGAGGGCGGCGTCGCTTCCATCACTCAGTCAGGTGGTGTTGCCTACGTCGATGGCACACAGAAGGCTTGGGCGCAGCGGGGAGAATACACGGTTGCCGATCAACTGCTGGTGCTGAGCGGATCGCCTCGGGTGGTGGACAGCGGCATGACGACGACGGCCCAGACGATTCGTATGAACCGGACGACCGGCGACGCCATTGCCGAGGGCAACGTCAAAAGCACGTACTCCGATCTAAAGGCGCAACCGGACGGCGGTATGCTCGCCTCCTCCGACCCGATCCACGTGAGCAGCCGCAGCATGACGGCACATCGTTCACCTGCGATTGCGGTGTACACCGGCGATGCCCGCTTGTGGCAAAACGCGAACGTAGTGGAGGCTCCGACGCTGCAATTTGATCGCGACCATAGATCCCTTATTGCGCAGGGGGTGGCGCAGGGAATTTTGGCTCAACCGGTTTCGACCGTGCTGGTGCAAGTGGACAAGAGCGGGAAGGTGACCCCGGTCCACATGACGTCAGCGCGTCTGAAGTACGCCGATGCGGAGCGGAGAATTTTTCTCGATGGCGGGGTGACCGCGAAGGGGTCCGACGCTACGATGACGGGACAACAGATGACGGTATTTCTGTTGCCGCGGAGCCAGTCGCAAGCAGGGACAGCGACGGGCCCGGGAATGCCTGGGCAAGTGGAGCGGATCGTGGCCGAAGACCGGGTTGTGATCACGGAGCCGATGCGGCATGCGACCGGTGACCGGTTGGTGTACACGGCAGCGGAGGACAAGTTCGTCCTGACCGGCGGATCTCCCAGCATTTTTGATGCCGAACGAGGCAAAATTACGGGCGATTCGTTGACTTTCTACAGACACGATGATAGGGTGCTCGTAGAAGGACGAGAAACGTCCCCGGCGGTTACTAGGACGCAAGTGGCACGATAAATGCATACGCTGGCCACCGACGAAATTGGGAAATCCTATCGTGGCCGACGCGTAGTCAACGGAGTCAGCCTTCAGGTTCTGCAAGGCGAGGTCGTGGGCCTTCTGGGACCGAATGGCGCCGGAAAAACCACCTCCTTCTATGCAATCGTAGGTCTGGTTCCTCCCGACACAGGCAGGGTGCTGTACGACGACGAAGATATCACTAGCGTTCCCATGTACTTACGGGCGCGCCAGTATGGCATCAGCTATCTCCCCCAGGAAGCTTCGGTTTTTCGGAAACTGACGGTCGAGGAGAACATCCTGGCGGTGCTGGAAGTCCAGCCCATTTCCTGGCATGAACGCCGGGAAAAGGCGGAGAAGCTGATTGACCAGCTCGGACTGGAGCATATCCGCCAGAATCGCGGGTATGCATTGTCGGGCGGGGAGCGGCGGCGGGTGGAAATCGCGCGGTCGCTCTGCATCAGCCCCACGTTCATTTTGCTCGACGAGCCGTTTTCGGGCATCGACCCGATCGCCGTTTTGGATTTGCAGAAAATCATTTCCGATCTGCGAGCCAGCGGGATCGGGATCCTGATCACGGACCACAACGTCCGCGAGACGTTGTCGGTGACGGATCGGGCATACATCATTAACGAGGGCCGAATCTTCCGCTCCGGTACGCCGGAGGAGTTGGGTAGTGATCCGGAGGTACGGAGGGTTTATTTAGGGGAAAGCTTCTCATTGGTGTGAAGAACCAGTTCTCAGTTCTCAGGAGAGCGGGGTTGACTGAGAACTGGCAACTGGGAACTGCTTCTAGTTACCAAGGCGTGGGCACCCTGACCTTTCGTGTCCACACGATCTACCTCGGTGCATGAGAAGCTAAATTTTCCACACCCCGGGATGTAACGGTCGTCTGCATCAGATGTCACGGTGCAACCGGGTGGGTGGGAATAGTAAATTCTTGGGGAGAAACGGTGCTGCTTCAGCACAAACTGAACGTCAAGTTGTCCCAGCGGCAGATCCTGACGCCGGGTCTCGTGCAAATGGTCTCCGTGCTCGCGCTCAACAAGCTCGAGCTCAAGGACATGATCAATGCCGAGATGGTCGAGAACCCAGTGCTGGAAGAGTTGGAAGATGCCATCCCGCTGCTCGATGATGTCGGACGCCAGGAGGAAGAACGCGACCGGCTAGCCGCCAAGGCGACCTCGGAAGAGGCTCCGGCCATCGCGGATGAGAAGAAGGATCCGTTCGAAGAGATCGATTTTGGCTCGTTCTTCCAGGATTATCTGGATCCCGGTTATCGCAGCTCGGGGGAAATGGAAGAGATCGAGAAGCCTTCGTTCGAGAACTTCCTGTCGAAGCCGGGGAACTTGAGCGACCACCTGCTCTGGCAACTGGGCGCGATTTCCGTGCGGCCGCCGGTGCACGAGGCCGCGGAGCTGATCATTGGGAATCTGAACGAAGAAGGATACCTGATTGCCACCGACGAAGAACTGCTGGGAATCGCTCCGGTCGCGGCTCCCGAGGCAGATGTGGAAGTGGCGGCCAGGATTGTTGGTGAAGCGGAGGCGCTAGGGCTTGCTGTCGCCGAGGTCCTGCCGGGAACCTCCAGCCTCGAAACTTCTGGTTTCGAAACTTCCGACCTTGCACCGTCGGAGGGGCTCGCCGCAGAAGACGGCGGCCTTTCGGAGTTGAGGGCGGAAGGCGCTGGAACCGAGTCTTTTGTCGAGCCGGATGCTGCGACGGATGTTGAGCCAGATGTTCACCCAAAGATGGTAGCCGAGGTTCAGGCAGCCGAGGTTCCGCTGCCCAGCGCGGCGAGCCCCGGAACCAACGTCACGGGAACAGCGGCCACGGGAGCAGCGGCAGCGCTGGCCCGGATTGCGTCGGTAAACTTCACGGTCGCCGATCTGCACGAAGCGCTGGAAGTTGTGCGCCAGTTCGATCCGCCGGGCATCGCCTGTCGCGACCTGCGCGAATGCCTGCTCTATCAGTTGCGCTACCATCTGGAGCAGTTGCATCTGCACAGAAACGGCAGTGCCCTGACCGAGCAAGTTGTGCGAGACGCGATTGCCGTCGTCGATCAGCATTTGCGAGCCGTGACGCTGAAGCAGTTCAAGGAAATCGCGCGCGCCATCGGGCGTCCAGTCGAAGCGGTGCAGGCGGCGCTCGAGTATGTCCGCACGCTGGATCCCCGGCCGGGCTTGCGCTACAACAAAGTTCCGGCCCGGCTGATTGAGCCCGATGTCGCTTTCGTGAAGCATGGCGACGAGTGGCTGGTCATCATGAATGACGAAGACATGCCGCAGTTGCGCTTGAATCCCGCGTACAAGCGCCTGCTGACTCGCGACGGCAACGACCGCGACACGCGCAATTACGTCAAAGATCGCTACAAGTCCGCCATCCAGCTCATCAAGAACATTGAACAACGCAAGCAGACGATCACCAAGGTCTGCTACTCGATCGTGGCGCGCCAGCAGGATTTTCTCGAGCGGGGAATCGATTTCCTGAAGCCGATGATGATCAAGGAAGTGGCGGAAGAGATCGGCGTGCATCCTTCCACCGTCAGCCGCGCGGTTGCCAATAAGTACGTCCACACGCAGCAGGGCGTGTTCGAATTACGGTATTTCTTTTCGGAGAGCGTGCAGGGGCCAGAAGGCGGCGGCACTTCGCTCCTGATTCTGAAACGCCGCGTCAAAAAGCTGATCGAAGAAGAAGATGCAAGCCGGCCGTTGACCGACGAACAGATCACCCGCATTCTGCAATCGCAGGGGATCCAGGTCACTCGCCGAACGGTCGCGAAATATCGGGAAGATATGAAGATTCCGAGCACGCATCAAAGAAGAGTGAAAAAATAGCGGGTTTCAAGGACAATCGGGTCATCTGACCATCGGGTCATCGGGCCATCGAAGGTCAAAGGCACTTGAACTTAGATGAGCCGATGGCCCGATCACCCGATGGCCCGATTTTCTTGATCTTTTCAGGAGGCTGCTTGATGAACGTGGAATATACCGCGAGGAAATACGAAATTACTCCCACCATCCGCAAGGAAGTTGAAACCGGCCTCAACAAGATCCGCAAAATTCTAGGCGACCGATTCGAGACCAAGGTGATTCTGGCCGTGGAAAAGCGGCAGCACAAAGCCGAAATCACGATCAACCCGCCCAACGGTCCCATTGTGGGGCTGGCCCAGACCACCGACATGATGTCGGCCGTCAATGAAGCTCTCGACCACCTGCAGAAGCAAGCGCTCAAACATAAAACGAAGTGGCTGAGCAAGAAGCGCAAGGCGGTCAAGAAGTTTGACGGCCAGTCGCTGGAAGACAATATTGAGGCGGCGCTCGGACTGGCGGAGAATGCCACCGTTTCGGTTCTCGTTCATAAATTTCCCTCGGTGGCGCGGACCACCGAGGTACATCTGGTGCATGCCAAGGACTCGGTTGCGCTTCGTCCGATGACGCTGGAAGAAGCGATCAAAGAGGCGCACTTCCGTGACAAAGATGTTTTCGTATTCCGCGATCCCAAGGGCAAGTTGATGGTGCTGCACCGGACACGGGAAGGCAAGATGGAGTTGATCGAAACCCCGTAGAGAGCTGTCAGCCATCGGTTGTCAGCTGTCAGTAAACCCAGGGGTATGCATCTTCGTAGCCTGAAACTGTCTGATGAAAAAAGTTCTTCGGCAGCCTGCCGGTTTTACTGACGGCTGACAACTGATAGCTGACAGCTCTCCTCAGATGCCGCTGGTTGCTTCTTGTGCCCACTGCAGGGCCTGCCACCAGGTGGAGGCGACTTCTTCATCGGACAGTTTCAATTGTTTGGCGAGTTCGCTCGATTGGGACCACTCACCCGATTCCTGGGCCAACATGAGTTGGTACAGGGGCCGGAGGCTACTATTCTGGCCGAGCAGCGCGGTCTTGGTTTCGTGGTCCACGGGCAGTTGTTCGAGGAGCACGTCCATGCTGACCTCAAGGATGGCGTCCATGATGGAGAGCAGCCCCATCAGAAACAAATCAGTGTTCGATCGCAGCCGGGTGGAGAGCAGTTCGCAAAAACGGGCGCGGGCCAATCCCATCAGCACCAGTTCGCTGCACTTCTGCTCGGCCGCGCCCACGGTGACGACGAGCCGGATCCAACGCCGCAGCTCCCGTTCTCCCAGAACGGCGATGGCATGGCGGATCGACTTGACTTCGAGGGCAAATCCAAAGACCGGGGAATTCAGATACCGGAGTAAGCGGTAAGAAATCGAGGCTTCCTGTTTGAGAATCTTCTCGAGTTCACACATATCGATTTCCGAGCGGGAGACCATTTCCAGCAGCCGTATATAGCGCAAGCGGTTGGCGGGAACTTCGCGGCCGACGACGATTTCGGGCCGGCAGAAAAAATATCCCTGGAAATAGACGAATCCCATATCACGGGCCTGATGAAACTCGTGGGGCGTTTCGAGTTTTTCAGCCAGCATCTTGTACTTCGGAGACCCAAACCGGCGCATCATGCCAGCGCGTTCCTCCGGCCGGGTTGCCCGGAAGTCGACTTTTATGATGTCGGCAAACTCGCAAAGCGGTATGCGCGGATCGTTGGGTGCGAAGTCATCGAGGGCGACGAGATAGCCAGCCGCTTTCAGCCGCTTGCAGGCGGCGATGACGCGGTCTTCGGGCTCTACCGTTTCCAGAATCTCGGCCACGGTCTGATGGGGGGGAAGCAACGTAATCAGATCTTTGAACAGGACCTCACGGGTGCAATTCACGAAGGCGAGGCGGTTATCGCAAAGCGTGTTGATACCGAAAAGCAGGGAGCTATCCAGGGTGGCGCGGGCGGCAAGTTCCGGATCGGCGTTGAAGTAGTCTTCGACACCGTTCCGGAAAAGAATTTCGTACCCGAATACATTCTGCGACCGGTCAAAAATTGGCTGGCGGGCAACGAAGCGCTGCCCCGGCAGCGCAAGCGAGTGCGATGCGGAGGTTTTCTCTCTGGCGGGAGCAGGTTTCACTCTTCTTATATCGGCGTAGCCGTGGCGGAACTTCAGGCGAGACTGCGCGGCTGTCATCTTCCGGAAATAAAGGATTTACCAACCGGTGCTTGCGGTCGAAGCCGGCGCAAGCATGCTTCTGGTCCGGTGCAATCCGGAAACATGCGCCCGGGACACCTTGGTAATGTCCCGAATGTGGAAAACTAAGGGCCCTCCCCCCTTGCGCAGTCGGCGGTTTCATGAGTAACATCAAGATGTTCCCAATGGCCATGCTTCCAGGCTGGCCGTTCGCGCCAAGCAAAACTCCAGGCGCCTAGATTAAAGATAGTTTGAACATCGTTCTCGAATAGCACCCAGCCGATGTGGGGTTTGGTCAGCCGGTAGCCGATTTGCAGTGAGCCACGCGCAGTGAGCCACGCGTTGCGCCACACCTTAAACGTGCCGACCGCAAGGGAAGACGAAACAACCAGGCCTGGGATCCAGGCCGGGGATTAAAAAGAGAAAAAATATGAATGCAGGACCCGGACATCCCTCCGCAGGAGGAGGGAAACACAAACGGCGCCGTGGACGGCGTCCGCCGAGACGAGGCGCGGGTGGCCCCATGGGCCGCGACCGCCAGGAGCACCAGGGCATTTTTACCGCTCCCATGGATCACAGCTATCGCGCCAATATGGGCGGCGACAACGGCAATAAAGGACCGCGACGGCCCGGCTTTTCCGCGTCTTACCCGGTGGTCGATCCTGAGCCTCTACCCGCTCCACGAGAGGATGCGGCGTCGCGCGTCTTCGCCTTTGTCGAAGACCTGTTCTTCCTGAGCAAGATTCAGGACACGGGCCGCAAGATGAACGTGAAGGTGGAGTTCGTGAAGAACGAGAAGGAACTCACCGACCGGATGAAGAGCAATGGCGAAGAAAAGCCTTCCCTGATCATCTTCGACTTGAACAATGCCAATGCCAAGCCTTTGACGCTCATCCCGAAACTGAAAAACAAGCTGAAGAAGGGGACGTCGATCATTGGATTTCTCTCACACGTGCAGGGCGACTTGAAGCAGAAGGCGCACGAAGTGGGTTGTGACATGGTGCTGCCGCGCTCGGCGTTTTCGCAGAATCTGCCGCAGTTGCTGCGCCGGCATGGCGCCGTCGAGGCCGATTCCGGGGCAGCCGACTAGGATTGCAGAAGTCAGAGGTCAGATTGCAGAGGTAAAACCTCTGGCTGCTGCACTGCTGTGTCCACTCATAGGGTTTCACCTCTGAAATCTGACCTCTGACCTCTGCATTCCCCTGATACAATTTCGCCGTGTTCCCTCACAAAATTCTGATCACGACGGCGGCCATGGCCATGGTTGCGGTGGCTTCCGCCCAGCAGCCTCCGGTAAAAGTCAACGTCCTCAATGTGTGCGCGCCTTCGGCCGACGAGCAGAAGGAATTGTCGTCGGCGCTGGCCAAGGTACCGGGCAAGCCGGTGTTCAGCACGGATTACGAAGTGGCTCGCGGGCATTCCACGCTCGACCAGAGCGCTTCGATCCCGGGAATGCAACCCTTACCGCCCGGTGCGGTCTCGGCGGCCGACTGGGTCCGGGTTCGGCGCGAGTTCCCCGGCGCCACCCTGTTCAGCAATGTCCAATACTCGTTCAGCGTGGATTCGACGAATATGGTGGAGACGCTCGTGCTGCGCGTGCGCGAGCCAAGAGATCTGATGCAGGTTTCGATCGAGGACAGTGCTTCCGCGGTTGCTTCCGCGACCGCGATGTTGTCTTCCAACACGCCGGTTTCGCGCGTCAAACTGGAGCGTTTTGGAAAGTCGTCGGTGGCGCTGGCGCGATGCTCGGGAGGAGAAGGGAATCCGGCGACGGATCAGAGCGCGTACGAACCGATTTTCCACACCGCCTCTTTGATTATGGAACGCTATCGCGACGCTCTGAGGGCGCGCAAAATGGTGCCCCAGGAACTGGCTCGCCTGGGCGTGGGAAATTCGACCAAGGCGGGCGCCGGCCGCAAGAAGAAACCGTAGTTTGTCCCTTCGGCTTTACGGTCTGAAGCGAAATCTGTTTTTCAGAATCTATTGACTAACACTGTTTCTTACTACTATGGACATACGCAATGTTGTGATCATGGGCTCCGGATGTGCCGGTCACACCGCCGCCCTCTACAGCGCCCGCGCCAACCTCAAGCCGCTCGTGATCGAAGGCCATGAACCGGGCGGACAATTGTCGCTGACCACGTTGGTGGAAAACTTTCCTGGTTTTCACGAAGGCATCCAGGGACCGGAACTGATCGAGAACATGCGCAAGCAGGCCGCGCGCTTCGGCGCCGACTATCGCATGGGCCACGTGGTCAAAGCCGATTTGAGCAAACATCCGTTCGAGTTAAGCTTCGGCAAAGAGACCATTCAGGCCCGCACACTGATTATCGCCAGCGGAGCGTCCGCGCGCTGGCTCGGCCTGCCGAACGAGCAGGCGCTGATCGGCCACGGTGTTTCTTCCTGCGCTACATGCGATGGCTTCTTTTTCTCCGGCAAGGAAATCGCGGTGATCGGCGGCGGCGACTCCGCCATGGAAGAAGCGACATTTCTGACGCGCTTCGCAACCAAGGTGACACTTATCCATCGTCGCGAGCAGTTTCGCGCTTCGAAAATTATGCTCGATCGCGCCCGTGCGAATCCCAAGATCGCGTTTCTTACCGGCACTGTTGTCGATGACGTTCTCGATGTCGGCAAGAAGGAAGTCACCGCCCTGCGCCTGCGCAATCTGAAGAGCGGCGAAAGCTGGGATTTTCCGGCGAGCGCAATGTTTCTTGGTATCGGCCACATCCCGAACGCCAAGATCTTCGAAGGCCAACTCGAAACCGACGCGGATGGCTATCTGGTGACGGAGAAGAATGTTTTCACGCGAGTGCCGGGCGTGTTCGCGTGCGGCGACGTGCAGGACCGCCGCTACCGTCAAGCTATCACGGCCGCCGGCTCCGGCTGCATGGCCGCTCTGGAAGTGGAGAAATATCTGGAAGACGAAGGGCACTGAAGGTGAGTTGTGAATAATGTGCCATAGAAAAGCGATAACCACAGGGTTCACGGAGGTACACAGGGGAAAACCGACCCATACCTTTGATTCTCCCCTGTGTACCTCTGTGTCCCCTGTGGTTTAAGGTTTTGTTCGTTCGTGCAACACTCGCTTCCGCGTGGTAACCGGCAGCGTCTCACAAGCCGTCCGCAGAACGAGTCGCGGTGTCCTCGCTCGGATCTTCACCAGGTACGGCACGGTGCGCTTCGGATCGGCCTTGGCCTGCTCGCGCAACAGCCAGCCCAATCCCTTCTGTACCATGTCGTCTTCGTCATTCAGCAATTGATTCGAGAGCCGCCTGATCTGTTCAAAGAACCGCCGCTCGCGCGCTCCCCGGATCAGTGCCACACACGCCGCGCGCCGCCACCAACGGTTCGGTGACTTCGCCCACCGGAATACCTGGCGGCAACGGGGAGGGTCGGCGGCTACCAGCGGCCCTAGCAGATAATGCGCCAGCGCGTCGTGATCGGCCCAACTGGTTACGCGGTCGAGCCAGGAGGCAAACAGCTGGAATTCGTTGTCGCCGAAATTCTTCGTCTGTTTTTCCAGCAGGAAAACAGCCATCACCTTCTCTTCAAGAACCTGGCCGGAGAAAAGATTGTCGGCGACCTGCACCAGGAAATCCATTCCCCGTTCGCGGGCGATGCTGCGCCGGAACCGCACCGCAAATTTTCTTAGTTCGGCCGTGTACCAGCCGCGCGATTGTACTTCTTCCTTGAAAAAGCGCTGAACGTCTTCCGAGTGCGGCGCTGACCCACCATCCTTCAGCACGCGCCGGATGTGGTCTGCAATGTAGCTGGGCGTGATTTTGCTGTTGGACATGTTCTCCTCTTATAGCGACGGCGTCTCCGCCTGTCAGTGCGCGGAGAGGTGCTCATGATAAAAGGAGTGCCCAGCGAAAAGCTGTGATCTAGCGTCACAGTGCTCTGGTTGCGGGAGCGGCCCGTGGTGAAACCGGACTTCCGAGATCCAGCGCCTGAAGGCGCGCCCTGATACGAACCGTGCTTCCACGCTAAGGTCAACTACCCCACCCTAACGTCGAAGAGCACGACGTTAGGATTGATTGGATAAGAGCGAAGGCTCGATCGACCCGGTAGTCTTGGTTTGAGGACTAAGGCTCCTGGAAAGGAAGGAGCCTTCGCATGATGATTATAGGATGTGATTTCCATCCCAGCTGGCAGCAGGTGTCGTGGTTGGACACGGAGACTGGGGAAACCGGGGAACAGAAACTGGTGCACGCTTCG
>JBEKDG010000039.1:0-38483 GCA_050014475.1 Terriglobales bacterium | reverse complement strand
CCGGTCGCGGTCCAGGCGGCGGTTCGGGAGGTCACGGTGGCGCCCACTCCGGCGGCGGTGGCGGTCGCGGAAGAAGGTAAGATCGCTTTGGGTAGGGCACGGTCTTGGGAAGGGCACGGCTTCACGGGTTGAGGAAGCACTCGCGCTTCGTATCAGGGTATGCTTTTAGGCATACCGCAAGTTGCTGAAAATGGTTCCGGCTTTAGCCGCTGCTGGCAGCGGAGCAACTTTGATTCGAGCGAGTTTGGGGAAGGGCACGGCTTTAGCCGTGCCGCCCAGAGCCAATAAAGACGCGGGCTTTAGCCCCTGAGGGCCTCGGCCCGTGCTTCCTGTCGTGATGAGTTCCTGACAATCGTGGGAGCGGGCCGCAGCGATGCGGCCCTTTCCATTTGGGATTGCTTAGAGCGGATTCACCATTGCTCTATCCCGCTCGTGGAGGGACGGGCGTCCTCGCCCGTCCAAGCGAGCGCAGCTCGCCAGGGGTCGCATTTCCCGCTTGACGGTTCGTGTTACTAAGGGTAACAATTGATGAGTGTACAAGGTCGTCACCACAAAATCCTTCGCGAAAGCGCTTTCCCGGCTTCCGGTGAACTGGCAGAAGCGGATTGTGGGAAAGATCAAAGAGATTGCCGCCGATCCCTATGCCCGGCACAACAACGTCACCAAGCTTCAGGGACGCGATGGCTACCGGCTGAGAATTGGCGACTGGCGCGTCATTTACGAGTTGCACGACGACCGTCTTGAATTATTGGTTTTAGAGGTCGGAGCAAGAGGAGGAATCTATTGATGCGTATCGAAACCATTACCCGCAAGGGCAATGCCTTCGCCGTGATTCCCGTGAAAGTCCTGCAAAAGCTGATGGAAGATGCGGAAATGCTCGCCGACGTGAAGGCCTACGACGCCGCAAAAGCGCGTCTAGAACATGGCGAGGACGAACTCATCCCACTGGAGATCACCGAGCGCAGACTGAGGGGAGAGCCCGCGCTCCGTATTTGGCGTGAGTACCGCAAGCTTACCCAGGAGCAACTAGCGAAGAAGTCGAAGGTATCGCGCGCCCTGATCGCGGCAATTGAAACCAACCGCAAGTCCGGCTCCGTCACCACATGGAAGAAACTAGGCGCTGCCCTAGACGTGAGCTGGGAGCAACTGGCATAGGGACAGGGCCACTACCGCGATCCGCAGGAGTGCGTCGAGTCCATCCCCTTCACCGAAACCCGCGAATACGTGCAAGCCGTCCTGCGGAATGCAAATGTGTACCGGCAGCTTTACGGGACGCCGTAGATGAGTCGCCTGAGCGAGGCGAAGGATTTGCGGATACCCGGCGGGTAGGTCCTTCACTTAGGGACATCTTCCAGACCGTCCGGGTCGGAAATACTTCGGCCAGTATATAGCCAGAAGATATCGTTGATCAGACATGCAGGTTGCTGAGATCTCAGGATCCGCCATGCATCTGTTTCATTAGGGGCGCAATCTGCCCAGGTGCGAGGAAGCCCCAGTTCTTCAACCGCGTCTTCGAAGGTCTTGCCCATGGCTAGGAAGTTCTCACGGGTGAAATACCAGCGCGGATCGACGACGCATCTGAACCGGTCATAGCAGTCAAACACCACCGCGACGAGCGATTTGAAGTACTCAGAAGATACTTGGACAGCGTCGGCAAGGGCGGTCCCATGCCCTGCCCTTGGATCTGGCAGAACGATGACGTGTGACCGCTTGCGTTGACGGAACTGGAGAGAAAGGTGTTCCCGAAGATGTTCCATCGGGACCTGGCCCAGGGGATTAAGACCTTTATGGACAGAGTCGTTCCTGACCTCAACGAAGAAACGGGCCAACGGGTCAGCTTTAAGCCGGGCCTGCGCCTGCTCGTACCACGCGTTGAAACCGTCAATGTGTTTCATCGTCACCTGCAAGGCAAGTGTTACGGTACGGGCTGCGGAAACAAACGCGCTGAAGTAGCACCTAGCCTCGAAGCTGAGCTGACCCGCCGTGCGCAGCCCGTCGAGAAAAAAGGCAGCCTCGCGCAGCTTTTCCTCGACTATCTCGAATGATTGGCTCATATTGGCGGCCAGCCTAGCTCGCCCCTCGATTCTAACTCTGAAGGGTGGGAGGGCGCGGGCTCAGCCTATCCACCTTCACTCGTACAAGCTCCGCTCGGCGGGGTTTTCACTTCTGACTCCTGATTTTTCATCACATCCCGTCTGTGCGCCCCGTCACAGACATGCTCACCGGTCCAGTGCGACAATAGCTATGTGATTGGGGCAGTGTACGAATGTGCCCGTCTCCCAAGACGGCCCTCGAACCTGCCCCAAACCTATTTTCAGCGTTCTTTGACAACCTAAGTCCTTATTCCGGAATATTTTACGTATAAGTCCTTTAAACCCAAAGATTTGGCGGGATTTTTCTCCTAACCCTATGATTCCAAAAGACCGGGGGCAGGGTTTTTTACTGGAAAATACGGGTTAATACCTTAAGAGTAAACAGGCGAAATTCAGGGACAGTCCCAGAGAAATCCGGCTTGAATCAGTCGTTGGTCGTCAGTCGCTAGTCGCTTGCTAACGAGCAACGACTAACGACCAACGACTAGCGACTAACGACCGAAAGAAGCAATTGTCAGAAGGATAACCGTTTGAATACGGTTTCCGGGATCTGTCGGACGGCGGTCATGATGTAGCGCCAGACTTCTGGCGTGTAAAGAACGTCGGGGGAACGTCGTTCGAGGGCGCGTACTATGTCGCGGGCCACCTGCTCCGGATCGGCAAAGCGCGCCGCGTTCGGCAGGTGATCGGTCATGGGAGTCTGCACCGGTCCAGGCTTGATGGTGATGACGCGGACGCCGGCGGGATGAAGGCGGCTGCGAAGTCCCTGGAGGAAAAGAGAAAGTGCGCCTTTGGCGGAACCGTAAACGTAGTTGGAGCGGCGTCCTCGGTCTCCGGCGACGGAGGTGATGGCGGCCAGGCATCCGGTGCGCCGCCGTTCCAAATCGGCGGCGAACAGGGTGAGGATCGCGGTGGCACTTACATAATTGACTTGTAATTCTTCCAGCAGAACGTCGACCGAGGTTTCGGAATCCTTCTGGTTGTGCATGGAGCCGTAAGCGAGGAGCACGGTATCAAAGTCGGGGAAAGCGCGGCGGGCAACTTCGAAGATGGCGGCATGCTGCTGAATGGAGGCCAAGTCAGCGGAGTAAGTGAAGACTTGTTGCGCGCCTCGGGCCGCTAAGTCGGCCTGGAGGTCAGCGAGGCGTTGGGGTGAGCGAGCTACGAGGAGTAACTCGCAACCTTGTTGAGCCAATTGGCGCTGAACTTCCAGCGCAATGCCGGAAGTGGCGCCGAGGATAATGATCTTCTTCATGGCGGCTGCGTTCATGGCGGTCGCGGGCGTGGCTGCAGGGTGCGTAGTTGTGGGGTGCGCGGTAACTGTCATCATTATTGGGCCCCCGTCACACGCCGCCAGAATGAAGACGACATCTTCGGGTCTATGTAGGGAACAAAGCCGCGCCAGCGCGGGAACGATGCTTCAAACAGAGCGGGGCTCATGCGGGCGTCTTTGGCGGGGTAGAGCGCCCCGCCACTTTTCTGGACAATTTCATCGAGTGACTGCATAAGTTTGAGCGTGCGCTCTCCGCGCATGGCAAAGTCGAGCGCGATGGTGAGTCCGGGGCGTGGGAATGAAAGCATGCCGGCCGGTGGCGCGGAGCCGAATTGCTTCAGCACCCCTAAGAAAGAGCCCATGCCGGAGCGCGCGATGCGATCGAGTAACTCCTCGAAGGCTTCGAGGTTCGTTTCCGGAATAACGCACTGATATTGCAGGAAACCTTGTCTGCCGTAGAGCAGGTTCCATTGCCGAATCGAATCGAGCGGGTAGAAGAACGAGTCGTAAGGCACGACGGCTGTGCCTTTCCTGGCCGCATGAATCCTGTAGTAGGCGGTGTTGAAGGTCTTGACCGAGTAACGGTTAAGCATCCAAGCCGGCAGTGCGAAGGGCAGTTTCGGGCCGCGCTTGGGATGGAATTCCTTACCATGATCGGCGGCATGGTTGCCGCGAAAAAAGATGCCACGAGCGTTCTTCCCGGCAAAACAGTCGAGCCACGCCACGGTGTATTCGAAGCGGTCGTTGCTGTCGCGGCTCAGGTCGAGAAAAGTGTTCAGGGATTGAAAGGGGATGGACTCGGCGTCGATCCAGGGACCAGCCACTCGTTTGAGTTGGATATCCGCCCAGGCGATTACGCCGGTCAGTCCGAGTCCACCGATGGTGGCGCGCAGCATGTCGGAATTTTCTTCCGAATTACAAATTACCAGACCGTCGTTCGAGCGATGCAGGGCGATTTGGAAAACGTAAGCGCCGAAAGTTCCAGCGCAGTGATGGTTCTTTCCGTGGACGTCGTTGGCAATGGCTCCGCCGACGGTGACGAAGCGGGTGCCGGGCGTGACGGGAAGGAACCATCCTTTAGGGAGAAATACGTCGAGGATGTCGGAGAGGCTGACGCCGCCTTCGCAGCGAAGCATGCCAGTGGATTCGTCGAAACCGAGGATGCGGTTGAGGCGGCGGCAGTCGATCAGTTCGCGGCCGGCGTTGAGGCAAGAATCGCCGTAGCTGCGGCCGAGGCCATAGGGGAGCAGGGAGCCAGGCCCGGCAGATCTGAGAATGTCCGGCACCTGGTCGTTCCACGCTGGTTTGTGGACGCGATGGTGCGCGGTTTTCGGGTAGCGGCCCCACGACAAAATTCGCTTGATGGGCGGCTGGTCTGCGGGTTGCTTGCGCAAGGTTGTGGCTGATTGACCGGACATACTAAGTGTGCCGAAAGCAAGTCCAATAACTTCGAAGGCCAATTGGCCTCCGTAACCCATCACCCTACCAGTTCATGTTTATCATGCTCGCGGCGATGACGGCCGCCGAGGCCAGGGCCACCCCGTAACTGACTGGGTCCCGGATGGCGAGTGTGACCGGGTCTTCCTTTAATTCTCCGCGATGCGCCATGAGCCAGGTTCGGCTGAGCCAATAGAGAACGATGGGGCAAAGCAGAAAGAGAAACTGCGGCGAGGAGTAGAGCAGGAGCACGTCCTGACTGTGAACGTAGAGGCTGAAGATGACGACAGCGGAAAAACTGCTGCCGACGCCGAGCGAAAGCAGAAGTTCGCGGTCGCCGGTATGGTAGCCGCGTCCGGAGTTACCGCCCCTAACTAAGTCGCTCGCGTGGAGTAACTCAGAGTAACGTTTCGCCATGGCGAGACTAAGAAAGAAAAACATCGAGAACGCCACAAACCACTGCGAAAGTGGCGTAGCGGAAATCAGAGCCCCGGCGAGGATGCGGAAGCTGTAGAAGCTGGAAAGAACGAAGACGTCGAGCAGAGCAATCTTCTTGAGATAAAGCGAATACAACATGGTAAGCGTGGCGTATCCGAGCAGAGCGAGGCCGAATTGCACGTTGAGGAGGAAACCCAGGCCGAGTGCCGAGGTGAGCAAAATAAACGAAGCGCGCAAACCTTCCGGGATCGAGATGTCGCCGGCGGCGAAGGGACGCTCCTTTTTCCAGGGATGTTCACGATCGGAATGGAGATCGAGCAGGTCATTAAGAATATAAAGTCCGGAGGCGCAAAAGCCGAAGAGCGCGAAACCGAAGAAAGTGCGAACAATGGGCTCCGCCGCGAGGTTGTGGGATAGGGCGAGGGGCAGAAAAAGCAAAAGATTTTTTGCCCAGTGATGGCCGCGGAGGGCGTTGATCCATGTTCGGAACGACGTGCGGAACGATGCACGCGGTTCCAGGATCGTGCCTTTGAGCGTGGTTACGGCGGAGGCTTGCTCGGCGCGGGCTTGCGTGCCGACCACGTATGCTCCGCCAGCGTTGCGCCAAACTTCTATATCGTCGGATGAATCGCCCACATATTCGAAGCCGGTCTGGGCGAAATGCTGGGCTAGAAACGCAGCTTTGTTCGCTCCCTTGAGATTCACCTCGCCGTCGCTGGCGTGGACTTCGTCGAAGAGGCCCAGATAACTGGAAATCGCTTCGGCAAGCTCGCGGTCGGCGGCGGTTACGAGCGCGATGCGGCGGCCGTTGGCCTTTTCCTGCTGGAGAAGATCAAGAACTTGCTGCCGATAGGGAAGACAAGCGGGGTTGAGGTGGATCCTGGCGGCCAGCTTCCGTTTGAGGGAGGCTCGTCCCGAAAGCAACCAGAAAGGCAGCAGAAGCGCCGTGATGGGGCGGGTTTTGAGGAGGACCAGGACGCACTCCCAAAGGACGTTGCCTCGGATCAAAGTGCCGTCGAGATCGACGCACAAGACCGGGGACAGTACCTTGGCGGGTTTGGCTCCTGTGACGGACCCCATGGGATGATCGTCGCATAAACCGCAGGGTGAAATACGGGAATAAGTGGCACACCTAGGTAACCTGAGTAACATGCGCCGGGTGGGACGGAAGGTTAGTATGAGCTGATCTGGAGCAGAGTGATCGCCTCTGGACACAAAGCACATGGACGAGACACAAGGGCATCTGGAACCTAGCGCATGGGAATTGCTGGCCAAGTATCTGCGACGGCCGAGCGTCCTGCTGCCCTTGCTTGGGCTGGTCACCTTTGTAGTTTACAGCGGCTCGCTGTCTTTCGATTTCGTATGGGATGACTGGCCGCAGATTGTGAACAGTCCGATCATCCGGACATGGAGCAATCTGCCGCGGGCGTTCGGGAGCGACTTGTGGTACCACGTGGCGCGGCACCAGGTGTATTACCGTCCGCTGTTCGTGGCGTGGTCGATGCTGAATTACACGCTGTTCGGGTTGCGGCCGTGGGGATGGCATCTGGGAGCGGTTCTGCTGCACGTGGGCACGGTGGCGGCAGTGTTTTGGCTGGCGCGGCGGCTGGGATTGGAATACTGGACGGCGGCGCTGACGGCGCTGATTTTCGCGCTGCATCCGATTCACATTGAGCCGGTCACATGGATTTCCGCAGCTTCGGACACGATGGTGACGATGTTCGCCGCATTGGCCTTTGGGGCGTTTCTTAATGGGCGCGATCCCGAGCGCAATCGCGAGCGAAAGAAGAGAGCGGCATGGTGGTTTGCGTCGCTCGCGCTGTTGGCGTGCGCGCTGCTGACGAAAGAAATGGCGGTAGTGTTTTCGGCGCTGGTGGGAATCTACGTGTGGCTGCACCCAGCGCAAAGACAGGCATCGCAAGGACAAAGATTTCGTGGGGCGGCAATGGAGGCGGTTCCATATATCGTGGTGACGCTAGCTTACGCTCTGTTGCGAAAGCACGCGCTACTGCTTGCAACTGGGCAGTTTAATCCCAATCACGGAATGATGGACGTGGCACGGACTTTGCCGCTTGTGCTGGCCATTTATCTGCGGCAGTTGCTGGTTCCGGTGGGCATTACGGGACTCTATTACACCCCATATGTGACGGGCGCAATCCTCAGCCAAGTGGTGGCGCCGGCAGCGGTGTTGGGGGCGGCGTTGATTGGATTGTGGTATTGGAGTCGGCGCGCAGGGAATCCTATCGTCGCGTTTGCGGGATTGTGGCTGCTGGTGGGACTCGCGCCAGCGCTGTATTTGCGAAACTTTGGCAACGGCGATTTCGTGCGCGACCGTTACATGTATTTGCCGTCGATCGGATTTGCGATTCTGGCGGCAATAGGGCTGCGGCGGCTGCCGTCCATCAAGCGCTGGAGTGCGCAGGCAGTGCAAGCGGGCGCAGTGCTCGTCCTGTGCAGCAGCTATGTGTGCGCGTCGATTGCACAGCAGGTGTACTGGGGAAACGATCTGCTGTTGCTGGCGCGCGGGCAATCTCTGTATCCGGGGAATCCGTATGCGGTAGCGGGACTGGCGAAAGAGTACAGCCAGCGGGGCGCGCATGAAAAGGCGATTGAACTGGCGCAGTCGGTGGTAAGGGACCATCCGGAATATGGCTACGGGCCGCTGGCGCTGGCGGAAGTGTACATCCACGCCGGTCGATTCGAGGAAGGCCGCCTGTGGCTGGAGCGGGTGAATCCGGATTACGCCAAGTCGGAGGTGGGGATGGCGGGAGTCGCCGGGCTCTATGGACAAATGGGCGACTACGGGCGGGCTTTCGCGCTTTGCTCGGAGATTTTGCAGAAGGAACCAAATCTTTATTCGGCGCTCTACAACTGCGGCAATGTTCACTTGGTGGACGGTCAGTACCGGGACGCGGAACAGTTGCTGTCGCGCGCGGTGCAGTTAGTGCCGGAACAGGCGGCTCCAAAACATTTTCTGGGGCGTGCGCTTCTGCAGGATGGACGGAACGCGGAGGCACAGCCTTACCTGCAGCAGGCGGTGGTCATGGACCCAAAGGTTTGGGACTATCACTATTGGCTTGGGGTGTCGTTCGAAGGGAGCGGGAATATGTCCGCTGCGCGGACAGAGTATCGGCAAGCATTGCAGCTGAACCCGGACAGTAAAGAAGCAAAGGTGCGGCTAGCGGCGCTGGAGGCGAAGTGAAACAGGAAATGGAGAATACTCCCGCGAAGTCAGGGATAGAAATCGACCCGGCGTTGAGCGTAGCGATAAGGGTTCACGAACAGGACACGGAACCGGTGGAGGCCGCCAGCGAGGGTGAAGCGGCGGTGTTGACCGCCGCGCCAGGGTGGCTGCATCGTTTGACGGTGTTGGCTGTGGTTCTGGCAGTTGCAGGAATTTATGCCGGGTTCCACATTGGCCGGGGCTGGGCGCCGTCCGACGACGGGACTCTAAGCCAAAGCGCGCTGCGCGTGATGCAGGGGCAACTTCCGCATCGCGATTTTGCGGAGATTTACACCGGGGGTCTGAGCTTTATTCATGCGCTGGCGTTTCGAGCGTTCGGTGTGAATCTGATGTCGCTGCGCCTCTGTGTGTTTCTGTTTTTTCTGGCCTGGCTTCCGGCTGTTTATTATATTGCGCTGCGCTTTACTTCGCCGATTGCAGCGGGAGCGGCAACGCTGCTGGCAGTGGCGTGGAGTTTTCCGAATTATCCGGCGGCCATGCCTTCCTGGTACAACCTGTTCTTTGCGACGTTTGGGGCGGCGGCGCTTCTCCGCTACCTGGAAGTGCGGACGCGGCGATGGCTGTTTGTGGCCGGACTATGCGGCGGAGCCTCGCTCCTGATCAAGGTGATTGGGGCGTACTACATTGCCGGCGTGCTCCTGTTTCTGGCCTTTCTGGAACAAAGCGAGAGCTCTCGGGAGAGTTCGGAAAAAAGTTCGGAAAAAAGTGCGGAGGAAAGCGCGGGGGTGGAGGAATCGAAGAATAGCTGGCCTTACCGCGTGTTCAGCGTGAGCGCGCTGCTGCTGTTCCTGGCGACAGTGGTTCATGTGCTCCACTCGCGGTTGGGCATCGCGGAGTTGTACCAATTCGTGCTGCCATCCGCGGTGCTGGTGGGCCTGATCCTGACGGGAGAACGGAGTGTCCGGGCGGGAACAAGGCAACGATTCAAAACAATATTTCGGGCGGCGATTCCGTTTCTCGTCGGGTTCATAAGCCCGGTGATTGTTTTTCTGCTGCCATATGCGCGCTTGGGAGCGATCGGCCAATTCCTTTCGGGCGTGACGTCAAGCGCAATCGCACGTTCGATCGAGCTGGGACTGCTCCGTCCCGTGTCGGTCGAGAAAAGCATCTTCGCGCTGGCATTAGCAGGATTGGTTGCGGCGGCGATGTACATGCGCGAATTTCAAGGGAAGCTCGTGAGCGCGGCTGTCGGCCTGGGGTTGGCGGTGATGCTCGTGAAGGCTGCGACGTCAAGTGAGATCGTTTTGGGAGTGTGGTATTCAGCTGCGACACTGACTCCGTTGGTGGTGTTGCTGGGCGCGGCTGTCGTGCTGGCGGCAGGGAAGCGGAGCGGCCCAACCAAACTCCAACAGCAGCGGATCATGGTACTGATTTCCCTGGCGGCGGTGTGTACCCTGGTGCAGTATCCGTGGGCCGCGTCGATTTATCTGTCCTATTCGTTGCCGCTGACGTTGCTGGCCGCGGTGGCGATTGTGGCGACCGCCAAGAAGCAACCGGGCACGTACGTATTGGCCGCAGTGACGGGATTTTATCTGCTGTTTGGCGCGGTTATGCTGGTTCCGGATTACGTTTATGAGTTGACCCACAAAGTGGGACGGATGGATGAACTGCATCTGGAGCGAGCGGGGGGATTACGGATCAATTATGCCGCAAACTTTGAGGGGTTGATTCACTTCCTGCAGCGCCATTCGCCAAACGGATTGATGTATGCGGGTAATGACTGTCCGGAGCTGTATTTCCTCTCCGGGCTGAAGAATGTAACGCGCGACGATGGGGGCGCACCGGCAGAGGAAGTGTTGAAGGCACTGCAATCCGACGATCTGAAAGTGGTAGTAATCAATGAAGCGCCGCTCTTCCCCTCCTCCAGGATGAACCCCGAGGTACGTGCGGAAGTCATGCGGAAGTTTCCAAATAGCATCCAGACGGGATTCTTCCACGTGTTTTGGAGGGAGTGATCTTTCGACTAAGCGCCGGCGATGTAGTGCAGGGCCCACACGCTCGGCTCGGCAGATCGCTGGCCCAAATTAAGATGGGAGTGAACTATTGCCGCCGCTGAACGAAAAGCAAGGCGTTGTTGATGACGAGCACCGAACCGGTCTGGGCGATCAAGCAACCAATGCCATCGAGAAATACCCGTGGTTGGAGTGGCTGATTCCGGCAGCGCTTTGCGCCGTCATGATGGGGCAGTTGCTTCTCACTGGCCGCCAGCTTTCGCAAACCGCCGATGAAGCCACGCACCTTTACTCCGGCTATCGCTACTTGAAGTGTGGCGATCTCACGGTCAGTCCCGAGCATCCGCCCTTGGCCAAGGTCATCGCAGCGGCTCCGCTGCTTTTCATGAACTTTGCGGTAAACTGCGCGCCTTTCCAGGGGGACGACCTCCAGCAAGCGTTTACTGGCCTCCACTGGTTTTATAGCCAGAATTGGCCCGTGGCCTTGGTCCGCGCGCGCATGGCAGTTTCCGTTTTTGCCGTGGGGCTTTGTCTTCTGGTCTGGATCACGGCGCGGCGGATGTTCGGCCTGACTACGGCGATCGTGGCAAGTTTGCTGCTGATCTTCGAGCCCAACGTGCTGGCCTACGGCTCATTGGTCATGACCGACGTACCGGTCACCTGCATGCTGCTGTTCGCGGTATTAGGATTTTACCTGTGGGTCAGGCACCGTACGGTCCCGTTCCTTCTGTTGACCGCCCTGGCTGCGGGTCTGACGCTGTTAGCGAAGCATTCGGGAGTGGTCGTCGTACCCATCCTCGGTGCGCTGGCAATTACGGATGCGCTCACGCAAACCGACGGCGGCCGGCCAAGATGGCAACTCGCGCTGAGCAACCTGCTGGCCCTGGCGCTGATCTGCGCCCTCGCGGTCGCTATTGTTTGGGAGGGCTATGGGATGCGTTTCGCCGCGCACCCCGCAGTGCCGCAACTCCAGGAACTACGACCCCCTGCGACCTCCGCCAGAGAGCGTGTGCTGTTCGAGTTAGAAGAGCGCCACTTGTTGCCCCAGGCCTACTTGCAGGGATTCGCCTCCGCATTGTCGCTGTCGAATCAGGGTTCTGTCGCTTTTGTTGCCGGCAAAATCTATTTGCAGGCGCCGTGGTTTTCTACCCCGTTCAATTTTCTGATTCGCAACACGGCGGCCATGCTGGCGATGATTTTGGCGGCCGCATTCGGCATGGCGATCACGTTTCGGCAGCGCCGTCGTGAGCGTCTGTTCCTGCTGGTTCCGGCGGCGGTTTATCTAGCGGTGTGCCTCCACGCCAGTATTAACGTTGGCGTCCGCTATCTTTTGCCCATGTGTCCGTTTCTGCTGATCGCGGTGGCGGACGGATGCGTGGAGTTAGCCAGTCGTGTGAGCTGGGTGAAGTACGCGCTGCCGTGCCTCATTGTGCTGCACGCGGCGTCGTCACTGTACGCTTTCCCGAACTATCTCTCCTACGCGAACGAGTTCTGGGGCGGACCGGCGAAGGCTTACAAGTATCTGCCCGGAATCGACTGGGGACAGGCGTATCCGCAGGCGAAAGATTACCTCGAGCGGCATCCCGCCGAAAACTGCTGGCTCATCACGGGCTGGCAGTGGGACCCAGCATTCTACAACGTGCCCTGCCAAGCCTCCGGTCTCGACTTGCCTCACGAGATACCGCCTCGCGTGCACGGCACCATTATCGTCAGCAGCACTCTACTTACAGACGTGCGGCTAGCGGAGGGAGAGCTTGCGGCGGCGTTTAAGAACGCTACGCCCAAAGACCACATCGGCGGCAGCGCCTTGCTGGTTTACGAGGGCGATTTCGACACCAGCTTGAATGCCGCCACAGGTGAAAGCGGTCTGGCGATGCAGGCGTTTTCCGCCGGGCAGGTCTCCGCCGCCCTGGAGCACGCTAAGAAAGCCGTCGACCTGGCGCCGGCGAGCGCCCTAGCGCACGCTAACCTGTGCATCTTTCTGGCGCCTACCCAAGTGGATTCAGCGCGGAAGGAATGTTACACGGCACGAAATTTGCTACTGCACGATCCGCTGCGGCACGAACAAATTCGAACCCGCTACCTGGACTCGCTTGAGAGTCTCCCTTACGGTGCTCAGAAGTAATTACAGGATCGTTTACGGACGCGAGCCGGAGATTGTGCCATCCGCAGACTTCTCACCGTCCGCGCTCAAGTAGCATCAGACAAGGAGTCGTCAGTCCCGGACACGACGGCTAGCTGATCCTGCAGGACAACCTTACGCTCGCAGGTAGGGAACTGCTCGAAATCCCCGTACTCTTTATGGCATTCCTCCATCAATCTAGGAACAGTCCGAATAATCGTGCTAAACTGCCACAGCGCAACATGTCCACTCCTCAACTAAACAGGCGGTCGAAACGCTCGGAGGCTTCGGCTTTGGTTCCGTGGATTTCGGCGAAAGTCCTTGCCAGTATTTCGGTCAAGCAACTCCTGCTTCAAGATGGGGCTTATCTGGCCTCTGTGGCTGAGGTCGGATTGGTTATGACCGGATCGCTGAGCCATGGTGGCCGAATCTTCTTCTGTGGTAACGGTGGGAGTGCCGCCGACGCACAGCATCTGGCCGCTGAGTTGACGGGGCGATTCCTGAAGGAGCGCCCCAGCCTAGCCGGTATCGCGCTCACCACCAATACTTCGACCCTGACCGCGATCGCCAACGACTATTCTTACGAGGAGGTCTTCTCGCGGCAGATCGAGGGCCTCGCTCAGGCGGGAGATGTGCTGCTGGGTATCAGCACAAGCGGCAATTCGGGAAACGTATTACGGGCCATGGAGGTCGCGCGACGCCTGATGTTGTCTACGGTCGCGCTCACCGGTAAGAGTGGCGGCAAACTCTCGACCGCCGCCGAACTCTGCATCCGGATCCCCTCCGACGAAACGCCGCGTATCCAGGAAGCTCACATCCTCACCGGGCACATTCTCGCGGAACTCGTCGAGGCGGAACTTTTCGGAGAATAG
The DNA here is from genome assembly GCA_050014475.1 of Terriglobales bacterium. Lineage (GTDB taxonomy): Bacteria > Acidobacteriota > Terriglobia > Terriglobales > Acidobacteriaceae > Acidiflorens. The sequence continues at coordinate 25,052 of JBEKDG010000039.1, read as the reverse complement.
ACGGTGCCTGAAAGCCTTCAGCAGACTGCCCTCCTCGGACGACTTACGCGGCACATACCGCCGAACCAATTCGGTCGCTACATTCTTGTTGGCGTCTGGAACACCCTGTTCGGATATGCGACGTACGCGGCCTTCACCGCCCTCCTCACGCCGCACGTGCCGTATGCCTACATTGTTGCGAGCGTGTTGGCCAGCCTGTTGAATATCACGGTTGCCTTCCTCGGGTATAAGTGGTTCATCTTTAAGACCAAGGGGAACTACCTGCGCGAGTGGCTTCGCTGTGTGCTGGTGTACAGCTGGGGGATTGTGATTGGGATACTTTTGCTGCCAGTCTTTGTCTATGCGCTGCGCCACTCAACGAGATTTGACGCCGCTGCCCCCTACATCGCAGGAGCAGTTCTTACAGGCTTGAATGTCGTAGTGGGATTTCTGGGACACAAAAACTTCTCATTCCAATCGCCACAAATCGATTAGACCGGTTGGGATTCTTTGCCAAAGGGCGATTCCGCCATTGGCTTCCCCGGGGGGTGGTGGAAGTTGAGACGCTCCTGTTCAACAACGAGGGGCCGCCGCTGCACGAGAGTGTGTATTTGTCCGATGTACTCGCCAATGATTCCTATGAAAACCAATTGGAGCGACCCCATCAAGAACACCCCAATTACGAGGGGTGCGATGCCAACCGAGAAGTTGCTCCAGAAGAGCAACTTGTAGAGGAAGTACGCGAGCCCCGCGACAACCGAAATCGCGGCTCCAACGAAGCCACTCAGTGTCACCAGGCGCAGCGGGACCTTGGAAAGATTGGTGATTCCAAGCATTGCCATGTCGTATAGCGTATAAAAATTGTTCTTGGTAATGCCTCGCTTCCGCAGGGGCTGGTGAAAACGAATCTCGGCATGCGGCAGCCCAATCTCCGCGATAATGCCCCGAAAATAGGGATAGGGGTCGTTGAACTCTTTAATCAACTCGACGACCCTGCGGTCATACAAACCGAAGCCGGTAAAGTTCTCGTAGGTTTCGATTCCCGACAGCCGGTTAACCAGTTTGTAGTAACTTTTGCGGACCCAGAACATCAGACCGTTTTCGTCGGCTGACTGCTTGACCGTGATGACGATCGGAAAGCCCTGCTCCCAGTACCGAACCAGGTCAACAATCATCTCCGGAGGATCTTGTAGATCGGCAGCAATTCCGATCACTGCGTCTCCAGACGCCTGGTAAAGGGCGTGCATCGGGGAGCGTATGTGGCCGAAGTTCCGAGCATTTCGGATGATCTTTACGTTCTTGTCGAAGGACGCGATAAGCTTAAGGATCGCAAACGTATTGTCGGTGGACGCGTTGTCAATGAAGAGGTGTTCGTAGTCGTAACTTCCAAGAGAACTCATGACCGCGCGGACGCGTTCGTAGACCTCCCGCACGTTTTCCTCTTCATTGAAGCATGGCGTGATGATGGAGATGGTTTTCTTCATATTGCCTCAGTGCAGAACCCTATACCGCTCAATGGACTCTCCCGGTCTCAGCCGTCGTGGCGCAACATCGCCGGATCGATGGCATTTCTATTCTCTTCATACCAGCCGTAAAGCGCTTCGATCGCCCACTGCATGGGTTCGAATTGAAGCGCTGGGATTTCCCTTATCAAGCGGGAATTGTCGCCAGTGTACTCCGCTCCCATCCCGGGATTCATCGACTGGATCTCCGGTTTCCGTCCGGAAACCGCGGCCACGATCTCGGCAAGTTGCCGCAGTTCCCAGCCCTTGCCCGCGCACACGTTGTAGGTCGTTTGTTGCGGCGTGTTCTCGATGAACCATTCCGTGATCTTCACCAGATCCTGGACATAGAGATAGTCAAAGACGACATTTTGCCGAATCGCAATCGGCAGGCCACAGATTACGCGCGCGCAGGCATTCGAGATGAATCGCACATCCCACGCCTCATATTTCCCGAATACTCCAAACAAGCGGAGATTGACGATCCTTGGGCGCCCTTCGGCATATTTCGCGCAGATGTACTTGGAAAATCCGTAAGCGTCGGTTGGCACGCGAGTATCGAAGTAATCCTCGGAAACGCGCGGGGGCAGTCCACGCCGGTCGTATTCGGCGCCGGAGCCGAAGTAAATCATCTTGCCGAACGAATGTTCATTGCGAGCGAGATTGAAAAACATTCGGCAATTGCGGTCGAGCAGATCCAGCGGGGCAGCCAGGCGTCGGTTTGATCGCGCGGTAGCGGCATGCACGATGACATCGAAACTGTGTGTGCTGAGGTATTCGCGCACATCCTGCTCTTTTAGCAGATCCAGTTCGGTCGCGGAGGGCGCCAATACCTCATACGCGCAAGCAAGTTGCTCCGCCAGATTTCGTCCAATGAACCCAGACCCGCCGGTGATTAGTATGCGCATTATGCAGGCGACCGGAACGAAAACTTTCTATGGCCCAAGAAGCTGTAAACCATTATTAGGCCCCGCTCCTCAGCCCGCATGCCATCCAGCCGCCATCTACAGGAAGATTGATTCCCGTAATGTAGCTGGCCATAGGATCACACAGGAATGCTACTGCGTTGGCAACGTCTTCGGGCTGTCCCCATCGATTCAGCAGGGTATGACGGCGCCGGTCGGTATTCAGTACGGGATCCGTATACGAGCGGTCTGTCATCGCGGTGTGAATGTATCCGGGCGAAACGCAATTTACACGGATTCCAGCGCCGCCGAGATCGTAGGCAAAAGACCGGGTTAGGCCGAGAACTCCGGCTTTGGATGCGTGGTAAGCCGGATTACCAGGAAAGCCAAGCTGCGTGGCCAGTGAACCGATAAATACGATTCCCCCTTCCTGAATACTGCCGTCGGCCACGCGATTGGCGAAATGGCGCGCCCACCGAAATGGAGCTTGTAAGTTGACATCTATCGTGACTTGCCAATCCGAGTCAGCCTGCGGAATGCCGGGACGAGTGACTCCCGCATTGTTGACCAGATAAATCGCACGACAGCCACCGGAGAGCGCTTGCTCGAAGGCTGCTTCGATGACAGCTTTGTCAAGAATATCACCTTGAATCGTGTGATCGGCGCAACCTGCAGGAATCCGGATGAGATCGACACCTACAACCCGGTGCCTCCGCTCGTGAAGTTTGCTCGCGATGGCAAACCCGTTACCCGCGGCTGCTCCAGTGACGATGCATGTGGTCAATGTGGACACTTGGGCTATTTCTCCAGAAAACGAATGGTCCGGCGTCGGAGAATAACTTCCGGCTCGAAAATATTCGAGTCCGAACAGATCGCATCGACGATCCGTCCTGCAACGTCGGCAGGTTGTAGAAAACTACTTCGATCCTGTTCCGTCAAGCGCCGCCCCATTTCTGTGTCCATGGTCCCCATGGAGAACAACCAGAACCGAGTGTTCGTCTGCGCGTATTCGTCATTCATGGCCCGGACGAAACCGAGGAGTCCATGCTTCACTGCGCAATAGACGGAGGTGTTCCTGAAACCAGCATAAGAGGAAGTTGAGCCGATAAAACAGTAATCGCGGCGCTCTCCCGGACCAGGCAGATGTTGAGACAAGAGTCTCCGTACGAGCTGGATCACGTCCACCAATCCCACCTCGATTTCTCGCTCGATTTCGGCGTCGTTCATCGAGACGATTGGTTTCGGTGAGAACAGAGCCTGTGTGAAGAAATATGCCTGGCAGGGCTGCGCAGGAATGAACGACGAATATTTGCGATCGACGGCAAATACCCGGGCGCGATTCTGGCTCACAGCATTCTGAAACCTATGCTCGACTTCATCCTGTTTTGTCTTACGCGTAACAAGGTCAACGCGCCATTCGCGGGCCAATAAAGCCTGTGCGATTGCGTCAGCTAATCCACCCGATGCACCGAAAATCAGCGATTTCACCAGGAAAGCTCCGAAAGTGGAGTCGTGTACGGCTTACCGTCCTTGTCGATCTTTGTCTTCACGGAAGGTCCCCGATACTCGTATTTCTCAATGTGCAAATCCACGATGACCGGACTGTCGTCGGCCGTGACTTTTGTTAACAGTGCATCCAGTGCGTCGGGAGATTGCACGAGGATGTAACGGAGACTAAAGGCTGCGGCAATCTTCGCCAGGTCCGGGATGTAGAGGCCTGTCTGACGATCGACGCCGCTGACCTCGCCAAAGTATCTGGTCTGAGATGAGCGAATGGATTCATATCCACCATTGTTCAACACAAACAGCACGAAGCCCTTGGGGGCGTAGTGCGAAAGCGTGGCAAGCTCCTGGATATTTAGCATGAGGCCGCCATCTGCTTCCAGGCAGATCACCTGCCGGGGAGAACCAAATGCAGCACCAATTGCGTTGGGCAAGCCTAAGCCCATGGAACCCAAAGCCGCGCCATTGAAGAAGCGCGTACCTTCGCCGGGAGTGAAAAATCGTGTCAAGGTCTCTTCAGCATAGCCGGAACTCGCAGGCACAAATACTTTGCCGTTAGACCAGCGCGAGAGCCGTTCGGCAATGCCGTACACAGTCATCTTTTCCGAGGTCAGTCGCTCGCGTTCTTCGTTTAAGTATGACCTGCGCTTTTCAGCACACCACTCCAGCCACGATGACTCCGCGGCACTCCTGGACGACATCTTGTTTGCGATTGCCTCCGGCAGGCAGCGGAGATCCGCCAGAATGCATTCGGAGTTTGGAAAGTCACGAAACTTCGCGAGTTCGCGGGGATCTATATCGACGAAGTACCGGGTAGCTTGCGCTCCGAAGGATTCGCGCTGAAAGGCGGTGGTTCCGAGATCGAGCCGGGCACCGAGAAAAAGGATGAAATCGGCGTGAGCAAGTATCTCGTTCGAATAAATCGGCGCCAGCCCTCCGGGACAACCGAAATGCCAAGGTTCGTGGGTCGAGAGAATGTCAAACGATAGCCAGGAGAATACAGCGGGAAATGCGTGCTGCACGATGAAACTGTGGACTTCATTTCCCACACCGGCAATGCGACAACCGTTGCCGACGTAGAGCAGCGGATGTTTGGCTTGCAAGAGCCGATCAAGAGCTAGCGACAAAGATTTGCGGCTCTCTAAAGTGTTCGAAGCTTCAGAGACGCCTCGCCGAATGGATTCAACGCCACTCGCAATGTCGACAGCGGAATACTCCACTGGCGCACCTTGCACGTCGAGTGGAATCTCGATAAAGACTGGCCCCGGGCGGCCCTTAAACGCTTCGACAATCGTCTCTACGAGATCTTTCCGGTAATTCTGCAAATCAAGCCGCGCAAAACGCTTGACACATGGAGAGATGATCTCGCGCGAGCGGATTTCCTGAATACCGTGCGTGCGGGTGCCATAGCGGTCGATATCGGCAGTCTTGATCTGTCCAGCTAACACGATCAGCGGAGTTGAATCACCGTAAGCGGAAATCAGCGAGGTCACGGAATTGGAGACGCCAGGGCCGGCCGTGATGACCGCGAAACCCGCGCGGCGGAAATCGCTCGCCTTGGCGTAACCCTCCGCTGCTGCAACACACGCCTGCTCGTGTTGGCAGTAAACGGGCTTTAGTTCAGCATGGCTGGCCACGGCCCGATTCAGATGCATCGCCATGCCGCCGGTGAGAGAGAAGACCGTTCGTGTTCCTAGCGCCGCTACCAGATCCACCGCGTAGCTCGCCACGTTTTGATCTCGACTGATATGAGGGGCGGACAAGTCCTAATCCTCCAACTGATCAAACATTTCGCAAAGATTGTCGGCTGGCCAACAGGTGATTCACCAATTCGCGGACCGCGCCATTGCCGCCGCAAGCTTTCGTGACAAACTTACATTTGGCGAGCACCGCCGTTTGTGCGTTGGACGGCGCGGCGGGAAGTCCGGCGATTTCCAGAGCCGGAATGTCATTCACGTCGTCGCCCATGAAGCACACTTCCTCAAGCGCAAGATCGTGTTGCTTGACGAATTCCGTTAACGCGGCAGCCTTCTCTTTGCAATTCAGCGCGACATCCTTGATGTGCATCTTCGTTGCCAGACGACTGACTAAAGGACTGTCTTCTCCAGAAATCAAGGCCAGTACGAATCCGGCCTTGCGGGCGAGCGAGAGCCCCATAATGTCGGCAAAACAAAATCGTTTCCACTCTTCACCGTTCGGTCCCCACCAAACACCGCCGTCGGTGAGCACGCCATCCACATCCATGGCTATGGCCTTGATCTTACGCATGCGCCGCGCGCACCCGACGCAATTTCTTGATGATTGGCTGCTCGCGCTCGAGCACGCGCTTCACTCCATCACCCATGGACTTCTCGATCAAACGAATGTCACGAACCAAGCGCGTGATTCCGTTGGGCTCGAGCGACGCAGCGTGATCCGAACCCCACATCGATCGGTCCAGGGTGATGTGCCGCTCGATCACGCAGGCTCCCAGAACCCTCGCCGCCACGCTCGAGGGCAAACCTGTCTCGTGACCGGAATAGCCCACCGGCACTCCATAGCGGTCGATCAGGGTATCGATGACGCGCAGATTCAGTTCTTCGTAGTACGCGGGATAGGTGCTGCATGCCTGCATCAGGATCAAGTCCTTCTTGCCGAGGATTTCGATCGCGTGGTCGATCTGCTCAATCGTGCTCATGCCGGTTGACAGGAGAAGCGGTTTTCCCTCTGCTCGGGTGTGCCGTAACAGATTGTCGTCCGTCAGAGAGGCCGAGGCGATCTTGAAGCAGGGGACATCGAACTGCGCGATGAAATCGACCGACCCTTCGTCCCAACAGGAAGCGAACCAATCGACCTTCACTTCTCTGCAATAACGGTCGATTTCCTTGTATTCTTCGATCTCGAACTCCAGCCCACGTTTCAGGTCGCCATTGGTCGGTCCGAATGGATTTTCGCGTGGTTTCGCCAATTCCTCGGCTGAGTACACGACATCGATCGTCCGCTTCTGGAACTTGACCGCGCTGCAACCGGCGCCCACCGCGACGTTGATCAATTGCTTGGCAAGATCGATGTCGCCGTTGTGGTTAATTCCGATTTCGGCGATAACATAGCAAGGCTGTCCCGCTCCGGCCACCTTGGAACCCAGCCGGACTTGTGCGGCGTTTGCCGCCGATCTGTTGTTATTGTCGTGCTGCATCGCTATAAACTCCCTTCGCAAGAATCGAACCTAACGTCTCTGACATGTACTCGATCATCTCCCCCGTCAGTCCCGGGTACACTCCGATCCAAAATGCCTGGTTCATCACGCGATCGCTGTTCTTCAGATCGCCGATAACGCGATGACGAATGTTCTTGTACGCCGGTTGGCGTATGAGGTTGCCGCCGAACAGTTGCCGGGTTTGGATCTTTTTCGAATCGAGGTACTCGACCACGTTCTTGCGCGAGAAGGGCGCGTCCTCGCGGACCATCATGGGGAACCCAAACCAGCTCGGATCCGAATTCGGCGTCGTCTCCGGAAGCACGAAATGATTCTGCGCATCGGCGAAACCTTCCCGAAGCGCCGCAAAATTCTTTTTCCGGGTCGCGATGAAGGCAGGCAACTTCTTTAACTGTGCGACGCCCACCGCGGCTTGCATATCCGTCGCTTTCAGGTTGTAGCCGATGTGCGAGTAGATGTACTTGTGGTCGTAGCCGTGCGGCAAGCCTCCCAGCTTCCAGTCGAAGCGTTTACCGCAGGTGTTTTCCTTGCCGGGGGCGCACCAGCAGTCGCGGCCCCAGTCCCGGAAAGATTCAACGAGCGTGCGCAACGGAGGCTGGTTCGTCAACACGCAACCACCTTCACCCATGGTGATGTGGTGCGCCGGATAGAAGCTGGCGGTGGCGAGATCGCCGAAAGTTCCGACTTTCTGTCCGCGATAGGTGGAGCCGAGTGCGTCGCAGCAGTCTTCGATCAGCCACAGGTCATGCTTCTTCGCGAATGACGTTACGGCATCAAGATCGAACGGATTGCCCAGCGTGTGCGCAAAGATGACGGCGCGTGTACGGTCGGACAGAGCCGCATCGAGATAACTGACATCCACGTTGAACGTTGGAATGTGAACGTCGACGAATACGGGAACCAGCCCGTTCTGCACGATCGGATTGACCGTGGTTGGAAATCCCGCGGCCAAGGTGATGACCTCGTCCCCGGGCTTCAACTGCCGTTCGCCCAGTTTCTCCGAAGTCAACGCCGTGAGAGCCAGCAGGTTCGCCGACGAGCCCGAGTTCACCAGCACCGCCTCACGCACGCCGGCGAATTTTGCGAACTCGCGTTCGAACTGCTCGGCAAAGCGCCCGCTGGTCAGCCAGAAGTCGAGCGAGGATTCAACGAGCAGTTCGAGTTCCTGTTCGTCGAAGACACGGCCGGAAACGGGTACATGCGACGATCCCGGCACGAATGAGCGCGCGGGAAAGGCCTCACGGTAGTATTCGCCCACCATTTCGCGGATCCGGTCGCGCAACTGGTCTGCTCGTGACACTAGTTCAACGCCTCCCGGTACCACGCAATGGTCTTGTCCAGGCCTTCATCCAGTGTGAACAACGGTTTCCAGTTCAGCTCGGTGCGCGCTCGCTCGGCGCTCAGGAACTGATGGCGAATTTCATTCGACGCCTGGTTCTGGGTCTCGGGCCTCAACTTCGAACCCATTTTCGCCAGGATTGCATTCACCATCTCGAGCACGCCGATCTGCGTTTCATTGGAAAAGTTATAAGCGGCGCCGCGAAGCTTCGGATCGCTCATCAGTCGCTCCGCGAGAAGCATGTACGCCGCAGCGCCATCTTCCACGTAGAAGTAGTCGCGCACGTACTTGCCGTCCGAGCGGATGATGGGCCGCTCGCCGCGAATCACGGAGCGGATGGTGCCGGGCACCACGCGGTTCCAGTTGAGGTCGCCGCCACCGTAAAAATTGCCACAGCGCGTGATCGCCACCGGGACGCCCAACGTGCGCGCGTAGGACTGTGCAATCAGGTCCGCGCACGACTTGCTTACGTCGTAGGGATGCTTTCCTTGCAGCGGCATGTCCTCTTTATAAGGAAGCACGGTCTGGTCGCCGTAAGCCTTATCCGAGGACGCAAGGATGACCGACTTCACCATGGGCGAACGCCGGCAAGCCTCCAGTAGATTCCACGTTCCGCGTATGTTGCTCTCAAAAGTCGAGAGCGGATTGCGGTTAGCGATCCCCACGATGGTCTGTGCCGCGAGATGGAAGACGACCTCGATCTCGTATTCGCCCAGCACACGTTCGAGCAGGTAAGGACTGCTCAGGCCGCCGCGGACTACGTTGACGCGCTCGGCCAGTCCCTGGCGCACGAATTCGCTGGCGGGAACCCAGTCGCGTACCAGCGCCGTCGCCGACGCGCCCCGCTCCAGCAGGTGCTTGGTCAGCCAGCCGCCCACCAGTCCGGTGGCGCCAGTGATAAAGACGTTACGGTCGCGCCAGAAGCCGTTCTTCATTCCTGCCAAACCTTCCATGGCGCCTGCTTCGCGCTCCACAACTGGTTCAAGTATTCGTATTCGCGGTATGTATCCATCGCGTAAAAGAAGCCGTCGTGGTGATACGCCATCAGCTGTCCGTCGTCGGCCAACCGCTCCAGCGCTTCCTTCTCGAAGATGCAGTCTTCGCCGCCGAGATAATCGAACACCCGGCGATCGAGCACGAAAAAGCCTGCGCTTGCGCGGCCGCTGGTCTTCGGCTTTTCTGTAAACTTTGTCACGCGGCCTATCGAGTTCGCCTCGATGACTCCGAAGCGGGAACTCGGAGTGATGGTGGTGACGGTGGCAAGCTTGCCATGGCTCTTGTGGAACTCCAGCAGCTCGCGGATGTTCACATCGCCCACACCGTCGCCGTAGGTCAGCATGAAGAGATCTTCACCGATGTACTTCTCAATCCCCTTCACCCGCCCGCCCGTCATGGTGTTCTGCCCGGTATCGGCAAGCGTGACCTGAAAGCCTTGTTCGCGATGGCCGTTTTTGTACTCGATCTTGGAGTTGCGGCCGAGGCAGATGGCGAAGTCATTATTCATCGCCTCGTAATTCAGAAAGTATTCCTTGATCATGTTGCCGCGGTAACCGAGGCAGAGGATGAACTCACGTATTCCATGGTGGGCATAGATCTTCATGATGTGCCAGAGAATGGGGCGGCCACCGATCTCAACCATGGGTTTGGGGCGGAATTCGGTTTCTTCCCGGAGACGGGTGCCTAATCCACCGCACAGAACGACAACCTTCATAACTGGGTCCTTGCAGCGTAGCCGCGCGCGCCAGCGCTTCGCAGCTTTTTGCTTTTTCTTCGGAACCTCGGGCTGCAGACCAGTTATCGCATAGGTGAGCTACGAAGGCAGGTTACGAAAGTCATCCATGAGGGCTCATGAGGTGATTGTGAGCGAGGGTAGTTAAGGTGTCGCCTTGTCGGGTTTCTTTGTTAGAAGCCAAGGAGATATGCGCGAAAAAGGTGGAGCAGCGAAGTGCAAGGTGCGGACAGTAAGTCAACATTCCGGTCGCCGGGCTAGCTTTCGTCGTCGGGTCTGGAAGGTTACTATCGTTACCTCCAGCGGCAGCTGAGGAATCTGGCACTGCTCGATTGAGTACGAGACTGTGCTTCTCAAGTCTGCAGGAGGAGGGTCAGGGCCCTTTGTCGGCAGCTTTGCTTATGCGGGTTAGATATGATCCGGATTCTTCGAGCAGATGACGCCGTTGTGCCAGTCGAACCCGGGATCGGGCAGTTTTGACGGGCCGCTCCATCGCACGAAGTACTGGCCATTCTCGTTCGACAGAGTCGGTTCGGGATCGTTGTTGATGAAGGTGAGCCACTCCTGGGCGGAGATGTCATTGCCCTCTTCCGACCAGTTTTTGCGGCGCGTGATGTGCAGGTTATAGCCCATGGGATTGCGTTCTCAGCCTTCGGCGATTGGACAGCAGCTACCCTCCCACGGGCGCTGCGGTTCGCTTGGGGAAGATGTTGCCGACGCGGCGGATTTCGGCGCCCACGGCTTTTAGTTTTTCTTCGATGTTCTCGTAGCCCCGGTCCAGGTGATAAACGCGGTCGATGATGGTCTCGCCATCGGCGACCAGGGCGGCAAGCACGAGCGAGGCGGAGGCGCGCAGGTCCGAGGCGAGGACGGCGGCGGCGCTCAGCGGAGTTCCGCCGCGGACGATGGCGCGGCGGCCTTCGATCTTGATGTTCGCGCCCATGCGCACCAGTTCCTGCGCGTGCATGAAGCGGTTCTCGAAAATATTTTCCGTGATGATCGAAGTGCCCGCGGCTTGGGTGGCGAGCGCCATGTATTGCGCCTGCATGTCGGTGGGGAAGCCGGGATATTCTTCGGTGTTCAGGTCGGCGGCTGCGAGCGGCTGATCGCCCATGACGCGGACGGAGTCGGCTTTCACCGAAGTCTTCACGCCGGTTTCCGCGAGTTTTTGCAGGATGGCGGTGAGGTGCGCGGGATCGCATCCGGCAACGTTGAGGTCTCCGCCGGTGAGAGCTCCGGCGACGATGAAGGTTCCCGCTTCGATGCGGTCGGGGATGATGCGATGCTTCGCGCCGTGGAGCTTGGTGACGCCCTTCACGCGGATCGTGGACGTGCCCGCGCCATGGATTTTGGCGCCCATGGCGTTGAGCAGCGCGGCGAGGTCGGCGACTTCAGGTTCGCGAGCGCAGTTCTGCATCACCGTCTCGCCCTCGGCAAGCGTGGCGGCCATCAGCAGGTCCTCGGTGCCGGTGACGGTAATTCTGTCGAAGACAATTTCAGCGCCACGGAGGCGGTCGGTGACGGCCTCTACGTAACCGTGCTCTTGCGTGATCTTCGCGCCGAGCCGCTCCAGACCTTTGATATGCAGGTCGATGGGGCGGGCACCGATGGCGCATCCGCCGGGCAGCGAGACGCGAGCGTGACCACAGCGGGCTACGAGCGCTCCCAGTACGAGCGTGGAGGCTCGCATGGTCTTGACCAGTTCATACGACGCTTCGGGAGACGCAAGCGTGCGCGCGCAAATGGTCGTGCGGTGATGGGCGCGTCCGTAGCCAAGTTCGACTTCGGCTCCCATCGCGGCGAGGAGCTTGCGCGTGGTCTCGATGTCGCGCACCTGCGGGATGTTTTCGAGAATCACCGGTTCGTCGGTGAGCAAGGCTGCCGCCATGCAAGGGAGTGCGGAGTTCTTCGCGCCGCTGATGCGGACCTTCCCCAGCAGGGGGTTGCCACCGCGGATTACGAGCTTATCCATAGCTTGAGTGGCTCCGAACAATTGCAGCGCCGCTTTCATTCTAACTACGATTGCAGGACGGCGGTGCTTAGAAATGTCGAGCGGAGTTTAGTTTGTAACGGCAAGAAAATGAACCACAGGGGGCACCCTTCGACTTCGCTCAGGGCAGGCTCCGGGACACAGGGGAAAGCGCGCCGGCTTTACGTGTGCTTTGCCAGCGTTATCGCTCTTCGTACTTGACTTTGGGATTCTCGCAGAGCGGCTACGGCCTGGGCGCGATTGACTTCCGCTTTCGCCATCACCAGGGCTACGGGGACGCGGCCTCCTGCGCCGGCGAGGATTTTGCGCGCTGCTCGTTGGCCGAGTCCGGCGGCCTTTTCCAGGATGCCCACTCCGCGTTCGACCAACTTCTCGTTCTTCGGGCTGACGTTGACCATCAGGTTGCCATACACGTAACCGAGACGCGTCATTGCTCCGGTTGTGAGCGTGTTCAGGATCATCTTCTGCGCGGTGCCGGCTTTCATACGCGTGGAGCCAGCGACAACTTCTGCGCCGACGTCCGCGACGATGGCCACGTGTGCGGCTTGGCCGAGCGGGGATTTCGGGTTGCAGACGACGGCAACGGTCTTTGCGCCGTGAGCGCGCGCATATTCGATGGCGGCTATGGTGAACGGAGTGCGTCCGCTGGCCGCGATGCCTACGACGACATCTTTTTTTGTGGGCTTCTTCTTCGCGATTGCTTTGCGGCCCAGCTCGCGGGAGTCTTCGTCGGCTTCTACGGCTGCGCCCAGCGCTTTTGAGCCGCCGGCGATGATGAATTGGACCATGCGCGGGTCGACGTCAAAGGTGGGCGGACATTCGACGGCGTCGAGGGCGGCAATGCGTCCGCTGGTGCCGGTGCCTACGTAGATGAGGCGCCCGTCCTGGGAGAGTGCCGCGGCGATCAGATCGATCGCTTGCGCGATTTGCCGGAGAGCGCCCTTTACGGCGGCGGCGACTTTGGCATCTTCCCGGTTGATGATGCGGGCGATTTCGAGCGCGGACTTGCGATCGAGATCGGCGGAGGCGGAGTTTGCTTTCTCGGTGCCGAGGCGGCGGAGTTCCACGGTCGTTTCTTTGCGCTTCGAAGCTTTGCGATTAGAGGCTTTGCGTTTCACGCGTTCTCCAGGGCTTCCATCACCGCGTCGTGAAACGCCGGCCGCACTTGTTTGATTGCCTGGTTCTGGCAGTCAGGCCAGGTGCGGTTGGTTAGCAAACTTATCGAAAGTTGGCGGTCTGGGTCGATCCACAGGGATGTGCCGGTGTAACCGAGGTGTCCGAAGGAACGGGACGAGAAGTATTTTCCGGATTGCGAGGGCGCGGCGGGCGTGTCCCAGCCAAGCGCGCGGGAAGTGCCTGCGGGGGCGGATTCCCGGCGCGAAAAGAGTTCGATGGTCGAGGAGCGGAGGATGGGGTGTCCAGCGTTGAGCATGGCGTGGGCGAAGATGGCCAGATCTTCGGCGGTCGAGAACAGGCCGGCGTGTCCGGCAATGCCGCCGAGGACGCTCGCGTTTTCGTCCTGCACCTCGCCTTGGATGATGTGGTGGCGGAAGGTGCGATCGTCGGCGGTTGGCGGGATGGAATCCTTCAAGTCGTGCATGGGATTGAAAGTCGTGTGCGTCATGCCAAGCGGACCGAAGATTTCGCGCTGGCAGAACGCGTCGAGCGATTCGTCGGCGAGGCGCTCGAGCGCGACGCCGAGAATGATGAAGCCGATGTCGCTGTATTCAGCGCGCGCACCGGGGGCGGCGGCAAGTTGGGTGGTGAAGGCGGCTTGCAGAAGGTCTTCACGAGACTGGGCGCGCAGGAAAAGCTTTTCGTAGGCGGGCAGGCCGGAGCTGTGCGCGAGCAGCGTGCGTAGAGTGATGTCGCGGCGGCGAGGGTCATTATCGGCGAATTCGAAGACGATGGCGGTGACGGGGGCTTCGAGATCGAGCAGGCCCCGCTCGTAGAGGATCATGGCCATCGCGGTTGTGGCCACGACTTTGGTGAGCGAAGCGAGATCGAAGAGGCTCGCGGTGGCGACTTCGGGCGCAGCCGGATCGTATGTGAAGCGGCCGAGAGCCTTGTGGGCGACAAGTTCTCCGCGGAAGGTAACCGCGAGCGAGCAGGCAGGGAAGGCGCGGGCGGCGATGGCCTTTTCGAGGATGCCGAAAGCGTTGGGAAACCGATCATCCTGCGCGGCGAAATTGCGCACCAGGAAGGAAAAGCCAGACTCTCGATTCGGCAGCGTCAGGTTCAAGGGTGTTTTGTGAACTGATGGGGTTATAGCAAAGGCGGAGGGTGGAGGCAAACGGGGAGTTACTCCGAGGGCATCGTTTGTAACGTTCAGCCTTGAGCAGCGTCTCCGGGGTCATGTAGAGTCACAGCAGACGTGAAACGCTTACCGAAAAATCTGCTGTTTTTCGCTCTCCTGTTTTCTGCGACCGCGTTCTCCGAGACTTCGCTTGATGCACGCCTCGCCGTTCTCGATCCCATCATCAACGACGCGATCGCCCAACAGCAGATTCCGGGCGCGGTCCTCATCGTCGGCCACGACGGTAAGGTGGTGTATCGCAAGGCTTATGGCAGCCGGGCGATTGAGCCTCGGCGGGAGGCGATGACGCTCGATACGGTGTTTGATTGTGCGTCGCTGACCAAGGTCGTCGCAACTACTACGGCGATCATGCAGCTTTGGGAGCAGGGGAAGTTTCGGATGAGCGATCCGGTCGCGAAGTACCTTCCCGAGTTTGGGCAGAACGGGAAGCAGGATATTACGATCCGGCAGTTGCTGGTGCACTACTCGGGGCTGCCGGAAGATCTCGAACTGGGTAAGAAGTGGGAAGGCAAGGACACCGCGTATCACATGGCGTTTGAAGTCACGCCCGAAAGGGCCCCAGGGTCGGCATTTGTCTACAGCGACACTAATTTCGTCGTGCTGGGAGCGCTGGTGGAGCGGCTTTCGGGTGAGCCGCTCGATGAGTATGCGGCGAAGCATGTGTTTGGACCGCTCGGAATGAAGGAGACGCGATTCCTTCCTCCGCCGTCTTGGGCGTCTCGCATCGCTCCGACAGAGGAAGATGAGAACCGTCGCCTGCTGCGCGGAGTGGTGCATGATCCTACCGCTCGCCGGATGGGCGGCGTGGCGGGACATGCGGGAGTATTTTCCACCGCCGACGATCTGGCGGTTTTTGCGCAGGCTTTGCTGGATGGCGGACGGGGCGTACTGACTCCGGCGACGATTGCGAAGATGACTGCGCCACAGCAGCCAGTGAATGGGTCGGCAGTGCGGGGATTTGGGTGGGACATCGATTCTCCTCTTTCCACCAATCGCGGAGAGCTGTTGCCGGTGGGCGGGTACGGGCATACGGGATTCACGGGGACTTCGCTGTGGATTGATCCGGCGACGAAGACTTATATCGTGCTGTTGACGAACGCGGTGCACATGAACGCGCTGCCGGCGAAGGAGAAGGGAAGCGCGGCCTCGCTTCGGACGAAGGTGGCGACGGCGGTGGCGGCGGCGCTGGCGCTGGATCCGGCCGAGGCGGAGAAGATGCGGGTGGCTACGATCACCGGCTACAACGAAATGCAGAGCGCGGCGCGCAAGCTGGCGGTGCGGAATGGGACGGTGAAGACGGGAATTGACGTGCTCGAGGAGAGCAAGTTTGCGGCGCTGCATCCGGCCCGGGGCGGGGCTCCGCGAAGCATTGGACTGCTGACGAATCAGACCGGTGTGGACTCGGAAGGGCGGCGGACGATTGACGTGCTGGCGAACGTGCCGGGGATTTCGCTGGATGCGATTTTCAGTCCGGAACATGGGGTGACGGGGACGCTGGACACGACGGATGTCAAAAATGCGAAGGATGCGGCGACCGGCGTTGCGGTCTATAGCGTGTACGGGGCGAGCGACGCGGCGCGGCGTCCGCCGATGGACGTGTTGAAGCGGCTGGATGCGGTGGCGATTGACCTGGCGGATGCGGGCGCGCGGTTTTACACCTACGAGACTACGATGGGATATTTTCTGGAAGCGGCCGCGAAGGCGGGGATTGAAGTGGTCATTCTGGATCGGCCGAATCCGATTACGGGGTCGTTTGTGCAGGGGCCGGTTTCCGATTCCAGTTCCAGTTCCAACCCAAATGACGGGCGGGAAAGTTTTACGAACTACTTTCCTGAGCCGGTGCGGCACGGCATGACTTTGGGTGAGCTGGCGAAAATGTTCAATGCCGAGCGGCACATTGGGGCGCGGCTCGAGGTGGTTGCTATGGAAGGTTGGCAGCCGGGGGACTGGTTCGATTCGACTGGCCTGCGGTGGGTGGATCCTTCGCCCAATTTGCGGGATTTGACAGAGGCGGCGCTTTATCCGGGGGTGGCGCTGATTGAAGGGACGAATGTCTCGGTGGGTCGCGGGACGGATACGCCGTTCGAGGTGATGGGCGCACCTTGGATCAAGAGCAGGGAATTGGCGGCTTACTTGAACGGACGCGGTATCCAGAGTGTGCGGTTCGTGCCGATTGTTTTTACTCCGTCATCGAGTAACTTTGCAGGGGAACGATGCGAAGGTGTGAACCTGATAGTTCTGGATCGGAATACTCTCGACTCGCCAGAATTGGGGATTGAACTGGCGTCCGCGCTGCATAAGCTGTATCCGAACGACTTCAAGCTGGAGCGGATGGCGGATCTGCTGGTGAATCGGGCGGTGTTCGAGGCGATCGGGGCGGGAGAGGATCCGAGGCGGATTGCCGAGGCCTGGCAGGAGCGGCTGGAGGGATTTGTGCGGCTGCGGGGAAAGTATCTGTTGTACAAGTAGCAGGCGCATAACTTTCAATGCGCGTCTTCGACATGGTCTGTAACCTATGGTCCCGCGCCGACTCCTCAGCTACAATAACGCGAGGTACCCAGGTTGGCCATGTCCGAAAATCTACTTCTCATTCCGACTCCGTTTTACCGGTGCGCCGGCCCGAATTGCGGGGTGCTAAAGGGCGGGAGCGACCGCTGGTGGATAATGTGGAGCTCGTTTGGCGATTACGAAGTCCCGGTGATGCATCTGGCGCCGTGGGACGAAAAACTGGCAGTGCAGGAAGGCGCGATGCATGTTTGCGGCGAGGGGTGCGCGCAGAAACTGCAGTCGCAGTTCATGGGCAATGTGTTGGAGAACCGGGCGCGGAGAAGTAGTGGTTAGAGCGTGTTTCATATATGGGTTTGTGAGGAAACAGGCTGTTCCCGCAGGTGCTAAAGCCCCTGGTTCGTTTGGCTCGAAACGGCGCGGCTAAAGAGGCTGCGGAAAAATCAGTCGAGGGTGCAAAAAGCGCACCTCGGGCGCTAAAGCGCGGACACATTTTCAACGGCTTGACGGCACGACTGAAGTCGTACCCTTCCCAAAACCGCGTCAACCAGGACTTTTTCAGCAACCTCTAAAGCCGCGCCCCTTCAAAAAACCATTTATGAAACACGCTGTAGGGTCCGCAATAGGGACTAGTCGATCCGCGGCTGAGTAACTTCCTTTCCGCTCTCGTTTCTCTTTCGCGGACAAGAGTGTCCGCGCCACACCTTCTATTTCAATACAAACATAGCGTTCACGTGCGCGGTGACCGTCACGTTCTGGGGCGAGAACTCCTCGGTCGGGGTGGGGCCTTGTGCTGCCATCGCCATGGGCATGGCGCGGCGCGGCATGGGCGCGACCACGCGAATGTTCTCGAAGGTATCGACGGAAGCGTAGGAGAGTTCGCCGAGCGTACGTCCGCTGGCGGCGGCGAGGGACTGCGCGGAAGCGCGGGCGCGCCGGTAGGCGTCGGCCACGGCTTTGCTCTTGGCCTCGTCGGTCGAGTCCAGCGTATAGCTGAGCGACTGGCTTTCACTGACGCTGGCGTCGGCAAGTTGCTGGGTGACCGGGCCAATCTTCGAAAAATCCTTGAGCTTCAAGCTGACGCTGGTCGTGACCTGGTAGCCAATGACTTTGTGCTTCGGGTTTTTCCAGTCGTACTGCGGATTCACAGAGAAGAAGCCGATTTCCGCAGACTTGGGATCGATGCCGTTTGCGCGCAGAACCTGGCGCGTGGCCTCGGCTTGTTTGGCGGCCTGGTCGTAGGCGTCTTTGGCGCTGTCGGCTTGGGCCGAGATGTTGAACTGGATGAGCGCGGTATCCGGCGCGGTTTCAAATTTGCCATCGGCGCCCACGAAAATGGTGTTGGGCAGAGGATTGAGCGTGGGACTCTGCGCGATCGAGAGAGTACTCAGAAGGAGAACGGCGCAAAGAGTGACAATGGTGTTTTTCATCGGATGTCTCCTGGATATTGAAAGCTGCATCTCGGAAGCTGGATGTGGAAACCGAAGTTTCCGTTATACACCTCTGGTATTAGAACGCGACGAGCGTCCCGAGTTGCAATCGAAGGAAGTGAAACGAGAAAAATTGCGGGCAAGAAGGACGGCGCCGAGGGAGACGCGGCAAGCCGCGTCTCTACCGGGAAGTCGGGCAGTTGAGAGCGTCAGCCATGGGCGCTGTGGCTGGATCGATTGTCTGGGCCAGCAAGGACGTTGTGGCAGTCAGAAAGAGTATTCCTACCCACGATGAGAGTTTGTTCACGATTACCTCGCAGATTTTCTGGCGCACCAAAACAAAACCCGGTCTGCCCGCCAGATGTGAAACAGGCACATTCTGGCGAGCACCCGTTATTCACCCCAGAACGGCAGAACACGACCGTGGTGGGGGCCGTTTGGATTGACTTCACTTGTCCCGTTGGATGAGGCGATGAGGGTAAAACGATGCCTGGCGATTGGCAGGAAATGCTGGTCAGGGTTGCGCGTTTAGCGTTGCAAGCCCAGCCAGCGGTGTCGGTGGTTATACCTTCGGGAAAGACGGGTTCTGCTCATTGATGTCGTTCCGCAGGTCTTCCCAGATATCGTCGGGCATTTCGAGAAAGACCTTGACGATCTGAGGATCGAACTGGCGACCGGACCAGAGTTCGATTTCCTTGCGGGCGGCCTGAATGGTTTGGGCATCACGGTAAGCACGCTTGGATCTCATGGCATCCAGCGTATCGGCAATCGCGAAAATTCGGGCACCTAGCGGGATCCCATCGCCCTTCAGGCCACGCGGATACCCGGTCCCGTCGTAGTGCTCCTGGTGGGCGTAAACGATTTCGGCAGCCTCGGCGAGAAAGGGGATTCGGGAGAGAATCTTGTATCCCCGGTAGCAGTGCTCGCGCATGATGGCCATTTCGTCGTCCGTGAGCTTGCCGGGCTTGTGCAGGATGTCGTCGGGAATGGCCATCTTGCCGATGTCGTGCAGGAAAGCTCCGCGGGCGATCACGCTGATCTCTTCTTTTGGCAGGCCCATTTTGCGCGCAATGGCGATGGTGAATGCGGTGACGCGTTTGGAGTGGTGTTCGGTCTCGGCGTCCTTGGCGTCGAGCGCACCGCCCAAGGCTTCGAGCGTGATGTCATAGGACTCCTCCAGCTTGGAAAGCGCCGTTTTCCATTGCTGGGTACGGGCGGCAACCAGCGCCTCGAGGTTGGTGCGATAGGCATCGTTTTCGCGCTTGAGGCGGCGATTCTCCAGGGCACGGCGAACCGTGGCCAGCAGTTGTTCGCGCTCGAAAGGCTTGAGCAGGTAGTCGTACGCCCCATTGCGCAGGGCCTGCAGAGCGACCTGAATGTCGTGGACCGCCGTGACCATGACGATCGGCATGTCAGGGTAACGTTCCTTGGCACGTTCCAAAAGGGCAATCCCATCCATTTCGGCCATCATCAGGTCAGAGAGGACGAGATCGAATTCGTCACCCGATTCCAGAATCGCGAGGGCTTCGATGCCACTGGCGGCCTGGCGAGTCTGAAAATGGGCTCCGCCGAGCATGGAGGAAACAATCTCGCGGATTGTCTCCTCGTCGTCCACTACGAGGATGCGGTCATTAGGCATGGGCTGAGTGTATGTATCAGTCATTTTAGGCCACGACTTCACATTCCGAAAGTAACCAACTGGAGACGGAAATCCGGTAACGAAGGGCAGCTGGCATGATATTTAAAAGCTTAGGTGTTCGTGCGCTTATCTATGGATACTGCCGGGCTATTGGGGAATTCGCTTGGCGTGTTGACCGGCCCTTGGTTGACGGCGCGGGAAACGGCCGCCCTGATCGTGGTCGTCGTCAGTCTGCTTTTCTTCCGGGTTTTTCGGGAACGATGTCTGCTGGCGTGGGGAGCGAGCTGGGTCGCCTATGGAGCGTTTCTGTGGGTAGCGGGCGCCGGCGAGATGCACGGCGCGTCGAAGTCGATGGCGGCATTCGCGCAGGCCGACTTTGTGCTGGCGATGGGATTGTTTGCGGCGGCGGCGCTGATGTCGGCGCAGGCGCGGCGAGCGCTGACGGCGTTGGTGGCGGTTTCGTGGGTGCTGATGGTTTGCGCCGCAATGCGGCCGCTGTATTTTCCGGATTCGAAGGCCCTCGGTCTGGGCTTGGAAGTATCGTGCCGGTTGATTGCGGCCGGAGCAGCCGTTGAACTGCTGCGGTACCGGTTCGGGCGTATTGGGCTGGGGCCTTTCCTGTTCGCCGCCGGGCTGCTGACGTTGAATCTGAACTGGCCTAAGTTCACCAGTCATATTCCGAGTGAAGGTTACCTATTGGCGGAAGTGCTGTTCGGTTCGAGCATTCTGCTGGTGGTGCTGGACGACTCGCGGCTGCGTATGCGCCGGCTGGCGGTGCTGAACGAGTTGACGGTCACGATTGCGCGCGGCCAGAATCACGCCCCAATGATGCAGACTGCTCTGGAGAAACTGAAAGCCGTAGTCGGGGCGAAGGCAGCATGGTTCCAGTTGATGGAAGGCGACCATCTGGTGCCCACGCAGCACGCCGGCCTGTCGCCGGAATTTCTGCGAGCCATGGGTCAAGCAGGGATGGCGCAAGTCGGGACGGATGAAACCGCGGCCCGCGTCCTCCAGGAAAACCGGGCGGCGGTGATGGAACTCTCGGAGATGTCGGAACCGGAGCGGGAACAACTGCGGAAGCACGGCATTCATCACGTGCTGCTGCTGCCGGTGCTGGGCAAGAAGACGGTGATCGGGATGATCTCGCTCGGCTGCTCCGGCAGCCGGCGCCACACGCGGGAAGAACTGGAGTTCCTGGAAACGGCGGCGCAGAAGCTGGGTATTGCGGTGGAAAATCTGCGCTTGCTGGAGCAGGTGTTGCGCTCGCAGCGGCAGTGGATGAATACCTTCGATTCCATTCAGGATCTGATTCTGGCGCACGACGCCGACTTCCGCATCCTCAAGACCAATCAAGCCCTGCTGCAGCGGCTGGAACAGGCGCCGGCCGATGTCTTGGGCCATTTCTGCGAGGAGGTTCTGCCGCAACAGCGCGCCTGGAGCGGATGCCCGTACTGCGAACGCGGTTCCGGGCTGACCGAAGGAATGGATCCCTGTTTCGGCGGGCAGTCGGTGGTTTCGACCTCCTCGTATGCCGAGCAGGGAGGCCAACAGAAGGGCACCATCCATGTGGTGCACGATACGACCGCGCGGCAAGTGGCGGAAGAAAAATACCGCATGCTGTTTGAGCAGGCGCAGGAAGGCGTGTTCGTAGCCACGCCGGAGGGCGAGTTGCTCGACTGCAACGACGCCTTTGTCACCATGCTCGGTTACGGCAGCCGGGATGAGTTGATGGTGCTCGACATGGGGAGCGTGCTGCACTCGGTGGCGGAGGAGCGGGAGGCTTTTCGCAAGGAAATCGAGGCGCACAACTATGTCCGCAACTTTGAAATTACGGTGCGGCGCAAAGATGGCACGCTGCTGGTGGTGGCGCAGAGCTGCTTTGCAACGCGCGATTCGGGCGGAAACATTGAGCGCTATCAGGGCTTCGTTCTCGACATCACGGAGAAGAAACGCTCGGAAGACGAGATGCGGCGGCGGAATCGCGAGTTGAACGCGCTCAACGCGATGGCAGTCATCGCGACGCAGTCGTTCGATCTGGATGAAATTCTGAACCTGACGCTGCGCCAGGTGATCTCGCTGTTTGGGGCGGAGACCGGCTCGGTCTATCTGGCGGCAGAACCGGATGGCACCTACCGGCGGCGCGCCGGCTGGGGCCCACGCAGCGAGGCGCGCATGCGCATGGCCGAAGTCATTTTTCCGGAAGGTCTGGGCGATCTGGTGATGCGCTCGCGTGCGGAAGTGGTGACCCAGGATTTTCTGCCGCACCTGCCACCGGCGGTAGTCGAGTTTGTGTGCGCCGACCGGCTGCCCTACTGGATCTGGGTGGTGCTCTGGAGCAAGGACAAGCCCATCGGCGTCATGGGTATTGCCAGCAAGGAAGACCGGCACTATTCGAGTAACGATGAGAATCTGCTGGTCGCCATCAGCCGGCAACTGGCGACTACGATCGAAAAGGTGCAGCTCTACGAGGAGACTTGCCGAGCGTACGAAGACTTGCGGCGGACGCAGGAGCAACTGCTGCAGAGCGAGAAGATGTCGGCGGTCGGCCAATTGATTTCGGGCGTGGCGCACGAGTTGAATAATCCGCTGACCGCCATCCTGGGTTACGCGCAGCTGCTCGAAGGCGCGGGCCTCGATCACCGTTCGGCCGACTATGTGCGTAAGCTGTTCAAGCAGGCCCAGCGGACGCACCGGGTGGTACAGAATCTGCTTTCCTTTGCCCGCCAGCGCAAGCCGCAGAAGCAGGAAGTGGACTTGCGCAAGGTGCTGGAAGAGTCACTCACGCTGCGCGAATACGATTTGAAGGTCAACAACGTTTCGCTGGAACGCGAAATTCCCGAGGATCTGCCCTCGGTCGTGGCCGATCCGCACCAGTTGGAGCAGGTCTTCCTGAACGTTATCAACAACGCCCTCGATGCGATGGTGGAGGGCAGCGGCAGCGGTGTGTTGAAAGTGCGCGTGTCCAAGAAAGACGCCTTCGTGTGCGTGGAGTTCGATGACAGTGGTCCGGGAATCAAGGACCCCAACCGGATTTTCGATCCCTTCTATACCACCAAGTCGGTGGGCAAGGGAACCGGCCTTGGGTTGAGCATCTGCTACGGGATCGTCAAGGAACATGGCGGGGAAATCGTGGCCCGCAACCGGGAAGAGGGCGGAGCGACGATTGAAGTTCGTTTGCTGGCGAGTGAGAAACCCGCGTTGCCGGAGACGGTGGCGCCAACGCGGCGAGAGTCGCTGCTGGCAGGGCGCGTGCTGCTCGTCGAAGACGAAGAAGCGGTGCTGGAATTTGAACGAGACGTGTTGGTCGGCGCGGGAGCCGAAGTCACTACCTCCATGAGCGTGGAGGATACGCAGGAGCGGCTCCGCCATGGCTCCTTCGACGTGATCGTGATGAATGGTCGGATGCCAGGCGGATGCAGCGCGCGGGAGATGTACGAGTGGATCGCGCAAAACTGCCCCGGTCTGGAGAAAGGGCTGCTGCTGACGTTCTCCAGTGTGACCGACCCGCAGACTCGAAGTTTCCTCCAGGAACACGGCGTGCCCTCGCTGGCCAAGCCGTTTGAAGTGGCGGACCTGATCTCACAGGTGCGTGGGCTGAGCCAGAGGGAAGGGAAACCTGCCATGAAGACGGCAATGAATACGAACGATAAGAACGAAGAAAAAGCCTCCGTGGCCGGCGCGGGAGCATAGCCGCAGCCGAACCGCCTAAAGTTGTCCCTTCTAAAGTTGGCCCTTCAGTCCGCGCATCATTTCCGCAATCAATTTTTCGTTGCGCCGATACCAGCGCCAGTGCCCCTCTCTCTTGGCCTCCACCAGGCTGGCCTTTTCCAGGATCCGCATATGATGCGAAACGGTGGGCTGCGCCAGGTTCACGCGTTGCTCGATATCGGCGGCGCAGAGCCCGGTTTCCTTGTCGAGGGAGCATCCGCCTTTTTCCTTGAGCGCGCACAGAATTCGGCGGCGAGTGGGATCGGCAATGGCGTGCAGGAAGCGATCAAGATTGGGAGCGGCGTGAGCCATGATGAGGAAGGGTAACAGAGGGAATTGGTAATTGTGTAATTTGGTAATTTCAGACCTGCGGCCAGTGGGGTTTCGATTACCAAATTACCGATTACAAAATTACAAAATCCTTTCTACTTTTTCACAATCGGATTGTAGCCATCGCCGATGAGGCGGGCGCGCATGGCCTCGGCGTCCTTCAGGTCGGCGTAGGGTCCGACCTGAACGTGATAGAACTTGTCGGCGGAAGGATTGTTCGCGGTGAAAGCCGGATACTGCTTTTTCTTCAGCGCCTCGACTAACGATTCGGCGTCTTCCTGCCGGCTAACCGCGGCGACCTGTACGTAGTAACCGGCGCTTGACGGTGTTGCGGTTACGGCGTCAGCGGCGGCTTTTGACGGTTCTTCCACGGTCGAGGCCGCCGCGCTTGAGGCCTCCGGTGGCGCCTTCGAATCCTGAGGGATGAGCGCGGCGTCAGCCTTCTTCTCGCCTACGGCCTTGTAAAAACTAAAATCGCCAGACTGCGCCGTGGGCTGGGGAGCGTCGTTTCTTGCGGCCGAGGGCCGAACGATGGTTGCCGGAGTTCCAATGGGAGCGATCAGCGAACTGCCCACGCTTGCCATGGTGGTTCTTCGACCGAGCGAAAAGCCGATCGCAAAGAAGAAAGCGCAGACCAGGACAAAGCTGAAAAAGATGGCCAGCATGCGGCCCGTGCCGAGGATGATCTCCGTATCCTGCTGCGCCGTGGGCATCGTAACCAGTGTTGACCTCTACTTTCCAGCCGGCGCGCCGGGTGTGGGCACGCCCGCGAGCAACTTCTGCATGCCGGAGAAGAAATCGATGGGCACGGGAAACACGACGGTCGTGTTTTTCTCGACCCCGATTTCGGTGAGCGTCTGCAGATAGCGCAACTGGATGCTGATCGGTTCGGTCGCCAACAGGTGCGCGGCATCCACCAGGCGCTGGGCGGCGGAGAACTCGCCTTCGGCGTGGATGATCTTCGAGCGCTTTTCGCGTTC
>JBEKDG010000038.1:0-39820 GCA_050014475.1 Terriglobales bacterium | reverse complement strand
CTGACATTGACCGCCGGGATGCTCACATATTGATTCACCCCGTTGGCCGACACTGCGTCCCCGATTTTACCGGTAACCCAGCTGACCCCGTTGACCAGCGTAGCGTTGTAGCCATTCCCCGATGAGTCCGCAGCCGTCGTCCCCGTACCGTCGTCAAATCTCCACCAGCCCACGGGACTTTGCGCTTGGGCAGGTGTTGCGATCGCAACGACGGCAAATACCATTTGCGTGAACAACAGGAATGCATACCATGAAGGCTGCTTTTTGCGTACCATTGCTGATTCTCCTACGGGCGGCAACTTGTGGCGCTCACAACGCGACAGCCCACGGGCCGGGGCACCGCGGGACACGCTGTCGAGCTCTCTGCTATTACACTCACTCATTGATTCGTTTTTTTACGTTCTACTTTCCCCGTGCTGCTAACGCAGGGGCGTCCAAATGCTCAGCCGATATCGCTGTGCTTTGACTTGAAACTCTGTCCGTGGGGCGAGAACTAACAGGACCTAAAACGTACAGAATCATGGCAGGGAAATCCATAATCTTCTCTTCTCCAGAGCCAGCTCGCTGGAGCGGCTACCTGTTCACAATTAGACCCAGAAATTCGGAAAGGCGATATATGGGGGAGTCTGGTGTTTTACCGCTCTTAGAACTCTACCGATTCTGCTTTGCTTGTCAAGAGTGAACGTACTTACAACCGTATGCAATTCCTTGCATCCGCATGGAGACCGATTCCACACGACTTATCCAATGTGCTTCGTCTTTGAGATTACATCGTAAAGGGCCGGGCCGCATGTTGAAGCCGGGCAGCCCGCCAATAGTACTGCAGCGTCAGGATGCTCGCTATGGCCCGGGTCACTGTGAAACACACCCGGATTGTAATCGACTCACCCAGAAGTTGAATTAGGTTGCTGAACCTACGTCGCGGAGGCGGTGGCAATCGCCGCCGGCGTCGCGTGCGAATAAACAATGGGTAAAAGTAGTCCGATAGCCGTTCGCTCCTTCCTTGTTCGATCACCAACCCTTCGCGCTCTTGCCTCCGGATCTTACGTTGAACGGAGTCGTTGTCAAAACTGCACAACAAGGACTCGATGCTAGGTGTGAGATCGAGCTGATGGAAATAGAATGCTTGCCCTTCTCTGAAACGGCCTGGGCTGTTCCAGCCCTGACTCAATGGTCTAAGCTCAATATAGCCCCACTTGTTTTGATCCACTTCCTTCTACAAGTAGGTTCCTACCTCGTTGATTTGATTCTGGTCCGAAATCAACGGTTCCCAATGATCGGAAAAGCGTACTCCTACGAGGCGACGCCCGGTCACCCAGCTATAAATAGAGCAGAAAGCGATCCCATTCTCCAAGGGCGCACCAGGACCGGAGGTCGTGAGCACAAGCGGCTCGTAGTCGTACGTACGATTTAACGCCTCGAGCCATCCCGGCGAATGGTATATGGATGCTTGAGAATGTTTACCTAGAAACTCAGACCAGCGCGCGCCTGTGATCGGATCTACCTGATAGACTGCCACGGGATCG
The DNA here is from genome assembly GCA_050014475.1 of Terriglobales bacterium. Classification (GTDB taxonomy): domain Bacteria; phylum Acidobacteriota; class Terriglobia; order Terriglobales; family Acidobacteriaceae; genus Acidiflorens. Next base: position 38,294 of record JBEKDG010000038.1, on the reverse strand, counting down.
CTCAAGTCGGAAGCGGCAGTGCCTCGTCCGCCCACGACTGCAACTCCCCCTGCGACGGATTCAAGAACGCGAACAGGTTCAGAACAGTGCTCCGAACCTCGGGCATCTTTCTTTCCAACTCTCGTCGTATGGCGCCCCGTTCCTTGTATGCACTGGAGAGAGCTTTCAAAACCTCCTCTTCGTCCATGTTGCGGGGATCGACTACCAAACGGTCCACTCCCAAAGTCTCCATTACGCCTTTGAACTTGTCGCTGTATGCGAGGGCAACCGCTGGCACATTCTGCGAAAGAGCAGCTATACACGCATGCATGCGAGCGCCAATAAAAAAGTCGCAGGACCCTATAATCTTCTTAATCTCACTTTGATTGTGACGGCTGCTGACAAACCCTATTCTGTCACCATGGACACTTTTCAGTTCTTGATAAACCCTTTCGCAGGCAACTAAGTCTGACTCCGAGTTAACATCAGTTCCGAATACATGTGGAATGAGCAACACATTGGACTCTTCTTCTAGAATCATGTGGTCGACCATAGCTCGAACAAGGCTTGCGTAACTCGTCTTCAACCCGAACATGTTCGCTTTCGTGTAGCCGCCCATCATTAGGAGACCACTAACATTCACGCCCACTAAAGGGGACCGGCCACTCTGGTAATTCGGTAAACCGACCACCTTCATATGTCTGGGTGGCAACGAGTCTAGAACGAAAGCCAGGTCATAGCAAAAACGAACCTTCCCATTTCCGTTCTCGGAGTCGATGCAGGGTTCAGCAACTTTCACACTGAGGTAGTCGCGAGCATAAATTCTTGATGCTCTTGTCATGATGAATCTTGCAATTAGCTTGGCCGATCTCGATTTGAAAGGACCGATCGTTTGGGGAAGCAATATCAGTCGCTTGCCCAAAAGTAGGACTAGTACTTGCGGCAGAGAGACGTAAATCAAGCGACCCAGACCGTAGATGTCGCTGAAGCTATCGCCACCTGCGACGGACAGGCAAACGATCGCTTTCGATAAGTCTCTCAGGACTTTGTTTCTGCCGATTACCCATTGGCTTAGTCGCTTCGCCGGAATGATCCTCGCGATGATCGCAATCGCAATCAGCAGCACAACATTGTTGGACAGGTAGAGTCTCTTCGAGAATCTCATGTTAACCACAGGGATCTGGACGTCCACTTGACCTATCCGCACGCTGCACACTTTGGACTCTCTTGCATAATCCAACAACGAGATCTCGGCCTGAGGAAATTGATAAAGAAGGCTCTTGATCGCTCCGGCAGCCAATGCACTGACTCCCATATTCTCGGTCTCGAAGCTGGCGCCCAATATAAAAGCTTGAATCGGCGTGGAGCTACGCATGGCAATCCTCGGGAACCATTGATCCGCGCGGAAACAACAAGCCGAGATGTGCATTGGTCGGCATTTAGACCTTTTGTTACGCCACCAAGGTGCGGCGCACCTATCCCTCAAGGGTTCACAAATAATGATCGGTAAAGCGTAGCGACATCGTCCACGCGGCTCCCCACACTTCGCAAGCGGAAAAGAGTGTCTACACAATCCCGGAACATCGATTTGAGGGCTGGTAGGCACCATTTGGTGATCTTGGTGCAACACGTGGTGAGAGGAAGCCGCGGCCACCACTTCCGACGGAGGTAGAAGTAAGCGCGCCAAAACTCGACCGGGTAATACTTCACACCATTGCTGTTGTGTATGCAAAAGGCAGGAACAACGTAGCTCTTCATTCCTCGCGCGTTAGCCTGCGCGCAAATGTCGGTTCCGTACAAGTGAAATCCCGGCAGGTTCTCGTCAAACATCAGGCCCGATGACCGGCGAAGGAGCAGTACGATTTCGTCCAGGGAGCGCACCTCAACCGGCGTCGAAAACGTCTCGCCCACGAAGCGTTGCAGACCGGTCGAATAACAATGGCCCCGGATATCCTGGTTCTCTTTTGCGACGCCTACCACGCCAAGCACGCCCCAGCCGGGATCAATCCGTGCGACTTGAGAAAGCGCTACTTCGACTTGTGCCTTCCAATCGTGCGGCAAATATATATCCTGATGGGCGAAAACAATTATGTCGTGCCGCGCGTCGTTGATTCCGGAGTTATAAGCCTTCCCCGCGCATTGAAAACCACGTTTTGGAATGATCTGACATTTCGCATCAATGCCCGGCGAGGAAAGAAGCGTGTTCTCGAACACGCGGTCGTTATTGACGGCAGCAACCAGGGACCAGGACTCGATCCGCCCAGCCTCCGACTTCTCCGGCTTGGTGCTGGGGTGTTGTCGGATAGGCAATGGGGTAGTCTGCGATTTCATAAACGAACGATCGTTTCCTGCTCGCCGGCGCCCGCCGCTGTGGCGAACTGTTGGGAGTCTCTGCCCCCCTTGTATTGATGCCATAGCACCGTCAGACTGTAAATACCTGCCGCAAACGCGAGCCCGAGCGCCACCGGAGTTCTGAAATTTGCAAATCGCGTCTCAGGAATGGTTCTGATGATTGTGGCCGCCAGCAGCGCCGCCGCCATCATCTTCTTGTTGGACGCAGTCCAGACGAATGGAATTTCGCGGCGAATGATGGCCCAGGTTACCGCATAGTAGATGATGAACATCATGAGGTAAGCGATCCCCAGGCCCGGCAGACCGAACAGCTTTACGCCAATCCAGGTAGTCACGAGAGTCGCGATCCCGCCGATCGATTCGGTAAGGAAATAAATTGAGCTTTTGCAGCGCGCCAAAATGGCGAACGACACGGTCCAGCTTGAAAATTTAAACAAATCTCCTATAAGTTGCCATTCTAGAATTTCCACTGCCGGACTGAACTTACGCGAATAGACCAAAGGGATCAGGTAAGGAACCAGGGCCAGGGTCCCGAGGATCATGGGCGTCGCGAGTAGCATGACCAGGCGGTGCTGTTCGTTAATCAGCTCGACTAATGCTTTAGGGTTTTCCTTGACAGCCGAAACGCGCGGAAAGTAATCCTGCCCCATGGCGGTGACGAGAAATCCCAGATATCCCACAGCGATTGCCGAGGCAGCCTTGTAGTAGCCCACGCTTTCCGTGCTCAGCAGATGAAAAACCAGAATGGGCAAGGCAAGTTGCACGCCAGTTCCTACCATCGTGCTTGCCGTGAAGGGCCCTCCAAATCGTAGGAGGGACCATGCTGCGTTTAGATTCTCCCGCTGGAAGAACTTCGAGACTGGCCGCCCAATATGGCGGCGAAGCAGCATTCCGGAGACGGCCCAGCTCGCCATCGCTCCGCCTATGACAGCTGGAATGACGCCATACGATCGCCAGATGAGCACGGCCAAAATCGCGGTACCCGCACCGAGGACGGAGTTGGCGATGCCGTAAGTCGCCAACGCCCCAACGCGGTGGTATGCATTTAGTATTCCCGCCTGAATATTGTTCGCGACGGTGAACAACACAGCAATTCCAAGAATCGGCATTACGGCGGGCTGGTTCAGTCCGCCCAGCCGGCTCAACGGCGCTCGGAACACAGTTAGGACCAGCAAAGAAATACCACCCAACATCCAAAACAATATCCAAGCTCCATGGCGTAAGCGGGAGACGGTTTCCTTATCGCTGCGCGAAGCGGCGCCAGCCCCCTGGCGCACTAAACCCGTCGCTATCCCCATACCTGTGACGAGGGTCGTCACCGCAACCACGCTTTGCAACAGGCCGTAATATCCGTAGCCGCTAGGTTGCAATAGCAAAGCCATCACCTTGGCCGACACTAAGCCTAGGAGAATGCTGACGACCGAACTCCCGCTCAGTATCGCGGTGGCACGAAAAATAGATTTCATAAGCTGATTTTCCTAACGGCTTCAAGTGCGGTTGCTGTTTGCGAGTCGGTTAGACTGGGCCAATGGCTTAACTGAACACTTCTTCGGATATCCAGCCAGGGACAAACGACTCCAAGAAGCCGATCCCATCCAAATGGTGAACTATGTTTCACGCTACTCCGCGCCGCCGGACTGCCTGATCCAGGTATCGTAGCCAATGCCTTCCCATGGCATGCCGCGGTCAAAGCGATTCATCCACGGGTACACTCGTCCCTTGCCCATCACAACGTATTTCCTGACGTCCATTATTCTTGACGGTGCGGGAATAACGAGGGAGAAATCTTTCAGGCTCTTATTAACGACCGCCCCCGCGCCTATCACGCATTTCTTTCCAATCTGCACACCAGGGAGAATTACAGCGTTGACGCAGACTTGCGTGTAGTCGCCAATGGATGAGCCTTTCCAGTCATATGAGGGTGGATAAGGATCGTGTGTAACCACAACAAAAGGGGAGATCCAAATGTAAGAACCAATTACCGTTCTCTGGGAGATATGCACGTTGCTGTGAATCCTAGAGTAATTCCCAATGGTGATTTCACCCTCGAGGTCGGTCAGACTTCCAACGGAACAGTGCTCGCCAATCGTGCACTTTTCGCGAATCAGCGCTTGGTGGCCGCACGAAAAGGCCGCCCCAATTCGAGAGCCGGCATAGATAATGGAGTGGCTCCTGATAACGGAATTGGCACCAATAGAACACAGCGGATTTGTGTAGTCCGGGTCACGGTAGTATGTGCCCAGGGGTTCGCCTAAGACCACATCGTTGCAGATGATCGAGTTGTCACCGATCTCGACGTTGTCGTAGACAACCGTGTTGTCTCCAATTCGCACATTTGACCCAATCTTGCTTCGAGGGCTAATGCACACGTTTCGATTGTTAAATTTCATAATTAGTTCCTGCGGGCGAGCCCCAAACGGCTTGTTGCCAGACGGATACTCTCTCTCCGCTGCGCTATGACTAACCGAGCCATCCTAGCTTCTCCAGAGTATCAATCAATTCAACGTTGAGATTGTTTTTGGCGAGAAAGAAAGCGATGCTATGGTTGTTGAATGCTTCGCCGGGCTCGGGAGAGCCAAGGAACATTACGCCGTTGTTCTTGAGCATCGGTATTTGAAGTTCCAAATTGTCACAGCGAAAACAAAGGTGATGCAGTCCCCCTCCGCGACGTGCGTATGCAGAAATCGGAGAAGTGGGCTCCGTAGGCTCTACTAGCTTGACGGTCAGAGACTCTTTCTTAGCTAAGAATACAACTTTCACTTTCTGTCGAGTGTTCAGTACGATGTCGGAGTTTTGCTTGTACCCAAACAGTTGTTCCCATTGCTGGATACCTTCCTCCAGCGAACGCACAACGATTCCGATGTGGTCTATCATCATGCGAGGATTCGCGTGTGTCTTACTTTTCTGTCCTTCCTTAGTGGTGCCACTCACATCGACCCGGACGTTTCGTCGGCTTTCCAACTCGCTCTGTCGTATCGGATGGCCTTTTGCCTATCGTGCACCACGAGGCGCCTCACGAACTCGGGTGCGACTCGCGTGAAAGCCAGTTTGAGGGCGAGTTTTGGAGTCAAGCGGTGCCTCGCTGCTGTGGAAAGGGAGGTTACAGCCTTCTCGTTCTCGCCCCTTTCAATGTGCCAACTGGCCCAGGCGCTATGGATATTGCTCAAATTTTGGCGAACGAACTTCCGGGTCTCGGGCGATAGTCTCCCAATCAGCTCTAACTGTTTTTCGAAGCGACGTTGGTCCATGCGCAGACAAAACTCTTCCTTGTGCCAATTCCTGGCTTCGCCAACGTGTCGGTCTTCCGCAGGGGACCGGTCGATCAGAACCATGGGCATGCCCACGAAACAAAAGTTGGTTTCAAGAGCCATTCTGAACAGAAAATCATGGTCCTCGCTGTACCTCAACGACTCATCCAGACCACCCACTTGCTCCACCAAGTCTTTGCGCGCGATCACCGTTTGCATCCAGATCGGATGTTGCCCCTTGGCGATTAGATGAGCCGGATCCTTGACAACTCCAAATGCCTGCCCGTCTGGCCTCCCTGCAGTCTGGAACAACGTCGCCTTCAAGAATGGATTATTCATGAACCAAGCGTCGGTGAAACACAGTCTGCAGTCATCGTGGTACTTCGCGAGGACGCGGAACTGCCATTCTAATTTCCACGGCGACCAAAGATCGTCGTTCGCATTAAAGCCAAGCCACTCGCTGGTTGCCTTCGATATGCCGGCATTGTTTGCGGCGCTCTGGCCCTGGTTCGACTGATAGACGTAGCGAACGCGCTCGCGCCAGCTAGACTTGTCCCGTATCTCCCGCTCGATCAGAGCCGCAGTGTCATCGGTCGAGCCATCATCGACGACGATGACCTCAGATACTGGGTAGGTTTGATTCAGGACACTCTCAACTGAATACCGCAAAACCCCTGAGCGGTTATATGTCGGAATAATGACTGAAATACTCGGCTGCATCTCGGGATCTCCGCTCTGTGTGACTCTTACTTTACCACGTGTGATTGAGGTTTCCCCATTGACTTTGTTGTGGCCTTTTGAAACGCTAAGCGATCTTATACGCCGTCCGCACCCTTGGTACTTCTCCAAAGCGCGGAATTGCCATTCCAGTTTCCAGGAAGCCACAAGTCATTCTGGGCGTTACTCTATTATCCTCCGGAATGATGACAGAAACGTCTCGGTTCATTTCGCAATACCTACAGAGATTTTCATGCTTAGTCTATTTTAGGAAACCGTGACGGCGGGGTGTGCGTCAAAGGTGTAAAGTAGATCATTCCCATCCAATGTCGCAAAGGCGACTCGCGCCTGCTCTTTGCCAAGGCCTTCGATTTCCCAGCCCGAACCCTTCTGGACGAGCCTCATCTGGCTTCGGTTTCTCCACCACTGATTGACTTCTTTGGGGAGCGCCATCCACACGTTTTGTGGTTCGGCGATTCGAGACAGGTGCTCGAGCAGCTTCGTATAAGTGGTTCGCGCCCGGGGCTCAATGATGTAGTCGGGGTGAACAATAAAGCTGGCCAGGCCATTGCCTTCCAAGATGAGGTCGAGTTGTCGTTGCCAGAGGTCAATCGAGTAGTCACCGAGAAGATGAAACAGCGTGTAGTCCTGCGTTGTGGTAGTGGGGATCTCGAGCATACGGCCAATGAAATAGGGCATTACGGTGCAGCATCCGCCGGGTTGCGGGTCTAGATGGCCGACATTCGGCACGGACATGTCATAGGACAAGGTGAATGCGTCGTACCAATCAGTATTGCGATAGAGAGCACCCGCCCGGAAACCCTGCGCCCCCCAAGATCTGGCGAACAGATTGACCTTCTCTGCCCTTTCCCGGAATACACTGTGATCGGCAAACAGGAGTCCATCATGATTCCAGTCGTGCACGTTGATCTCAAATCCTCTGATTCGAATCTCCGCCAGAAATTCCTCAGGAATTGCGTATCTACCTTCAGGAACGAATTGAAAGGACGACTTTATTCCGTAGGAATCGTCGAGATCCATCAATTGAGGGCAGAAATTGAGTCCGGCGGAAGCCTCCACGTCATGCGTCATCACGACGCATCCTGAGTATCCCTTTGGCCAGAACCAAATAAACGGCACTCTTTCCATCGACGAAGCTTTCATGCCAAGCAGCATGAGTTCCTCAAACAGCTTGTCCACGGTGCGGTCGACCGGCCAACTCGGAAAGCGCTTCTGCTTCCATCCCCTGTGTACAATCCGTTTTAGCAGCTTCCGCAAGGCAAACGGAAGCCAAGACCTGATCAGGTAATATGCCCGTTTCGCCCGAGTATGAGGACGATAACCGGAGGCGTAACGTTCTCGGCGCAGATCCTCTATGATCTCCGCTGGATCAAAAGGCAGGAGGCAAGTCGAATTCTGCACCTGAACCTCTGCGGACAGGTCTGGGAGCGGGGAGTTGACATGGCTCGCGGGGGAACCTACGCAGGAGCGACCATAGCAAATCGTGTCCTGGCCGAAACGGAAGTACCCCGGTGTGCCGAAATGCTCACCCAGCAGTCCAAAGGAGACCGGCAACTCCGCGCAGCGGAAGTGGTCGACTAACGAATCGCTCAATGTTAGTAATGGCATTTGTTAGCCGATGTGCCGGTACAAGAATTTTCCCGCTGTAGTGAGGCAGAAATCCGGCAGGACGGAGAAGCCTTTGCGCGCCGCCCCAGCCCGCCACGACTTTGCGGTGCTTTCCGACGGTTTTCCGGGGTACTTGTAGTACGTAAGAGTCTTGCGGGACCCACCCCAATGATCTTTGAAGGTGATCAATCCGGAATTGTCCAGTTCCGAGCGTCCGAAGTCGAATTCCTCGGCCCCGCTCGCTTTTGCGTCCTGGATTGCTTGCCAAAACAAAAACGGCATGCCACCGACATTGTGGTACTTCACGTTGGAGCATCCGTACTTGTAGACCACCGTTTTATGATGAGCAAGAGTCAGAATGCTTGCGACCGGCTGGCCGTCTTTCAGAGCAACTCTTACAACAAGCTCTTCGCCCAGGGAGTCCGCCAAGTTCTGAAACCAGCCGAATGGCTGAGGCGGTAGTTGATGGCGACGCCGAGTCAATAGCATCAGGCCATAGAACTTCCTTAGCAATTCGCTGGATCTGCCTTGCTCTAGACTCAGTCCTTCTTTCCCCGCGCGCTGCACTTTCCTCTGAATGCAACTCTTGTGGAACCGACGAAAAATGTCATCCAGGCTAGGTCGAAGGTCAAGCGAATGAAAGCAGAATGACTCGCTTTGCGTGAATCCGGCGTCCGTCTCCATCTGCGGATCGAGGGCGGTGAGTGGCCTGACTTCGACGTACTTCCATTTACGGGACAGCTGGTCCCAGAAAGATGTCAGTAACTCCAGAAGGTCCGCCGAACTGCTGAGCAGCGGCTGACAATGGTCGGAGAACGGAAGTGACACCATTCGAGACCCGGTCAGCCAGCTCCGGATTTTGCAGAACACCAGACCGTTTCTCAGGGGCTGGCCTGGCGAAGTCGTCGTTAAGGCAACGGGCTCGTAATGATAGCTGCTCCGTAAAGCGTCCAACCAACCAGGCGTATGAAACACAGACGCGTTGGGATGAATCTTTATAAATTCGGACCAGCGTGGATCCGAAATCGGGTCAAGTTGATATACCGACATTGTGGTCCTTGAACGGTGATTCAGCGGATCACCCAAACGAGGGAAAACTGTGCGGCCGAGTAAGCACTCAGCGTCAGCTCAACAATGATTACCTGTTCGCGACTCGTCTTCGCCAGATTCGCTTCGTCTTCTGCAGCAAGCCGGTTTTGTCTAAGTAACGCTTTGCAAGCTGGTCTATCAGGGCCGTTGGGGTCCGCAAGAAATTGAGGCCGAGACCGGCAAGTGTGGGAGCGAACACATAGACGCTGGATTCCTGCCATTCCGCGTTTCCCAGGACCGCCTTGTACTGAGCGTCGCCCAGGCCGAAATCGACTTCCCCGACGAGATCACTACCGCGGCCATCGGCAAACTTTTCGATTACATTCATGACGAGGAACATCCCTGGAGAGTACTTGCTGTACTCGGGGTTGTAACCCATGAAATCACTGTGAAATGTCTTCTTGTACAGTTTCCCGATCCAAAAAGCGCAGGGACGATCAGCAATGTACAGGATGTAGGCCCGCAGCCAACCCTTCTGGGCTTGAAGCGACAAAAACTGACGCAGAATCGGAGCATCGACAAAACCTACTCCTAAGCCACGTTGGTAAGTCATCCTGGCGACTTGTTCGACGTCGTGCAAGGCCGGTTCGAGCTCGGCGGGCTCCCGAAAGCATCGAACCTCAACCTCACCCGAGAAGTCCTTCACCAGTTTTCGCGCCTGCCATCCTAAGTTTTTCCTAACTTTCGCTGAGAGCGCCCGATAGACATCATCTGCCTTTGCAGGCACCTTCATTCCGCGATGCATTTCCGTCATGGGTGCGCAATCGCGGACGAAAACACTCTGCAAGCGGGTCGCTGCCAGATGGAGCGGCGAATTGGTCCTAAGACTATTGAAAAAGGCCAGATCGGCATCACCGTGGCGCAGACAATCATTTACGGATTTTATCACTATCCCGCAATTCTCCGCCGAACACTCTCCGAGGAGGCCTCCGTAAATGAAGACCATTTTGCGTACTCTGACTCGCATCAAGTTCTTGTACCCGATGCGCAGGCTCAGGTCCCCGTCCTCCACCCGGCCAATCAGCATGGCGACAGGACGATTGCCGCGATAGAGTGCCAAAATCATGGGATTGGTACCCTCGGGCATGGCCCTCAAGACCGTGAGGTAATGGTCTATATCGGCATTTGGGTGCCAATTCCATGCCTCCCACACATCTCGCAGACTCGCGACTTCCGAAGCCTCTCGGATTATGCGCACCCGAACCTCATTAAGCGCCTCGTGGGCTCGCCTTATAAGCGCCGGTTTCGTCAGTTGCTCGTCGAGAATTGCACTCACGGTTTTCATTGCTGATGTTTTGACATTCTGAACCTTCGGGTCTGTAAGAAGGCACGACCCGGCACTGTTACCGCTGCTGGAGAGAAGCGTAACCAGCGTAGCTTAGCGTTGGCGAAAACTCGGCTACGTGGGCCGGATCCTCTTTACGCGCTCGCTTGCTCACCCCTAAACGAGGGCACACCAATGACATGGCAAGCACCAACCATAACATGTAAGACTGCTGGCCCCATCCGAAGATGGCCACATTTGTCATCATGAAATAGAACGCGCCCAAATTCACTAAGAAGAGGAGATAAATATGGCTTTCCGGCGAGGGCGTTCTTAAGAAATTACGAAGCGTCAGGTAGGCAGCCTTCATCAGAAGGACGACGGTAATGAGAACTCCCACGTAGCCTGTCTCGATCATCATGGCGGCGAAGGAACTATCGCAGCTCTCGAATGGCACGATATGGCCTTGGAACTCTCCCTTCCATCCCAAGTAATAAAATGATTCCGGGCCGTACCCCCACATTGCCCGGCCAGCGTCCTTGTTCAGGTGCTGGAAACCGGCATTGTAGAGAGCATATCTCCACTGGTAGGACTCACCTTGGGCAGTGTCGGGATTGAGCGTCTCGCCGTAAAGATTACTGATCGATTCCCAGACTCCGGGCCTCGCGATCAGGACAGTCGCGGTAAGTAAGGATATAACTAACACGTAGCGCCGCATTCGCTTCCCGCCGCACAGAAGAATCGGTGCAACCGACAAAATCGCGGCTATCCACGGGCCGCGGCTAGCCGTTTTGTAAATGTTTAAGAACATCAGCACAATTGCCGACCACAAGAACACTTTCCGAGCCGTTGTTTTTGCTACAGCCATCAGGTACAGGGCCATCGGAATGGCCATGGCAAGTGCTCCTCCATACAGGATCGCATGTCCGAAAGTGGCCTGCACTCTTATGCCGCGGTCAAAATCCACGCCATAGTTAAAGCGATGAGGAACGGGCGGAAACAACGAAAGAACGCTCCAGCCTCGGTATGCCTCAACCGCTCCAAACATAGAGCACACGAACATCGCGAGCACGACCGCATACAGGATCTTGTGAATCGTCTCGACCCGGGTGATGCTCTTCGCGAATATGAAGTACACAAGGTAAAAGTCGAGGAGTTGCGACAAAACCGTCTTAACGCTGACTCCGACGACAACCGAGTTAACACTGGAGAGAGCCCACCAAACGATCTGAACAATGAAAAGGTACTTCAATGGCAAGGTGTCGCGCGCCTTACTTTCACCTGGTGCTTTGCCCAGAACGAGGTACAGAAGCAAGAGGGCGACTACGACGATCCTTTGCGTGGTCAAATCGAAAAGACCGGGCACTTGGATCTGTGATTCGTTCGGGAAAATGATCAGCAAGAACGCCGCCACCGGCAATGTCCGTTCGAATCCACGAACCATGGCAACCTGGCACAACAGGGTCACGGCGAGCAAATCGAGAATCAGAATTAACGTCATGTTCTATTGGAGCGACGCCGCCCGTTATCGGCGCGAGAGGGCTTCCAGTGATCGTAGCTGCTGGCTCACACGATCTCCGCGAAGGCTTAGAATTGACATAAGCCGATGTCTTTGTTGGTCGCGGCGTGTCTTTACAAACAGAGGATCTTGGATTCTGCGTTCCTGAGCGAGATAACCGCAAATGAAGCCTGCCAAGAACCTGAGTGCTTTAAGGGGCGCGATTTCACCGAGCGCGATCTTGGCGGTCTTGATCAGCACGAATAACGGACTGCTCCAACTGAAGTACTCGGCCTTCCCTCTCTCGAAGTAGATACGACTGGTGCACAGCCCGAAACCAGTGGGTCGGCGGTGGCTTACACGGTATTGGAAGAAGCTTCTTGTTTTCCATCCCTTGGTCCAGGCGTACACTTCATCGATCGTATCCCAGCCGATTTGGGTTGCGAGACCGCCGATCTGTTCGAAGCATTGCCGGCGGTACATCTTGACCGCTCCGCGAACGTGATAAGCCGGTTCAAGTTCGAGCTCCATATGGCCGTCCTTCTCGATGTAGAGGCCCCCGCCAGCTATGCCCAGACGGGGATCACGTTCAAACTCGGCCAAGATCTGCTCTATGTAGTCAGGCTCGAAGATCAGGTCCGCATCGAAGCGCGCCAGAAAGTCATAGTCTGATAAGTCTAGCTGGCCGAGCGCCTGCTGGATCGCCCTCTCGCCACCCGGCAGCCTTTCCTCCCGTTTCGGCCTCCGGATAAGTTCCATAAAAGGGCAACGGCGAGCATAGGCCGCCGCGATCTCTGCGGTATTGTCGGTCGAGCCGTCGTCGACAATCACCCACTTAGCAGGCTGAATTGTCTGCCCGCACACCGACTCAATCATCGCGGCGATGTATTTGCCTTCGTTGTACACGGGTGTCACCATGGCGTATCGCGGCGCATGGCGGGCTTGAGTTTGGGTCATGTCAGTTTCGCAAGAAATACCGGGTTTCGGGTATCTGGCTCAGAGCGCAGACTGCGTCTTCTCAATCGTTCTGCTGTAATGGTCCAACCCAATGGCCCAACGGAAAATTGTCAACCATTTTTCGAACACAGCCCCAGATGCTTTGCCCTGGATCAAGCATCGTCCGGTAGCAACGAGAAACGCAACAACTGTCATTCTTAGCGTGGCCGCGATGACAAGCGCAGAACGATATAAGCCGCAATAGAAGGGTCCTTTGGTCACGCGGAAAAACCTTACCAACGACTCTCGCTGCACCACGTCTGAGAAGTGATCCTCTTGCCTGGCGGAACTCTTTCCGCCGTGATGAACAACTTCACAATCGTTCAGATAGTGGATGGTGAAGCCTCTTTTGTTGATTTTGTAGCTGAGGTCGAGATCGTCAGAGTACATGAAGTACTGTTCACCAAACATGCCGACTTGTTCAAACACGCTCCTTTTCACCATGAAGCACGCGCCTGAGATGGCATCTACCTCTGCTGGTTGATCTGCATGCTGGAAGAGTGGACGCATGCCCCATCCCCGCCAATTCGGAAATACCCGTCGTAGCAACTCGGAATCTACAACCTGGTTGCAGATGGTTGGGAACGCTTGAACGCAGCTTATCTGCAACGAGCTATCTGTATTGAGAAGGCGAGCCCCGACCGCGCCTACGGACAGATTGGCACGAAGATGAAACAGCATTCTGGCAAGTGCATTACCAATGATCTCAGTGTCAGGGTTCAAAAAGAGCAAACAGTCACCGTGTGAGTGGGCAAAGCCGAGATTGTTCGCGCGAGCAAAGCCTAGATTCTCACCGCTCTGTATAAAACGCGCCCGAGGAAATTCCTCCTTGATGATATTTTCGCAGCCGTCGTCAGAGGCGTTATCAACAACAATCACCTCGAATTCAATGCCACGAGTCGCGCAATATACAGATGAGAGGCAAGACCGCAGGTAATTTGCGGACTTCCAGTTAACGATGATGATTGAGAGGTCCATTAATCTATCGAGTCCCACTCTCTCAGTAAGAACCTACGCCGGCTACCTTGCTAAACGGAGAGCTTCTTCTACGCAGGCTCTTACAAAGCAACTGTGGCGTGTGCAACCAGTCATAGCCGCCCTCGAGCTTCGCACGGAAAAGGCGGAGATCGTCATAAGAGTTTACTGGCAGGCGGGGCAGGATAAACCTGTCGTACTGCCGGCTGGCAGTGCCGATGATCGTGGACACGCCGTACTCGTATCCGCAAGTTTCTAGCGTGTGTCTTACCAGGGCCACAAAGCTTTTGCTCTGTTCTGGAAACGCGTAAGGGTAAGAGAACGATTGGACCGAGTCGCCCAGCTTATCCTCGATAATACTTTTCGATTCTCCAATCTCGTACTTCAGCTGCTCCGAATCCAGTGTTTGCAGTTCCGGATGGCTCACTGTATGCGAACCGATACGGACGCCGTGCGCATGGACTTCCCGGATCTCTTCCCACGTCATGTACTCTTTTCCCTCACGTGAGACCCTCAGTTCTCCGGTAACCTTTGTGACCACGAACATGGTTGCTTTGAAGCCGTATTGCATCAGGACAGGAAACGCGTCCGTATAAAAGTCACGATAGCCGTCGTCGAAGGTGATGGCCACTTGTTTGCCCCCCTGGTTCTCGGCCTTAATGGTCGTCAGAGTCTGGGCTAGATCCGCAGTGCTGTAGCCATTCTCGTGCAGGAATCGCATCTGCTGGGCGAATATCCGCGGCGAGGTATTGGTCTCAAAGTAAGGATGCTTCTCTCCCAATGCGTCACAGATGCCGTGATACATCAAGATGGGTACCTGAGCCTGCCGGTTCAGCAGTCGCGAGATCGGGTGAACTAGCCCAACACTTATAGCTCGGTCCAGACGCAGTCTCAGAAGCATCCTCATGAGGTCAATTTGTGAATGCGCAGTTTTTCCTCGCGCTCACTGATGCATCACGGTTACCTGGTCCTCGCGCTTCCGAACTGGACTCACCTTGGACGCGAGCATATCGACCAAATCCAAGTACTCCTGACCCTTTTCTCTCCAATTGTGACGTTGAACATGCCGAGATGCGTTAGAGGCGAGTTGCATCCGGAGCTTCGGGTTGCTCCGCAACAGAAGCATTGAGTATGCCAAGTCAGACTCGTTTTCTGACTCGAAGAACTTAACCATGGAATCGTTGTGGTAATAAGTATCGATCTTCGTTCGTGACACAATTACGGGAACGCCGAGCGACATAAACTCCATGATCTTCGTGCTGGCCGCTTCGTTTCCGAAGGCTGAACTCGCTCGTTTAGGCACAACCGCCAGATCGGATCGAGCCATTACTTCTGCAATCTCGCTTATCGGTAGAGACTCGTGGAAGATTACGGAGCTTTGCAGCCCTAGCTCATCCCTGAGCCGGATAAGTGAAGGCTTAGCTGGCCCTTCGCCGTAGATACGAAGCTCAGCCTCGGGCATTTTGTCTGCAACTAGCGCGAACGCGCGTATCACTATATCGACGCCCTGATGCGGGTTTAGACTTCCGGGATACGTGATCAGGAATCTTCCGTTTGCGGGCCCCTTGGAGCGCGGGTAGAACACTGCCGGATCGGGATAGTTGAGAAAGGAGGTGCACTTTTCCGGCTTCACCGAACGGGAAACCAGGCGGTCGAGCCACAGATGGTTTGCAATGATTACATGGTCCGAAAAAGAAATCGAGAGCTTCTCTACAAGAAGCAGCGTTTTGAACACCAGCGAATTCGCGCTGACTCCAAACTTGCTGGCATAGAACTCGGGAAGAATGTCGTGAATGTCTAGAATCACGCGAGCTCCGGCCAGCTTCGGAACAGTCGCCGCAAGCACCAGGAAATCGGGAACAGAGTGGATATGAATGACATCGTAGCGCTTTGCCAGATGCTTCTTCGTCAGTACTAAGGTCGAAAGCAAAAGGAATCTCAAAATGCGGAACAGGTACGCCAACTGGCTTCGCTCATTGACTTTTCGCTCCTGAATACGGTAAACGTTGACTCCATCCAAGACTTCAAAGGTGGGAGTTCCTTCCCTCCGCAGCGCGATAACATCAACGATGTCCCCGCGGGCAGCCAGTGTCTTCGCATACTGCAACACACGCGTATCACTCTCGTAAAACGAGTAAACGACCATGCAGACTCTCATAATTCTGTCTGTGACCTCGAGTGCGGCAGCTTCAGCGCATGCGCAAGGGATGGCAACCCTAGTGAGTTGCCGTTACTTCGTCTACCGGTTCAATGAGCTGCGATGGAAGGTGGAGATAGTGCGTGGAGTTTAGCTTCGAATCAATCATGGCATAGACGCGTTGGACCTTCTCAGACGACAATCCGACCGCGGTGGCCACTTCGTCCGGCGCCACTCCATGGTTCTTTCCGTAGAGGCACAAGTCCATTTTGTCTAATGGAAGAGCAAAGTAGAACTCCTCCTGGGATTGTTCGAGCGAATACGTATCAGTGGTCGGCGGCCGACGCAGAATCTCTTCTGGCACTCCTAAATGTCTTCCGAGCTGGTAAACTTGGGTCTTATAAAGGTGAGCAATGGGCTTGAAGTCGGCGGAGCCGTCGCCATTCTTCACGAAGAAGCCCTGAGCGTACTCCAGACGATTCGGTGTTCCGGCCACCGCGAACCACAGACGGTCCGCATGGTGGTATTCCAGGGTTTTCCGGATGCGCTGCTTGAAGTTGGTGGCGGCGACCACTTCCAAGTACGCCTCCGCCGTGAGCCGCACCTTCTTCATCTCGCCGGAGGGCGACTGGGCCACGACCGAAAAGATCGCATACTGCGAGCTCTCCACAAGATTCGGCAGGACGATCTTGCTCTTCCACCCTTGACCATATTCTGGGATCACTTTTCGGATCGCATCGTCCCTGCGTTGGTAGCAGCCCAAGACCTCGAGTGTAGGGCCAATATCTTCAACCGTAGTCTTGATCCCGAGTACGTCCGCAACGAGTCGCGCCAGGTTCAGACTATCGCCGGAAGAATCATTTTCCGGCATCATGACGCCAAATACTCGATCTTTTCCCAGCGCCCGCGCGCAGATCGCAGCAGTCACACTGCTGTCGATGCCGCCGGAGAGGCCAACCACAGCGCCCTTCTTGCGCAGACGGTGAAAGACGATCTCTCGGATTGACTCTTCGAGTGCCGCAGTCACTTTGGCGCAGTCGATATCGAGCACATTCGGCGAGAACTTAAATAGGCTTGCCTTCACTTTTGGACCTCCGATGATACGTTCAGCTCAGTCACTCGTTACGCGCCGTCGGACACGTTTTGCTGCGAGGCCTCGACCAGGCCGAGTCTGGATTGAACAAAACAGGCGATCCGGCTCACCGAGTCCCAGTGGTCGGGAACCAATTCCTCATCCTCTATGGATATGGCGTACTTTTCTCTCACAAACTCCACAAGCGTCATAATGCTCATGGAATCCACGAGGCCGGTCTCGAGGAACGAATCCTCGTTGGAGAAACTGCCGTTGCTATTTTCAAACACGAAATTGTCAATTATAAACTGACGTACTTCCTGCTCGAGCTGCTGCATGTGTAGACCTCTCCTCGAAATGCACAACAAATTGATCAATCAAAAGCTGCGTGGACAGAATCCCTACCAAAGCTGCGTTGTCGACAAAACTGGAAGCTCTTCCCGCTCTGGCTTTTGCGACCAGCTTTTGTACCGGCTCGGGATCGAAGATGCCGTGAGCGCGGATACAATCCGAAGACAATAGTTCCTCGACGTAAGCATGTCGCGCCTTCCCCGAGGCGGAGTCAAAAAAGCTGATTGCATCAGGAGCCCGATAGGGCTGTTTCGGTCGGTTCCTGACGGACGCAGGCACCATGTCCCCGAAGACTTGTTTCAGAAGATACTTCTCATTCAAAACTTTCATCTTGAGCCGCGGAGGCAATTTCGACGAGAGTTGCACGATCCGGTGATCAAGAAAGGGATATCTGCCCTCCACCGAATGCGCCATAGCGACACGATCACCTTGGGAAGACAGGAGGTAGTTGGGCAGAAGAAAGGCTGACTCGAGATACTGACCCCGAGAAAACGTTCCCCACTTTGAAAACCCGTCTGGCAAGAGTTCTTGCAGGTCGTCATAACGATCGCGCTTCTGCAATTCTTCACGTACCAGGGGAGAGAAGAACACCTGCGTCCGTGCGGTTAGCTCCCAACGTGGTACGTGCGAAAAGAATGGGCCGGCTACATCTTCAGGTGTGGCGTGGAAAAAAGCTTGGAGGTACGCCGGCGACTGTTTCTGAATGCCTTGAAGATACGGATAAAGCCTCTTCAGCAAAAGAGGGCGGCGCTTTGAATCCATTTGTGCCGCCACAAACGCCCTGACCTTCGCTTCCTTATAGATGTCATACCCGCCCAGGAATTCGTCCGAGCCCTCGCCGGTCAGCACGACCTTGAAACCGTTGTCTCGGACCAGCTTGGACAGCAGAAATAGAGGTGCCGGCGCAGTTCGCAAGATCGGGCGCTCCGAATGCCAAACCACATCGGGAAAGACCTCACCTATGTCCGCGGATGAGCATCGGATCGTCTGGTGTTTGGTACCCAAACTCCGGACGACTTCTTGTTGATAACTGCTTTCATCCAGTGTGGGATCTTCGAAAGCGACCGAAAACGTGCACAGCGAAGAGCCAACGAACTTCTGCGCGAGAGCGGTAATGATTGACGAGTCCAAGCCACCGCTCAGGTAAGAGCCGACCGGAACGTCTGCCCGGAGCCTGATCCGTGTCGCATCGAGCAACAGATCGCACAATTCGCTCTCGTACCTTCCTTCATCCTTCGGAGAATCGAGTCTGGCGGCATCCGCTGGGGCAAAATCCAGCTGCCAATACCGACGAAGGTTGACCATCCCGTCTTCGATGATCAAAGAATGACCGGGCGGGAGCTCGAGAATGTTCTTGAAAACCGTGCGAGGCGCCAGCGGAAACCAGAAGGTAAAAACCTGGCCAAGCGCGCGTACATCGATGTCCCGATCGACGCTTGGGTGTGCTAGTACGGCCTTGAGCTCCGAGCCGAAGACAAAGCTGCGCCCGGCGGTTGTGTAGAACAGCGGTCTGACCCCGACCCGGTCGCGCGAAAGAAACATTCTCCGTTTTTTCGTGTCCCAGATCGCGAAGGCCCACTGCCCATTCATATGTTGGACGCAGTCAGGACCGTATTCCTGGTAAAGCCGCAGGATGACTTCGGTGTCGGACCGGGTGGAAAACCTGTGTCCCTTCTTTATTAGTTCGTCACGCAGTTCGATGAAGTTAAAGATTTCCCCGTTGAAAGTTATCCACAGCGCACCTTCATCGCACTGCATGGGTTGATGACCGCCGGCAATGTCGATGATGCTGAGCCGGTTATGGGCCAACCCAACGGACCCGTCCGTGTATGTGCCCGTGCCGTCGGGGCCACGGTAGTCGAGCATGCGGATTATTCTCTCCAGGAGAGAACCATCCGCAGGCCGACCATCGAGATTAAGAAATCCGGCTATGCCGCACATGGGAGTTGTCGATAGGAAAGCATGGGTTGAGAAGATCCACCACGATAGGGCACGAACCGCAAACGCTCGTTAAGCTGACCAGTTCCTGAGGGTCTACTAGTGACCGCTGCGGCAAAACATGTCGCCGTATTCGACCCGACCATCATATTGTGCGAGCCATTCGATCGCCTGCGTCTGAGACATCCAAGGAGAACACAAGGAGAACTCTCGTGCGAGCATCGGTGCAAACTGGCAGCCGGAGAGCATGGCAATACATTCTTGGGCCACGTCGCGAATGCTGGCACTGAACTCAAAACTCAGGTACGGGGGGGGTACTCATGCCACGAATGACGTTAGCCTCAAATCCCTCTACGTCGATCTTGATGAATGTCGGCTTACCATGCCTACGAATCAGGGAGTCCACGGTGGTGACGGGAACATCAATCGGGTCAAGCCATTTAACTGAACGATATACCGGAGAATCCTTGGTCTGCTCCAGCCACTTTTCATTAAGAGTGCTGAAGTAGGTCTCGCTGCACCGTCGGAGTGTGGCATGCCCGACCTTCTCCCCTACGGCACAGCCCTCAACCCGAACGTCACGGATTCGTGCCAGCTGGTACAAAGACTCACAGCATGACGGGTTCGGCTCGACGGCAACGACGCGAGCTCCGAGCTCGGTAAAAACGTCGGAATACTCACCTACATTTGCACCGATGTCGAAGACCAAGTCTCTCTTCGCAAAGAATTGAGCGTAGAAAGCCCGCATCTGAGAATACTCGACGGCCCATCTGCGGTTAAAGATGGAGCGGTAAGTATTACGAATTAACGGGCTATGCTTAAGTTGTGCCAGCATTAGAATGCAGATTGAGGAGAACCGACTAGACTACAGCCGCGGACACGAAGTTCATGACTGCGCTAGCCACACGACGTTGCTGCTCGACATTTAAAGTGGGGAACATAGGCAAAGAAACGATTTCCTTGGCGATACTTTCAGTGACCGGGAAATCCCCGTTCCCGTATCCAAGGCCCTTATATGCCTCCTGCAAGTGAAGTGGGATCGGGTAGTGGATACCGGTGTCGATACCCATTTCCGCGAGATAGCTCCGAAGTTGATCGCGGTTCTTGGTGCGTATCACGTAAAGGTGATACACGGCCCGCGTCCATGGAGCTTCATAAGGAAGAGTGACTTCCTCTGATCCCGTGGCAAAGACTTCGCGGTAGCGGTTCGCCACTTCCCGCCGTTTTTCGTTCCAATCAGCCAGATGAGCCAGTTTCGTGCGTAGTATGCCGGCCTGAATGGCGTCGAGACGGCCATTGTAACCTTCGACTGAATGGTAGTACTTCTTCGCTTGTCCATGGTCGCGGAGCATGCGAATGGTCTGCGCCATCTTCTCATCATTCGTAGTCACTGCACCGGCTTCGCCACAAGCCCCCAAATTCTTCCCCGGGTAGAAGCTAAAAGCGGCTGCACGTCCAAGGGAGCCGGCTTTTTTCCACGTGTTTTCGCGCTGGGAAAAGTACTCGGCACCGTGCGCTTGGCAAGCGTCCTCGATAACGGTGAGTTTGTACTTTTCCGCGATCTCATTGATCGCATCCATGTCCGCCGTGTGGCCGTAAATGTGGACAGGCACGACTGCGGACACAGGCCGCCCTGTTTTCCGTGACACAGGCCTGCCGGTAGCGTTGTCGAGAGTGCAGTCTTTCTCCAGAAAATAGCGGACCTTTTCGGGATCCATCGTGTAGGCCTGTTCGTCGATATCCACGAACTCCGGAACCGCTCCTGCCTGGGAAATCGCTTCCGTGGTCGCGATAAACGTGTGCGGAACCGTAACGACACTATCGCCCACACGCACTCCAGCAGCCATGAGAGCGAAGCGCACGGCGTCCGTACCGCTGCTCACGCCGATGCAGTACTTCACTTCGCAAAAGCTTGCGAACTCACGCTCAAATCCTTCGACCATCGGCCCGCCGACAAAGCTGGCACTTCGCAGACTGGTTCGAAACATCTCAACCAGCTCCTCTTCTAGTTGCACATGCTGCGTCACCAGGTCCAAAAACATGATCTTTTTTGTGTCAGTCATTTCGTCACCTTTAGTTGATCAATTAGTTCGTTGTTAACATACCGAATGATTCTTGCCGGATTTCCAGCTACGATTGCGTTTGCAGGAACATCTCTGGTCACAATGCTGCCTGCACCGACAATTGCGTTCTCGCCGATTATTAGATTGGAGAGAATAGTTGCCCCTGAACCAATAGAAGCTCCCTTCTTCACGAGAGTATGCTCTAGGTGCCAGTCGCGTTCTGTCTGCAGACTGCCCTTCGAAGTCGTCGCACGTGGATATCTATCGTTGATAAATGTGACTCCATGTCCGACAAACACACCTTCTTCAATGGTCACACCCTCGCAGATAAATGTGTGACTTGAAATTTTGCATCGACGACCGACCTTTGCATTTTTTTGGATCTCAACAAATGGTCCGATTTTGGTTTCGTCCCCTACTTCACAACCATAAAGGTTGATGAACTTAGAGAGCGTTACACCCTTGCCAAGTTTCACATCCGGACTGATACAGACATATTCGTTCATAGGTAAACTAGCGCTCCTCGTTTGGCCAGGGATTCGCTCGCTGCCTCAAGCATTTTGACAACCTTTAAGCCCGCGATACCGTCGTTAAACGGATTCTGGTCATTGGAAATGCACTCAGCGAAGTAGTTCAATTCCAACTTGAGTGCTTCGACCTGCTCAACCTGCGGTGCCCACATATCGCCGGAGCGGTAGCTGACCAGAAGGTTATACACACCTTCCTGGCTTTTTACGTCCACGCCTTTGTCGTAAATCTTCAGCTTCTCGTCGGCTTCGAGATCGTTCCACACCAACATCTTCTTTTCGCCACCGATCAACGTGGTGCGAACCTTGACAGGAGAGAGCCAGTTCACATTGATGTGGGCAATCATCTTTTCGGGAAAATAGGCAGTGATGAAGGCGATGTCCTCATGCCCGTTCAGGTGCGTTTGCCCGGTGGCCACGATGGCCTCAGCATCATGGGCAAGCAGATTATTCATAATCGACAGGTCGTGTGGGGCCAAATCCCAGATGACATTACAGTCATGCTGGAACAAGCCCAGATTTACTCTAGTGGAGTCATAGTAGTAGAGTTTGCCCAAGACACCATCGTCGAGCAGTTTCCGGATTTTTCTCACTGCGCCCGTGAACAAAAACGTGTGATCAACCATGATCTTCAGATTTTTCTGTTCAGCAAGATTGATGAGTTCTTCGGCCTGCGCCACATTGCTGGTGAACGGTTTCTCAACAAACACATGCTTGCCGTTTTCTAGGGCGGCTTTGGCCAGTTCGTAATGCGTCCAGACGGGGGTGATCACCGCGATCGCATCCACGTCGGGCGAATTCACGAGTTCGTTATAGTCGGAATAGACCGGTATCCCGGGATTTGCCGACTGGATCCGCTTCCGGGCGGTGGGACTCTGATCACAGATTCCCACGACCTGGCAGCCTTCAAGGCTCCGGAGATTCCGAACGATGTTCGGCCCCCAGTAGCCATACCCGATCACACCAAACTTAAGCATGAGAATTCACCCTGATGAGGACCTTTTTCGATCCGAAGGAATGGAGAAATTGGTTTATATATGGACGATGAGGAATCAGCAGGGGAGTGGTTGAAATAGCGGACAATGGCTAGCAGGCGCCATTTCCGGCAATCACTGCTTTTGGAGTCTGCAGCAGAATTTTCAAATCGAGCCAGGGAGAGCAATTGCGCGCATAGCGCAAATCCAGGCGGACCATGTCATCAAAACCCACGCGGCTGCGCCCGTGCACCTGCCAGAGCCCAGTGATTCCTGGCTTCGCCTCGAGCAACCGGCGCCGGTGCCAGGTAGCGTAGGCCTCCACCTCGTAGGTCACCGGGGGACGCGGGCCGACTAACGACATTTCACCGCGCAGCACATTGATGAATTGCGGCAATTCGTCCAAGCTGGTCCGTCGCAAGAAGTTTCCCACTGGAGTAATCCGCGAATCGTTGGTCAGCTTGAAAACACCTTCGCCCGTCCCGTTCGTGGGGTGTTTAACCGCCTGACCAGCAATCAACTGGCGAACGTATTCCTTGTGCTGGCTGGAATCGTTGTTGCTGTACATCGAGCGAAACTTCAGGAACGTAAACGGAATTCCGTGTTCTCCAATGCGCTGTTGCCGAAACAAAATCGGTCCTTTGGAAGTCAGCTTAACCGCTGCGGCAACCACGAAAAACACCGGGGACAACAGAGCCAGCAGCAGCAGGCTTCCCAAAATATCCATGCCTCGCTTGATCGCTCCGCCCAACCGGTTTTTCCCGCCGCGCTTGTGGAGATCGGGATAAAGTGTCGGGTTGCTCTGACGCTCTGGATTGCTCGGATCCCACTCCTCCGGGAACAAATGAAACGAGAACTTGATCTGGCTAAACTGTTCGGTCGTAAGCCGGTCGCGAAGGACATCGCTGATCCGGGCAAGGATGGTGCTGAGGATGAGATTGTTTTCCAGCGTGATCTCCGTGAACATCACTCCCACGGCAGAGTTCGTTTCGTACCAACCCATGACGTCGGTTTCGCGCGTGGCGCTCAGCAGCGCGGAGAGAATGTCGAGCAGAATCCGTCCGTTCTTCTCCGTCGGCTGGGTTCGCCCTGTGTCCATGAGCAAGAGGACAAATGGACGCTGCGTACGCTCGCTGCGTTTTCTTTCCAGCGAGATCATCCGACGGAAGACCTCTTCGGTGAGGACTTCCTTTAGGTCCAACCCGTTCTGCGGTCGGGACGCGCTATTAGCGGATCGCGTTCTTGTAGATGTGGGCGACACGGATGCATCTCCTCGCGCGCTACTTGTGGCAACAAGACCACCGTAGCTTTACTGAAAGTTTGAGTTGATGGGGGAGTTTGAGCTTAAAGGTGAGGCAAAGCTAAGTTTCAGTTTTCGGCTACGGGTGAAGAAGACTCCTCATCGTTCGCCGCCGGGCCGTATCGTGCATAGTAGTACTTCTGCTCATTGCTGCTACAACTGTTTACAACCACGCCCAGCATCGTGGAACGGTCGATGACCTCCACCGCCCGCTCCAGTTGTCTCTTCTCGCACACACCTTCACGAGTTACCAGCAGCACTCCATCCGCCAGCTTCATCCAGAGTGGTGTATCCGCCAGAGGCAGGATCGGAGGGGTGTCGATAATAATCCAGTCGAAAAATGTTTCCAGTTGTTCCAGCGACTGCTGGAGCCGGCCCGATTGCATGAGCTCAATTGGATTCTCGGGAGTCATGCCTGCAGGAAGGAACCAGAGGCCGGAGCCCTCGAGCTTGTACACAACTTCTGATAGCTGGCGCTCTCCACGGAGAACCTCGCTCAGTCCCGCCAGGTTACGATGAAAGCCGAAACGGTTTGCCAACTCGGGCCGCCTCAAGTCCCCATCGATCAGCACAGTGTTGAGAATCTTGCTTCGGGATTGATTCAGCGCGAGGTTCGCTGCAATCAGACTCTTCCCTTCTTGAGGAATGCTGCTGGTAATCACGATGCGCCTGAGCTTGCGCCGTTCGCGCAGGTGTCGCAACTTCAATCCCAGCACGCGAAACTTTTCCGCCGCCAGGCCGCCCTGATCCGTCAGACACACCAGCTTGGAATCTGCCGCCGGTGCTGGCAAGAGCACTTTCGCGGAGGCAAACGAACCTGCCTCCGGAGACTCAAGTTTCGCCGCCGGCGGCAAGTCGGAAAGAGATTGCTTGCGATCGATTTCCTCTTCAACCTTTTGCAGCAGATCCGCGACCGAATCCGCCTCTTTCGGCAGGGTTCCGCCCGACCGCTCCGCCTCCGCTCGCTGCAACGCTTCAAATATATAGCTCATGTGGAAGAAACCTTGCCTACTGCAGCCGGCCCTTCGTCTGTGCTTGCTGCAGGCGGTCACGCACTTCAAGCAGCGTCTTCACCGCCAGCAGGAGTTCCTTCTGCTCCAGTTCTTCCGACAGCCGGGCACCGGCATTATTTCTCTGTTCCAAGGACAGCACGCCGAGCCGCAAATCCCGCGCCACGCCGTCAACGATCTCAGGTGTAATCGTGGCCGCGTGTTTGGCGTAGCCCGAGAGCAGCGCGTTGTCGCAGATGGTGTTGATCAGCCGCGGAATTCCCCGCGAGTGGCGGAACACAGCCTCGATCGCAGGCCCGGAAAAAATCTCTCCGGCTGCAGGTGCCCCCGCAATCCGGAGACGGCGGCCCATGTACTCCCTGGTTTCGTTCGGACTGAGCGGGTCGAGATGGCAGCGCAGCGCGATCCGTTGTTTTAGCTGCCGGAGTTCATGGGAATCGAGTTTCTGATCGAGTTCCGGCTGACCCGCGAGCACGATCTGCAGCAACTTTCGCTGCGACGTTTCCAGGTTGCTCAACAGCCGTATCTCTTCCAGTATTTCCGCCGAGAGGTGGTGAGCCTCGTCCACCACCAGAATCGTTGTCAATCCCTTCTGATATCTCTGCAGCAGGAAGCCGTTCAGCGCGTGGATCAGCTCGTCTTTGGCTTTGCCCGCGACCGGCAACCCGAAATCGCCGGCGATATAGCGCATGAATTCCAGAGGCGAAAGCGTCGGATTGAAGATCAGAGCGAAGGCGACATCGCGGCGCTGCAGCAACGACAGCAACGAGCGCAGAATGAGCGTCTTCCCCGTGCCCACTTCGCCCGTCAAAACTACAAATCCGCGGTGCGCGGTCACGCCGTAGTACAACGATGCCAGCGCTTCGTTGTGCCGCGTCGTGGGAAACAAAAACGACGGATCCGGCGTGATCTCGAACGGGTTTCGCTGCAGGTTGTAGAAGCTCTTGTACATGGTTTCTAGCCGTACAAATACGTGACTGCCGATCCTAACAGGATGAAACCCACGATCACCACTGCCGCCGCACCCGCGATCCAGACACTGCGCCGGCTGGACGACTGTTCCTCTAAGCTCTCGATCTGCGGAATTTCCGCGATCACATCGTAGGGAACCAGCTTCTTGATCTCGCGCTCGCTGTAGATCTTGCCGCTTAGCTTTTCCTGGCCGAAAGCGAAGCCTCCGCCGAGAACAAGACCCACCGCTAATCCCGCGCCGCACAGCATCAGACGATTCGGCTTGTAGGGTCTCACCGGAAGATTCGGCGGATCCAACATGCGGAAATGCTCGCCCTGTTGTGTTTTCTCCAGGTCGGTCGACATTTCCGACTGGTTCTTCTTGGCCAGCAGCGATTCGTAATCAGTCTTCGACTGATCATAGTCGCGCGTGATATCCGCGTACTGCTGTTCCATCACCGGGGCCATATTGAGCCGAGCCTGGTATTGGTTGATCTTGCTTTGCTCGTCTTTGATTTCCGCTTCGCGGTTCGCGATTTCAAGGCGATTGGCCTTCAACTGACTTTCCAGCTCCAGCATCGGTGCGATTTTCGGATCGAGCGACGCAGTCGCGGCCGGTACCAGACTGGGGTTATTCGCTCCACTATTCATGTCAGCGATGATTCGTTCGCGCGTCTTTTCCACCCGGGCAATCTGTTCCCTGGTCTTGCGCACGTCGGGATGCTTATCGGTGTAGTGAGAAGTCAAATCCGCCAACTGCGCCTTCAGTTGATCCAGTTCTTTGTCAATCGCGGCCAGGCCCGCGGGCCCGCCCTCGCC
Source organism: Terriglobales bacterium (assembly GCA_050014475.1). Taxonomy (GTDB): domain Bacteria; phylum Acidobacteriota; class Terriglobia; order Terriglobales; family Acidobacteriaceae; genus Acidiflorens. The sequence continues at coordinate 11,405 of JBEKDG010000038.1, read as the reverse complement.
CGGCTTCGAACCGTGATCCATCGCGCGATATTGATTGATCAGCGATTCCAGGTAGGTGTTTTGCTGCTTGGCCCGGTTCAGCGAGTCCTGGTTCGCTTGCACCTGATTCTGAAGGCCGGCCAGGATCTGCAGATTGCTCTGGGTCTGGGTTGGCAACTCGCCCAGGTGCTGATCTTTGAACACACGCAATTTCGCTTCTTGTGCCGCCAGTTTTGCGCGCGCCTGATCGAGCTGATCTTCGAGAAAGTTGGTCGTATTCTCCGAGCGTTTCTGCCGCTGCTCCAGGTTTTCCGTGATGAAGAGGTTCGCAAGTTCGCTCGTCGCCAGCTGCGCCATCTTCGGATCGCGACTCTGGTAATAGATATTGAAGGCGGAGAGCTTCCTATCGTCGCCGTGCGACAGTTCGATTTCGATGTCCTTGCGCATCGTCTCCACCAGATCGTCCGGGTTCTTGTGCTTCCGGTCCTGGGCGTAGAGACCGAGAGAGTCAATGATGCGGAGAAGGCGGGTGCGGCTCAGGATTTGCTGCGTAATGCTGTCCAGTTGATGCTGAATGTCGCTGTCGATGTTCGAGACAACATATTTCTCCGGCACGGAAGGCTGCTCGACCAGAATAAGCGTGCCCGACCGGTAGGTCGAAGGAATCAACCAGCTCGCTCCCCACACCAGCAGCCAGCCGCAGAAAAACGGCACAAGAAATTGCCACCGCCGGCGGCGAACGATTCCCTTGATCTGGGTAAAATCGAGTGGCTCGCCTGATTCTTGCAGTTCTTCTTCCATGCCTACATTCCTAAAGGTTTGGCCCACTGGTACGAGAGCGTCACAAAGAATCGATTCCGGTGCGCATCGAGCGTCTGAGTTGGGACCTCGAATCCAAGAAACTGCTCTTGAAAGTCATGCGAGTAACCCAACCGGAGCCCGATGCTCTTTCCGACATTACGCTCCAGAGAGACGCCTGCGGAAGTCAAATTGATTGAACTCGCGCTGGTCGCCGAGGGCACGATAAGCGACTGGTTCGTTCCGTAGCTCGCCGTGAAAGCAGCCGCCCACTGCGGAACCAGTTCGCGACGGAAAGTGCCATGAACGGTCTGCAGACGGACCGCGCCCAAAAGGCCACCGCCGTCGCTGATGTTTCGGGAGAATCCGGCGGACACGCTGGTACGCTGGTTTCGCCAGCCGCCTTCTACTCCGCCCGCAACGGACCAATTGTTTGATTGGCTAATCGGCATCCCGCCTGGGGCCAAGCCCTGATTCTCCAGATACTGCGGGCCTACAAAACCAGTCAGTGTGAATCGGTTCGAAAGGCTCAGGGTGTTCACCGCCAAGAAGCTATGGACCCGGGTTTCGCCGCTGGGACTGAAGGTGATGCGCTGGAAACCGTAGTTTGCGCCGCCCCAGTCTCCATGAGAGATCCGGTGGAGCCAGAATGCAGACCCCGACGCGGTTTGCGAATCCGTGAGCTGGGTTCCCGCGGGGACGTTGGTGAAATGCAAATCATAGAACGACCCGCTGGCCCCAATCAGATCGTTCAAGGCAAAGTGATAGTTCGTCTCTACGGTCGTCATGCTGGATCTTTGCGTGGACAACGGAGCAATCAGACTGGCGTTCGGCCCGCCCGAGCGGATGACTCCCGTGCCATTGCCCGAGTCGAAGAATCCAGTGGTCAACGAGAAGTTTTCGGCGACCCGCAGGTTCACGTGCGGGCTCAGCCGGTACTGCGAATCGAAAATCAGGTTATGCGATCCCTGGTTCTGGTTCGTGATCTTCTGATTGACGGTAAGGCCGCCAGCGTACCCCAGCGTCCAGCGCGTTCGAGACGAGGATTCCTCAATCCTGAGGTTGGGGAAGATCGACTCGCTCGTGTTGCTTACCACTCCGCTTGAAAGCAGCAGCGGGTTGTCATCGTAGGTGGCGCCCACGTTCACCCCGCCCCGCAGGTAATTCGATCGTTCTAACTCGGAGATGAAGGCCGAAGATATTCCAGTTCCCCCAAGCAGTGCCGGTATTCTGGGCAAATCGCTGCTGGCATCCTCGGTGCCGCCTTCGGGTTCCATACCCGCTATGGCCGAGAGTGCGGGAGCCGGAGCCGTTCTGACGCCATCGTCGACGGGACTCTGGGCCGGGGGGTTCTGCGGAGGCGCGTTCTGAGCCGCCGAGAGAAACTGCAACCCAGCCACCATCCACCCGAGAATCAAACAGCGTCGAATGCTCATAACGACAACTACGGAACCACCACCGTATCGCCAGCTTGCAGGCGGATGTTTTGCTCCGGATCCTTGCCTTTGATCACGTCTTTGTAGTTGAACGGGATTCGTTTCTGCGTTCCGTCCGGAGCTTGTCGAAGAACATAGATCGACTTCTGCTTCGCGAAGTCTTTGAAACCCCCGGTCATCGCAATCGCATCGAGCACGGTGGTTGAGCTCGTCAACAAATAGGCGCCGGGTCGCGCCACCATCCCCAGGATGTTCACCTTCTGACTCTTGCTGTCGGTAACGATGACCGTGACTTCAGGCTCGGAGATATAGCTCTGCAGGCGCTTTGTGATTTCTTGTTCTAGTTGCCGCGGCGTCTGACCACCCGCCTGCAACTCCCCAACTAACGGCAAAGAAATCTTTCCATCGGAACGAACGGGAACGGAACGCGAGATGTCAGGTTCTTTCCACACATTGATTGCCAGGACATCGTTGGCGCCAATCACGTAGGCACTATCCGAATGTGCGGCTCGCGAGCCTTCCCCAGGCTTCGCGCCCGCTTGCTTATCGGCTGCAGCGGCGGCGGGCGCCGGGGGTCGCGAAGCGGAATCGGATTGCGCCAGCGCTCCGATGGACACCAGCACCAGAAGCGTCAGGACCGGCATGATTCGATGGGCCGTCATGGGTTGCGTCATAAGCAATGCCTCTCAGCCATTCTCCGGTTCGATAGCTGCTGGTTCAACCGGAGTTCGTTCAATCCTAGCTGCTTAATGCCACCTGGTTCAATCGTAGCCGCTTCCGCGGCAGCGCTACTTCGCTTGCCACATACCTTCGACGGCAAAAAGTCGTGCAGAGTCTGCTGGCGGCGCGAGGTGGTACTCCTGGATCTTGTAAAGCAGCGAACGATAGCTGACATTCAGTAAACGGGCTGCCGCTTTCCGGTTCCAGTGCGTCTGTTCAAGTGCCTCGGCAATCGCACCGCGCTCGGCTTCCCCTTTTGCGTTTCTTACGAGCAACTTAAGAGACGACTTTTCTTCCGAAGTGTGCGTGTTCGAAGGGTAACCGTTCGACGAGTGAACACTGGTTTTCGCGTGCCCGTTTCCGTTCTCAGGCTTACCCGCGGACGCGTAATCGGGACGCGAATGCAATTCGCTTAACGCCGCGCTCTCATCGCCGTGCGCCAGGAAGCGCTTGGCAAAATTCTCCAGTTCGCGCAGGTTGCCGGGCCACGCATAGTGCTGGCAAGCATCCAGCAACGCACTTGAAAAATGCGGAGCCGGCACACCGTAGCGCCGGGTCAGCCGGTTCATCAGGTGCCCCAGCAGCAGCGGGATTTCCTCGTGCCGCTCCCGCAGGGGTGGCACGCGCAATTCGAAAACGCTCAAGCGGTAGAACAGCTCTTCCTGAACTCTCTTCTCTGCCGCTGCCAACTCCATATCGCCGCACGTGGCCGCGATAATTCGCACATCCGCCCGGATCGAGTTCTGCCCGCCGCACGGAGCGAACTCTCCCGTCTCCAGCAGTTTCAGAAGTCGCCGTTGCACCGCGCCCGGCATGGCGTCGAATTCGTCCAACAAGATTGTTCCCTTGGCACACTGCTCGAACTTCCCCAAGGTCGATTCCGGCCGACCGTTGGCGGAAGCGTGTTCGTAGCCGAACAGTTCATTCTCCAGCAGGTCGGAGGTGAGCACCGCGCACTTGACCCGCATGAACGGGAAACTGGAACGAATCGAAAGCGAGTGGATCAGCCGGGCAGCGGTTGTCTTTCCGCTCCCCTCTTCTCCGGTAATCAGCACCGGCACGTCAGTCTGCGAGAGTAATTCCGCCTGCGTGCGCAGCCGTCGTGTGGCCGGACTGGCCGCAATGAAATACAGCTCTTCGCTGATTCGCTCGATTTCTGTTTGATACATATTTAAGAGGGCCCGATGAAAGGTGGTTAGAAAATCCTGGATCGCTTACGAGTACAGCTTTGAGCTTCGAGCTACGAGCTTCGAGCGAACCCTGACACCGTTTGCTCGTAGCTCGAAGTTGCTTGATTGGCAGACTGCAAAATTTCTTTGGACGATCTCTTCACACCGGCTCTACGTCGTACCCATCGATTCGTACGGCCATCGACCGCTGAATCGCATCGACGGAAATGATCAGGCTGTGGTCGCCGTTCTCCGACAGAAACACGCCTTCCACTCCGTCCATTGCTCCACCGCGTATCCGGACCCGCTGCCCCACCTTGAGGAAGGGGTACGAACGCCAGGGCGCCGTCTGCGTCAGAACCTTCTGAATGCTTTCGATCTGTTCATCGGGAATCGGCAGGCTCGTTCCGCGCGTGCCCACAAAACCGTGCACACTCTCCACCTGGTACACGCGCGTCCGGTCTTCCGCGCTCAAAGCGCAGCGGACGAACACATAGCAACTGAACAGTGGCACTTCGACTTTCTTCTTGCGATCGCTCCAGCGATGCACCTGAATCGTGGTGGGCACGAACGTTTCCATGCCTTGATCGCGCAATCGCCGCTCGATCGCTTTTTCGTGGCGCGCTCTGGTGTGCAGCGCGTACCAGCGCAGCTCTTTTTGCGATCCCCATTGGCTCGGCCCGCCGCCCACTTCGTAGCTCTGGTTGGGAGTACTCATAGCTTCGCCCTCTGGGTCCCATTGAACTGGGTCCGCCTGGATCGCACGTGGAGACACCTCAACGCCTTCGGGGGGAGGAAAGCACCAACGAACAACTAGGGGGGAAGTTTCTAGTTGGCCAACAGTAAAGTCACTTGCAAGAGCGTGCAAGTGGTAGAACATCCTAGGACATACCAACCCTATCGACGCATGGGCTGACCTTCTCATGGCCAAGCTACATGGCTTGGAGACGTTATTCTTTGGCACAGCCGTGGTATATGCAAATGCGGGAGTCGAGGAGTTCGTTCTCGACATCAATCAATCCGTCGAGCGACTAGCATCTATGTTATTGATATTATTAATCTTACACCAGAACTCTTTCCCTATAACCAAGGGCTATATCGAGGCCGGTATTGGATCTGCCCCTTTGCATGGTGGTGCAACCGGTCAAACTGCAACGGAGGCCGTGACATCCAGTGCATTTTCTTGCATAGGTTGCAAGTCCTTTGCTTGCCGTTTTGTGAGTTTAGTGGTACATTTTCAACCGTAGCAAGAGACGTTGGTCGGCTGTTTGCCTCACTTGTTTCCCTCTCCCCGCGACCAGAGTCTTTACGAACGGAGTGTTTTCTAATTCCCCCCTTCCGGTTCGTATAGCGAAATGTCAGGAGACCCGATGCCATCCCATGAAGAACTGGGCTCGGACTTTGTCAGTATCGTAGTTGCCGACAGCACGCGCATCCACACCCAACTCCTAGCCGACGCTCTGCGCCATGATCGCGGTCTGCAGGTCGTAGCTGCGGCCTCGAATTCCGAGGAGTTGTTGGCCGCCATCACTCGCGTGCCCATCGATGTCGTGGTCATCAGTCACAATTTGGACGACCAGCCTGGCCACGGCACCCAGGTGTTGCGGGAGATGCGTGCGCTCCGGCCGCAGATCAAGGGCGTCATCTTGATGGACTCCTCCAAGCCCCAGGAAGTCCTGGAGTGCTTTCGCGCTGGCGCAAGGGGAATCTTTTCCAAGCAAGATCGGCTGGAGACCCTCTGCAAATGCATTCGCTGCGTCCATGAAGGACAAATATGGGCGCGGAGCGTCGATCTGCATCAGGCGCTCGAAGCGCTTGCCAAGTTGCCGCTCGTCGGCGCCACCAATCACAAGGGAATTGGGCTGCTTTCCAAGCGTGAACACCAGGTCATCCAGCACCTGGCCGGGGGCATGTCAAACCGCGAAATTGCTCACGCTCTCGGCCTCAGCCCTCATACGGTCAAGAATTACCTCTTCCGTATTTTTGACAAGCTGGGCGTCTCCAGCCGCACCGAGTTGCTCTACCTGACCATGAACAACTCTCAAGCCCAGCCAGCACGCAACGGCAACGGAAAGAGCAACGCATTCTCTGCGGTCATCGAAGCCGCCGAGGCCGGTGATCCCTCGGCACAACTTCGCTTGGCCGAGCATTTTTGTCAGATCAAAGATGTTCAGAACAACGAAGATAGACAAATCGCGGGCTTCCAACCCGCCTCCGTTTCCGCATACATGTGGTACCTGCTCGCAGAAAAGAAGGCGGCCCCGATACTTGAACAAATAGAGGAAGGCAAGAAAAACATCCGCCTGACAATGTCTCCTCAACAGCTCGCAGAGGCCGAAGGCAGAGCTGCCGCGTGGTTGAGAAACACCAGGAAACAGTCTGGTTTCGCCGTCGGCGATGAGGCACAGACCGGCGGACAAGAAAAGAAGATGCGCACCAGCGCTCGATAGCGCTTCCCCTGCTGATCGCGTGGTCTTTGCATCCTCTCGCGGGATGCTACCCGCGCTCTTAAGGAAAGTTCTTCCGCCTGTAGAGAGGGGGCTTGCCCCGTCTCCGATGACTACCGCAGTCAACGCTCGTCGGTCAACGCGCTCCGCTCAAAGCTGCATCAGATTGGATTGCAGCTTCGTGTATCCCTGCTTCTGAGCCCAGAGGTCGAGCGGGATCGACGCCATCTCATCCACGATAGGTTCGCCCAACCCGCTCTTCGTCAGGTCTACCGTCTTGATGTAGGTCCGGCAACTGAAGCAACCTTCAACGCGGACGTGCTTGAGTTCCTCCGCCGTGTAAACCGGAAGCTTCGCGTGGTTCTCTTCCCCGCACCCCGGACAGACGATCCGCCGGAACTCCCATTCCGCCAGGCAAAAGGAACACACCAAAGAACGCTGGCCGCTCCCAACGGACGCAGAACGCCCAGACCCGGTTTCCTTTTACAAAACGGACACAAATACGGCGTCGGGCCGCTCCAGCGCATACTTGACCGTAAACGAATGCCTGCCGCGTACGGCTGAAGAAAGGCGCGCGCAAAAAAATCGGGGAAACTCAGGCGGACCGGGAACTGAAGATCGAAGCAACGGTACCTGCGTTCTCGCGGATAGGGTCCGTCAGAGCCTTAAAGCTTATGTACCGGCATTGACTGACCTCGATACTAAACTCTCATTGCCCCAGCCACGATCCTAGGGAGGCGGAATCGGGGCCTGGACAATATTGGAGTATGCGCTTTCACCATTCGGATCTACCGCCGTGGCCGCGTAGCAGTAAGTCGTGCCGTCGGTCACCACATTGTCGGTATACGTCGTGATGGTATTCGACGTGGAACCAATGGTCGAATAGGAACCGCAGGAGTTCGTCGCAAAGACGGCACGATAGACGTTGTAGCTAGTGACGTCCGCAGTCGCGCTGGCAACCCACGACAATTGGACTGTGTGCACAGGCGCCGGAGTGCCAGTGCCGGTCACAGTGGCCACCGTTGGCGAGTTGGAGGCATTGCTGGCGAACGAAGCCGTCGCCGAGGCAGCGCCAGTAGCGCCAGGTGTGAACGTCACGGTGAAGGATACAGGCTGGCTCGTTGTGACGGTCACAGGAAACGAGAGACCGCTGATAGAAAACTCCGTAGGGTTCGTGCCGCCCAAGCTGACCGAAGAAACCAAGACGTTCCCGCCGGTGGCCGTCAAGCTTCCGGTTTGAGTGCCACTCAGCCCATCGACCACGCTGCCCACGCTGATTGGGTTACTCACACCTAATGTGCTCTGCGTCGCGGCGACCGCCGATCCGGTCAGCGGCACATTCAAATTCGGGTTCGAAGCATCCGACGTGACGGACACACTGCCGCTGAAGTTGCCGGCCGACTGCGGCGTAAACGTGACACTGAACGACGTGCTCTGCCCCGGTGTCAGCGTCACCGGCGTCGTAATTCCCGAAACGCTGAACCCTGTTCCGCTTGCTGCAACCTGAGAAATCTGCGCATTCGAGCCGCCCGTGTTCGTCACGCTTTCCGTTTGCGTCGAACTCTGGCCCACCTGCACGTTCGTGAACGTGAGGCTCGTGGGGTTTGCCGTCAAGGTTGCAGGGGTTACTCCGGTTCCAGACAATGCAATGTGAACCAACGTCGTCGATCCGCTGACGGTCAGCGATAGATTGCCGCTGCTGGCGCCCGCAGTCGTCGACGCGAAGCTAACGCTAAAGGTCCACGCCTGATTTGGCGCCAGAATCAGCGGCAAGCTCAACCCGGCATAGCTGAAACCCGTACCAGTGACCGTCGCCGCGGTGACCGTCAGATCTGCGCCGCCGGTATTTTTCAACGTCTCCGTTTGGGGCGACGTGTTGCCCACCAGCACGTTCCCGAAGCTGATGCTGGTCGGTGCGGGAGTAAGCTGGCCTGGCGCAGGGCTTTGCGAAGACTTGCTAAATCCCTGGCAGCCCAAAAGGCCGGCTAGACCAACAACGACAAGCATCGCATCCCAACGGCTTTTTATGCGATTCATAGGGGGATAACCAACTGTCCTCATGTTCGCCTGCGACGTGCGAATTGAAAGACTAGTGTGCACCCAAGTACGGCCACCGCGTAAGGTTCCAGAAGTACATCCCTGGCGTGGCAGGAGGTCAGCCACGAGGGATTGAATCTTGACCTCCGGGGGGCACGTCAGATGGTTACTTCCGTTTCGGCTTCGTTGAACGGCAGCATTCGGGGAACGCGAGAAGCCATCAGGCTCGGCTGTACAACACAAAGGGCGCACCTTGCAGAGTGGGCCCTTTCTTGTTTTTGAAGACGACGCTTCGCTGGTGTTCCCGCGGCAGACTCAGCGATGAGTCAGCCCGCAGGTCACAGCTCCCGCCGAACCGCCGATGTTCACCAGGGAGACGATCCGTTCCAGCTTGTGATGGCGGGTCTTGTGAAAGAAGTAGCTGAGACCGATCACGCCGGCGGTTTCGCCCGCGAAGTTGACCGCAAGCCCTGTGGTGGAACTGCCGAAGACCCGGGTGATGGGATTCAGTTCCCGCCCACCACTTTGCAGATTCGCCCGCGTCACGGCGAAGTCCGCAGCGTCTAAAGCCGCGACCGTCGCGAACAGAGCCCGGTTCTTCGTGTCCCAGAACTTATGCTCGCTCGGCACCAGGGGCGGAGCAATCTTGACCACCGGTGCCGACGGCGCTGGATCGGGCTTCACAGAGGGGCTTGCCAGAGCAAGCTCCTGGCCCAGAGCGCTCCCACAAAGGGCCGCGCACATGAGAAACGCGCTTAAATTCAGCCTGGATATCGTCGAGAAAACGTAAGAAGACATGGGCTTGGTTGCCATCCAATGAACGCCCCATTAAAGGGCAATTTAGCCACCAAGCTGGAGGATTGGGATATTCTGCTAAGCCTAGTCGAATGAATTGGATACGATAAGTTGCCGGACTGGCGAAAGACCCAAAGTGCATTCTCTTGCAGGTCTCGCCGCGGTCTTTTCAACCATAGCCAGCGCCCACATTGGAGATGAGATTCGAGGCCGAAGCAGGCGGAGCTCCAGCAAGCTATGACAAGATACGGGCGCGAGAGCCCTCAAGAATCGGCAGTTCCTCGTCGGCAAGGAAAGCTGCCGGGTTCCTACGGGACCACCGCTTGCACTGGCGTTGAATAAGCACTCTCTTGTCCGGCGGAGTCTACCGCCGTAGCAACGTAGTAGTAAGTGTTGCCGGAGACGACCGTGCCATCGATGTACGTGGTGCTCGGGTCCAATGCCGAGTTGATCTTGGAGTAGGTGCCGGCCGCAGAGGGACCGCGATAGACGTTGTAGCCCACCGAAGAGCTGCTGGGATCCCACGAAAGATCGACGGTGTGCTGTGGGTCGATCCCAGTGCCGGTGAGAGACTCGCGGATCTGACTGTTGGAGGCGTTACTGTTAAAAGAGAAGGTACCAGACGCTGTTCCGCTGTTTGTCGGCGAGAACGCCACGTTGAAAGACACACTCTGGCCCGCGGTAAGCGTCAGCGGGAAAGAAGCTCCGTTCAGCGCGAATTGGGAATTGCCGCTGGCGGCGGATGAAATTGTCATGCTGGCGCCCGTGGCGCTCATGACGATGGGCTGAGTCACCGTCGTACCCACGGTCACATCGCCGAAGTTCGTGGAAGTGGGATTGATGCTCAATTGCCCCGCGGACATTCCTGTGCCCGACAAAGGTATGACAATGCCAGGTCCCTTAACAAAGATGCTGGCGCCATCCGCACCCGGCGCTTGCGGAGCAAAGCTGACGTTCAGGGTCACGCTGTGGCCCGCAGCCAGGGTCATGGGGAAGCTCGGCCCGCTGACCGAGAACTCGCCGTTCGTGGTTTGAAAGCTCTGAAGCGTGATCTGCCAGGAACGAGCATTCGTCAGCACGACTGGCAAGGTGGCGCTGCTCCCCATGTTAACTTGGCCAAACGACACGCTTGAAGGACTGGCGGTCACGGCCTCACTGTTCACGCCCGTGCCCTGAACTCCAAGATGCAGGATGGGGTCGGACGCATTGCTGGTGAACACGACGGTTCCTCCGGTCCAGCCAGTGGCGGTGGGCGTGAAGATCGCACTCATCTCCATGCTCTGCCCCGCGGGCAACGTCAGTGGCAGGTTCACTTTGGACAACCCGATTTCGGGGTTGCTCGATCTCATTGCAGATACCAATACGCTGGTGGTTCCGTTGTTCGTCAGTGTCACCAGCAAGCTTTCCGTTTGCCCGACGGTAACAGTCCCAAAACGCAGACTGGAGGGCGAGCAGGTTAATTGCTGCGTACTTGCGTGCGCGTTTTCGGGCGTCGCCGCGAACGCGATCGTCAGAATGATTAAGAGGTAAATTGGACGGACGGAGAGGATGTGCGATGTCGACTGGGGGAGTCTCATAGCATCATCAAGTGTGAAAGCTTTGGTGCGAACAGGAAAGATTCCAGCAGTACATCAGGGCACTGGCCGGGAGGCCAATAGTCCTAAATTGATCGCTTTTCAGGAAACCAGGACAGGACCCAATCGGGAATCTGCGCGCCCTCGCGGTAAGTACGTGAGAACGCAGAGCAAAGTGCCGTAAAAATTCGCAGAATTTCTGATGCGGACGTTCCCCACAATGGGAGAGAACTCGATCTATAGGAAAAACAAGAATCCATTTCAGCCTCGCGGAAGCGGACCCATTGGTATCTACATCGTGTATTGCGTTCTGGGCTTTGCTGGCATTCTAGGTCTATGACCGTATAAAGATGTATCTATTAAGACACTTTTGGAGTGACAAAATGGGTCGCACAGTGTGGACATGCAAAGTTACCATCGGGTGCATGTCCAGCTTGGGAAAAAGGATCG
>JBEKDG010000037.1:0-40125 GCA_050014475.1 Terriglobales bacterium | reverse complement strand
CCCCCCCGGTCTTTTGGAATCATAGGGTTAGGAGGAAATTCCCGCCAGATCTTTGAGTTTAAAGGACTTATAGCTAAAGTCTTTGAAAATCAACGACTTAGATTGTCAAAGAGCACTGAAAATGGTTTTGGGGCAGCTTCGAGGGCCGTCTTGGTTGACGGGCACACCTCGAAATTGCCCCAATCAGATCTCTATCGTCGCGCACGACGGGTCTTAAGTCAATGGATTTCGATAACGGATGGGTGTGATGAAAGAGGAAACGTCCCGTCTGTCCCCGAGTTTCCGTTGTCTTTGCCCTTTGCCCGAGCCATCTTGTTGTTCTCCACAAATCTTCACGCAGATAACAGCGTATGGGTTGCCAATGGGACGACATAGGATTGCTTGGCTGAAATACCTTTGCCATTTTCGAAGCTCATCTCAACTTTGGCGCCATCGCCGGCTGATCTTATTTGGAACCGTCGACACATTAGGTCAGCCAAAGCAGAATCTTCAATCGAACAAACTACTTGATGGCCAGTCTTCTCGATCGCGGCAAGAACTTCGACGAGATGCATCGCACGGAAATCGTCAATATGCTGTACTGGGTCGTCGAGCAAGAGAGTCCGCAACTTACACCATTGTCTCGAAAGATGTACTGCGAGAAGGAAAGCTAACCCTAATGCCCGCCGCTGGCCGCTGCTGAACACAAAGCGCGGGTTAAGGTCCGGGCCTACATTGAAGCTGAGAAATCTTCGAACGTCGCCTCTCATCAAGTACTGGATCTCTCCCCACTCGCTGTGTGGTCTTAAGCGGAAGTACATTTCCGACAAGAGTGGGCTAATGTCGGCTAATCTCTCGTCGACAATTTCAGCCGTCACTCGCTTAATAGCAGCTTCCGTTTCCTTTGCAGCATCCTCTGCTTTAGAAACGCGTGACACTTCGGAATCGGCAAGGGCAACTTTCTCTTTTGCGATTGTCAACTGCCTTTCCAAGTCGGTCACTCTTTCTATAGCCAATGAGGATTGAATAACAGAGAGGCCATTTTCAAGAACTTGAATTTGCTGTCGCCGTGCATGCGTAAAGTTCGTAAATGCTTGAGGTGAGTCCAACCCAAGTTCTGACGCTCTAGCTTTTAGCTTCCCAAACTGCGAGTCGGCAGCTTCGGATCGTGACGAAATGTCTCTGTAGGATTGATCGAGCCGATCTCTTTCGGAGCGAAGGCGGTCTCTCGCGGATTTCGCATCAATATAATCTGTGGTCAGCGACGCAATTCCACTGCTGAGTTCGTCTAGTCTTTGCTCGATCTGTTGTAGGTGGGCATGGAAGTCTTGCTCACCAATTGGTAGCCCACAAAGTGGGCATTCGCCATTCTGAAGGCCAAGCCGGAGACCCTGCTCCCTCAGTTGTGCGAGTGCTTCAGTCGTTGGCGACTTCGCACGTTCTGAGTCCAAAGTTCGGCTTAGCTCGGAGAGCTTCGTCTCAGACGATCTGAGCGCTTCATCGATTTCGGCTATCCGTTTCCGTTCCAGCTCCATCTGGCGCGTGAGCTCGACTCGGCTCGGCAGAGCAGGATCTATCTCCCGCAAGCCCGTTGCTATTCTTTCTGCCTCATCGACCTCTGCTCGCAGTGTGGATATGCGATTCCGGCCAGCGTTGACGATAGTATTTATGTTTGCGCCGCTTTGGCCTAGGGCCTCTGAAAGAGAGGCAATTACTGCCGTGAGATCATCTCCTCTCGTTCCCGAGGCTGCCAAGCGCGCTTGGCTCAGTTCTGATGTAATCCTGCTGACCTCGTCTTTTGTTCGCTCGTAGTCCGTTTGCCTGTCGGTGCTTATTTCCCTCAGTCGCTTACTTGTAGCGGACAATCGATTCTCAATGTCAAAACGAGATAGGCCCATGATTCGATTGACGAAATCGAATCTATCGGTTTCGCCCATGTCGGTACTTAGGCGAGTGATGCTTTCATCGCGAATGATTGCAGTTTGGCAAAGTCGCGGTAGCGCAAAATCGGGAGCAGCACTAGCATCAATCAACAAACGTTGAAGGTCTTCCCGATCAGACGTACTGTCTGGTCCTCGGGATATAGAAATGTCGCGTCCTGATTCATCGACGAGAACCAGATTCACAACTCGCCTTTTCGGAGATCCCGAACCCCGCCACCAAAGATAGTCCTCAATGTGTTCACCCTTTTCTGTGTCAAACTGAAATCGTTCGAGGGTTCCCGTCAGGGCATACTCGACCGCGTCGACAATGGTGCTCTTTCCGCTGCCATTTCTCCCAGTAATGACAGTGAATGCCTCTCCAAATTCCACATTAACTGGATTGAGAGCGCCTCGAAAACCGTCGAAGTATAAAGAACGCAATTTCATGGCATGTTGAGAAAGAGACTCGTGAGCTCGTCGGCTGACTTTACATTTTGGAGCGTTGTTATGATCTTGTCGCCGATTCGGGCGCGAAGTCGGGAGATGGGTTCATCATGGCGAAGCAGCATTAAGCTCTGAATAGGAATTAGCGGTAGCAATGCCCGGACCACGTCTGCACTGCTCAATAAGTTTGACTGTGCTATTTTCCTTGTACTCTGAAAGTCCTCTTCAATATTCAACAACTGATGTTTGGTTTGAGAGTATGCACTGGATGCTGAAAGAAACACGGAGTAGACGTTCCAGGATTTCATCCCGGATGCACGAAGCGACACAGCATGTTTCCGCAGAAAAGTAGCCTGCCTTTCCCGCCAGACGTTCACAATCTCCTCGCCCGACTGACAAACCGTAACAAAGCCAATGAGAGTGTCGTCCTCCAATTGCAGAGTGTTCGAATCCTCAGAAAAAATCCGATACCCTGCCCTTTCAAGAACTCGACGCGCCTCCTCTGCGATGTTCATGCAGTCTCCGTGGCAAAATCAGTTTGCAGCGCTTGAACCGCTGTCATCCACTTAGCAGACGATCCCGGACGCGCCACGGTAGGTGTCATATGCCTACCGATAACGTTCGGGGGCACACCCCCATCATCCTCTGCACCCGCGCAGACCACGTAATCGTCTCCCTGTGGAGTAGGCGGTTCTTGTGCAAACGCAGCCCGAACATCACTCAGCAACATCCCTGCCCCGTTCACAATCCGCAGTCTCTTGTTTGCGATTGTATAGCGTGCCCCGTCGACGAGCGCGCCCTTATTCAAAAAGCAGAGGTGCGCCACCCCAGTAGTCGACATGGCCGCGGTGGGTCGCTTCTCGGTGACTACCTGGCGCGTGGGTTTCCCGCAAGAATCCCGTCGAAGCGCAAATAGATCCTCGGTTGTCAGGGTTTCTGGCAGTGCTTGTGTAGGCCCAAGAATGCCTGCCCAAGCAGGCCACCTGCTGGTCGCACTCGCCAGTAAACGATTCATGAAACTCCTGCAAAAGAGCGCTCGTAGTTCGTCGAGAAAATCTGCGCCTGATACAGGAGCGTGGACAAAATCTTGCTGCTTGCTGGCCCAAGCCCAGAGCTCAGGAGCCTTCTGTTGTAATTTCGCGCGATTCTCAGGGTCAACCAATACGACCAAAGTAAACCGATTCGCATCAATAGCGTCAACGAGAACGGAGTTCAGGTATGCCCAATCGGACCAGAAACCAACGAACAATAGATCGCGACCCACCAGATTGGCCCGAAGCCATGTCGTTGATTCCTGCACACGACGCGCGCAGAGTTCTAACGGGTTTGCCCTCAGCTGCCCCTTACACCAAAGAGTGTTGTTCGGATCTCGAACGGCGCAACCATGAACCTTCAAGAAAGGGGCATGCGGCCAAATGCGACTCATCTCAGCTCCGTCAAGCGAGGTCCGCAGGAAACCCCCTAATTCGCTGGAGGCAAGCTCAATCAACTCATCCACGTTAGTCGTAACGGCCGATACAATCGCATGACACCAAAGAAAATCAGCAATGGCCTTGTGACCCTTATTGGGGGCTCGCCGAAAAGCGTCCCACTCGACCAATCGATCGATGAATAATGTGGAAAGGGCGCCGTTTGCCAGCAGGAATTCTGCTAGGATTTCGAGGTTGTCGCCGGCACCAGCCGGCACGTCACCAAGTGTTACCTCGCTGTACTTCTTCGAAGTATAGGCCGCAACCTTCGCGGCTGAAGGCACCTCGCTCGGATGCGCCATTGAAAGACCAGCACCGGCAAAGATGACCAGCCGATCAGTCTCAATCGAGGCCAATAACTTTTGCGACAACTCCGGTGCGATGATACCCATTTGGGAAAAGACAGAACTCGATTTCGAATCGCCTATGTGCTTCCGGTGGCCCTGTCGACTAGACTCGGGGAAGGAAAAGTGGGAGCCTACCGGCGAACGAGATAGACTACTACGAATCTGCGCGAGAAAAACACAATATTCGACGAATAGATTCTTGAGAGTGTGTGTGACCGAATGTGAATGAGATTGGTTCTTGGCTGATTAGATAACCGTGTCGGCTCCAAGGGGAACCCGGGGACAGACGGGACGTTTTCTGATCCTGGTGACGTGGCTTCACGGTCTCTGTTGCTTCTGGGCAGCGGCGCGGTCCTGTAGAGCGATGGTGACCACGCGCAGCATATCGCCGGCGGGCGCGGGCTTGCCCGTCCAGATTTCAAACTGACGGGCGGCCTGTTGCACAAACATTTCGACTCCGGGAATGACGGCGATTCCCTTGGCCCGCGCCACCTGCAGCAGGTGGGTCTCGACCGGGTCGTACACCATATCGAAGACGACGCGGGCCTGAATCTCCTCGTCTTTGAGCGGGCAGTCGCGCGTGTTCCCCATTCCAACCGGCGTGGCGTTAATGATGACGTCGAAGGCGACCTTGCGGAGGTCGGCGCGTTTGATGGTGTGCGCTTTGGCCTGGCGTGCGAGCTTCTGCGCCTTAATGGAAGTGCGATTCAGTATCCAGACTTCAGCCCCGCGCTCTTTGAGACCGAAGACGGCGGCACGGGCCGCGCCTCCGGCGCCGAGCACGAGAACTTTCGCGTTCGCGATCGACAGGCGCTGCTCGAGCGGACGAACTACTCCGGCAATATCGGTATTGAAGCCGTAAAGCTTGCCCTCCTGTCCGCGGACCACGGTATTGCAGGCGCCGATCTTGGCAGTGTGCGCGTCGGTGTTGTCGAGATGCGGAAGGATCGCCTGCTTGTACGGCATGGTGATGCTGAGGCCGTGGAGGGGAATCTCGCGCACGCAGTGCATCAGATCCTTGAGCGTTTTGGCGTGGAGAGGAAGATAAACGCCGTTCACGTTCTCGCGGCGCAGCGCCGCGTTCATGATGACGGGCGAGAGCGAATGTTCGATGGGATCGCCGGCGACTCCGTAGATGCGAGTGGCGGCGTCAACTTGATCGATGCGGTAGATGCCGCGCAGATCCCGCGCACTGACCTGACCGGGTGCGGTTTTGAGACCGGCATTGGCATCGACCGCGCCAAAGGTGAACGCGCTGCCGGCGCGCACGCTGAGCACGCGGCTGATGATGCCTTGCTCTCCCATGCACAACCCGATTAGCGCATGCTTGTCGCTCCGCGTCTGCAGAAACTTCATCATGGCCACGTTGTCGGAGAGCGTGGTGGCGGTGGTGACGACCTTGTAGAAGTCGGCCGGGATCTTCAGCATTTTTTCCAGCGTCTCATCGAGGTGGCGCGTGGCCCGGAAATCGTGGAATGACAGGATGAGTCCGGCGCGGCCGCGCAGGCGCGCAATCGCTTCGGGCTTCGCTTTCAGCGCGCTCTGCAGTTCCAGGTCAACAATCTGACAGCCCGCGGCATGGGCCTTGGTCAGCACTTCCAATTGAGAAGCCAGCGATCCCTTGAACTTGCCGCCATTGTCGGCGCGGCGGCAGGTACCGATGGCGATGACGTACTGGTGCGTTTCAAGAAAACGATGGATTTTGGGAAGCGCGGCCAGGGGCTGCTTCAGGTAGTCCAAACGGAACTCGAGGAAGGGGTTATCCCGGGCCATGGACTCGGCGGTCCCGAGCATGTCTTCGACAGTGTCGCCGCTCAGTGCAAGGCAGACCCTGGGCAGGCGCATCGGCAAGAAGCGGGGCGCGACAGTGGAAGAAAAAGCCAAGGCCATTTGTTTTCAACGACGGCGCGATATTACAGGGGTGCAAGCGCAGATGCAACATCGAGGATTGCCGAACGGCTCCGAAAAGCACTTTGGGCCAAAGGGGCTAAACACCCTCGTAACCTTGACCCTTCCCCGGGCGCTTGTTACTTTTCGGCTGTAACCCTTGTCTTCCGAGAGAGATAGCTCGGGCAGCCCGGAACGGTTTGGAGTCGGAGGTAACATGAAGAAAACAGGATTGTTATTGCTACTAATGGTGACGGCGACCTTGGCGGCATCCCAGCAGTCGACGACGGCGGTCACTCCCGATGCGGACGGTATCGTTCACACGTCGGTCAACGTGCCATTCGTGCGTTTCCAGACGCCTACCGCGGCCGACATTTACTGCGCAGGGTTTCTTACCAAGGACCGGGTTCCCGACGCGAACTACGTGAACGGCGGCCTGCAGACGCCGACCTCAACCAAATTCGAGATCGGGGAACTAGTCTATCTGGCGGGGAGTGGTTACCAGGCGGGACAACTGTATTCGGTCGTCCGCGAAATGCGGGACGTCAACGAGTATGAAATCTATCCGGGGCAGAGAAAAGTACTGGCTGCCGTGGGACGCCCTTACGGGGAAATTGGGAGGGTGCGGGTAGTCGATACACGCAGTCACAGCGCCATCGCCCAGGTGGAATTCAGTTGCGATCCCATCAACCCGGGAGATGTCGTCGTGCCTTTCGTCGAGAAACCGCCGATTACGTTCCACGTGCCCGGGCATTTCGACCGGTTCGCGCCGGCGAATGGGAAGCTGAGCGGACGGGTCGTGCTCGGTAAGGACTTCGACGGCTTCCTCGGCACGGGCATGAAACTTTATATGAACATGGGTTCGAATCAGGGCGTAAAAGTGGGGGACTATTTCCGAGTGGTGCGTTCCTACACAGCCACCTTGCAAGATCCGGTGGACTCGCTCTCTTTCAAAGCGCAGACTTCAGAAGACACGCAGGTGCGTCCGCCGACATTTGAGGCCAATCGCTTCACCAAGACCAAAGGGCCGAACATTCATGTGGGCGATCTGCCGCGGCGCGCTGTGGGAGAAGTGGTGGTTCTGAACGTAACCCCGACCGCATCGTCAGCCATGGTCGTCTTCGCGCTGGAAGATGTGCATGCGGGCGACACGGTCGAACTGGACGAGCAGCAGTAAGAGAACGAAGCAATTTGATCGCAACGAGGGGAGAGCGAATCTCCCCTTTTTTATTTTGCTGTTGGTTCGGACTTCCCGTAGAGACGCGGCTTGCCGCGTCTCTTTTCGCGGCGGAGACGGGGCAAGCTCCGTCTCTACAGGCGGCTTCACAGGCTGCGGAAAAACTCGACGTCGCACTTGATTTTGGGTGGCGCTGCGCTTCAGCGCTGCGGTAACTGCATTGTCTTGAATGCGGCTTCAGCCGCTGCGGTCACAGTTCTTGCTCAGGAACGAGTTTTTCCGCAGCCTCTTCAGCGGAAGAAACGGATTTTCGGATTTCCGGGAATCATCGCGC
Organism: Terriglobales bacterium; assembly: GCA_050014475.1. GTDB lineage: Bacteria > Acidobacteriota > Terriglobia > Terriglobales > Acidobacteriaceae > Acidiflorens. The sequence goes on along the minus strand of JBEKDG010000037.1, from coordinate 32,566 downwards.
CCGCGACGACCAGTACGACGATCACAATAACGAGTTCCATGTTGCCCTCACAATGTTGCCCCTGCAATCAAACGGCCAGCGCTCAGCATACGTCCTCTTGCAGAGAGCGCAAGGGTACTAAAGTGGGGAAGAAGTGGAATGCGGCATCCGTGAAGAGGATTTCGGAAGCAGATTCAGCAGGAAACTTCAACATCGGCGTCGGCAAAGACCTCGGCGGTGAAGGCCTCGATGGCCGCTCCCTTGCGCCAGGCATCCAGCGGCAGACCAGCTTTGCGGCAGGTTTGCTCCAGAAAAGTTTCCCGGTCCCAACCATTTTCGACGGGAACCTGGGGCAGCAGCAGGCCGCGGCGAGCGCCCTGCGAGATGAGCAGACCGTGGCGCCCGACTTCCACTGCTTCGGGATGAATCGGAAACAGGCGGGAGAGCACGCTCAGAGAAACCTCGAGCTTAGGGGCTTCTTCCTTCGTCACCGGCAGGAAACGGGAATCTTCGAAAGCGGCGGCGCGGGCCGTTTCGGCCACGGCACGATCCAGAGGCGCGATGGGCAGGGCATAGCCGACGCATCCCCGAAGCTGGCGGTGCGGATCGCCGGGCAGATCGCTGCGCGAATAAAGAGTGGTGAAGACGCCTCGTGGATCCGACAGCCCGGGCGGAAAAGACGTCGCCTCCGGAAAAGGCCGCCGCTCCAGAGCGGAAACAATCGCCTGGTGCGCGATGCGGAGCAGAGTCCGGCGTTGCTCGAGAGAAAATTCCGGGGACAGCAAGGCGGGGCGAGCCACTTCGCGCGCGCTCAGATTTTCAGACGGCTTTTCAGACAGCCTGGACATCGCGTTTTCTCCGCCGGGCGAGGACGAAGGCCCGCCGCCGCCGCTTTTCCGATTTGCGGTCGATCCGCGACCAGAAGGCCACGAAGTAGTCGAGCGCGGAGACCAGCGAAAGCAGAACCATGAACCAGATGGCCAGCCAGGCAATCCAGTACACCGGAAAAATGTAAATGCCGACGACGGGCCACTCGTGCCAGCGGCGGGCCAGAATCACGGCCACCACCGAAATGATCTGCACCAGCATCTTGAACTTGCCCAGTTCGCTCGCTTGAATCGTAAAACCTTCGGAAGCGGCAATGGAGCGCAGTCCGCTGACCAGAAACTCGCGGCCAATGACAACCACGGCCATCCAGGCCGGCACCAGCGCGGGATTGAACTGCACCAGCGTGATGAAGGCGGCAGCGACCAGCAGTTTGTCGGCCAGCGGATCGAGCAACATGCCCATGGTGGTGATCTGGCCGCGCTTGCGCGCCAGATAGCCGTCAATGCCGTCGGTGATCGATGCCAGAATAAAAACCGCCGAAGCCAGAATCTCTCTCTCCCCGGTCTGCTCGCCCGCGAAGCGCGGGGTGCAAAGAATCCAGATGAGCAGCGGAATCGCGGCGATGCGGGTGAGCGTGATGTAGTTAGGAAGATTCACGCGATGACTGAGCCAGGGCCGCGGGGGCGGTCAATGTGATTATCCTCTACATCAGAGGCCAAGGCAACGGACAGGAGGCCATGGTCCAAGAAAATAAGTCGGTGGCGCCAAAACGGGCGCCATTTTGGACCGGCGAATGATAAAAAAAGTGGCGCACGTTCAGAAAAACCGCGCGCCACTTATTTCTGCGCTTCTTTGTAGCCGGCAGCCTTCGCTTCGGATTCGGTCATGAACTTCCCGGCCTTGGTCTTGCCATACCAGCGCCCGCTCTTGTGATAGACGCCGCTCTCGGTGTTGACCCACACCTTACCGCTGGCTTTAGCGGCGGCTATGTCCGAACTGGAAGGCGTGCCTGCCGCCGCCTTGGTCGTCGTCTTGGCCGCAGCCGTGTTGCCCGAGGAAGCGGGCGCGGCTGCAGCAGTCGGAGTTGCACTGGGACTAGCCGGAGCTGCGGGTTTTGCTGCGGTGGAACTGGTGCCGGTCGAACTCGCCTGCGCCTTCGCCAAAGCAGGCGAAATGCCTGCCGTGAGCGTCAGACAGAAAGCGAGCATCCACAGAGTAAGTCTATTTTGGGAGTGATTCATATTTCCTCACACCTTTCATGAATTGTCATCCTGAGTCGTGAATTGTCATCCTGAGCGAAGCGAAGGACCTGCTGTTCGCCGCGAAATGCAGATACCTCGCTTCGCGACGGATGACAAAGTCTGGCGAATTGAGAGTTGAAGAGCGGAGCCACACGATCGCCAAGGGCCTCTAGGCATAGATTCCGCGCTGGCGGATGGTGTACGCCACGCGGTCGATCGCCAGCATGTACGCGGCGATCCGGTTGTTCACGCCGTGAGTGTCAGCGTACCGGACCACATCATCGAACGCCGCATCCATGATCTCTTCCAGATGCTCGTTGACCACCGATTCCTTCCAGAAGTAGCCCTGGCGATCCTGCACCCACTCGAAGTAGGAAGTAGTGACGCCGCCGGCGTTCGCCAGGATGTCGGGGATCACGAAGACTTTTTTCTCGGAGAGGATGTCGTCGGCGGCCGCGGTCGTGGGACCATTCGCGCCTTCGGCCAGGATCTTGCACTTCACGCGGTCCGCATTTTGGCTGGTGATCTGGTTTTCGGTCGCCGCCGGGATCAGGATGTCGCAATCGGTCAGCAAAAGCTCGGCCGGATCGTATTTCTCGGCGTCTGGAAATCCGTGAATCGTGCCATTGCGCTGCCGGAATTCCCACAGCGCTTCCACGTCGATGCCGTCCTTTTTGTACAGGCCCCCGCCCACCTCGACGATGCCGATGACCTTGTATCCGGCTTCCGCCATGAGGCGGGCCGCGTTCGAACCGACGTTGCCGAAGCCTTGCACGATGACGCGGGTGGTGTCGCGATTCAGGCGCAGTTTCTTGATCGCCTTTTCGCAGACCATGAGCACGCCGCGCCCAGTAGCCTCGCGCCGCCCGCGCGATCCGCCAATATTGATCGGCTTGCCGGTCACCACCGCGGTGCAGGTCTGCCGCATGTGCATGGAGTAGGTATCCATGATCCAAGCCATGGTCTGCTCGTTGGTGTTTACGTCGGGCGCGGGAACGTCTTTTTCCGGGCCGATGAATTCGACCAGTTCCGCGGTGTAGCGGCGCGTCATGCGCTCCAACTCGCCCTGCGACATGCTGTGCGGATCGCAAATAATACCGCCCTTGGCGCCCCCGAACGGAATGTTGACCACCGCGCACTTCCACGTCATCCAGCTCGCCAGCGCGCGCACTTCGTCGAGGTTCACGTCGGGCCCATAGCGCAGTCCGCCCTTGGCCGGGCCGCGCGCGATGGAGTGCTGCACCCGGAATCCGGTAAACACTTCCAGTCGCCCGTTGTCCATCATCACCGGGATATGAACGATAATTTCCCGGCTCGGACTGCGCAGCACCTTCCACAGTCCTTCATCAAGATTCAGCTTGCGCGCAGCCAGGTCGAAGCGGGCGGCTTGCGCCTCCCAGGGATTAGTTTCTTGCTCGAGGTCCACCGTCTTCATAAAGTCTCCGGATGATTGCGCTAACGATTGCCGCCCAAATCAGCGGCCAAGCCTCGCAAAGTATATTGCCGCCCCGCAGGCTAGGCAAGCGCAGGGAGTGCCCAAGCGAATCCTGTATTTACAACGTGCGCACAATTGTGTATAGTCGTTGTGCATACACAGGAGGGGACTGATGCCGGCGACAGGAACAAAAACCAGGAGAACCCGCGATGAAACCATCAACCTGCGCGCCAGTCAGCGCCAGAAAGCGCTGATCGACCGGGCGGCGGATGCGCTGGGCCGCAACCGGTCGGATTTCATGCTCGAAACAGCTTGCCGCGAAGCGGAAGCCGTCCTGCTCGACCGCCGGTATTTTGCCTTGTCGAGCGAGGAATTCAAGCGCTTCACATCCATGCTCGACAAGCCTCCGGCGAGCAACGCCAGGCTGCGGCGGCTACTGAAAACGAAGGCTCCCTGGGAACAATGAAGCAGCCGGGATTCGCCGACATGGACGAACGTACACGCGAGGAGCTGATAAGCTCACTGCATATGAAGAAGAGGTTTGGGGGTTAGTAGTCGTCACCAAGTTTTGAACGCATTAGATGTTTTTCTCCTCAACCGCACCCCGATAAGCGGGGCGCGCAACCGCAAGCAGCGCCAAAAGTGGCCACATCCTGACCGCAGGAATCGCCAACTTCAGCACTGACATTCAGCTTGAGGGCTGGGTGCTCAAAGCGGAACAAGAGAGAGAGGAATATCTATGCCTTCACCGAATTTTACGACCGCTCAAAGCCAGCTCAGCGCGCCAGAAAAGCTGCGCGCCGATCACGATCTCTCGGAATTCGAGTGCGGAGAACCTGCGCTGGACGACTGGCTGCGACGGCGTTCACTGCCAAATGAGGAAAGCGGCGCTTCGCGTACGTACGTGGTTTGCGCCGGGCACAAGGTGGTCGGCTACTATGCCCTGGCGGTTGGCGCCGTAGCGCATGCGGAAGCGCCGGGCCGCGTCAGGCGCAATATGCCGGATCCGGTGCCGGTCATGATCATCGGCCGGCTGGCTGTCCATAAAAATTATCAAGGGAGAAAGATCGGGCCGGGTTTGCTGCGCGATGCCGTATTGCGCACGTTGCAGGCCGCGGAAATTGCCGGCATCCGCGCGATCCTGGTGCACGCGATTTCGGAGCGAGCACGAAAGTTTTATGAAGACTGCGGATTCATTGCCTCCCCGATGGATCCGATGACCCTGATGATCACGGTGGCGGAAGCGGTGAAGGCGTTCGTTGGCAAGGATGGCAGGTAAGTCAACCACCTCCAAATCAGCCGAGTAGTAGTCTAGTCTGCGGACTGAGAACCGAGAACTGGGAACCGAGAACTGCTTTGTGCGATGCTAGACACTGCTGCTGAACGCTAATGATCCGTCCCGACTACAGAGAGTTCGCCCGCTTGTCACGCGGCGCCACGCTGGTTCCGGTCGCGAAGTCCATCTCTGCCGACCTGCTGACGCCGGTTTCCGCCTTTCTTGCCGTCTCTGACGGAGAGCCGGATGCCTTCCTGCTGGAGTCGGTCGAAGGTGGCGAAAAGATTGGACGGTACACGTTTCTTGGCGTGCGCCCGTTTCTGCGGCTGGAGTCGCGCGGCGCCGAAATCAAGATCGAACGCGGCCGCAAAATCGAGCGGCGCACCGGAAATGTTTTCGAAGTCATAAAGGAACTCTTGCAGCAGCATCGCCCGGCGGCAATCGAAGGTTTGCCGCCCTTCACCGCGGGCGCGGTCGGTTATTGCGCCTATGACATGGTGCGGCGCCTCGAGAACATCGGAGAGCACGCTGCGGATGACCTCGACGTTCCCGACTGTGTGCTGATGTTTTTCGACCGCGTGCTCGCCTTCGATCACCTGCGGCACCAGATCCACATTGTGGCCTCGGCGGACGTGACGCGGGAAGCGCCCAGAATTGCCTACGAGCGCGCCGTGAAAGACATCGCGCGCATCGAGAAAAAACTCGCCGCGGGATGGAAACCGGCGTACTGGCGCAAGGCTGCCACAAAGTCAAAGCTGGCGAAGTTAAAGCCCAAGCTGCGGGCGCGCACTCCGAAGCCAAAATTTCTGGAAAGCGTCCGCCGTGCCAAGGAGTACATCGCCGCCGGAGACATTTTCCAGGTCGTGCTTTCGCAGCGCTGGGATTTTGAGCCCGGAGTCGCTCCGCTCGATCTCTACCGCGCGCTGCGCACGGTGAATCCGTCGCCCTATATGTATTTCTTGCGCTTCGGTGCCGGGCGGAAAGATTCCGGAGGAATGCATGTGCTGGGTTCATCTCCCGAAATGCTGGTGCGCGCCGCGGGAGGAGGACGAAAGCTCGAATACCGTCCGATTGCCGGGACGCATCCGCGCGGACGCGACGAAGCGGAAGACGCGGCGCTCGAAAAGAAAATGCTAGCGGACGAGAAAGAACGCGCCGAGCACGTAATGCTGGTCGATCTTGGCCGCAACGATCTCGGCCGCGTCAGCGAGTATGGGTCGGTAAAAGTTCGCGATCTCATGTACGTGGAGCGCTACTCCCACGTGATGCACCTGGTTTCCGCGCTCGAAGGGAGGCTGCGTCCTGAACTGGATGCGATGGACGCGTTTGCCGCGTGCTTCCCCGCGGGAACGCTGAGCGGCGCACCCAAAGTTCGCGCCATGCAGATCATCGAAGAACTGGAGCCCACGCGACGCGGAGTGTATGGCGGGTCCGTGCTCTACGCCGATTTCGCCGGAAATCTGGATTCCTGCATAGCGATTCGTACTCTGCTCATGAAAGGCAAGAAAGCGTACCTGCAAGCGGGCGCGGGCATCGTGGCCGATTCCGATCCGCAGCGCGAGTTCGAAGAGACCGAGAACAAGGCCCGAGCCGTCCTAAGAGCAGTAGAGATGGCAAGGAGTAGTGAATAGAACTTGATCTTGACTCTGTTTTGAAGGGGCGCGGCTTCAGCCGCGCCGTAAGCACTTCGAAGTTAGACGCCCCTTTAGGGGCTGGACATCGCTTTTGGGTGGCGCAGCGGTTCACCGCTGCGATAACTGGCCCGTTTTGAAAGTCGGCTTCAGCCGCTGAGGCAAGGCCGGCTGCCCCATCCTTGCGCGTTTTGTGCGCAAGGGTGGGATTCCACTGCACCGTCTCCCTTGCGGGTCTAGCCCGTGTGGCGCGGGCACTCCTGCCCGCGTGCAACCTCAAAACGGCTCGTCAATCTCCGCCCCGCCCAGAGCCATCTGCTCTTCCGTCGCCTTCCGCGCTTTCGGAGCCTTCTTAAACGTCACTTCCAACAGCCGCGGATAAGCCACGCCTTTGCCCGCCAGCAACTCTTCGATAGTAAGAATCTGAATGCGCGGATACCGGTCCTCCAATCCAGGAGGCTTGTAGAATCCGGCCTCGGCTGCCTCCTTTAGCATGGGCTTCGTAGGAGTCTCCATGCAGATCAGCACCCCGATCTGCGCATCCTCCCGCTCAATGACGCCGCGCAGGTCGCGCACATACGCGGACTGGACGTGTCCGGCTTTGACGGAAAAAATGATTTGCTTGGTTTTGCGGTCTCTCTTGTTTTCGTCGTGGAAGTAGAGACGGCCGTCAATGCCGCGGTCCGCGCCTTTCTTCTCTTCTGCGGGCCGCGCACCGACGAGACTGAGCGCCCACCACTGAAACTGATAGGGATCATCCTGCGCGAGTCGTTGCGCGCCGGTCAGATCGACTGGCTCGCCGATGATGTCGTACGTGCTGCGTACAGATTCCCCGAAGGCGTCGTCGAGTCGCTTCTTGATGAGGCCGATGGCGAGATGCGTAATGTCGATTCCGATCCAGCGACGATGAAGACGCTGGGCGACAGAGATGGCAGTCCCGCAGCCGCAGAAGGGGTCTAGAATGACGTCGTCCTCGTCGGAACTGCTCTTGATGATGCGTTCCAGCAGAGCCTCGGGCTTCTGGGTGGGGTAGCCAAGGCGCTCACTGTCGCGGTGAATGCCTCGAAGCATCGATATGTCGTCCCACCAATCCTGCATCGCTACTCCGCGGCTTTCGTCCAAATAGCGCTTTTCGTAAACCATGCCGCTCTTCGAGTAGACGAGCTTGCCTTCCGATTCGAGCCGTTCCATATTTTCTCGGCTGTAGCGCCAGTAACGGGTTATTCCTTTCCATTCGTAATGAGGATTGCCCTTCGCGGCTCCGCCAGGTCCAGTAACGTCGGCCTTGTTGTAGCGTCGTCCGGTTCCCTCTTCGATGTGTCGATACCACTTGTCAGCCGTGCTTTCAGGCAGAGGATTGTACAAAGCGCGAAACCTTGGAGACTGCCCTTTGCTGTAGTAGAGGAGGATGTCGTGTATTCGCCCATAATGCTTGGCTCCCTGTTTCGCGTCGCTATGTGCATCTGAGCGTTTCCAGGTGACCTCATTCCGGAAATTGACCGTGCCGAAGATGGCGTCCATCAGCATCTTCAAGTAATGGCTGGCGGTCGGATCGCAGTGCAGATAGATTGACCCCGTTTCCTTTAGCACGCGTTTCAGCTCGATCAGGCGCGGAGCCATCATGGCGAGATAGGCCATCATGTCGCTGTGGCCGAGGAAAGTGCGGAAAGCGCGCATGGCTTCAGAGACACGCCCGCCGCGCTCGACGATTTCCTCGTAGGCGCGCTCGGCGTCCACGTTCCACTCCCAGGTATCTTCGAATGCCATGATCTGCGAACTGGAGCGGGTGCCGTCTTTTTCGGCGAAGAGGACGTTGTAGTCTTGGCGGCTGTTGAAAGGCGGGTCGAGGTAGATGAGGTCAACCGACTCATCCTTGACGTGCTGGCGCAAGACCTCGAGATTGTCCCCGTAATAGAGTTTGTTCTTTTCCACTGCGGCTCGATTCTAACCCGGATAACGCGATAGCGTAATTTGCGAGTTTGGTATGCCGAGGCGGGCGCTCCGTCCAAGCTCTGCTTGGGCGGGTCCTTTGGCTTTTTTCATCACACCCAGCCAGTGTGCGCCATCACAGACATCCCAGCCGCCAAGCGCGAAAATAGGAATCGACCTGTGCTAGGTCCCAGGTGTGCCCGTCTCCAAAGACGGCCCTCGAAGCTGCCCCAGCCCCATTGGTCAGCGCTCTTTGACAACAAGCCAAGGCGACAAACGGGCGTCAGCCCGCCCCCGAAATCCCGGATAAAACCAGGATTTCGCCGCTAAGTCCTTATTCCTGTATTATTTCCATATAAGTCCTTATTTTTGTATTATCTGCCGCTAACCCTATGATTCTAAAAGTATAAAAAAATAGGGGGGGTAGGGGGGTACCCGCAGGAGTATAGATCGGGAGCTCCTGACACTTCAAAGGCAGCGGACAGGAGTGTCCGCTCTACACGTTCACCCGCGCAGGAAATTTGCCACCAGTTTCTTCCCCTCGTCCGTCAGCACGCTCTCGGGGTGAAACTGCACTCCCTCGACGGGAAACTTCCGGTGTCGCAAACCCATGATGACCCGAGTTCCGTCGCTGTCGTGGGTCCAGGCGCTAACCGCAAGGTCGCTCGGCAGATCCTTCTCGGAAACGATCAGCGAGTGGTAGCGCGTCGCGATCATTGGCGAAGACAGGCCGCGAAAGATGGTCTTGCCATCGTGCTCCACCTGGCTGGTTTTGCCGTGCATCAGGTTCTTCGCGCGAACCACCTGGCCGCCGAAGGCCGCGCCAATCGCCTGGTGTCCGAGGCAGACTCCGAGCACGGGCACTTTGCCCGCGAAATGGCGGATCAGTTCGATGCTGATGCCGGCTTCCTGCGGAGTGCAGGGTCCGGGAGAAACCACGATGCGCTCGGGGTGCATGGCCTCGATCTCTTCGACGGTCACTTCGTCGTTGCGGCGAACCTCAACCTGGGCGCCCAGTTCGCCCAGGTACTGGACGAGGTTGTAAGTGAACGAATCGTAGTTGTCGAGGACGAAGACCACGGGTTCATTGTAGCTGTTGAAAGGCCAGGTTTCAGAGTTTCAAGGTTGCAAAGAGCCAGGTTTCAAGGTTTCAAAGTTTCAAGGTTTCAATGAAACCAGCAAGAGCTGTGCGACCCGAACCCGCGACGAATCTTTGAAACTCTGAAACTTTGAAACTTTGAAACCTTGATCTTGACAGGCTGGCCGCTAATTGCCATGCTTACAGGCGATTTCCGACAGGTCTCGGAAACTCTGAAACCTTGAAACTTTGAAACCTGGCTCCCGAGGAGGTTCCATGGCCGAGACGCAGCAGGACCAGGGCAGCGACAAGGATAATGACAAGCGGGCCACGCGGCGGTTCGCGCTTCGTCTGCCCGTAAGCGTCCGTTACGGCGAAAATGAGGAGGAGCACGCGGCGCAGACCCGCGACGTCAGCGCGCGCGGAATCTGCTTCTACGTCGATTCCGCCATCCAGGCCGGCTCCGCGATTGATTTCACGCTGACCCTCCCGCCCGAGATCACGCTGACGGAAAGCATCCGCGTGCGCTGCAAGGGCCGCGTGGTGCGAGTCGAAGGTGGCAGTCCCGCCAACAAGATGGCGGTGGCCGCCGTCATTGATGAGTACGAGTTCCTGGCCGACTCGTAATTCCTCGCGCGCGCTTTCCGTGCGCCTTTCTCCGTGTCTTTTACCATGCGCTTTTTTTCATGAACCCCCGAGTGATATGGTTGCTGCAACACTCGAGTTCTTCTGTGAAAGACTTCCCGCCGAATCTTGCGTTCCGGCAACCGTGGTCGCGCTGCAGTTTGCGGGCGGATTTGTGCGCGGTTCTTGCGCTGGGAATGCTCGTACTCGGAGCACCATGGCTTCACTCCCAGACACCGGTTCAGCCCGAGGTTAACCCTGGCTCCAAGCCTGCTGCTTCTTCTGCCGCGAGCAAGATTGCGGCGATCAAGAGCTTCCGGATTGTGCAGGAAAAAGAGGGCCAGGCCGTTGAAATTCTTTCCACGAAACCGTTGGTTCCCTCGATCCAGGCGATCAGCGACCCGGATCGGCTGGTGATCGATCTGCCGAACGCGCGGCTGGAAACGCAGCATAAGCGCATCAGCGTGCAAGCCGATCAGATCGGCACGATACGCGCCGACCAGTTTCAACAGAATCCGCCGGTAGCGCGCGTGGTCGTGGATCTGCTCGCGCCGCGCGCCTATACCTGGGATGCCGCCGGAAACCGCCTGGTCGTGCATCTCGGGAAAAGTCCCAGCCAGACGAGGAGTTCACCTTTTGAGCCGCCGACGGTTCCCAGCCTGACGCCCGCGCCGCAACCGGTCGTGGCCGCGGTACGCGCGGCCGGGCCGCTGGCGCTGGCTGGAAATGACGGAGGCACGGGTTCTGCGATTACGGCCGGGCCCGATACCGCCGTTCTCCGCCTGTCGAGTGGCGGCGAGGTGCAAGTTTGTCCGGGAACGACCGTGTCGGTCACTCCGTCGCAGAACCGGCATAACGTGATGCTCAGCATGAACACGGGCGCACTGGAAGCGCACTTCGCTCTCGACGCTTCTTCGGATTCCGTGATGACGCCGGACTTCCGCATCCTCCTGGTGGGGCCGGGGGAATTCCACTATGCCATCAGTGCGGACAGTCAAGGCAATACCTGCGTGCGCGCGCTGCCCGGCAACACGGCGTCGGCGATTGTTACCGAGTTGCTCGGCGATCGCACTTACCAGGTCAAGGCAACCGACCAACTCGTGTTTCGTTCCGGGCAACTCGATCGTGTGGATATGGCGGTGCCGTTGGAATGCGGATGTCCGCCGCCGCGGGACGCTCCGCTGCGGGCGACGAGCAATTTACCGACGCAGAGCCAAATGCAGAATAAAGGGCAGGGCGACGCACTGCCGCCCGTGAACGCAAGCCCAGTGCCGGCTGCGGAGACGGCTCACGCGGAAACCACGGGTTCGACTGGAGTACCGGCAGCGGGCGCTCCACTTGACGCTTCCGTCGCGCCCAACGAACTTCACGTGCAGGTAGAGGCGCCGTTTGTCTTCCACGCGACCGGCCCTCCGCCTGCCCCGGTTGAGGATGTGCGCGCGCTGCCTCTCGATTCGCGTCCACTTGCAGCACCAGCGTTGGCCGCTCCGCTTCCTCCGGCGGCAAGCGCAAAGCCGAAGCCGGCGGGCACTGAAACGGCATCGGCGAATCACGCGCCGGCGCGCGGGTTCTTCAGAAAACTCGGCGGATTTTTTGCCGCGCTCTTCCGCTGACACAAGTGCGCTGCGTCGCCGCGCAAAGTTTCTATGGCCAGGGCCAGAATGGTGTGCGGTTTTCAACGGGAGTAGCGTTCCACTTCTAGTCTTCCTTTAGAGCTCGGATAGTGCTAGCATCCAGCGTTTCCCAGTTTGGGGAACGTTGGAGCGCCAAGTTTGGCTTCTGAAATCCCCAAGGAATTCCTCAACCGCGCCAAGGCTGTCACTGCCAAGCGTGCCAAGACTGTCATTGATCACATCATTGAACACGGGTCCATCACAACCGAGGAACTCAAAGAGCGGTACGGGTACAACCACCCTCCGAGAGCCGCACGAGACGTAAGGGAGCAAGGGATTCCATTAGAAACGTTCGCGCATGTTGGAAGTGATGGCCGAACCATTGCCGCATATCGCTTCGACTTGGCCGCCATCGTTGACGGTGGCAAGCTTGGCGGCAGGAAAGCCTTCCCCAAGGTGACGAAGGACAGATTGATAAAGAGAGACGGTCTCTTCTGCGGAGTGTGTACGCTTGAATTCGAATCGCGCTATCTTCAAGTTGATCACCGGGTGCCGTATGAGGTCGCCGGAGAGTCGCTGAGCGATGATCTTGACCAACTGATGCTTCTCTGTGGTCCGTGTAATCGTGGCAAATCGTGGAGTTGCGAGCAATGCGAAAACTGGATTAAGAAGAAGGAAGTCGAGGCTTGCCAATCTTGTTACTGGGTCAACCCAGAGCAATACACACACGTGGCCTTGGTTCAAATTCGCCGAGCGGATGTTGCCTGGAAGGGCGCCGAAACCAAGGTTTACGACAGACTGCGTGACAAGGCAGCGAAACAAAGACTCTCCGTTTCGGGGCTGATTAAGAAGATCGTCAAGAAGTCAAACTTGCTCAAATAGTGCGGCCTGCTGCCGAGAGAACTTGCGATGAACCACTGAGGGAGCAGAAACGCTGTCAGCCAATCGTTCAGAGAGATAGAGTGATTCGACGGTGCGAGCGTTTTTCCCGTTGAGCGTTGCTTGGCTTGAGCGCCCCGCGTCAACGAGAACACGTTTCAACCGCAGTTCATCCGGCAACACCTCGCCATACGTCTTGTCTCCACAAGCACCATCGTAACTGAGGATAAATTGTACGCCGCGTCGATTCAGGGTTTCCAACAAGGAGATCAGGTCGTCTCTCGCAACACCCTTGAAATACCGGGAATCCCGACCTTCACTAGTCCCCTGATAGGGCGGGTCCATGTACACGATATCTTCTGAAGTCGCCCTATTCAGCACGGCCTTGTAGTCGCCGATTCGAACTTCGCATTTGTTATGCAGAAGACGGTGGGCTGCTTCAATTTCCGCTCTCATGGTCCTCGGTTTGGTCCCGAAACGGCGCTTGTCCGCCGATTGATTGAATTGGCCGGAAGGATTGAAACGTACCGCGTTCTTTACACAACGGGCCAAAAGAAAAAGCAATTTCGCCGGAGTCCGATCCTCATTGAACTGGTCACGGATACGGTTGAAGAAAGCCGGGGAATCTGGAAATTGAGCCTTCCACAGTTCAGCATATTCATCAGCCAGCGGTTTGGGGTCATTAACGATCTGCCCCCAGACTCCGCAGAGAGGCTCGAGCTTGTCGCTGACGACGAATCTTTGGCAGAGTTTCTTTCGCGCTGCAGCCAAAGTTACCGCACCCGAGCCAACGAAGGGTTCGAACATCCGCTCGAATTTACCGGCAGGAATAAACGACAGGATCAAAGGTGCGAGCTGCCGTTTGCTTCCTTGGTACGGAATCGGGTGGGGAACGTCGCCGAATCTCATTTGCGCGATTGGTCAGGGGAATTCTACCCTGAGAACATCCTTTCCTTCAGTTCGACCTAATAATAGCGCCTTCGCTTTTCATTCACCTAGAAAAATCGCGACACGCACCTTTCCTAAGAGTCGTAGCCTTTTGGGCCACTAGACAGCGGCCTGAGATTGAGTTGGAGCCGCCGTGTGCGGCGCGCATTCTTCCAGGATTATGGGCACTTCAAACAGCGCTCGATTCGAGTATTCGTTGGCCTTCATACGGAATGCATTGAACGTCGCGCTCTGGAGTAAGCGTTGAACGGCGGGCGCAATTCGCTTGAAGCTCGGCACGACGATCCCGAAACCGTTCTCCGTCACCCATTCCGCGTTGTATCGCTCTTGCGGCAGCGTCTTGGAATTGCATTCCACGATGACGGGCAAGTGGAACTGCAGTGCCTCGCTGATCGAACCGGGGCCCGGTTTCCCGATAAAGAAGTCGGCCAAGGCCATGTAATATTCGACATTCTGAGTAAATCCGACGACGAGGATTGGCTTTCTGGCCGGCAGGTTTTTGAGCTCAGCGGCGAGCTTCTCGTTATGGCCGCAAATCAGGATTAACTGGACGCTGCTGCCGGCTTCGTTGAGTTTCCTGGTGATGTCGACCATCACTCGGGAACCATAGCCTCCAAACAGCACAACGCCGGTCAGGCAATCGGGTTCCAGGCCGAGTTGTTTCCTTTCGGCGACGCAATCGACGGTGGTTTTTTCGTAGAACCTCGGCTTCAGGATCATTCCCGATGCCTGGAAAATATGGTCGGCGGGGTGGCCCATGGTTAAAGCTTGTTGTCGGGCGCGTTCGGTACCGGCGATGATGTATTCCGACTCGCGCTCGATCCAGAAGTGTGGTGGGTAATCCGCCAAATCCGTGATTAGAGTGACAAAAGGCGTTTTCGTGTCATCGCTGCGAAGGCTGTCGGCGATCTCGCGATTGAAGTGCGGAATTACAGAGAGCACCAAGTCCGCCGGATGTTGCGCCCAGTAAGCGCGGAGTGCTTTCACGATCGGAGAATGGTAGAGACGGATCGTCCCTTTCAGAAGGACTAGCAGTTGGGGCGTGAAGCGCGTCCAGCCTTTGCGCAGGATCAGGTTATAGGTGTCCTGAATGCGCAGGCCCGTGGCGCGACGAAGCAGGTCGAGGGGATCGAGCAATTCCTGAATGTCGAGAAGAGTGACGTCCCAAGGATGTTCTTGACCGGCGAGTGTGTCTTTGAGAGCGTCCGCCGCACTACGATGTCCTCCGCCGGCGTGGTGGAAGACGATAGTCAGTTTGCGCAAGAGTCACCTGACGTGCGTCTGGGTAAATGGGGCCTTCGGAAGACTGTGCCGCCGGTGGAGTCGGCGTCAGCGGCCAACACCCTCGTACTCGCCATCTTCGAGCAGTGCTGCCTCGCCAGCGAATTCGGCAGGTTCGGAATCAGCCGGGCTTCGCTCTCCGCCGGGATGACGATCGTCAGGCCGCTCAACGTATTCATGGATCTGGACTCCCTCTTCACCAACGGTGATGTAGGTAGGATGCGCGTCAATCCAGCTTCCGCAATTGAAATAATCGGTTCCGTGCTCGTGCTTGTGCATGGCGGCATGGGTGTGGCCGCAGAAAATGCGCGCCGCCTGGCAGTGACGGGCATGGGCCAGGGCACCCTCGGCGACCTTCGGCGACAAGCGCAGCCAGCGCGTGTTGAGCCGGTCGAGGAAACGGGTCAGGGTTTTGTTTTTCGAATCCCACTTCTGCAGTTGCAGGTAGAGCAGCGTCCCGATCAGATAGCTGACGCGGACATTGCTCACCACGAAGCCGTCGAACTGGTGGCCGTGCACGGCGGCATGGCGCAGGCCCTGATATTCCCATTGATATTCCTGGTACACGCGGACACCGACCAAATGGGACATGATTTCGGCCAGGCCGTGGTCGTGATTGCCTTCGACCCAGACCACTTCGACGTTACGCTTGGGATTGGAGAGCTTGCGAATGAAGCCGAGAAATTTCCAGTGCTCTTTTTTCAGGCGTCCGAAATTGAGATCGGCAAAGATATCGCCCAGCAGAATGAGGCGGCGATATTGATTTTCCCGCAGAACGCGCAACGCCTCGCGCGCGCGGCTCATGTCCGCGCCGAGGTGCAGATCCGAAAGGATCAGCGTGTCATACATCTGCGGTGCTATGACCTGCGGCGCCACGGCATCCATTGTCGCCGAGGAGTGTTACGAGGTGATGAATTGGGAATCAACTGAGAGGCTAGAGGTAATCTGTCAGTAACCTGCCTCCGACCTGCCTGTAAACCCGGCTGACGGCCGCAGATGGCTTGCCCCGCAGCGTTTTTGGCTCAGTTCGCTATCGCAGTGCGCTCAGTGCGCCGGGGGAACGTATTCGGCTGGACGCGCGGATCCCTCCCCGAAGAAAAACTGCTCCATCTGCTGCACGATGACTTCCTGATCCTGCTTGCGCGCCGGGTTCAGGCGATATTCGTTCAGCAACATTTTGCAGTGCTCCATCCACTGGCCCCACGCCTGTTGCGAGACATGTTCGTAGATCTTTTTCCCCAAGTCGTTGTCGAATGGAGGCTCGGAGAGCCCAGGCAATTCCTGTTTCAATTTTGCGCAGAATACTTTGTGATCTGACATAGAGTTCTTCTGAAATTATCGCACAGGCGTGGTGGCTTCACTGGCTTCTGACGGGAGGGTTTCTGCCGCGAGGGTGAAATTCGGCAGCACTCGCTCGAACGATTCGAGCACGCACTTCGCCAAAATCGCTCGGTGAAGTGAAATTTTCATTGACAAATCACATATGCATGGCAATATCTTGTGGTAGGACAGCTGCTCATACTACAAGTTGAGTAGCCCGGGCATCAAGGTGCCCTGTCGAGAACCTTGGGAGAACAAATCGTTCAAACGGAGGAAACACTTCATGGCAACCAAGAAGAAAGCCGCCAAGAAAAAGAAACACTAAGCGGACGGATGCTCGTTCAGAAATTCCCCAAAGCCTCTCAGGAGAAGCACCTCTTGAGAGGCTTTTCCGTTGCGGCCGCGGCAGCTGCAAGCTATCTCAACCCATGGCTCGACGGTGGCACCCGCGGAAACAGCCGGTGAGCAGGGGTCACCCACAGCTACCGTTCGAACCGTGGAACTTCGGCCCCCTTTTCGGCGTCAACACGCCCTTGAGGCGGCCCATCCGTACTTTTGGGGGTTGTCCCGCGGCGCGGCGCGTGCTAGAAACGCGTATACAGGAGTACGGAAGCGGCCTCGATGAGCCTGCGCAAGAAAGCGTCGAAAAAAGCGGCCCGCAACGCCGAAATCATTATTCCGGACAAGCTCTACTTCCGCATCGGCGAAGTCGCCAGCTTGTGCCGTCTGCCAGCCTACGTACTGCGGTTCTGGGAAACCGAATTTCCGCAGCTCAAGCCAGTAAAAAGCAGCACCGGGCAGCGCATGTACCGCAAGCGCGATGTGGAATCCGTGGTGCGCATTAAGAAACTGCTTTACGACGACGGCTTCACCATCCCCGGGGCGCGGCTGCAGTTGCGCGAGGAGGCCAAGTCCGATCGGAACCAGACCACGCTTCCGTTTCCGGTGAGTCCTGCCGTGAGTGTGGCGCACCTACGGCATGAACTGCAGCAGATCCTGCACATTCTTTCCGCACGCCACTAGCCCGGCACGCAGCTCGCCAAAACTATCCCAAAGAAAAACGCGGGCCGTGAAGCCCGCGGGCATTCCTTCGCAAATCAATTTTGTCTTACGCCGATTTCCGCAGCGGCTCGGCTTCGACCAGCGGCGCATTGACCAGATGTTCGCTCAGGAACCAGGCCTGCAGTTCGCTGGGGCGAAGCACATCACTCACCACCAGATCGTTGGTGCCGGGGTCGCCCAGTTTGGTGGCCAGCTCCGCGAGTTCACGGCAATAGGTGATGATGAGCTCGTGCGCGTCCAGCAGGCGAGACAGTTGCGCGGGAACCTCTTCCCGTCCCTTGGGCGGGCGCGGAATCCGGGTCAACTCGGCGACGTCGGCCGCCATGGCGATACTGACTCCGCCCAGAATCTGGATTCGTTCCGCGATCGTGTCGACGATCTCGTTTTGTTCCCCGTAGTGCTTATCGAATAGAAGATGGAGTTGATAGAACGTGGCTCCGGACACCTGCCAATGGGACTTCTTGTAGAGATCCCGAAGAGTCATGGTGTCGGCCAATAGTTGATTGAGGTGCTCGGTCATTTCCAGCCGGATTGGTTCTTCCAATTGCAACGGCATCACACTGGTGACTGTGCCAAAGGCCTGGAGTTCGCGGGCGGTCTGGTGGTAGCGGGGTTGCGCTGAAGCTTTGTTCGAATTGCTGGAGCTTGGTTTCTTAGTCATCAAGTTCTCCTCAAACTACGAGTTTGGGGCAAGCCAGAAGAGGAGGAAATTGCCAGAACGGAGGTATCTGCTCCCGGTCCTGTTTGCCAGTTCAACGTTATTGGATGCGAACCACCGGAAATCGGTTCCCAGCCTTCCTAAACGGAAACTCTATCCCAAGGTGTGCCGATCAGTTGGTGGACAGCAGTGTCTGCCCGGCAGGCTCAGTCGGCAGCGCTGCGCCGGACGCTGTGCACCTCAGTGAGGAAGTCGACTCGAGGAGGGTCTTTGACACCCGCGCTCGCCATCTTGGCTTTGAGTTCGTCGGAAGCAATAAAGGCGCGCGCCTTTTCCAGACTCTCCCACTCGAAGAAAAGAGTGACGTCGTTGACGTTTCCAGCGCCGCGGAAAATACGGCAACTGCACTCGCCGTTTTTGTGCCGCCAGTCGAAGGCGGAATCGAACACCGTTTTCCAGGCCGTATAGTCTGCGACTTCGTGGTGGATGAGAACGTTGATCATGATGTTGGAGGCACTCCTTTCACAGTGAAAACGTTGCTCCAAACGCAGGAGAAATGCAAGGGCGGGGATCACAGAGGAATGGACTTCAGGGCGGGGTGGTTTAGCTCTCAGCAATTGGAATCGGGCCGGGTTATCGGCCCGTGCCACCGGACATACGGGGGAAATAAATGGTCGGGACGGCGAGATTTGAACTCGCGACCCCTTGCACCCCAAGCAAGTGCGCTACCAGGCTGCGCTACGTCCCGATGGAATCCGCTGCCGAGGATGGCAGCGTGGGGCTTGACTTTCAAATTCTACACCAGTCGGCAGCCACGGGCGAGGACGCCCGTTCGGTGCACGAGCGACACCCTCCATGAATTGTCATCCCGAGCGGAGAGTTGAAGAGCGTGCTCTTACTTTCGCCTCCGGCTGCTAGCCGCAGCAACCCTCTGTCACAAACGGAGGGTGATGGGTATCACCTCCGGGCAACTCCTCCCCGCGTCATGATCTCTTAGAAAAACTCAGGCCGTGGAATCACGCGAGGTTTTTCTTGGCGA
This sequence comes from Terriglobales bacterium, assembly GCA_050014475.1. GTDB lineage: Bacteria > Acidobacteriota > Terriglobia > Terriglobales > Acidobacteriaceae > Acidiflorens. Next base: position 13,745 of record JBEKDG010000037.1, on the reverse strand, counting down.
TCTTAGTGTCGGGTGGAGCAGGCTATATCGGCAGTCATGCGGCGCGCGCGCTGCGGCGTTCCGGCTATGAGGTCGTGCTCTACGACAATCTCTCGACCGGGTTCGGTCGCCTGGCGCGAGGCTTCGAGTTGGTGGAGGGTGACATCGCCGACGAAGTCAGGCTCCGGCCCGTGCTCGCGCGCGTGGACGCGGTGATGCACTTTGCCGCCCACGCCTACATTGGAGAGTCGGTCGGAAACCCGCGCAAGTATTTCCGCAACAACGTTGTCGCGGCGCTCAGCCTCTTGAATTCAGCACTGGACGCCGGTATCCGCCGCTTCGTGTTTTCCTCCACCTGCGCTGTGTACGGCATCCCCGGGCAAATTCCCATCACCGAGCAGACGCCGCGCGAGCCGGTGAATCCCTATGGCGCATCGAAGCTTTTTTTCGAAAACGCGCTCGAGGCTTACAGCCGCGCTTACGGATTACGCTCGGTGAGTCTGCGCTATTTCAACGCTGCGGGCGCCGATGAAAGCGGCGAGATTGGCGAGCTCCACGACCCGGAAACTCACCTGATTCCACTGGCGCTGGCCGCCTCCACCGAAAACGGACCCCAGTTGCAAATCTATGGGTCCGACTACCCGACTCCGGACGGCACCTGCGTTCGCGACTACATTCATGTCAACGATCTCGCCGATGCGCACGTGCGAGCGTTGCAACACCTCGAAAGAGAGGACGACGAAAAAGACGGCGAGTCGCTGGCCATCAATTTGGGAACAGGCCGGGGACATTCCGTTCTCGAAGTCATCCGGGCAGCGGAAAACGCCACTGGACACTCGGTTCGGCGAAAGATTGGACCGCGACGGCCGGGCGATCCTCCGGTTCTGGTGGCCGATCCGGCAAAGGCTCAAAGACTGCTGGGATGGACCGCCCAGCGCAATCTCGACAACATCGTCCTGAGTGCGTGGGCTTGGATGCGGAAAACATCGAGCGAACATTCCCGCTGTGGCCTCGATCGCATTCTTCTCGCATAGAAATTTGCTGGCATCGGAGACGGTGTTTCGCATCTCTTTGTCTGTGCCGGGTTTGTGAATGGAAGTTTTCTGCTTCTCCCGTTGTCAATCCCGCCCTGCTTCACGTACTCTGCCGGGCATGGGAATTCGAACTCTTTCCGCCTGGTTGTGCGTTGGCATTTTGTCGCTGTGTTTCTCTCCGTTTCCTTGTTCTGCGCAAAGTTCCGCGCAGACGGCGCCTCACTCCTTCTCGCTGGAACAGGTTATGAGTTCGCCGTTTCCAACGAATCTTGTGGCCGCCGGACCTACGAACGACCATGCCGGGCGAATCGCATGGGTGTTTTCGTCCCGGGGCGAGCGCAATGTGTGGGTCGCGGATGCTCCGAATTTTGAGGCCCGCCAGGTCACGCAGTATGTGGGCGACGACGGCATGCCGATTGCCGCGTTGAAGCTGACGCCCGACGGGCGGACGGTCGTCTACGCGCGGGGCAGTGAGGCCAACAGCGCTGGAGAAATCGCCGACCCGACCAGCAACGTCGAAAAGCGCGTGCAGCAGGTGTGGGCCGCGGATGTGGACAAGGGCGAGCCGCGTTTGCTCGGCGACATGGGCTGCGATGAGGAGGGATGCGAGGACATCCAGATATCTCCCAACGGCGAGTTCGCAGTGTGGTCCGCGAAGAAACAGATCTGGATCGCGCCGACTTCCGGCAAGAGCGACGCAAATGCCAAAGCCAAAGCGCTGACCTTCGTGCGCGGCAGCAGTGCGCAGCCGAAGTGGTCGCCCGACGGAAAGAAGATTGCCTTCGTCAGCGATCGCGGCGATCACAGCTTTATCGTCATTTACGAATTTGGCCGCAACACGCTGCGCTACGTCTCGCCCAGTGCCGACCGGGATCTCTACCCGCGCTGGTCGCCGGACGGGAGCCAGCTTGCCTTCGTGCGGCTGGTGGGCAAGCAGATGAAGCAGCCTTTGATTCCGCAGTCGCCGCTGCCCTGGGCGATCTGGGTCTATGACGTCGCCGACGATTCCGGGCGCGAGATATGGAAGAGCGGTCCGGGCCTGGATGATTCGCTGCCGCTGCTGACCGAAGATGGGTCGTTTCACTTTGCCGCAAAGAATCGCATCGTCTTTTCTTCCGAACAAGACGGATGGAACCATCTCTATTCGGTCGCAACATCCGGTGGGCCCGCCACGCTGCTGACTCCGGGAAAATTTGAGACCGAAGATGTCGCACTGAGTTCCGATAAAACCTCCGTCATCTACTCCTCCAACCAGGATGACATTGACCCTCATGACGTTGACCGCCGCCATCTCTGGCGCGTCAGCGTCGAAGGCAGAACACCGGAGGCACTTACCCGCGGCGAGACAATGGAATGGACGCCGCTCGAAATCGCGGGGAAAGTAGTTTGCCTGGGTTCGACGGCCACGACTCCGGCGATGCCGTACGTCGTCGTATCGCAGGGAAGCGGGCACGAACGCGAGATGATCGCAAAAACCGCGCTGCCCGCGGACTTCCCCTCAGCCCAGCTGGTCATACCGAAACAGGTACTCTTCAAAGCCGCCGACGGCTGGGAAATCCACAACCAATTGTTCGAGCCGAAGATGGAGGGACGGGCGCCTCGCCCGTCCGGGCCGCGCCCGGCGCTGATCTTCATTCACGGTGGATCGATGCGCCAAATGATGCTCGGCTTCCACTACATGGACTACTACCACAACGCTTACGCGATGAATCAGTATCTGGCGAGCCGCGGATATGTGGTGCTGTCGGTCAACTATCGGACGGGCATCATGTATGGTCGGCACTTTCGCGAACCGAAAGATGGAGGGCCACGCGGCGGCGCCGAGTACAAGGATATTGTGGCGGCGGGAAAATATCTCCGGAGCTTGCCGAATGTGGATGCGAAGAAAATCGGCCTGTGGGGCGGATCCTACGGCGGCTATCTCACCGCGATGGGGCTGGCGCATGACTCCGATCTGTTTGCCGCTGGAGTCGATTTGCACGGAGTGCATGACTGGTCGGCGTTCAAGGAAGAAATCCCGGCGGATGCGCCCGATCGCGACGCCGCCGTCAAGCTGGCGTTCCAGTCGTCACCGAATGCGGCGATTGCTACGTGGAGGTCGCCGGTGCTGCTCATCCAGGGAGACGACGATCGCAATGTCGATTTCTCGCAAACCGTCGATTTGTTGCAGCGCTTGCGCGCTCAAAAAGTGCATGTCGAGGAACTGATCTTCCCCGACGAGATTCATGGGTTCCTGATGTGGAAGAGCTGGATCCGGGCCTACGGAGCGGCGGAGGAGTTCTTCGGCAGGGAGCTGAAGTGAAGACAGAATGAAGATAATTTGTAATTGGCAATTGGTAATTTGAAAGCACGTCCACCAATCGTGATGGAAGCTGTTAGATTACAAATTACAAATTACAAATCACCAATTACAAATTCTTTCCCAGCTCCCGCCGGATCCGCTCCCAAGTCACGTCCAGCGCCTCGGGCAGCACCCTGGTTTCGCCGATGACGCTGACGAAATTGGCGTCCGCGATCCAGCGCGGCAGAATGTGCATGTGGATGTGTCCAGCCACGCCGGCGCCCGCTGCTTTTCCAATATTCATGCCGAGATTGATGCCGTCGGCTCGATAGAGAGAGCGCAGAACTGCCTCCATCCGCTGGGTCAGAGCCAGCATCTCGTGGGCGGCATCGGCGGGGAGATTGTGCAACTCGTCCAGGTGCGCGTAAGGCACGACCATGACATGTCCATTCGTGTACGGATACGTATTGAGAATGACGTAACAATGCGCCCCGCGGTGGACGATGCGGGCCTGTTGGTCGCTTTCTTTGGGAGCATTGCAGAAGATGCAGCCCGATTCCCGGTCGGCGCCAGTGACATATGCGTAACGCCACGGAGTCCAGAGATGGTCCATGGGGGGAGGGTAGCAGAAGCGGCCAGCGTGGAGCCAACGGGTTGCTGGTGGAGAGCCGGGCGTCCCCGCCCGGCTGGACCCTTCGACTTCGCTCAGGGCAGGCTCGCGAGACGCCCGTCGCTCCACCGAAGGGCGGTAACCGGTTACCAATTCCCCTATTGGGGCGGAAGGGAGGCGGCAGTGTGACGAGTCTATGAATTTTTGGGCCGCCTGCCCGTTTCGCGTTTGACACTGTTCCAAAGCGGTTGCTATAGTCAAAGAGTCCGTATTTGGACGCGGTTTCGAACCAGCTGGAATTGTCCCAGGGTCGTCCGCCAGGTCGGCCTCAACGCAACCTAAAGACCACGCCAGCAGTCCGCTATGCCACGTCCCGCATGAGTCGCGCACGAACGCGTCGACACAGAGGCTATGAACTTGTTCGACGACAGCACCGCCCACAATCTTGAATCCAGTCTTGAAACCATGACACCTGCACACGACACCCACACCGGCGCCTCGGCCGTAATAGACGCTCCCGAGCACGCACAACCCTCTCCCGCGGAGCCACTGACCTCCGCCCCTGATGCTGCTCAAAATTCCGCTCCTGAAAATTCCGCCGCCGAGAATGCCGCGGCGGGCAGCGATGATTTCGCCGCCGCCCTCCAGCACTTCGAGACCGAAAGCGAGGAATCGGTTGGCGACGACCACGTAATCAAGGGCACCGTGGTGAAACTGACCGCGACCCATGTCGTCGTTGATATCGGGGCGAAATCCGAAGGCATGGCGCCGATTGCGGAAATTCTCGATCACGAGGGCAATCCAAAGTTCCAGCCCGGCGCCGAGATCGACGTGATGCGGGAGAAGGGCGAAACCGAAGAGGGCTACGTCAACCTTTCGCACCTGAAAGCGCAGCGGCTGCGGTCGTGGGATGAGATCGAGCGCGCTTACAACGAAAAGAAGCCGATCAAGGGCATCGTCGTGGAACGCATCAAGGGAGGTCTGACCCTGGACATTCAGGGCGCACGCGCCTTCCTGCCGGGCTCGCAAGTGGACCTGCGCCCCATCCGTAATCTGGACGGCATGAAGGGCCAGACGATGGAAGTCGCCATTATCAAGCTCAACAAGAAGCGCGGCAACATCGTGGTCTCGCGCAAACAGCTTCTGGAAGAAGAGCAGAACGAGAAACGCGGCAAGACACTCGAGCACCTCGAAGAAGGCAGCATCCTCACCGGCATCGTCAAGAACCTCACCGAGTATGGTGCGTTCGTCGATATGGGCGGGATTGACGGCCTGCTGCACATCACCGACATGTCGTGGGGACGTCTGACGCACCCGCGCGACCTGGTCAACGTCGGCGACCAGATTCAGGTTAAGGTCCTGAAGTACGACAAAGACAAACAGCGCGTTTCACTAGGCTTCAAGCAACTCACGCCTGATCCATGGCTGGATGCGGAACACCGCTACCCCGTGGGCGCACACGTCCACGGACGCGTGATCAGCGTCACCGATTACGGAGCGTTCGTCGAACTGGAACAGGGCATTGAAGGACTGGTCCACGTGAGCGAAATGACGTGGTCGAAACGGATGAAGCATCCTTCAAAGCTGGTCAACGTAAACGACGCAGTGGACTGCGTGGTTCTGAGTGTGAACCCGACCGAGCGCCGGATTTCGCTGGGCATGCGACAACTCGCGTCCAACCCCTGGGATACGCTGCACGACAAATATCCGGTGGGGGCGACGGTCGAGGGCCGGGTCCGCAACCTGACCGAGTTTGGCGCCTTTATTGAAATCGAAGAGGGAATTGACGGCTTGGTGCACGTCAGCAACCTGAGCTGGACCACCCGCGTGAAGCATCCTTCCGAAGTGCTGAAGAAGGGCGACAAGGTCAAGGCCGTGATTCTGGCCATCGAACCGGACAAGCGGCGCCTGTCGCTCGGCGTGAAGCAGATGCAGCCCGACGTTTGGGATTCGTTCTTTGCGCAGCACCGCATCGGCGACATCGTGCATGGCAAGATCCTGCGCGTGGCGAACTTCGGCGCATTTGTCGAGATTGCCGAAGGCATCGAAGGTCTGTGTCACAACTCGGAAGCCGTCGATGCGAACCAACAGCCGATGCATTTGGAACCGGGCGGCGAGTTCGACTTCAAGATCATCAAGATGAATCAGGAAGAGAAAAAAGTCGGCCTGAGCATCCGGGCGGTCGGCGAAGAAGCGTCGCGTCAGGAAGTCGAGTCCTACAAGCACCCGGCGTCTTCCTCCTCAACCAGCACCACCATCGGCGACTTGATCTCGTGGAAACGGGCCGGCGGAGACAGCAGCTAGCTGTCGATGCAAGCTTGCTGGTGGAGAGCCGGGGTCCCCGCCCAGCTGGACCCTTCGACTTCGCTCAGGGCAGGCTCGCGAGACGCCCGTCCCTCCACCGGATGACTCTCGAAGCCGTGTCACCCAATCTTCTGCAGATTCTGGAAGCTGATTCGAAGACTCTCCATGGCTGGAAGGTCGCCCGAATCGTGCTCGACAAACAGGTGCTTCACGCCGTTCTTCTCCGCCGCCGCAAAAATTTCCTGCCAGTGAACCGTCCCAGCTCCGACTTCGGTGAAATGTTCCGCGGCCGCGTCCTTCACCTGAGTCGTTGGGAATCCGTTGCCCGGTCGATTTTCTGAGTGGCTAGGCGGTGCCTTGTCCCCGGGCCAGTGAAAGTTTCACTTCCACCTGCTGCCGCTCCTGCTCGTTCACCCGGAACATCTGCCGCGGCTGCAGTTTCATCAGCCGCGCCAGGAAGACTTCGGGGAGCTGTGCGATACGCGTGTTGTAGGTGTTGACGTCGTCGTTGAAAAACTCGCGGCGGTCGGCGATTCGCTCCTCCAGTTCAGAGATGCGATTCTGCAGCGCCAGAAAATTCTGGTCGGCCTTGAGCTGCGGGTACCGCTCCGCCACCACGAAAAACGATCGCAGAGCGCTCGTTAGCAATAGGTCGGCCTGCGCCTTCTGCGGAATGCTGGCCGCGCTCATCGAAGCCGCGCGAGCCTGCGTCACCGCCTCCAGCGTCTGCCGCTCGTGATCCATGTAGCCCTTGACGCAGGCCACCAGGTTGGAAACCTCGTCGTGGCGCTGCTTGAGCAGAACGTCGATATTGGCCCAGGCACGGCCCATTTCATTCTGCTGGCGCACCAGTCCGTTGTACACGATGACCGCGTAGATCGCGGCGCCCGTAGCCAGCAGAACGACCGCAGCGTAGGTAACAATCGGCATGAGCGTTTTCGCGTGAACCAGATCGAATGTAGCGGAAGGGCCGGTCACAGACAAGTTACGCCCGAGTGGATGCGACAGGCCGGCGCCAGCCGCCGGTAACGTGGTTGGAGTGAACCGGGCAACGCGGAAGCGCAAGGGCTTATTTGGTGTCGGCTTTGGTGTTGATTTTCAAACTGATGTAAACCTGCGACCGGTCGTCAAATTGGCTGACCGTCTTGGTGCCGCTCTTGCGGTTGTTGTACTGCGCATACACTTCGTAGTCGATGCTGGGCTGAAGCGCCGGAAAACGGTAGGCGCCGTCCGGGCCAACAATATAAGTTTTCACGGAGCGGGTGTGAGTGTTGGTTAGATAGACGACCGCGTTCGGCAAAGGATTGTCGCCGCCGTCCAGCACCTTGCCAGTAAGCAGGCGGGTCTTGTCTTGCTTCGAATTGCGCCCAAACAACTGCGCTGGCGCGGCCAGGATCGAGGTCGAGAAGACCGACGCCGACAACAGAACCAGCAGCGAAGCCGCAACCGCAATCCCAATGACCGCTTTCTTCATGACTATCCCATTGCCGCCGATTCCCAACCCACGACGGCCATTACCAGTCTAAATGAAGACCGATGTCGGAACGCTCGTCATGGTCGATATGCACGGTTACTTCGGAGCCAGGCTTCAGCTTTCTGCCCGAGGGCAGCTTGTAGCCCTTCACGTCCGCCCAAACGATGTAGTCCGCCTTGCCGACGGGCAACCGCTGGGCAAACTCGCCGGTGTGATTGGAGTACAGCTCCCAGCGGGCTTTTTTCTCTTCGGCCCGCCGGATCTTCACCTTGACCCCGTAGAGCGGGTGCCTGTCGGGGCCCCATACCGTTCCGAAGATTAGGGCGTAAGACTTCGGCTTCTCGCCGCCGCTACCGCGCGCGCTCACAGGGGCAAGCAGAGACGCCAGGAACAACACTGACGAAGCCATTGCCACCAAGTGCCGGAACACCCGGAAATGCGCAGAATTCTTCAGCAATCCTCGTCCTCCGACTCTTCCTTGTCGGCGTCTTCTTCGTCCTCATCTTCTTCGACCTCGTCTTCGCCCACCTTCTTCAGTTCAACGGGATTGACGGTAACCACCTCGAAGTCCGTGCCGCACTCCGGGCAGGAGACGACCGCGCCTTCATCGACCTCATCTTCATCGATGTCGAGATCCGTCTCGCATTCAGGACAGTACACCATGATTCCCTCCACGTTCGGGGTACCCTGTTATATTTAGTTTCTTCGTGAGGAAAAGGTCAAGTGGCTTACCAGGAAAATTCTGAAATCACCAAGTCTTTCCGTTCCGGTTGCCTCTGCACAAGCCTTGTCGCAGCTCTGGTTCTTGCCCTATTGGTGGCGTCTTGTGCTTCTCCGTGCCTGGCGCAGGAAATGGCGCAGGGTCCCGCGCCCCGCCTGGCATCCGACCCGCATGTCGACTCGCATGTCGCCGAAGCGATCCGACAAGCTTCAGCGGACCACATCCGGCAGACGATCGAGAAGCTGGTCAGCTTCCAGAATCGGTCCACGATTTCCGCGCAGGATGACGCATCGATCAAAGCGGGCAAGGGAATCGGAGCGGCGCGGGAGTGGATCAAAGCGGAGTTTGAGCGCTATTCGAAAGACTGCGGCGGCTGCCTGGAGGTGAAAACTGACACTTTCACCGAGCAGCCTGCCGACCGCATCCCGAAACCGACCGAAATCACCAATGTTTATGCCGTGCTGCGCGGAACCGACCCGAAACAGGCGAATCGCATCGTGCTGGTAACCGGCCATTACGACTCGCGAAACAGCGATACTTTTAACGGGACCGACCCTGCGCCGGGAGCGAATGACGATGGCAGCGGGACGGCGGTGAGCCTGGAATGCGCTCGCGTTTTGAGCAAAGCCGTTCTGAACAAAGTTAAATTCCCGGCGACGATCATTTTTTTGACGGTCGCGGGAGAAGAGCAGGGCCTGAACGGCAGCAAGCACTTCGCCCAAATGGCCAAGCAGCAGGGGTGGAAACTCGAAGCGGTTTTGAACAATGACATTGTGGGAGGCAACCGCAGTCCGCAGCAGGACGCGAGCCTGGTGCGCGTGTTTTCCGAAGGGCTGCCGGCGGTGGCGAGCGAGTCTGAAATCCGGCGCATTCGAATGCTCGGCGGAGAGAACGACTCGAGTTCGCGCGAACTGGCCCGTTACATCGCCGACGTTGGGCGCTCCTACGATGCCGGAGTGAAGCCGCTTCTGATCTTCCGGCTCGACCGCTTCCTGCGCGGAGGCGATCACTACTCTTTCAATCAGCAGGGCTTCACCGCCGTGCGCTTCACCGAATTCCGCGAAGACTACAACCATCAACATCAGAACGTTCGCAGCGAGAACGGCATCGAATATGGGGACCTGCCGAAGTTTGTGGACTTCGACTATGTGGCGCACGTCGCGCGGCTGAACGCGGCGACCCTGGCCTCGCTGGCATCGGCTCCAGCGCCGCCGGCAACCGTAAAAATGCTGACTAAGAACCTCGAAAACGACACGACTTTGACGTGGGAACCTTCGGCCGGCACGGTCGCCTACGAGGTGGTCTGGCGCTCGACGAACGCGCCCGATTGGGAGTACGTCCAAACGGTCGGTAGCGGTACGCGTGCAACCCTGAAGGTTTCGAAGGATAATGTGATATTCGGTGTACGGGCGGTAGATACCGCGGGACATCGCAGTCTGCCGGTTGTACCCGAGCCAGAAAGATAGGAATAGTGAGTCGCGGACAAACCATCTCGTTCAGCTTTCCTCCATTTGCAGGATGGGTGAAGCGCATCATTCTGACTTGCACGGGGTTCTACCTGTTTCAGGTGGTGGTGCTCAGGTTCGCCCCAGACGTTGTCCTTCTGATGCGGGAGTGGCTGGCGCTGATCCCGGTTGCGGTGATGCATGGCAAAGTGTGGCAAGTGGTCACGTATTCGTTGCTGCACGCCAGCTTCGGTCACGTGTTTTTTAACATGCTCACGCTCTGGTTTATCGGCGCGTATCTGGAACGCGATTGGGGGCCGCGCCGATTCATCGAGTGCTACACGTTCTGCGTCGTGGGCGCCGCTTTGGTTACGATCGCTGTCTCCTACACCCGTTTCCTTGGGATGGATCCGGGAACCGGAACGGTGGGCGCGTCGGGCGGTATTTTCGGACTGCTGATGGCCTTTGGGATTCTTTACGCCGATCAGGAAATGTTTCTGTTTCCGCTGCCCTTCTCAATCAAGGCCAAATATCTGGTCGGCATTTGGGTCGTGGTCGCGATCATTGCGGTGTTTGAACCATCAGGCGGAATCGCGGTCTTTGCTCATCTCGGCGGATTGCTCTTCGGCTTCTTGTGGGTGAAGTTCTTGCCTTCTCGCGGCCTCAGCTATGCGGCGTCCGAGCGCTATTTCGGCGCGCGCAACTCTTACTACCGCTGGAAGCGGCGGCGCGCGGCGAGAAAATTCGAAGTCTACATGAGAGATCACGACCGCAAAGTCACCTTCGACGAGCACGGAAACTACGTGCCCCCCGACGATACCGACAAAACGAATGGCGGATCGAAATCGGGCTGGGTGAACTAGGGCATCTCACCGCCGAGACGCAGAGGGCGCCGAGAAAATATTTCTTTCCTTCCTTGTCCCGCGGTTATCTGAACATGTCTTCACATCTTGCCAAGATGCTTGCCGGAAGTTCTCGCGCCTGCGCTTTCCCCTTGAAACCCAAGTCATGGCCCGCGCCTTCCACTTTCATTAACTCGGTTTTGGCGTGGATTAGCTGCAAGGCTTTCGTCATCTCTTCAACGCTTCCGAAGGGGTCGCGCGTTCCGTGCACGAACAGGCTCGGCGCGCGCAGACTGTGCAGATGTTGAATGCGAAGCTGTTCCGGTTTGCGCGGCGGGTGCAAAGGGTAGGAGAGTAAGAGCAGGCCCGAGACCAGCTCTGATTTGACCGCGTCTGGCTCGGCGGCGCACAGCATCGTCGCTTGGCGTCCACCGTAGGAGTGGCCTCCGAGAAAAATGCGGCCCGCGACATTCTTCCTCAAAACTGCAATCGCGTTGCGCAGACCCGCGCGATCGCGTTCCGCATTGCCCGGAAACGGCGGGCCGGTTCGCCGCTCCTGGCGGAAGGGCAGATCGCAGCGCAGAACAACGTAGCCATGTCCGGCACAAGTTTCGCTGATTGCGACCAGCAGAGGAGCAGTGCAATCCGAGCCCGCGCCGTGAGCCAGGATCAGCGCATCGTCGTTTGGATTCGCGGGCGAGTGCAGGAAGCCGCGGACAGCGGGGTCCTGCGAGTCATCGAAAAACGCGATCACCGGCTGCATCGCATCAAAGCTTCTGGATTCTGCATCGTGGCTGGCGAAAACCAAAGCAGGTCCTTCGCTTCGCTCAGGATGAAAAGAGTTAGGAGTTATGCTTTCTTCCGCCTTTCGGTCGCGGAGGATCACTTTCCTCCACCGCGTGCAGCCGCATGAAGTTCGTGGCGCCCGAAGTGAGTCTCGTTCCGGCCACCAGGCCGAGCACGTCCCCGGCGCGGAGAAGTCCTTTCGGTAACAGTTCCGTCAGCGCGCTTCGGTGTCTGCCTGCGGAGGCGGACCTTTCGTGAGACAGCGAGGAAAGAGCATGGCGTTGAATTCGGCGCCAATCAGTACAACCAGCGAGATGATGTACATCCAGAGCAGCAGCGCGATGCCCAGACCGAGCGAACCGTAGATGACGCTGTAGTCGGCATAGTGCTGCAAATACCATCCAAACAATGCGGTGGAGATCAGCCACATGGCGGTCGCAAGAACAGCGCCCGGCAAAACGCTGTGCCAGGGTTGGGTGCGGGGAACCGCGTTGTGATAGATAAGCTGGATCACGGCGATGCTGGTCATGATCGCGATGGTCCAGCGGATCGCGCCCCACAACAACAGAATCAGAGGTCCGAACTCGTGCCCCATGTGAAACAAAATCCGCGTTTCAATGCGGCTTCCGAATGCAACCAGAATGGTGGCGAAAGTCAGCGGCAGACCCGCCATCAAAACCAGCGAAATCGCAATCACCCGCTCCTGGATGATCCCCCAGGTCTTGGGAAGCTGGTAGGCACGGCGAAAACCATCCATCCAGGAGATGATGGCGCCGGAAGCGCTCCAAACCGTCAGCAACGAAGTGGAGATGAGCAGGCCAACCGGCCGGTGCGCGCTGCCTCTCAGGTAGGAAAGTACGGTTGCGCTGCCCGCAGGCAAGATGGTGCCCAGGGCGTAGGAGATCTCGCGCAGGTAAACTTGGCCCCGGTTAAGGGTGGCAAGAACCGAGCCCAGCACAAGTAATGCCGGGAAAAAAGTGAAGATGGACGAATAGGCCGAGGCTTTGGCGGTCCCGAAAGCGTCGTGCTCGAAGGCACGCCAGATCGACAAGCGAAACAGGCGCCAGAAGCGCCCCAGGGCCGGGGCCAACACCAGTCCCCCAGGAACCGGCTCCGGCGTGGGCTTCGGATCCTGAGGTTGCCCGGTCAGGCGCTGTGGTTCCAGTGCTAAAGCCATTGGTTTCAAAAAAACGTCGTTCAGAAAAACGTCGTTCAGAAAACGCCGTTCAAGCAAGCGTCATTCGACAAACGCCGCTCAAAAAAACGCCCTTCCAGAAAACGCCGCCAAGAAAATCAGGGGCGACTCGCGTCGCCCCTGTCCTGAATTCGTTCCCTATTACTCCGCGGCGAGTTCTTCGGTCTCGCCTTCGTGCCGCATGAGTTCGAGCGCGCGCTCGGCATCTTCGTAGGCTTGCGAGACTTCTTCCTGTACCTTGCTCGCGGCCTCTTCCATTTCCGGAGAGAGACGCACGTTCCGGTAATATTCCATGCCGGTGCCGGCGGGAATCAAACGGCCCACGATCACGTTCTCCTTCAAGCCGCGCAGATGATCGACCGCTCCCTGAATCGAAGCTTCGGTCAGCACGCGCGTTGTTTCCTGGAAGGAGGCGGCGGAAATAAACGAATCGGTGGAGAGCGACGCCTTGGTGATCCCGAGCAGCAACGGACGCCCGGTGGCCGGTTTGCCGCCCTGCGCGATGGCACGCTCGTTCTCCTCGTGGAAGCGGAACTTGTCCACTTGCTGTTCGAGGAGGAACTGGGTGTCGCCTACATCTTCGACCTTCACCCAGCGCATCATCTGGCGGACGATCACTTCGATGTGCTTGTCCGAGATGTTCACACCCTGCAACCGGTAGACTTCCTGGATTTCATTCACCAGGTAAGACTGTAGCTCCTTCTCACCGAGCACGGCCAGAATGTCGTGCGGGTTGAGCGGCCCGTCCATCAGCGGTTCACCCGCCCGGACGCGCTCGCCTTCCTGCACGTTGATGTGGACGCCGCGCGGAACGGAATATTCCCTCTCCGTGCCGTTATCGGCTGCCACGTAGAGTTTGCGCTGTCCCTTTGCCACCTCGCCGAAGCGCACCGCGCCATCGATTTCGCTGATGACGGCGGTCTCGCGCGGCTTTCGGGCCTCGAACAATTCCACCACGCGCGGCAGACCGCCCGTGATGTCCTTGGTCTTGGTGGTTTCGCGCGGGATCTTGGCCAGCACGTCGCCCGGAAACACCGTGTCTCCGTCCTGCACCATGAGGTGAGCGCGCGAAGG
>JBEKDG010000036.1:0-41048 GCA_050014475.1 Terriglobales bacterium | reverse complement strand
AGTGTTACTCTTTTCGAGAAAACGCCCATTGTACGGGCACTTCGCCCATCCGACTCCTGTCCCGACTTACCCGATCCCGGCAACCAATTGATTCTGTTCGACTTTTAACCGGACAGCAGTGATGTAGCAATGATGCACCGTCAAGACCAAATCCTGTAGGGTTGAGTCTGATTCCAGCCGTTTGATATTCAGACCCATTTTCTCGCAATCATCAAGATCAAAATGCCTATCATGAGATTTGTTCTTTGGATAATTTGAAAGAGCCCGTGTGATCACCTTCGCCTTCTTCTTCCTATCCGGCAAGCCCTCAAACATCCCATCCGCAAGTTGCTGTTCAACGAAATCGTTTGACCACTTTATAGCATTCTCGCACTGACCGAGAAAGGTAGGTCTGTATTGGCCGATAATCTGCTGCCAAATCACGATCCTGCTCGCGTCTTGTTTCACTTCCTTGATGGCACGCTTAAACTCCTGCACAACGCCATGAGCTGGGATTCCACGGAGTTGAGGATCAATCGGACCAAGATTTGATTGCTTGCCCATCCAAATTTCTTTACAGCAACAGGCAATAATCGTTCCAGCCGACATTGCAATCTGGGGCACAAAGGCACGGATGTTTGTGCCAAACATTTTTTGTAGATAGTTCACAATGGACTGAGTGGCAGCAATCCCGCCTCCTGGCGTATGGAGAATCAAGTCCAAGCCGAGATGTCTGTCCAGTTTATGGACGGTCGTCATAAAGCCATTCTTATCTTCGTCGTTTATGTCAGAGAGGAAAACACTACCCTTTGAAAGCCAACCGGAGTAGTAGGCAATGACGTTTCTCCCGGTGTGCTTGTGAAGAGCCACCAGATATTTTTGGCGCACAAGGTTCTGCGCACCCATGGCCTGCATCTGACCTTGGTTCTGGAGAAGCTGAATCTCGGTAAAAACCTCGTGCCAGTTTGGCATTTATACAACGACGTTGGGGGTCGTCGTTGTGGAGACGTATTTGAGCTGCGATGGTTGCTCCAAGCTATCCTCTTCCGTGTAGAGACTTTGGTAGGGTAGAGGGTGCGGAGTAAAGATTCGCAGGTAGTTTTGTTCTGTGGTTGTAGGACGTGTCTTGGTACGATTTCCAGTGGGGGCCCTGTCATTCTTCGCGGTTTTCATGAGCAGCCTCGCCGGTGATTTGCTCTTCTTCCTGGACTTCATTTTATACCACCTTTGTCAATCGTAGTTACGTGTATCGTGAAAAGAAACATTCGTCCCTTTTTCACTTTTAGCTTGACAACTTCCACGCTCAAGCATATAGTTCAGTATATGAAACGGCTGAGCATGGAACAGAAGACACGCGTTGTAGCCGCTCTGGTAGAGGGTAATTCGATTCGCTCTACTATGAGAATGACTGGCGTTTCCAAGAACACAATCATCAAACTGCTCCTTGATCTGGCTGACGCGTGCGCTGAATATCACGACCGCAGGGTCCGCAACCTCCGGGTCCGCCGACTCCAATGTGACGAAATTTGGCAGTACGTCGGCTCCAAGGCGAAGAATACGCGGCCCGAGAAAAAAGCGATTGGCTGGGGCGACGTATGGACGTGGACAGCCATCGACGCGGACACGAAACTCTGCGTCAGTTATCTTGTCGGCGGACGTGGAGCCGGATGGGCGATGGACTTCATGGAAGATTGCGCCTCCCGTATTCGCAGCCGTGTCCAGATCACTACTGATGGTCACAAGGTGTACCTCGACGCCATCGAAAACGCTTTCGGTGCAGACATTGATTACGCTCAACTACAAAAAATCTACGGGGCTGTGACCGAAAACGAAACACGCTATTCCCCTGCCCGATGCATTGGAGCTGACATGAAAATAGTGAGCGGGGACCCTGATCCGCTTCACGTCAGTACCAGTTTTGTCGAGCGCCAGAACCTTTCGATGAGAATGAGCATTCGGCGGTTTACCCGGCTCACAAATGCATTCTCGAAAAAGCTCGAAAATCATGCGGCTGCGGTCGCCCTGTGGTTCATGTACTACAACTTCGGCAGAATCCACCAAACCTTGAGGATCACGCCAGCCATGGAATCGGGGCTGTCCGATCACTTCTGGAGCATTGCCGAAATCTGCAATCTGCTGCCAGAGAGTCACACCATCGCAGCACAGATTGATAAGGCGCTCATTCTCAAGGCCCTAGGCGACAAACGAACATCCCTGTCAAATCCCTAACCTGCCCATTCTTGCAAGTATTCTGCCATTCAATCATTATTTCGCTGTAATGGGTGTCACTGCCACTACTGCCAGCCTGTGGAAAAGATAACTACCCAGTACCAACCAGTCCGCACCGCAAGTCTGACCTCAGCGGCTTAAGGCCTCGACCCCTGGGTTGCCGCGACTTCCGGCAACCGCCTATTTACTCCGAAGTTATTAACCCGTGTTTACTACTCCCCCCTCCCCCCCGATTTATTGGAATCATAGGGTTAGGAGGAAATTCCCGCCAGGTCTTTGAGTTTAAAGGACTTATAGGTAAAGTATTCCGGAATAAGGACTTAGGTTGTCAAAGAGCTCTGAAAATGGGTTTGGGGCAGCTTCGAGGGCCGTCTTGGGAGACGGGCGCACCTCTGAACTGCCCCAATCAGATGGCTATTGTCGCATTGCGCGGGTTGGAGGTATGTGACGGCGGTCACTGGTTGGTTGTGATGAAAAAAGGTCAAAGGCATGGCCCAAGCGAAGGTTTGGACATGCTACCCCTCCAAGTTTCAGCCACCGTGCTCAATCAATGCCTGCCGGTAAGAGAGCGAAACCTGATCTCGCAATGCTGCGGGGTTCTGAGCGTAATCGCCTGTTAACAATACTTATCTGTAACCCGGCTGGGCTTTGCTGTCGGGAAGGGGCGGTTTCAGCGGGTGTCGTGCCTAGTTGGCGACTCCTTTGCCTCGGCGAATCGTGCGAATGAAATCCGCGACTGAAATGTCAATTGGTCTACCATCGCCTTTCCGGCATTCTGCCGGAGATGGGCCGAGGAGATCCGCCCGGAATGGGGCCGAGGACGTACGCCGTCCGCCGGTAAAGAAAGGCGATGGCGATTCTGGTTACAATGAAGAACTTCCTTAACCCGATCAGTTGATCGTCACGACATCATATACGTCCAGTTCCGGCAGAACGAACTCGACCTTGGTTCCGCGCACGGATGCCACCTCGATCTCCGTTACGCCGCCATCCGGCGAGAAAAGCTGAATCCGCTTGCTGTCGATCTGCTTGATCACTCCGTCCAAGTTGACGCTCACCCGAACATTCTTGAGCGGGGTGTGGTAATTGACGAAATGCAATATGACTCGCTCACTATCCGTTTTCTTAACCACGTTGGCCGCAACGTAATTGGTTCCGGGAATTGTAATCACCTGCTCGCCGGACAACTGGTTGATCTTGACCATCAATTCTCGGCGACCTGTCTCATTCTGCGCTTCGTCCAGCATTGACGCTGGGGATTGCACGTCAGCAAGTTCCCGCAGTTCACGACTGCTTCCGACGGTGTAGATCTTCCCACCGTTCTTCTTGTATGTACGGATAGCCGCGATCTGGTCGGCATCCATCCATGGGATGTTGGGGATGACGATCGCCTTGTACGGCGAAAGCAATTGCGGCGTTAAACGGTGCAGGAGGATGACGTCGTACATCACGTTGCTCTCAGCCAGCGCGTTGTAGAGATTGTCGCGTTTCAGCGTGACCTCGAAACTCGGAATGTGCGGTGGGGAAACCACCCCGACCTTGCTGACGCAAGCGACGTCCGTGTAAAGGTCCTGGTGATCGGACAGGAAGCTGAAATAGCGGCTGATTTCTCCCCATGTCTGAACGGCGGTTGGGTTGTCCTTCATGATCCAGCCGTGCAGTAGTTTCTGGCCGGCCTCGGCTATGGCGAAGTGGGACTGAAACGCTGAGGCCTCGGCGATCGGCTTTCTCCACCCGACCTTCATCCCATCGCGCACGTCGTGTGCACCGGGATTCGGCACGCCTGGGTCGGCGCCCTCATACTTGCTCTCGTATGACTTCACGCCGTAACCGGAGGCGTAATAAAACCTGGCCTGCGCAATGTTGTGTACCCATTTGCCGTCCCACACGCCTGCTTCGTTAGTGCCTTCGGACTTGGTCAGGTCCGCAACTTCATCGACCAGGATGTTGCCTTTGCAGTTGCCGAAGATCGAAACGTTCTTGTTCTTGCTTGCGGAGAGTTGACGGACTTCGTCCAGGAAGTGAATGACGTCTCCTGTCCCCCCAATCGACCAGTCGTAGTACAACTCATCGACGCCGGCCTCTATTGCGACCGCAGCCTGCTTGAGCAACGCGTTGCGGCGGTAGTCCTCATTTTGCAAATCGGCAGCAAAAGTGGCATTCGGCGAACGCCAGCGCAGATTCCCGAATTCATCCCGGCTGATCCAACTTTGCTTTTCAGGGTGCATCAGCACGTCGCGAAGCTCAAGACCGCCTAAGGAGTTGAACGCTGTCACCCGGATATTGTTCGCGTGGCAACGGTCAATAAAGGCCTTGACGCGCCGATATTCTTCGCTCGATGTATCTATCGGCACGTGGGTCGCGACGAGATTGATATGCGCCTCCTTAAACATCTCGAACATGCGGTCAAGATGATTCCAATCGATTCCTGCCCGATAGAAATTCACCTTTCCGCGGCGCGCCCATGCAGGGATGTCTTCGAGCGAACGCTTCTTTTCACTCCTGTAATTGAAAATGAAATCGAAGTCGCGGATGGTGGCACTTCGTCCTCTGCCCAGAAGGTGATAGGTCTGGCCGATCAGCGTAGGTGCAGTCTGCGGAACGGATTCCAGGCCGGCATCGATCACCTCGTACCCATCGGCATCGGGGCTCTTGAAGAATTCGATCTCATTCAGGCCGGCTTGGAGGTGGGTAGGAGTGAGGGGGATGACGACTTTGCCTATGATGTCGTCTCCACTTGAAAAGGAGTACCAACCTTCCTTGCCAGGCTGGTTCTTTTCGGTGTCTCGGGCCGGGCCAGTCGCCTCTCCCATCAGCGCGGGAAGATGGTACTTGTGCCCGTTCACAGTCACATGACCTTCTCCCGGTGCGACGCCACTGACGAGAACCACGAGGCCAGGCGAAGTCAACTGCTCTGGCGCCTCAAGCTTGACGACGTAGCCCTTGACTCTGTCTTTACGGCCAGACAGTTCGTACTCGTACGAAGGCGCCACGACATAAGCTTGGTAGAAGGGTTTGGCCGGCTTAGACCGCTCTTGAGCGTGGCAAAGAGCGGTATGGCCTAGGAGCGCGAAAACCACGGCTCCCACGAGCATGCGAATGACTCCTCTTGTCTCCATGTCATCCTCCACGAGCACCAGTTCAGGGCCAGTTAGGCAAAAGAATTTACCCTCTTATTATTATGCTGCTCTTCAACTGCGGCGGCTGGAAAAAAATGACGAGAGGCAGACCTGTAATTCCCGAGTTGGGCCACGTGGATTACCACAAAACGGGTTTTGCCAAACATTCTCCAATGGATTGTTGGTGAAAAATCGCGATTACACTCATTGAGCGTGGCTGAAGCCGCGCCCCTTCAAAACAAAGTCACAAGACCCGGCACTTAGGGCGTGCTACTCCACCCAAATTTAGCGGCGCACGGCGGTTGCTACTTCTGCTGGCTCCGGCTCCAGTTTTGCCGTGAAGTGGCGTAGGAATGGGGCCTCGTAGCTGAGCTTCATGCCGTGAATCTGCTCGCGCTTCTTCCAGACTTCGAGGATGACTTCAACCACGTAGTCGATGTGGCTCTGGGTGTACACGCGCCGGGGAATCGCCAGGCGCACCAGTTCCATTTTCGCCGAGGCTCCGAACATCAGGGTGCCGATCTCGACGGAGCGGATGCCGCCTTCGAGATAGAGTTCATTGGCGAGCGCAACGGCGGGGAAGCGATCGGGCGGAATGTGCGGCAGAAAGGCGCGGGCGTCAATGTAGATCGCGTGGCCGCCGGGCGGCTGCACAATCGGCACGCCCTGCTCGGCAATGTGGTTGCCGAGGTATGCGGTGGAAGCGATGCGGTATTCGAGGTAGTCCTCGTGCAGCGCTTCCTGCACTCCGACGGCGACGGCTTCAAGATCGCGTCCGGCCAGGCCGCCGTAGGTGGGATAGCCCTCGGTGAGAATGAGCAGGTTCTTCTCCTGCTGCGCTAGCAGATCGTCGTTGGTGCACAGAAATCCGCCGATGTTGGCCATGCCGTCTTTCTTCGCCGACATGGTGCAGCCGTCGCCGTAGGTGAACATTTCCTGCGCGATCTCTTTTGGCGCTTTCTTTTCGTATCCTTGCTCGCGGATCTTGATGAAGTAGGAGTTTTCCGCAAAACGGCAGGCGTCGAAGTAGAGCGGGATGCCATGCTTCCGGCAAACTGCACTCACGGCTTTGACGTTCTCCATCGACACCGGCTGGCCGCCGCCAGAGTTGTTGGTCACGGTCAGCATGACCAGAGGCACGCGCTCGTGGCCCACCTTCTGGATAAGCGCCTCGAGCGCCGCAACGTCCATGTTGCCCTTGAAGGGATGTTTCAGGCTCGGCTGTCGGCCCTCGGGGATGACGAGATCCACCGCCTCGGCGCCAACAAACTCCACGTTTGCCCGGGTGGTGTCGAAGTGCGTGTTGTTGGGGACGACATCGCCTTTCTTTGTTCCACACATCACGCTGAAGAGGATGCGCTCGGCGGCCCGGCCCTGGTGAGTTGGGATGACGTGCTTGTAGCCGAAAATATCCTGCACCGACGCGCGGAACCGCTCGAAGCTGCGGCTGCCGGCATAGCTCTCATCGCCTTCCATCATGGCCGCCCACTGGTGGGTGGACATCGCGCCGGTGCCGGAATCGGTGAGCAGGTCGATGAGGACATCGTCCGCCGGCAGGAGAAAAAGGTTGTAGCACGCGGCGCGGAGCAGTTGCTCGCGCTGAGCGCGTGTCGTCCAGTGGATGGGTTCGACGCTTTTGATGCGAAACGGTTCAATGATCGTGCGGGGCATGTTGGTTTTCCCTTTTTACCACACACCCTTCGCCCGCGGATGTCAGTGACTGAGATCACGGGAAGGCAAGCGCTGGTCTCTGAGTTTGCCCATGCTGGCGCAATCGCAATTTTCGAATGCTAAGCTGGCGGTTTTCGTAGCGCTGCGAGTGACGGAGAAGAATCAATGATTTAGGGAATTTTGCAACCGGTTACCGTGGTAATTCGTCTTATCAGTGTGGGTACATTCGTGATGTATTCAGTTGTGGGGTTGGCAGAGTAGAGTGAAGTATAATGTCGAAAGCGAGTCACAAGAAGGGATCCGGCATGGCTACGTCACCGCTCAAGCGAAAAAGCGCGATGGACTCGCTGCTGGAACGTTTTGGCGAGGTTATAGAAACCGGCGCTAAGAATATGGATGCCGAGCAGTTGCGCGAGTCCGAAAAGACGTTTAACGATGCTATCGATCGTGCTGTCGCGAATAAACAGCGTCGCGAAACAGCGTAATCACCTCTTTCAGTTGTTCCTCCGTGATTTCCGGGTTGGCCGCTTTAGCCGCTTCCACCACCTCGGGCTCTGCTTTGATTCCGCATTCCACCAATTCACGAACCCTCGCCAGCATCCTGCGGTTGCGCTGGAGCCTCTCCTCGTCGAGGTAGGCGCGTCCCGGATCGCGGCGTGTTTTCGTCCACTTGGTCATCTGGATGTCCTCACAGCCTGTCTAGAGAGCACGAGTTGCTGCATCGCGACGTGTTTTTGTCCACTTGCCCATATGGAAGGGCTAGCAGCCCGTGGCGGCACTCCGATCCAGAAATCCAGCGCCTGAAGGCTTGCTCCTAGCGCAGCACTTACGGCATGCCTGAAGGCATGCCCTGATACAAATCTCATTTGTACCACGGGCTGCTAGCCACACTTGTCCCCACCATTAGACTTTGACCGAGTCCCTGGGCTCGGCGGGCGGCCGGACGGCCAGCAGCAGAGGGACTCGTTCACGCCCCCGGCGGTCGAAGCTCCGCGTAACGACCGATCGCCACCGATCAGGATACCGGGGCCTCCGGGTTGGGTTGCGCGATCAAACTGTGCCGGCGAACCACCCGCCGTCGCTGCGATTCCTGGAGCGGGGCGGAGGCGGCGATGGCGCAGAGAACGTAGAAGAGCGCGGCGTTGGCTGGGATCTGCAGATTGAAATCGAGAAAGCTGTGCACCAGAATCCCCACACATCCGAGCAGAGCGGCCACGGTCAACGCGCCGCTCGCGGTCTCGGTCCAATTCTTGAGTTTGCCCGCGGCCTGACGGAAGACCAGCACCAGAAACCAGACCGCGATGGAGAATCCAGCCAAGCCGGTCTCAACCAGCAGTTGCAAATAATCGTTGTGCGCCTGGTTCACGAAGAAGGTGGTGTAGAAACTGCGAAATTCCGGGTAAACAATCGGAAAAGTGCCTAGGCCCCAACCGAGGAATGGCCTCTTGACCAGCATGCGCAAGCAGTCGCGATCGATGCTGAGGCGAACCCCTCCGTTAATCTCTTCACGGGCTTCGGAGTGAATGCTCGCCAGGCGGCGGGTGAGTTCGTTGCCACCGACCCAGACGAGAAAAACAATCACCATGGCCAGAAACGCGCCCAGCATGAGGGGCTGTTTCCAACTGCCTTCGCGCTTGCGAACCAGAAGCACGCTCAGCACTACCATCTGTGCGACGAACGCGGCCATGCCTCCGCGCGAACCGGAAAGAAAGATGCTGCCGGCCATCAGCGCGGCGATTCCCGCCACCGCAATCTTGCGGTTCCCGTCCGTGAAGCGAGTTGCGGCCAGCACCAGCGGGAAGGGCGTGAGCATCTCCATCAGGCCGGCGTAGTGATTGTGATTGACGTAAGGTCCATAAATCGAGCCACCCTGCTCCGAGGCCCAGATCCAGTAAAGCTTTCCATTCGGCGCCAAACCCTGCAGCACCGCAAACGCAGCCACTACCGCCCCGTAACCCGTGAACAACTTGGCCAGCAGCTCAAACTGAGAAGAGCGACGCAGCGTCTGGGTCACTACAAACGCCAGCATGCCGTAGGCAGCATAGAGCAGCAAGTGAGAGTAGGTCAGGTGACGGTAGGCCGTCGTTCCAACCACCCATTGCACCAGCACCAGCGCAAAGAAGGCCGCCATGGGCCGGTAGAGCACGTTATCGGAGACGTTGAGTTCACGGTTGATCCACTGGCGTGACGCCCATACCGCCAGCAGCAGCATGGCGCACGCTTCCAAGGCAAAAATGGACCAAGGCTCGACCGCTCCAAAGGCCAGCGGCCCCAGCAACAGCACGGCACAGGCGCCGGCCAGCAGCGCGGTGTTGGTCAGTCGCGGTTGCGAAACTTTAGCGGCGGGCGCTGGTTCAGGTTGCGTTGCCAGGGCGGAACTCACGGGTTGTCCTTGGAATGATTGGGGGAATTGTCGGGAGAGAGTTCGGGAGAAAGTTCGAAATCGCCGAGCCAAAGCTTGCCGCGAATCGGAGAGCCGGCCGGGAAGCGCTCGATCGCGAGCAAGAGCAGCGTGGTAGAGTTCGGCGTCGTCACCTTGGAGTGAACTTCCTTCCAGAAGTCGGCATCGTTGAGTGGGTCGCTGGCAAACAGCGGCGCGCCCGTGTAGGCATCGCGCAGAACGATCTGGGGCCCGCCCGCTCCCTCAAAGTCCGCCGACTTGTAGTACGCGGAGAAGTCGTAAGTGGTTGCGCCGCGCACCGGAATCAGTTGTTGAATTCCCGCGTTGCTGATGCCTGGGCCTTCGAAGGTGAGCGAAAGAGAGCGATGACCCTGGCGGAAGTCGGTCGGATCGAGCAATGGCTGGACTCCGGTTCGATTGACGTAGGTCCAGTCGAAGCCACCGTTCAGGATGTCGAGGCTGAAATCGCCATTCACCACCAGGTTGTCGTCCGTGGGCAGGTAGGCCGAGAGGCCAAGAACGTCAGCGCTTTGCTCCCAGGCAGACATGGCGGCTTCGGGACGATGCACTCCAATGAGATAAGTCACGTATTCGTACAGATAGCGGTTCTGGAATTTCTCGCGCAACTGGGCCAGCCGTTCCCAGGTTTTGATGGCGCCCTCGGTTTCCTGCTTGCTCCTCAACAAGTTGGAAAAGGCAATCAGGGAATCGGGGCGAGCCGGCACCACGTCGCGGAGCAGCGCGTCCGGGTCAGGACGCACGCGCCAGCTTGCACGCAGGGCGGCGTCCACCAGAGAGACGTCGTTCTCGATGACGACGTGGAATTCGCGCAGGGCGCGGTCGATATCGCCGTCGATGAGAAAAAAGTTGGCCGCTTCCCAGGCCACATCGGGCGCGGTGGGCTCGGCTTGCAAGGCGCGATCCAGGGCCGCGCGCTGGCTCGTGATGTCCCCGGTTACCTGATAGGCGGCGGCCAGATCGAACCAATAGCGGGCATCGTGAGGGTTGAGGGCGACGGCGGCTCGAAAACTGTCGATAGCGGACTGAGGATCACCCGCCACAAATGCAAAATAGCGTCCGAGCCGATGGCGATAGTCTGCATTCCCCGGCGAGAGCCGCACCGCGCGCTCCAGCGATGGCAACTCCGCGCGGGAAGCGAAGATGCTGGCGGCGAACTCTTTGCCAGTCAGAAAAAGATAGACGCAAGCGAGCAAGGCCACACTGCCAGCGAACTGCCAGTGTCTCCGGTTTGAAAGTGGAATGGCCATGGTCACGTTACCAGTCAGTCCTGCCCGCTGACACGGAATTTGTTCCTTGAACCGCATCCGTCAACCCTGTGCTTGCTCGGACGCGTACAAATGAATCGCGGCTAATTATCCCCCACCAGCGATCCGAATCGGCCATTTTTCGGCAACAGCTTCGCCAATATCTTCTTCAGCCCTTGTTCTTTGATGACCTGCCGCAGGCGCTTGACCCGCCGCACCATCAACGATCCCGGAAAAATTGGGAAGGTTCCGATCCTGTGCGCCTTCCGCATTCCGACTAATCTACCCGTCAACTTCTGGTCATAGACCCGGCCAGCGATGTACACGCGCGGCCTCAGGCTCGCATTCAGCGCGTGGGTTGCCTGGGCAAGTTGGCGCGAGTCGAACTGTAGATCGACGTGACCGTGCAAAAGCTTGACTGGGCCGTTCAAGTATCCCTGCCCGCGGAATTTGCAATTATATTCCCGTGTCAGCGTGGCCACGCGTGCTTCGCTGTAGTAGAGCGCGACCCGAAAAAACGGCTGATCGTTGATCTGCTGATCCGGCTTTTCCTTCAAGAACTGTGCGTAGAGGGCCTCCCATTCCTTTAGCACGCCGTCCATTTTGGTGGAGCGTTTGAAGAGCAGAATTCCAGTGTTGAACTCGGGAAAGCTGGAAGGAACATCGCTACGCGGATAGCGATTAAACCAATCCGTATTGACGTACTCTTCGTGCGTGGCGGCGCAGTCGAACCGGTCGAGGAGACCAAATAGTTCAGGAAACGGCTCCACTACAATGATGTCGGCATCGATAAACAGGGTTCGGTCATAGGGCGATTCCTGCATCAGCTTGGTCTTGTCATAAAAACCATCGCGTGTGGGCTGAACGGGAACGACCCGCTCGACCAGCGGACTGCTCATGGGGAACTGCGAAAACACCGTGACCGGCAAATCCGGCATCGCCCGTTTCAAACTCGCCACGGACTGCAGCGCCAAGTCAACGTATCGCTCGTTCTTCGTCAGGATATATATAGCGCCGTTTGGCATGAATGTATCTCCCGTAGTCGCAACGATTTCCCGATCCAGCGCGTGGCCGACCTGACACCCAAAGTCTGGGGCCGCAAAATGGAATCAACTCGCGTCATAACCCCACTGCGCCGGTCAACCGTGTGCTTGCTCGGACGCGTACGTTAGAGCGGTTTTCGTGATGGTATATAGTCCGTACGCTCGGCGGCTAAAGCCGGAATCCGTTGTAACTCCTGACGGCACGGCTGAAGCCGTGCCCTACCCGTTCTCGGTTCAATCTACAGCAACTCGGGAAATGCTCTGAACTCTCCAAATGTTCGGAGAGCGCACCGCAATCACTCGCGTGGCAAAACACACCACCTCAAACCGCCTTCGGCTCCGCTTCGTTCCCCGCGCCGGGAGCATCTTCCTGATAGTACTGACCGTATTTCCCCTGATACTCGTAGTAATAATAATAATCGGGGGAAGTCAGGTCGACGGCGTTTAGAAGCACGCCGGCGACGTGAGCATTGACCTGCATCAATATGTCGCGGGCCCGGCGCAGTGCTTGTTTGGTGGTCTGGCCGGAACGAATCACCAGGATGGTGGCATCGGCGCGGGGTGAGAGCACGACCGCGTCGGTGACGGAAAGTGTTGGGGGAGTGTCGATCACGATGTGGTCGAACTGTTGGCGCAACTCCGCGATCAGGTCCCGCATGTTGGAGGAGGCCAGCAATTCGGCAGGATTCGGAGGCGGCGTGCCCGCGGGCATGATGAAAAGATTGGGCAGGATCGGAGAGGTGGTAATCGTCTGTTGCACGGTGGCGCTTCCGGTCAGGACGTTGCTGAGACCGCTGCGCGGGCCCATGCCCAGGGTCTTGTGAACACTGGGGCGGCGCAAGTCGGCATCCACGAGGAGAACGCGGACTCCCTTTTGCGCGAGCACGATCGCGGCGTTGATGCTGGTGGTAGTTTTGCCCTCCTGCGGACGCGCGCTGGTTACCATGATGACCTTAGGCGGCGCACCGAGATTGGAGAGCAGAAGCGAAGTCCGCAGCGCGCGATACGATTCGGCCATCTGCGACTGGGGGCGAACCTGGGTTACGGTTTCCACCACTTCCTTCGATGCCGTCAAAGCCAGCCGCTTGCCAGTCGCTCCATGGCTGGCGGACTTGGAGCCGAGCGGGATCATTCCGAGCGAGGGAAGGCCGGAGATGGCTTGTGCCTGCTCGGGGGTGCGGACGGTGTTGTCCATGTTCTCGAGCAGGAAGGCCAAGCCGACGCCGGAGATGACGCCCAGCACCAGCGCGAAAGACAGGTTGCGCGGAATGTTGGGTTCGCTGGGAGAGGTGGGAACCCGGGCCGCATCAATGATGCGAAAGTTATTGGAGCGCAATCCCGCGGTGACGCCCGCTTCTTTCAGTTTTTCCAGCAATCCCTCGTAGAGCGTCCGGTTGCTGTCCAGGTCGCGCTTCAGGATGCTGTACTCGATGGCGCTTTCGTTGAGCTTGTTCGCTTCCTGTTTTTGCTTCTCGAAGGAGACGCGCAACATATTTTCGCGCTGCAAAGCGGCCAGGTACTGCCCCTTGAGGTGGTCGACGGCCTTGTTAGTTTCCGATTGAAGCTGGCGGTCAATTTCCTTCAGCTGGCTATTGAGCTGTGCGACTTTCGGATACGAGGGACCGAACTGGGTGCTGAGTTCGGCAACCTGGATTCTGAGATTGGCCTGCTGTTCGCGCAACTTGTCCAGAAGCCCGGAAGTTGCGCCGTTTCCGCCTCCCACGGTATCGGAAACGATGGCGGCCGCGATCGCGTCCGGATCATTGGACTGGGTCTGGCGATAGACGGCTTCTTTCTGCATGCGGTCAGATTCGGCCATCGTCATTTCTTTGTTAAGTTCGTCGAGCTTTTCAGTGATGATGTTCTGCTTTTCGTCAATCCCGAGAATCTCGTGCTCCTTCTGGTAGCGCACCAGCTTCTCCTGAGAGGTTTCCACTTTCATCTGCAAGTCCACGAGCTGTTTGGAAAGCCAGTCGGAGGCCTGCATGGTGGATTCGAATTTGGTCTTGAAGTTCTGCTCGACATAAGTGGCCGCGAGGGTATTCACGGCGCTGGCGGCGAGCTGAGGATCGGTGCTGTTGTAATGAATCTCGATGATGCGGGTGTTGGGAATCAGAGTGACGTGGAGGTTTCCCCGAAAGCTTCCCAGCAGAGCCGAAGTGCGGTTCGAATCGGTCTGCAGCGGATCGGCGACCAGGTTGGGTTGCTTTTGATCGGAATGACCGCCGAACTCGGGACGCTTATCGAGATTCAGTTGCCGGATTACCTGCAGCGCCATGAGATCGCTCTGCAGGATGCGAACTTCGGTGTCCAGGTCGCTCTGGTCGTAGTAGTCGACCACCGGCACCGAGTCTTTGAAGGTAATGAGGTTGGAATCGGCTTTGTTGACGGCGATGCGGCCTACCGCTTCGTAGACGGGAGTCTGGCGCAGGCTGGCAATGGCGACGGTCATGAAGATGCCCACTACAACCGCGGTCACCATCCACTTGCGCTTAATAAGAACGCGCATGTATTCGCGCAGTGTGGATTCCTGCGACGGCAACACGTTATAAAGCGCGGAGCCGAGCGGCCTGAGGAATTCAGCCGCTTCGCCGGGTAGCAGCTCGCGCGATCCGTCGTTACGTGGAACGTCACTTCGTGGATCGTTACTTCGTGGAACCAGGGGTCCCAATGACATCGTTACTCCTTAGCCGCCACAAGCTTGATGCGACAGCGCGCCGCATCCGACACACAGGTTCCGCTCCAGCCGGTTTTCGCACAGCAAGCCGGGCAGACGAGAGCGGGCTGTTATGAGGAATTTGCCTGATTCTAGCATTCCCGGAGTGAGAAGCAGGCAAAAATTACGGGGTGGCGATATTGTTTCGGGTACTGGTTTGCGCGGGGCAGACGCGGGCGCGGCGATGAATCCGCAGCTATACTTAATCAGCACTTCGCTCAGCTATACTATCGAACACAAGAACTAACCCGAAAAGCGAAGATTCTTCTGGCAGGCTGCGGAAAGAGTCGATATCCGATGCCCAGCCCCTAAAGGGGTGTCTGGTTTCGAAAGTTACGGAATCGCTAAAGCGATGCCCTG
This sequence comes from Terriglobales bacterium, assembly GCA_050014475.1. Lineage (GTDB taxonomy): Bacteria > Acidobacteriota > Terriglobia > Terriglobales > Acidobacteriaceae > Acidiflorens. The sequence continues at coordinate 26,265 of JBEKDG010000036.1, read as the reverse complement.
ATACGAACCCGGCATTGCTAAAGCGATGCCCTGATACGTAGCCCGCGCTTTTCTCGGCGCTTAACCGACAGAACGCGTGACTCGACAGAAGAGGTTTCGAAGGGACAAGAATGGTGAATTGGTCGCAGGAATCGATACTGGTAACGGGTGGAACAGGGTCGTTCGGGAAGAAGTTTGTGGAGATCATGCTGCGCGACTACCAGCCGCAACGACTTGTGGTTTTCAGCCGGGACGAGTTGAAGCAGCATGAGATGAGGACGGCGGGCTTCGATCATCCCAGTCTGCGGTATTTCATTGGAGACGTTCGGGACGTGGATCGATTGAAGCGCGCGCTCTCGGGCGTGACGGTGGTGGTGCACGCGGCGGCGCTGAAGCAGGTGCCGGCTTGCGAGTACAACCCGTTCGAAGCGATCCAGACGAATATCATGGGCGGGCGCAATGTGATTGATGCGGCGATTGATCAAGGCGTGCGCCGCATTCTGGCGCTGAGCACCGACAAGGCGGTGAATCCGATCAATCTGTACGGCGCCACCAAGCTGTGCGCGGAGAAAGTTTTTGTGCAGGCCAATGCTTATGCGGGCGCGAAAAATACGCGCTTCAGTTGCGCGCGGTACGGGAACGTGGTGGGCAGCCGGGGGAGCGTGATCCCGGTTTTTCTGGAACAGCGGCGGCGCGGGAAGATCACGATCACCGACCCTCGAATGACCCGATTCTGGCTGACGCTGGAGCAGGGCGTGAAGTTTGTGATCCGCTGCCTGGAGCAGATGCACGGCGGCGAGATTTTTGTTCCGAAGATTCCCAGCATGCGGCTGCTGGACCTGGCGGAGACCGTCGCCCCTGGATGCCAAGTGGAATACATCGGGATTCGTCCCGGAGAGAAGTTGCATGAAGTGCTGGTCTCTGAGGACGAGTCTCGGCAGACGCTGGAAACCGCAGACATGTACGTGATACAGCCGTCGCATCCGTGGTGGAAATCGGAAAACTGGGTCAACGCCAAGCGGCTTCCGGAAGGCTTCCGTTATTCGAGCGACAGCAACGAACGCTGGCTGACGCGGCGGGAGCTGGAAGAATTGGTGGCGCCTGAAACCAGCGCTGCGGAGGCGGTTCCGACGTCGGCGTAGCGGCATGTCCCGCAAATTCGCGACATATGTTTGAGTTGTCATCCTGAGCGAAGCGAAGGACCTGTGCATCGCGAGTCCAAATCCATAGGTCCTTCGCTTCGCTCAGGATGACAGTTTTGGATTTATGCCGTGCCGGTGAAGGCATGCCTGATACGAATCGCACTTGCACCACGGACTGCTAGCATGAGCGCCTCACCCACAAAGCTGGAAACTCTTGCCATCCATGGGGGTAAGCCCGTGCGGGAAAAATTGTTGCCGTATGGGCGGCAAAGCCTGGATGACGCAGATGTCCAGGCGGTGGTTGAAGTTCTGAAGTCGGACTGGCTGACGACAGGACCGAAGATCGGCGAATTTGAAGAACGGTTTGCAGCGTGGGTCGGGGCGCGGCACGCGGTCAGCTTCAGTTCGGGCACGGCCGCGTTGCACGGTGCGGCGTTTGCCGCGGGACTGGGACCTGGGGATGAGGCGATCACCACCCCGCTGACTTTCTGCGCGACCGCCAACTGTATTTTGTATCAGGGCGCGACGCCGGTGTTCGCCGACGTCTCGCCGGACACGCTGAACCTTGATCCCGGCGAAGTTTCCAAGAAACTTTCTCCCCGGACCAAAGCCATCATCGCGGTCGACTATGCGGGACATCCCGCCGCGCTTGATGAACTGGGAGAGTTGGCGAAGGCGCAAGGACAAGGCGCGCTTCTGATTGAAGACGCCTGTCATGCGCTGGGCGCGGAATACAAGGGGAAACGCGCCGGCAGCATTGCCGACATGACCGTGTTCAGCTTTCATCCGGTGAAGCACCTGACGACGGGGGAAGGCGGCATGGTTGCGACCAACGATGCGCGGCTGGCCGAGACGCTGCGGAGGTTTCGCAATCACGGCATCAGCAGCGAGGCGCGGCAGCGGCAGGAATCCGGGCAGTGGTTTTACGAGATGGTCCTGCTGGGCTTCAATTACAGGCTGACAGATATCGCGTGCGCGCTGGGACTGTCGCAGCTGGAAAGGCTGGCCGCGAACCTGGCACGCAGGCGGGAAATTGCGGCGCAATACGCGGAGGCGTTCCGGGATTTGGCGACGGGCGAGCTGCCGACGATCGTTCTTCCCTCGGTGCGCGATGGCATCGACCCGGCGTGGCACTTATATCCGGTTCGGCTGAAACTGGAAATGCTTGCGGTGGGGCGAGGAGAAATCTTTCGAGCGCTGCGGGCGGAGAATATCGGGGTGAATGTTCACTACATTCCTGTGCATCAACATCCGTACTATCGCGAGCGCTTCAAGTCCAAGTGCAAAGAGGGTTATCCGGTTGCCGAGGACGCGTATGAGCGGCTGATCAGCCTGCCCATGTTCCATGCCATGACGGCGCAGGATGTGGAAGACGCGATCCACGCGCTCGGTAAAGTTGTGACCCACTTTGATCGGAAATATGAAGCGAAATATGAAGGGAAAGGCGAGCGCTCGCATTTGCGCGAGACCAGGCAATCAAAATAAGTCATGTCCAGAATTTCCGACTGGGTAGGATATCGGGCTCTGGTAGTCGGTTGCGGTTCGATTGGCCGCCGGCACGCAAGAAATCTGAAGTTGCTTGGGGTGCGGCAGCTCGGCTTTTGCGATACCAGCCCCGAAGCGCTGAAGCAATGCCGTGAGGAACTGCACGGGGAAACCTTCGGCGACTATGGCGAGGCGCTGCAGAAATTCAAGCCGGATATCGTGCTGATCTGCACTCCGCCGGTGTACCACGTGGAGGAGGCGCTGGCCGCGCTGCAGGCTCGAGCCCACGTTTTTATCGAGAAACCTCTTTCGCACGAATCGAGTGGAATCCAGGCGTTGATTGCCGAAGCGCGGCGCCGCGACCGGAACGTTCAGATCGGGTACAACATGCGGTTTCATCCCGGCTTGAAGATATTGAAAGAACTTATCGATTCGGGAAAGATCGGGCGCGTGCTCTGGCTCAACGTGGAAGCGGGCCAATACCTTCCCGACTGGCGCCCGTGGCAGCACTATCGCGAAAGCTACAGCGCGCGTCACGAACTGGGCGGGGGCATCATCCTCGACGGCTCTCACGAACTGGATTACGTTTGCTGGCTGTTGGGGCGCCCCACGGAAGTGACTTGCCGGGCGGAGCACCTCAGCAGTCTGGACGTGGATGTGGAAGACTCGGCGTGGATCTACTTGAGTTTTCCGGAGCGGCGGCGCGCGGAACTGCATCTGGATTTTGTGCAGCGGGCATACACGCGCACCTGCAAAGTCGTTGGCGAGACTGGGACTGCGTTTTGGGACTTCAATCTTCAGGAAGTGCGCTGGTTTTCCGCCGAGCAGCCAGGTTGGAACAGTATTCCGTATGTGTTCGAAGTGAACGATATGTATGTAGCGGAGATGCGCCACTTTCTGGAATCTCTGGGGAACGGAACGGGGCCCATGGTTGATCTTGAGCAAGGCCGAGATGTGATCCGGGTGGTGGAAGCGGCCAAGAAGTCGTCGGAAGAGGGAAAGGCGCAGACGCTGAATTGGACCAGCGAAGCGAGCGAGGGACCGGTGGTTGCGATCATTCAGGCTCGAATGGGGTCGACCCGGTTGCCGGGCAAGAGCATGGCGGAGATCGAAAAACGGCCGATGTTGTGGCACGTCATTCAACGCGTGAAACGAGCCAGTCTGATTGATCGCGTGGTGGTGGCCACTTCCACCGCTCCGGCGGACGACGCCATCGAGAAGATGTGCCGGGAGAACGGCGTCCCCTGTTATCGGGGCAGCGAGAACGATGTGCTTGATCGTTACTACCACGCGGCGCGCGCGGAGAAACCCGCGCAGGTGGTGCGCATCACGGCCGATTGCCCGTTGATCGATCCGGAAGTGATCGATCGAGTGGTGCGCCGCTTTCAGCGCGGCGATCTCGATTACGCTTCCAATGCCATGGTGCGGAGCTATCCCGATGGGCTGGATACGGAGATCTTTTCGTTTTCCGCGCTGGAACGGGCATGGCACGAGGCTGGTAAAACTTCTGAGCGCGAGCATGTGACTCCGTACCTGCGCTCGGAAAAGTTTCGAACTGCCAACGTCGAGAACGATTCGACGACCTTATACCAGCATTACCGCTGGACGGTGGACGAGGCGCAAGATCTGGAGTTCATCCGGGCGGTGTACAAGGCCTTTCGAGGACAGGAAAGTTTTGGAATGAAAGATGTTCTGCAACTGATCGAGAAGAATCCGGGACTGGAAAAGATGAATTCGGATATTGTTTCCAACCGCGGGTATTACAAGAGCCTTTTCGAAGATGCGCGAGCGGCGGCGGCGCCGCGAAGGTCGATTGAAAAATCGAAAGCCTGGCTGGAGCGGGCGGGCAAGGTGATTCCTGGTGCTGCGCAGACGTTCAGCAAAGGAGCCAACCAGCACGTCCGCGGCGTAGCGCCGATGTTTCTGGCGAAGGGCAAAGGTTGCCAGGTTTGGGATGTGGACGGGAATGAATATATCGACTACATCCAGGGACTGCTGCCGAACATTCTCGGTTACGCGCACGCAGAGGTAAATGCGGCGGTGGCGGAGCAGTTGGGACAAGGGCACAGTTTTTCTTTGCCGCACCCGGTGGAAGTGGAACTGGCGGAGCGCCTGACGCGGCTCATTCCCTGCGCCGAGATGGTTCGCTTCGGCAAGAACGGATCGGACGCAACCGCGGGAGCGGTCCGAGCTGCTCGAGCCTGCACCGGCCGCGAACGGATTGCGTGTTGCGGGTACCACGGATGGCAGGATTGGTACATCGGCAGCACGACGCGAAATGCGGGCGTTCCGCAAGCGGTGCGGGCTTTGACGCATCCGTTCGTGTACAACGATCTGGGATCGCTGGAGAAACTTTTGAACGAACACCAAGCCGAGTTCGCCGCGGTCATCATGGAGCCGGTCAACTTCTGGCGTCCGGCGGCGGGCTTTCTCGAAGGCGTGAGAAACCTGGCGCACCGGCACGGAGCGCTGCTGATCTTCGACGAGATCTGTAGTGGTTTTCACTTCGGGCTGGGGGGCGCGCAGAAAAGGTTCGGTGTGACTCCCGACCTGGCTTGTTTTGGCAAAGCGATGGGCAACGGATTCCCGATTGCGTGTGTGGTGGGAAGAACGGACGTCATGAAGGTGTTTGAGGATATCTTTTTCAGCTTCACCTTCGGGGGCGAAGTGGCGTCGATGGCAGCGGCCATGAAGGTGCTGGATGTGCTGGAAACCACCGACGCGCTAGCCCGTATGGAAGCGAACGGGCGTCTGCTGCAGGAGGGATTGAACGCGCTGGCAAAAGAAGCGGGATTGCAGGATCGCATCAAGTGCGTCGGTTATCCATTCTGGTCGTTGATCAAGTTCCTCGATGCCGACGGCAAAGACAGTCTTCTGGTGCGCAGTCTGTTCACGCAAGAATGCGTGAAGCGTGGAGTGCTGCTGCTGGCAACGCATAACATGACAGCGGCGCACGATCCGCTGGCGATTGAACAGACGCTGCGAGTGTATGCGGAAGTGTGCAAGACAGTGTCGAAATGGCTGAACGAACCGCACCCGGAAGAGCATCTTGAGGGCGAGATGATTCAGCCGGTATTCAAGGTCCGCTGATACGCGCAGCTTGCGAATCCAGAGCGGTCGTTGGGTGTAAGGTCGATCGGATGCAACTTCATTGGAGTCGATGAAACCAGGCGTACTTTTGATTCGGGCCGATGCCAGTTTCGCGATAGGAACGGGGCATGTGATGCGCTGTCTGGCGCTGGCGCAAGCCTGGCGGGATGCGGGAGGGCACGCCATTTTCATGATGGCCGACGCCACGCCTGCGGTGGAAGAACGGCTGCGAAACGAGGGGTTCGAGGTTGCGCGAGCGGCGGTTCGGGTGGGGAGCGCCGCCGATGCGGAGGAAACCGCCCAGTTGGCGCACAAGCATGGCGCGTCGTGGGTGGTGGTCGACGGCTACGAATTTGGCGCAGAATACCAGGCGAGTCTGAAAAGCCGCGGCCTCAAAGTGCTGTTCATCGACGACAACGGCCACGCCGGACACTACTCGGCGGATCTCGTGCTGAATCAGAACGCGCACGCCCGCGAGGCTTTCTATCCAAGTCGAGACGCGTCCACCCGCCTGTTGCTGGGTCCGCGTTTTGCGATGCTGCGACGTGAATTCACATCGTGGCGCGGGTGGAGGCGGGAGATTCCCGCAGTGGCTCGCCGGGTTCTGGTGACCATGGGGGGCAGCGATCCGGACAACGTCACGCAGCGGGTGGTCGAGGCGATTTTGCCGGAAGGCGAGTTCGAGGCGACGATAGTCGCAGGTGGCAGCAATCCTCACTTGGCCGGATTGCGCGAATTCGTGGGCAATTCCGGTCGCGCTGTCCGGTTGGTGGAGAACGCCTCGAGCATGCCCGAACTGATCGCGAGGGCGGATGTAGCGGTGGCCGGCGCGGGGACCACCAGTTGGGAAATGTGCTTTCTCGGCCTGCCTGCTTTGCTGATTGTCTTGGCGGACAATCAGCAAGGGATTGCGGACGAATTGGGCAAGCAGGGAGTCATGGTGCATTTGGGCCGCGGTTCCGACCTTGCCCGGATCACAATTGCCACACAACTCCGGAACTTGGCCGACTCGCCTGTTGTCAGGCGGGAAATGTCCGAACGCGGCCGTGCCCTAGTGGACGGTTGTGGGGCCGAGAGAGTCGTGTCCGCGTTGAAGAGGGAATCACTCTCCATTAGGCTTGTGGAGTATGGAGACTGTAAGCTACTGTGGGAATGGGCAAATGACCCGGTCGTGCGGGCATCGGCATTTTCTTCCGAACCTATCCCCTGGGATGACCACGTCGCGTGGTTTCGCGAGAAGCTTAACGATCGAAATTGCCGTATGTTCGTGGCACTGGATGCCTCGGCTGTCCCGGCGGGACAGATACGCTTCGACCAACGCGGGGCGAGCCACGCCGACGTCGACATCACTGTGGACGGTCGTTTCCGGGGCTTGGGTTACGCGAGCCGTTTGATTGACTTGGGTACCAACTGGGCATTCACGGAGTGGGGCCTTAAGCAGTTGAATGCCTTCGTGAAGCCCGAGAATGTTGCTTCCGCGAAAGCCTTTGAGAGGGCTGGCTTCAAGCCTACGGAGACGGTGATTGTAAAGGGACAAACCGCCACTCATTACGTTCGGACGGCGAAGTGACGCAGCCTCCCAAGCGCTATATCGTGGCTGGATGCAAATCCTGGCATCGCCGTGTGTTCGGCGAGGTTCTGAGTAAACTTGAGGGGGAGTGGCACTACGTGGGGGAGCGGGAGCAACTGTCTCTCGAAAACATTCGAGAACTTCGTCCGCGCTATGCCTTCTTTCTGCACTGGTCCTGGAAGGTACCCGCGGAGATTCTCGACGAGTTCGAGTGCGTCTGCTTCCACATGACGGACGTGCCCTATGGCCGCGGCGGGAGTCCGCTCCAGAATCTGATTGTTCGCGGTCACCGGAATACCAAACTGACGGCGCTAAGAATGACGTCAGAGTTTGACGCGGGCCCAGTCTATCTGAAAAGGAATCTATCCCTCGAGGGTGGCGCCGAGGAAATTTATCTCCGTGCGTGCACGCTCTCGGCAGACATGATCAAGCAAATCGTGCAGGATGAAATGCAACCTTTACCGCAAACGGGAGAACCTGTGAACTTCAGGCGCAGAAAGCCGGAAGAAAGCCGGATCGCAAAACTCGATTCTCTGGAACAACTCCACGACTTTATCCGAATGCTCGACGCCGAAGGCTACCCCCGCGCCTTCCTGTCTCACGCCGGCTACCGTTTCGAGTTCAGTCGATCCGCTCTGTACGATGGACGAATCGTGGCCGACGTCCAAATCACCGTCGAACCCAAGGAGCCGAAAGAATGAGCGTTCTGGTCGTCGCCGCGCACCCAGACGACGAGATCCTCGGCTGTGGCGGCACGATGACGCGCCTCGTCCGCGAGGGTCACGAAGTGCGTATCGCCATCCTCGCCGAAGGCATGTCCTCGCGCTATGCGCACCGCGAAGACGCCGACCAGCACCAACTGCAGCACCTGCACGCCCGGGCTCAGCAAGCTGCCGACATGGTCGGGGCGAAAGAACTCGTCCTTTGCAAGCTGCCCGACAACCGCCTCGACACTGTACCCCTGCTTGACGTCGTGAAGACGGTCGAAGATCTCGTCGCCCGCTTCCGTCCCGAGACCATCTACACGCATCACCCTGGAGACTTGAATGTCGACCACGGGGTGGTTCACCGCGCCGTCCTGACGGCGACGCGGCCTATGAGCGGGCAGTGCGTGCGCGATGTCTACGCCTTCGAGGTTCCGTCATCCACCGAGTGGGCCTTCCAGTGCCTCGGACCGTCATTCCGTCCCAATGTCTTCGTGGACATCGCGGATTCGCTTGAGACGAAGATCGCCGCGATGGGCTGCTACGACACCGAGACTCGTAAATTTCCCCACCCTCGCTCCGCCGAAGCGCTGCGCGCGATCGCTACGCGCTGGGGCAGCGTTGTGGGTTTGCAGGCGGTGGAAGCATTCGAGCTGATCCGCTCGGTAAGGCCGGCGGTGAATCATCGATGACCGACTACATCGAGATCGGGAAGCGCCGCATTGGCCAGGGAAGTCGCGCGTACTGCATTGCGGAGTTGTCCGCCAATCACAACCAGGACTTCTCCCAGGCAGTGCGCATCATCGAAGCGGCAAAGGACGCCGGGGCGGATGCGGTCAAGCTCCAGACCTACACGGCGAATACGATCACGCTGCGCAGCGACAAAGAGTGTTTTCGGATTGCGGGCGGCACGCTGTGGGACGGCCGCACTTTTCACGACCTTTACCAGGAGGCGTTTACGCCATGGGAGTGGCAGCCGAAGCTGAAAGAGATCGCGGAAGAACTGGGGATGCACTTGTTTTCGAGCGCGTTCGACGATAGTGCGGTGGACTTTCTCGAACAGATGAATGTTCCGGCGCACAAGGTGGCGTCGTTTGAACTGGTGGACATCGGCCTGATCCAGAAGATGGCTCGCACCGGGAAGCCGCTGATTATGTCCACGGGCATGGCGAGCGCAGACGAAATCTCCGAAGCGGTCGAGGTGGCACGCGGGGCAGGTGCGACTCAGATTGCGCTGTTGAAGTGTACGAGCGCCTACCCGGCGCCAGCGGAGGAGGCGAACCTGCTCACGATCCCGGAACTGGCGCGCCGTTTCGGTTGTCCGGTTGGACTTTCCGACCACACGATGGGCATCGCGGTTCCAGTCGTCGCCGTGGCGCTGGGAGCATGCATCATTGAGAAGCATCTTTGTCTGCGACGAGCGGATGGGGGGCCGGACAGCGCGTTCTCACTCGAGCCCCAGGAATTCAAGGCGATGGTGGAGGCGGTGCGCACAGCCGAGAAAGCTCTCGGCGCGGTCCAGTTTGTCTCCGGACCGCGCGAGGCCAACAGCCGCAAGTTTCGGCGCTCGCTGTTTGTGGTCGAAGATATAAAGAAGGGCGAGTTGTTTACGAAACAGAATGTGCGTTCGATTCGTCCAGCGGACGGGTTGCACCCGCGGCACTTCAACGAAGTTCTGGGAAAACGCGCGGCCTGCGATGTGGAGCGGGGAACGCCGCTGAGTTGGGCGCTGGTGGCACGATAAATTCAATCGAGCCTTGCCCTCGAGATCCCAGGTCTTACGTGTCAGGTCTCAGGGAGTTGCGAATTTCCTGAGACCTGAGACCTGACACCTGCTTTTATGCGAGTTCTCCTCTTACATCCCGACGATGACTTCCACGGTTCGTGGACACGCCAGCATTGGGATTCGGTGATTGACCTGGGACGAGCCCCAAAATCTTTTTATGAGGAGCGGAGTGCCACGCTGGGTTGTCCGGTCTCCAGCGTTTTCGACCTTGCCGTCGAAGTTGGGGACCTGCAGATTTGGCGCGGCCTGCTTGAACTCGGCATGGGACGCGTTGTGGACCGTTTTGGCATCGACTGGTGGGACGTGATCAGTCTGTTGCTGCAGCCGGAATTGCAGGATGTTCGGCTCGCGCTTCGGCTGGCCGAAAAGCTCAGCGGATGCCGCACGCTGGCGGTAAGCCGGCCGTCTTTGACGGCGGAAGCCTTGCGACTGCAGTTGGGAATACCACTGCAAGTGCTGCACGGGGGACTACGGAAGCGTCTGATGCGCGGTGTTGTGCGGCGCGGCGGCGCGGTGGCGAACCTGAGCTTTGTCCAACTGCGGCAGGTGGTGTACGACAAGTACGATCCGCACTACGTCTGGCGCAGGAAGCTGGCGGGGGCACCGGCGCAGTCGTCGAAAGGGAAATCGGAATCGAAATCGGAGTCGGTTGTGCTCCTCCCGGCCGCTTATTCGAATGTCACGAAAACCGCACTCAGTTACGCGCGGATTTTGTCCGAGCAGAAATTCCTTCTGGTTCTCGCCCGCGAGTCCGGAGCCGTCTCGCCGGTTCCGGCAAATGTTGAGACGGCGCGTCTGGCGAGTTTCGCAACGAAGAGGTGCGACAAGAACGAATTGCAGGAACTTGAAGTCTGCTGGAAGCAGATGGAGCGGTCGCTGCAGGAACATCCGGCATTCAGGTTGCCGGTTGAGCTCGAGATATTGAAAAAGGGGCCGCGTTGGTTGCGCTGGGGATTCGCGGTTCGCGATGCGTGGAACCAGGTTTTTGAGACGCGCTCGGTGGTGGGCTGCCTGAGCGCCGACGATTCGAATCCCTACACGCGGATTCCTCTGCTGCTGGCCGAGCAGCGGGGAGTTCCGGCCGTCGCGTGCCATCACGGAGCGCTCGATTGCCGTATGGCATTCAAGAATCCGCGGTTTTCGAATTATCTGGCCAAAGGGGAGATGGAGCGCGACTATCTGGAACGCGCCTGCGGCGTCGATGGCAGCCGGATTCGGATCGGAGCGGCGTCGTCTCCACCGCGAGAGAATGCTTCCGTCTGGAGTGAACGTGCTCCCTGGATCACGTTTTTCACCGAGCCGTATGAGACAGATTTCTGGCGGGCGGAGGCGATTTATCGCGAGGTGTTGCCACGCCTCTGCGCAGCTGCCCACGGGTCGGGTAAGACGGTGGTTTTGAAGCTGCATCCGTTTGAGAGCGCCCGGCAGCGGCGGAGGTTGGTGGAACGAATCTTGAGCCGGGACGAGCGGAAGTTGGTGAGTTTGACGGATGCGCCGCTGTCTCGTGAGATTCTTCAGAAGACATGGTGCGCGGTTACGGTCGATTCGACAGTAGCTTTTGAATGTGCATCGGTCGGGATCCCCGCGTTTTTGTGTGGATGGTTGCGGCACGCTTACGCCGGATATGCCCCCCAGTACGTCCGCTTCGGCGTGGGACGGATGCTCGAAATTCCGGATGACCTGCTGCGCATTCCAGATATGTTGGGCGCGGTTATGCCCGACTCGGACACCGCCTGCGGGCTGGTGCAGGCGATTTCTCCGGAGATCCTGTCGGAAGTTCTTTCGCTTTGAACGCCGCTCGTTTGGATCGGTAATGCTTTCGCCCAGATCGAATAGCGTGTGTAGTAGGATGAGGAATCCTGGATTGAAAATCGAGTGGATCCTCACGTATTTGTAGCTGAAGTTTATCGCCGCATGAGTTTGCGGCATCGTGCCGAGCAGCGCGTTCTCTCCTGGCCGGAGGCAAAGGACGGTCCGCGGGTGTTGCAGGCCGCACATGAATTGCGCGGTCTTCTGCCTGTGGACACTTGGAGGGACCTTGTCTCATGCGGCGGCCAGTTGATCCTTGGCAGGCTGCGAAAAAAACCCCGCCCAACCGGAGCTTGGACGGGGCACCCTCGGGGGTAAGGATGGATGCGCTAACCTTGGGCCACCCGCCCACGGGCCGCACGCGGAGGTAGGTTCTAGGAATTGCTCTTGCCTTGCTATAGACTATTTGGAATTCAATGACCCAGGTGAGTGTACAGGGAGTCGAGTGCCGCGCAACCACGCCACAGCGCCGTTTTTATCACCCAGAATTGGATTGCCTGCGTTTCTTCGCCTTCTTCGCAGTGTTCATTTTCCACACGTTGCCCCAACAGGCAGATTATTATTCGGCTCGAAATATACCTTTTGCAACTTTGATCGCTAGCGCAGCGAGAGCCGGCAGCTTCGGTGTTGACCTGTTTTTTCTTCTGAGCGCCTACCTTATTACGGAGCTGTTATTGAGAGAAAAGGAAGCGTACGGGCACGTGCATTTGGGATCCTTTTATCTCCGGCGTATTCTCAGGATTTGGCCCCTGTACTTTCTAGGTATTGTCATAGGTGTTTCGTTAACTCTTGTGGATGCGGACCAACACTTTCCTGCCAAGTATGTTGTAGCCTTTATGCTGCTCTCAGGAAACTGGCTCCAATCGCTAATTGGAGCGCCCGGATCCGTGATGAATTCACTTTGGAGCGTGAGCTTTGAGGAGCAGTTCTACCTTGTCTGGCCAACGGTCATTTCTAAAGTGCGATCTGCCCAGAGCCTCTTGCTTGTAAGCTTCGGGTTGTTCGGAATCGCTGAAGTAGGCAGGCTGATTCTGTTGCGCTACGCTCGGCACTCCGAGGTGGCAATTTTCACCAATACTGTGGCGCGACTAGATCCGCTTGCACTCGGCATAGTAATCGCTGTGCTGGCGCGAAGCCGACCTCCGTCTCTCACGTGGATCGCACGGAGCGTCCTGTTGGCCATGGGGATAACGACATGGCTCATCGCGGGGCATTATTTTTCGATGACTCGAATCTTCATGCTGCTCGGCTATCCCGCGATGGCCATAGGTGCCGGGCTGATTTTTCTATCTGTGCTTGAGAGTGGAGTGGCCCCGTTCTGGCTCCGATATCTGGGTAAGATTTCTTACGGGCTGTACGTATACCACCTCCTGGGGTTATACATCGTGGAAAAGGCGATCGGGGGTTACGCCAAGAACTTCAATAAATTCCTGATTTTTTGGTGGGGTGGATTGGCTCTCACCCTAGTCATGGCGGCTTTGTCTTACCGGTTTATTGAGTCACCGTTTTTACGACTCAAGGAACGGTATGCGCTAGTGAAGTCGCGGCCTGTTTAGATTCGCAGCGTCCTGTTTACAGGTGCCGGCGCAGATTTTGCATCAGTGTGTTGCCATTAAAGATTAGAACTGGTCTCATGAATGATTCCCCAAGGGACGCACGTGCGACCCTCAGGGGCTAAAGCCCGGATTTCTTGCGGCCTGAGCGGCACGGCTGAAAGCCGTGCCCTTCCCAAAATCGTTTATGAGACCAGTTCTAGGAATCGGGCAGGGTGCCTTCGACAAATAAGCAGAACATTTCCCGCTGGCTCCTTGCGGCTGCAGCTTTGAGCTGCTGGTTTCAACTCGTCTGGTTCGGCTCCAGGTGTTTTCATCAGATTGATATTGACGGCATCGACTACATTGGAATTGCCCGGCATCTGCGGAATCACCACTTCTATTCGGCGATCAATGATTTTCGCAGTCCACTGCTTTCCTGGATGATTGCTGCCGGGTCTTTTTTCGATGGAGACCTGGTGCGGGTCGGGAAAGTTCTCAACATCGGCAGCTATCTTCTATGTGGGGCGCTGCTGTATTTTTTCACGAAAAGTCTTTGGCATTCGGAGCTGGCTGCTTCTCTGGCGGTGTTCTGGTTTTCTTTAAGCCGCGGCCTCTCGGCGCAGGCAATCGAAATGGTGACTCCAGACTTCCTGTTTGCAGCATTGGCGCTGGTTTATTTTATGGTGCTGCTGCAATGCTTACGCAGGGATGAAAAAAGATGCTGGGGCTTGCTCGGAGGCATTCACGCTCTCGCATTCCTGGCCAAAGGATTTGCTCTGCCCTGGCTGGCGGTGAGCACGATTGTTTCCATGCTGCTGTCCAGAAATCATACGTCCAGGCCTCGTAAGCAGCTGGCGGCGCGGCTTGCTTTGGCGGGCATCCTGCCGTTGCTGGTGGCCACGGCGTGGGCGGGAGCACTGCACTTTAAATACGGCGCGTTTACGACTGGAACACAGTTTAAGGTTAATTTTCTGCAGTGGACGGCGCACGCATATAGCAACCAACCGGACAAGACCTACGCCGTGCTCAAGGATACGAGACCGTTCATTGATGAGAACAACGTGGGCGACCCAATGCCGCCGGGCTCGTGGCCGTGGCAATATCGAATCGACGCGAGGCAGGCGGCGCCTGCACTAGTTGCGCATGAGGTGCAAAACCTGCGGAAGGCCGTGAAAGAGCTGCTGATCGTCGTAACACCGGGCGGGCTGGCGGCTTTCGTTTTTGTGGTGGCGGTTCTGGTTGGACGAAGAAAGCAGAGTCCCGTTGAATTTACGATGGCGGCGGTGGTTGCCTTGGGGATGGTCAGCCTTTTGCTGGCGTACTGCATGCTGGTATTCGATGGCCGCTATCTCTATCCGATCATCCCGCTTGTGCTCGGCGTCGCTGTGGGTTTCCTCGAGCAGATGGGTCTGGAGCTTCGCATTTGGCGAAGGGCTATGATGGCTTTGATCGCGCTCGGGATATTTGCCTCGCTGGTGTATTCCTCTTCTCCTTTCCGCACTCTTAGTCGCGATTTTCAGATCTCGTGCTACCGGGCTGGCCAGGGCTTGAGAGCACATCCGGGTTCCACGGTTGTAAGTGTCGGTTCTGGACCTTACCAGGAACACGGAGTGGGGTGGGAGGCGGGATATAAGTCGGCATATTTCGGAGATCGCAGACTGATTGGCGCGACGGAGAAGCTACCAAGCTTAGAGAAAATTCCAGCGCTTCTCGGTGACATCTCCAAGGCGAGGCCAGATGCACTCCTGGTCTGGGGGAAGCCCGGGGAAGTTCGATATAAAGCTTTAGTTCAACAGCTCGTCCAAGAATATGCTGGAGGTTCCCGAGAGGCTCTTAGGGATCCGCTTTATGGGGAGGTTGGTACCGCGCTGTATGTGCGTCAGCGTTGAATGTTCGAATCGGCGGTTGTGCTGAAGCGATGGAGAGATGCGGCATTGTCTGTTTGGAGTCAACGAGCACGGGCACTTTGACTCGGAGTTGATCGTCACCGGCAGAAGGGGCAACTTCCCACCTTTTTTTGACCCCAAGTACCGCTGATGTTCTCCGCCAACCACAGGCGGAGCGGTTTGCGATAATCTGGAACATAATACGGAACAACGTGAACCTTGGGCATAGGATGGGTTATTGAGCGTTTCTAAGTCTCTGTTGCGTTACGGAGGGTTTGCACTCTCTGTCACCAGTGCCCGCGTTGTAGGCACCATACTCACGGCTGCCACCTTTCCTTTCCTGGTGCGGCGCCTCGGCGTCGATATGTATGGGCTGTGGAGCTACGTGGTTGCGGTGTGTGGCTTCACGGGACTCCTGGCGAACCCAGGGCTTACCTCGTATGCCGCCCAGCAAGTGGCGGCCCGGCGCGAGGCGGCTTTCGAGACCATTTCCGATGTCTTGGTACTTCGCGTTCTGGCTGCCGGAGTTGCGGCGGTCGCGGTCCTGGTGGTTGCAAGTTTTGAGGTCCGGCAGGATGTCCGCCTCCTCCTTAAGTGGTTCGGAATCGCCTCGGCGTTGTCCGGCTGTCTGTCGTTGGATTATCTCTTGAATTCACTGGAGCTGTTCCATGTGCAATCGTCCATTTCGATCGCGCAGCAAAGTCTTTATGCTGCCGGCATTTTCACGATGATCCGATCTCCCAAGGACGTGATTTGGGTGCCCGTCAGTATCGTGGCTTCTTCGTCCTTGACCAGCTTGATTGGTTGGACGTTTCTGTGGCGGGCGGGGTATCGGTTCCGGTTTTCGATTGCACCGCGGCGCTGGGCCGTGATTCTGGTGCCGAGCTTGCACTATGCGGCTTCCTCACTCATGACAAGTCTGTCTCATCGCAGCGGGCATATCGCAGTTCGATGGTATCTCGGTGAGCACGCCCTTGGCTTGTATGCCGCAGCAGGCCGGTTGGCCGATATCCTGCGAAACTTTCTGTCGGTTCCCCAGACCGTTTTGATGCCGCGCATGGCCTTGCGCGCAGACTCGGCCGATGGCCTTTCCCGGCTTACGAGGATATCCGCTTCAATCTTGGTTTTGTTCGGTGTTCCGCTGACGGTTGGCGGCGTTGTCACGGCTCCGGTGGTTGTCCCCTGGGTGCTCGGCGTGCAGTTTCAGGAGGCGGTGCATACTTTTCAATGGGTCGCCCTGTATATGATTGCGATGCCAGCGACGATGCTGTTCGCGGGGATCATCTACGCGATGGGCCGTCACCGGGCCTATTTCATTTCCACGCTGACCGGCGCGATCAGTGCCGTGGTTCTTTCTCTCACCCTGCCGCCGCTGTTCGGAGTTGGGGGTGCCTGTGTGGCGCTCGTACTGGGGGAGCTCGGGGTTGCACTTTGTGCCTTCCTGCTCTGCCCGCCGGAGGTGCGCGCTGCCGCGAAGACTCCGCTGCTGAGCGTTGCCGTGATCGCCAGTCTGATCATGGGGGCTGCCTTATGGGTCGCGCTTCCAAGGCACCTGCCCCCATTGGTCCTGATCGGTCTGGGGTGCGCAGTGTATGCGATCAGTTGGGCCGGAATCGGACGCAATCTACTGAAAAGGGAGGTCGAAGGTATTGCATGACGCTCAATGCGGAGTCCAATGAAGTCCGCCGATGCAAGACCGAACCCAGGGAGATGCGGGAGCCGGATCTGACTGCGCGAATGTCGGCGGCGGCCATCAAGCACGCGGAAAAATTCGACTGGGACCGGATTACCGAACAATGGCAGCAGATTATGGAACGTGCGATGGTGAATCGGAAAGATGGGGCAAAAAACAGTGTTTCGTGAGTTGAGCGGTTCGCAAGCCCATCACCGTTTGGGTACTCCGATGAAAAATCGTTTCACAATGTCGCGAACAGGCGAGACAGGCGTAGAATGGCCGTTTTCGAGGTCAAAAAGGAAATTCCGGTAAATCCACACATGACCGATGAGACCGAACTGAAGTTGAACATCGGTTGTGGAACTTCGGGGATCGAGGGATGGGTGAATATCGACAATTCGCCCAGCATCCTGCTCTCGCGTTTGCCGCTTGGGAGACGGATTTTTCGCACTCCTGACTGGCCACGTGGCGTGCGCCGCGCCGATGTTCGCAAGCGGATTCCCTTTCCTGATTCGTCGGTCTCGTGCATCTATTCTTCGCACACTTTCGAACACTTTACCTACGAGGAGTCGCGGGCCGTGGCGCGGGAGTGTTTTCGCGTTCTGAGGCCCGGCGGCATCCTGCGCATCGTCGTGCCCGACCTGGGCATTCTGGTGCGCGACTATCTTGCCGACACCGCCGATCCCATGGCCTCTCACAAGTTTGTCTCGCGGCTTCTTCTGACGACGAGCGTTCGCGACATCGTGCACGCCGGCGCGCATCACAAACAGATGTTCGATGCCCGCTCGCTTGCCCACATGCTGCAGGAAGCTGGTTTCCCGGTGCCTGAATTAAGTACGTTCGGCCGCAGCCGGATTGATGAGATCGCGGAAATTGAGCTGGAATCCCGGCGCTCCGAGAGCCTTTACGTTGAGGCCACAAGATAAACCCCGATTCGCAGGTCGCGCCATTTTTGAATCCCCGCTCCCGCGTTCTGTATCTTAAGTGCGGTTGGGAGCGAGCATGCAATGCACCTGCCTCCGAAACTCCGGATAAATACCGTAGAAGGTACATGAGTAGCGGCGGCGACGCAGGGCAAAGGGTTGGCACGCCTGCACTTACCCCGCGATCTGAAAACCCTCGATGGGCTCGAAGCGTCTTGTACGAAAGAGGATTAGACTTAAAGCTTATCCGGACTGCCATGTGTCTTCCGGAGTTTTGTACGCGCGCATCCCCAATAGCAGGAACATACTCTTCCTCAGAAAAAGATCGAGCAAGAATCAGTGTTTCGTGAATTCATCCGCCATTCTGCCTCTCACGGGCCGAGTCCAGGGAAGGGAGCCAGACGTTTGTGCTGAAGTTCGCGCAAGACTTGATTTACCCAATTTCCAACCTTTGGAACGAGGAGTCTAACCGGGGTCAGCGAACCCGTAGATTGTGCACCTTTGTCGGCTGGCAGCTATGGAAGAGGATCGTTCGCAAACCAATCACCGTTTTACTTTTCAATGGCAAACGGTTTATTGCTTACCCGGACTGCCCTGTGTCTTCCGGAGTTTTGTACACGCGCATCCCCAATAGCAGGAACATACTCTTCGTCAGGAAGCATTTGTCGGGGGGAACACTGATCGATGTCGGAGCCAATGTTGGTTCGGTAACCCTTTTGCTGGCCGACACGATAGAAAACGCGATTCTGTTTGAGCCGAACCCGGTGGCAGCCGCACACGCACGGGAGAACCTCGCTCGGAATCAGCTTGGTTTCAAGGTTTACGAGTTTGCTCTTTCGGATGCCAACGGCGAGATCCGCTTTGAGTGCCATGGAGGGGTCGACGTGGGAGCGCACGTTGTTGTCAACGCTCCAAGCAGCCTGACTGCCACCCGCGTGGTCCAACGCATCACCTTCGATGAATTTCTACGCCAGCATGGTGATCCCCACTTTCCGGTTTCTCTGGTCAAGATCGACGTGGAGGGTCATGAAAACTCGGTTCTTCGCGGGATGCGGCAGTTTCTTGCCGAGAAAAGGCCACCGCTGGTGATGTTTGAATATCTGCAAAGGACGAATCTTGAGGAGACGCTCAGTATCTTCGCGGGAGTTGGATACCAGGTTTTCGAACTAGGGACGAATGGTCCGGTCGCCGTCACTAGTCGAGTCGAACCCCTGCAGGGGTTATTCGCATGTCCTTTGGAGCGCATGCCTGCGATTGGAGTGGCCAGCGCGACGTCATGACCCGAAAGACTGTGATCCTTACGGAAATCATTGCCCCTTACCGTATCCCGGTTTTCAACGCTCTCACCCGCCGGTCCGGGGTGGGTCTGCACGTCATTTTTCTGGCAGAGACCGACAAGGCGCTTCGGCAGTGGCGCATCTACACCGATGAGATCCGTTTTTCATATGAAGTTTTGCCCTCTTGGCGATGGTGCGCGGGGAAGCGCCGTCTCCTCGTGAATCGTGGGTTGTGGTCTGCATTCGATGCAGCGCGTCCCCAGACCATTCTTTGTGGCGGCTACAACTATCCCGCGTCCTGGGAAGCGCTCTGGTGGGCTCGCCGGCGCAGTGTGCGTTTCGTCTTGTGGACAGAGAGTAACGAGCGAGACAAGAGATCTGGACGTGCCGGTGTGGAATGGCTGAAGCGATATTTTGTGAGTTCTTGTAATGCTTTTGTCGTGCCAGGAAAATCCTCGTTTGCCTACCTCCGAACTCTCGGAGCCGGCGAGCAGGTCATCTTCACAGCGCCCAACGCGGTCGATAACACTTTCTTTGCGACCCAGGCGGAGAACGCCAGGGCCCATGCCACTGAATTTCGAGAGAAACTGAAATTGCCCTCGCGGTTTATTCTTTTTGTGGGCCGGTTGGTGCCGGAAAAAGGAGTGTTTGATCTCCTCGAAGCCTATGCCAAACTAGAGAGCGGCCTGCGATCGGAGGTGGGCTTGGTGTTCGCAGGCGATGGCGTCTCGAGAGAGGAACTGGCGCAACAGGCGAAACGGATCAGCCCGGGGATGATTTGTTTCCCGGGATTCGCGCAGCGGGAAGATCTGGCTGGTCTATATGCGCTTGCGGAAACCCTGGTTCTGCCGACGCACAGCGACTCATGGGGTTTGGTGGTGAACGAAGCGATGGCGTGCGGACTTCCGATCATCGTGAGCAGTGTGGCGGGATGTTCGGCCGACCTGGTCGAAGAGGGGTGGAATGGTTACGTCGTGCCTCCTCAGGATTCGGAGAAACTCAGCGTGGCGATCGATTCTCTGGTGCGGCAACCTGAGCTCAAGCAACGGATGAGCGCGCGCAGCTTGGAACGAATTCGAAACTACTCACCAGAAGCATGCGCCGATGGTCTGGCCGCGGCCGCGATCTCCGCCGCTACGGGGGCTCGATGAATTCCGTGAAACCGCTGCAGTGGGCTGGCATCGTGCTGGGCTTGAGCCTGGCACTGTATTTTGTTTATTCCCATTTGCAATACTTCGGCAACGTTTCTTTCCTGGGCGGGATCTTGCTGCTGGAGATCATCATCGTCTGCCTGTGGGAATATGACCAGCGTTTTTTTGTTCTGCTGATAATCACCTTTGCTTGGGCTGGCATGAAGGTCCCCCTGCACAACGCCGGGACAGGTGGACGCTGGGTCGTGCTGTCAGCGGGTGCAGTCGTTGGTTTCATTATTTGGACGAAGACTCCCCGCAGGCCTTCCGGATCGTTACATCTGATCGCTTTCTTTTGCATCTGCGCAGCGTTTGTCTCCGCCACCGTTTCTCCGTTTATACAGATGGCGTCCTTCAAGGCTTTGAGCCTGCTCCTTCTTTTTCTGTATTGTGCTTCGGGCGCTCGCCTGGCCGTTCTTGGCCGGGAGGACCGTTTTTTTCGTGGACTGCTCTGGGGAAGTGAGATAGCGGTCTATATCACGGCCATCTGCTATTTCGGTCTGGGTCAAAGTGTTTGGGGTAATCCCAACTCTCTCGGTGCGGCGATGAGCATCGGAGCGTTCCCAATCCTCCTATGGGGATGGCTCACCAGCGATGGGCCCGTGGTGAGGTTACGCAGGCTGGCCGCCCTGCTTCTTTGCACGTACCTTGTTCATTTCAGCATGGCACGTGCTGGGATGGTTTCGGTAGCGGTCGTCACACTTGTCTTCTGTTTTTGCCTGCGCCAGTACAAATTGCTGGTGAAGGTGGTGGCACTGGTTCTGTTCCTGGTTGCGGTCACTGGGATGTTGAATCCAGAAACCTTAAACAAGCAGCTTGGGGACCTGAAGGATGCAGTGCTCTACAAGGGGCACAAGAACGAAGGCTTGATGGGTTCGCGGCGGACACCTTGGGAAAAGTCGATCGCCACAATCAAGGAGCATCCGTTGTTTGGAACGGGATACGGCACGAGTCCGACGGGCGAGGATCCCGGATTGAATTTTGGAAAGTTTTCTTCCAGCGCCGAGACGGCTCGCGAGCACGGCAGCAGCTACATGACCATCGCAGAGTGGGTGGGTCTGTTGGGTGTGTTGCCCTTCGTTGCGCTGCTGGCGGTGACGGTGTCGAAGGTATGGAAAGTCTGCGGGTGGATGAGGCGATCCGCCAACCCACGCCATTACTCGATTCCGCTGGCCATGGTGGTGCTGGCGGGTCTGGCCCACGCCAGCTTCGAGGATTGGCTTTTTGCCGTGGGTTCATATCTCTGCGTGTATTTTTGGGTTTTTGCATTTCTACTCGCGGATCTTGCTCCTGGCGCGGTTGAGGTCCCAGCAGCTGGTCTTGTTTCCCGAGCTTCCCGCCCCTCGCCAGCCGGTTTTGGAGCCGTCGTGCCCAACCGATGATCAGATTGTTTATCAATGGCCTTGCCGCGAGTGCGGGTGGAGGCCTTACTTACCTGCGCAACGTGATTCCGCATCTCGCGCGGAGGGTGGATGCGGAAACCACGTTGCTGCTGAATCCCGTGATTCGCCGGGAATTTGGGGAGCTTCCGAACGTTTCATTTGTCGAGGCCGTGGAGTCTTACGGCGCGCCCCTGCGTTTCGTTCGTGAGCAGACGACGCTGCCGAAACTAATCCGGCGCAGCGGCGCGCAGGTGTTGATTTCTGCGGGCAACTTTGCGCTTTGGAACTCTCCCGTCCCGCAGATACTTCTGTCTCGGAACTCGCTCTATACTTCCGGCGATTTCCTTCGCGATGTTCGTGCTCGCGGAGACTACGCGATATGGGCGGACACTATAGTCAAGGGTTGGTTGGCACGGCGATCCATTCGCCGCGCGGACATTACCGTCGCTCCGAGTGAAGCGTTTGCCCAGGAACTTAGCCAGTGGAGCGGCAAGAAGGTACTTTCGTTGCACCATGGATTTGATCGAGATGCTTTTACGAGCGATGCAGCGCCCTTGCCATCGGCAGCGAAAGCCCAGCTTGAACAAGGGAAAGACGCGCTCCGGCTGCTTTTTGTCAGCCACTACAATTATTACCGGAATTTCGAAACATTATTCCGGGCAATACCCATCTTGAGCAGTCGTGTGAAGGGAAAGAAGGTGAAACTTTTTCTTACCTGCCAACTGAAATCAGGGGCGAATCCGGGGACATATCGGGCCGAGTCTGCGGCGTCGCTCGCCAACGATCTTCGGGGAAGCCAGAATATCGTTGAGCTCGGGACCATCCCCTATCGCTCGCTTCATCACCTCTATCGCGCCTGCCACATTTACGTAACCCCGGCTTATGCCGAATCGTTTGCGCATCCGCTGATCGAGGCGATGTCGAGCGGCTTGCCGGTGGTGGCGTCGGATTTGCCGGTGCATCGCGAAATCTGCGGGGATGCGGGAATT
The DNA here is from genome assembly GCA_050014475.1 of Terriglobales bacterium. Taxonomy (GTDB): domain Bacteria; phylum Acidobacteriota; class Terriglobia; order Terriglobales; family Acidobacteriaceae; genus Acidiflorens. Next base: position 3,843 of record JBEKDG010000036.1, on the reverse strand, counting down.
TATTTTCCCCGTTTCTCTCCCGATGCGTTGGCGGAACGAGTGCTGCAAATTCAGGAATCGCCGGAGTTGGCGGAAAAACTGTCGCGCAATGGCCTGCGGCGCGCGCGCGACTTCAGCTGGAGCAAGCATGTTGAACGCCTGGTTGTTCTGGCCGAGGAATTGGCGCGGTCTGAGAGTGAGCGAAACTGATGTCCCAAGCCGCGCAGGTGGCTTCAGCGCTGCACGTTTTGACACTCACCCCATTTTTTCCCTCGGACCAAAATGAGGTGAGTGGGTGCTTCATCGCAGAACCGATCGAGCAGGTTAAGCAGTTCGGTGTCGATTCCAGCGTGATTGCAGTATCCCCGATTTACTATTCTCGAAAACAACCGAGTTTATCGGCTGCGGCAGAGTGGGTGCGATATCCGCAAGTTCCCGGAAATCTCGGGCTCTCCAGTGCGGGGAATCTGCTCTACGCCCGTCTCCTGGGACGAATACGGAAGCTGCACAGTGTGAAGCCGATTGATGTGATCCACGCTCACGCTGCCCTGCCCTGCGGCCACGCGGCGGCGTTGATTTCCAGGCGTTTGAACATTCCGTTCGTGGTTACGATTCACGGGTTGGATGTGTTTAACACGTGCTTTCTCGGCGGAATTCCGGCGGCTTGGCGGCGGAAAGTGTCGGTGGAGGTTTACCGTGCGGCGCGGACCGTAATCTGTATCAGCGGCAAGGTGCAGGAGATTCTGAAAACCGGGATGGCTGCTGAAACCTGTAGCACCATTGTGTACAACGGTGTGGATCCGAGTCTTTTTTCGCCGAATCCGCCTGCGGTAGGACGGTTCGATCCAGAGATTCTGATCGTCGGCAACTTGCTATGCGGCAAAGGCCACGAACTTGTTTTGAGAGCGCTCGGAAATCTCAGGTCTTCGTTTCCCCGGCTGCGATGCCGCATCATCGGAGAAGGGCCGGATCGCGCCCAGTTTGAAGCGCTGGCGCGCGAGTTGGGCATTGGGCAGCAAGTTCAGTTTGTCGGCCAGCAGAGCCGGTCCGAAGTAGCAGAGGCCATGCGACGCTGCTCCGTATTCGTGTTGCCCAGCCGGAACGAGGGCCTGGGATGCGTGTATCTGGAAGCCATGTCTTGCGGCAAACCGGTGATTGGTTGTCGCGGGCAGGGGATTGATGAAGTGATTGAGCATGGCAAGAATGGCTGGCTCATCCCTGTGGATGGACTCGAACAACTTGTGCAGGGGCTTTCCGCGTTACTCGGGTCGCCCGAAGTGTGCGCTCGCATTGGGACGGCTGCGCGCCAGACGATCCTGGAAAAATTGACGCTGTCGCATCAGGCACAACACCTGGCCAGGATTTACCGCCAAGCCATCGCATGAGTGTTCGACACACTTCAAAGATGGCTCGACAGGCTGCTCTATAATTGCGGCCACCGTTGCGCCGTAAGGAAGCGAGAAAACATTTCAGATGTGCGGCATTGTTGGCATACTGGCGCGTAAAACCCAGATCCCGCCTGCAGTCCTGGAACAAGCCACCCGTTCGCTCGCGCACCGGGGACCCGATGATTCCGGGACCGTGCTGCTGAAAGAAACCCAGGCGGAGCCAGTAGAGATCGGCCTGGGCCACCGGCGATTGGCGATTCTCGACCTTTCGCCGCTCGGGCATCAGCCCATGCAGGATCCGGTCACCGGCAACTGGATCGTCTTCAACGGCGAGATCTACAACTTCCGCGAACTTCGGAAGGAGCTCGAAGCCGCCGGCGTCGAGTTCAAAAGTCATTCCGATACGGAAGTGATTCTTGCCGCTTATCGCGTGTGGGGCGAGTCCTGCCTGAGGCGGCTGGGCGGCATGTTCGCGTTTGCCCTGTGGGACGCGCCGCGAAAGCGGCTGCTGTTGACGCGCGATCCCATGGGAATCAAGCCGCTCTACTACCACCAGTCGGAGCAGACTTTTATTTTTGCTTCGGAGGTCCGAACGCTTTTGCGGACGGGACTGGTGCCGCGAAAGGCCGATCCCACCGGGGTTTTGAGCTACCTGGCGTTCGGTTCCGTGTACGAGCCATGGACAATCGTGGAAGGAGTCAGGGCCGTTCCGCCGGGGCACGTGCTCACGGTAGAAAACGGATCGGTGAGCAGCCGGGAATACTGGAACCCGCTGCAGTCTTCTTTGCGGGCCGAGTCGGAATCACGATCGGGGAATGGGGTCGCGACGGCGGATCAACTGCCCGCGATTTTGCGCGATGTGGTGTTGTCGCACCTGGTGAGTGACGTGCCCGTGGGAGTGTTTCTTTCGGGCGGAATCGATTCCAGCGCTCTGGTTGCCGTCCTCAGCCACAATGGTGTGCGCGCGAACACCTTCTCGCTGGTATTTCAGGAAGAGGAGTTCAACGAAGGGCAGTATTCGCGGGAAATCGCTCGTCGCTTCGGCACCGATCATCATGAGATTCCAGTTTCTCAGCAAGACACGCTGGCGGTGTTGCCCGAAGCTCTATGCGCGATGGACCAACCAACCATTGACGGCATCAATACGTATCTGGTGTCCGCCAAGACGAGGGCGGCGGGAGTGAAAGTTGCCTTGACTGGCTTGGGCGCCGACGAGATGTTCGCAGGCTACTCGAATTTTCGCCGCGTGCCGAGGATGGAAGCCTTTTCTAAACGATTTGGGCGGCTGCCGAGGCTGGCGCGGCGGCCGCTTTCCGCTTCCGTGGCACTGTTTGCAGGCAAGAGGGATCGCAGCCGCAAGCTGGCCGAGTTGGCTACGGGGCATGATTCCATCGTTCACCCGTACTTCCTGGTGCGCACGCTGTTTGGGGCCGCGGAGCGCGAGGAGCTGTTCTCAGCACCGGATTACCAAGGATCGCAGCAATCCCTTGATCGAGTCTTGCGAGAGTCGGTCTCTGAGAGCCAATCGCTTGATCCTGTCAACCGCGTCTCTTATCTCGAAGCGCACTTCTACATGCGCAACACGTTGCTCCGGGATTCCGATTTCATGAGCATGGCGCATGGTCTCGAGTTGCGCGTGCCCTTCCTCGATCGGGCGCTGGTCGAGGCTTGCTTCCGGATTCCGGGGAATAAGAAGTTACAAGGGAATTTGCCGAAGAGCCTACTGCTGGCGAGCCTGGGCGTAGAGTTGCCGCGGGAGATTGTGAATCGTCCCAAGCGCGGATTCACACTGCCCTTTGAGCGCTGGCTGCGGGGCGAGATGAGGCCGGTTGTCGAGGACGCGCTGCTGAAGAGTGATTGGGATCAGACTTCAATCCGCGCCAGCACCGTGCGAGAAGTCTGGGATCGATTTCTGGCGGGCGAAACTTCCTGGTCCCGTCCCTGGTCGCTGTTTGTGCTGGCGCGGTGGTGCGAACAGAACCTGTGAAGGGCATCGCCCGCGCCTGTCTGGCGGGCGAAATCGGGCAGGAACGGGTTTCGACAACCGATCGTCCGTTAATGAGCCTGCGTGAACGATCTTGCGTTCAAGAATGCGTCAGTTCAGCTAACATAGGGGAACCTTCTACCTGCCAACGGAATGGACTTGATCGAAACAAAATCAGAGGCTGAGGTGTCGAACTCGAGCACCGCTGTGCAGGTGCTCCCCGTAAGTGTGATCGTTCCGGTCCGCAATGAGGCCCGCAACCTGCCGCGCTGCCTGGAGTCGCTCGCGGGGGTCGGCGAAGTCTATGTCATCGATTCGCAGAGCACGGACGACACGGTTTCCATTGCGCAATCATGTGGTGCGAAGGTGGTCCAGTTTCATTATGCGGGGGGCTGGCCGAAGAAGCGCCAATGGGCCATGGACACGCTGCCGCTCGCGTACGACTGGATTCTGCTGCTCGATGCGGATGAAGTCCTGACGCCGGAACTGGTG
>JBEKDG010000035.1:0-41548 GCA_050014475.1 Terriglobales bacterium | reverse complement strand
GCGCCGCCACATGCCGGCCGTGCCGTTGAAGTTAAAGAAAACGCCGCTGCGCGCCCGTCCCGAGTGTTCCAGCACAAAATGGCCGTCGAGCAGAATGGCTTCGACCTGGGTCAGCAACGAGTAGTTGCGATTGATGTGCGTCCAGCGCGTCTGCACCATGCCGACCTTGGGATCGGTGAAGTGATGGATGCACTTCATCAGAAAGTCGGGTGGCGGAACAAAATCGGCGTCAAAGATGGCGACGAATTTGCCCTTCGCCGTTTTCAATCCCTCCGCCAAAGCGCCCGCCTTGTAGCCCTCACGATTGTCGCGGTGCAGGTAAGTGACCGGATGTCCCAGCGCGGCGTAGCGATCGACCAAAATGCGGGCCACCTCTACGGTTTCGTCGGTCGAGTCGTCGAGCAGTTGGATGTCGAGCTTTTCTCTCGGATAGTCGAGCCGGCAGACGGCGTCGAGCAGCCGGTCCACCACGTATTGCTCGTTAAAGATCGGCAACTGCACGGTGACGCGCGGCAGGTCATCGAAATGGAAATGAGCCGCGGGTTCCGTCGTCTTGTTCTTTTTGTGCTTGTAATAAAGATAGACCAGCCAGTACCGGTGCCCGCCATATGTCGCTAGGGCGATCAGCACGATGAAATAGGGAATCAGCAGCGCCAGATCGAACGCATTGACCTGGTAAAGGCCCTGGAAAGTCTTGTCCAGAAAATGCTGGCGCAGGTAGGGTCCCAAGCCCTTGGAGGCAAGGATCAAGGCCAGAGAAGAGGTGAGTCTTAAATCCATGAACTCAACGGCACCATGAATGAAAAGGAAAGACAGAGGCACAAGCATTGTACCCGATCAGTCGTCGGTCGTTAGTCGTTGGTCGTTCGCGGGTTTGCCAACGACTAACGACCAACGACTAACGACCAACGACTAACGACCGTTTACCGCCACTCCTCACCCGCTGGACTGAGCTTCAGCTCGACCTGTTGATGAGAACCTTCCTCCACTTTCACCGCCTTGCCATTTGCTTCCTGGGATTTCAGAAAGTCCGGGTCGCGGTAAACGCCCTCTTCCAGATCCTGCCAGGCATATAGCGTGTAGCTGCCCGGAGCCACGCCGCGAATCGTAAAGCGTCCATGCTGATCGGTCGATCCGGTCCCGAAGCGATCGGGAAGGTTGCGATATTTCTCTTCCGGCACAGCGACCACCGTGGCGTTGGCCACCGTATGATCGTTGTCCACATCTTTTTCCTTTTCAACGACCACTCCCTCGATCATGCCTCCCTTGGTGCTCACCAGCAGATCAAGCGTTGCCGGCCCGCTTGCCGTGAATCCGATTGCGATATCTCGTCCGCCGAGCGTCACCGATTTCAGGAAGAAGCTACCCCGCCCGTCGCCCCCGTACACTTGCACGATGTAGGTGGCGGGTTTAACGTTTTTCCACTCAAAGTTGCCGAGTCGGTCCACCGGCGCGTTCAAGCCAAAGAAGTCCTGGGACATCGAGAAGCCTGCATCTTCCGGCAACTCGGCCAGGCGCAGGTTTATCGAGTATTGCGTGAGGTCTCTCGACGCGCTGCCCTCGATTTGGAGACGACCGGAGAGCGTGAAAGAAGGCAGGGGAACCAGCTTCAAGCCTTCCACGTCAGCGGCGACGACGCTGATATCCTGGCGTGCAGTTAGCAAGTGCGATTCGATGCCGGTCGATGCCCTCACCACATACGATCCCGAACCGACCCCACGCACTTCGAACTGGCCGTCCGGCCCCACTTCACTCGCACGGACAGAATCGCCCGACCTAGAGATCAACTCCACGAAGGGCTTCTCGCCGGCCGTGATGCCAGTCACGATGCCGCGAACCCGGTACGTTCTCGCCGGCACCAGCGTGAGGTTGACCGGCATCTCGTCGCCCGCCTTGAGCGTCACAGCCGAGGCCTGCATGGCATCGTGGGTGCCGGGATAGTAGGTGGTGAGGTAACGAGTATCGGGCTGGCCGTCGCTCTGGTTACCGCCCTGCGGCGATTTCTCGTGCTGCTGTTCGTAGTCGCGGATGTCTGGAGGCGGCATGGCCACAATCCAATACTGACCGGGGAACAAGCCGGCGAGACGATATTCGCCAAGATCGTTCGTCGCCTCGCTCCCAGCGGTTTCCCTCGCTGCCTTCCCTGGTACTTTCTTTTGCGCGATCACTCTGACCCCGGACATCGGGTCGCCATCTTCGTCCGTGATGCGGCCGCTGATGATGGCCGTCGGCAGCATTCGAAACAGAAGGTCTTCCACCGCCTGCCCGGCCTGAACCGCAAAAACGTTGACGTCAGCTTTGAGCCCGCGCCCATTCACCGCGACAAACCCGGTTCTCTCGAGGTAGAGCCGGTAACGCCCGGGCAGGACGTTCTCGATGTGGAAATGGCCGTCGGCGTCGGTCGTGGCGGTGTAGTTTCCGCCCTGTTTCTGGTCTTCCGCGATGACCTGCACCAGCACTTTCTTGAGCGGCTGGCTGCCCGGCTCCTTCACCACCGTGCCTGCAATGGAGGACGCGTTCGCCGCGGGTGCGGACTCCTGTGTGCTCGCCAGCAAGGCGCTGAGGACGAAAAAGGCGAGGCCGAGTGAGCGCGTCATTAGAGATTGAATCATTGAGGCATTGAATCATTGAATCAATGCCTCAATCCTCTCCTCCGGCTGTCCCTACGTGGGATTCAGTTCAGAAAATATTGCCGGTACAACGTATCCCGCTGCGCCGGACGGAAGCCCGCATCGCGTATGATGCGCCGCAACTCTTCTTCGGTTGTGCAGTTGGTCACGCCGGCGGCGCGGACGACGTTCTCCTCCAGCATCACCGAGCCCACATCGTTGCCGCCGAAGCGCAAGCCCATCTGGCAGACTTTCAATCCCTGCGTCACCCAACTGGACTGCACGTTCAGAAAATTCGAAAGATAGAGCCGCGAAATCGCCAATACCTTCAGGTACTCAACCGCCGTGGCCTCATCCCAGCGGCGTCCGCCAAGCGCGGTGTGGGCGGGCTGGAAACTCCACGGGATAAACGCGGTAAACCCGCCCGTCTCCTGCTGCAAATCGTAAAGACACTGCAGGTGGTTGATCCGGTGTTCGATGGACTCGCCGACGCCAAACATCATGGTCGCGGTGGTCCTCATGCCGAGTTGGTGCGCGGTGCGATGCACCAGCAGCCAATCCGCGGTCAGGCATTTCAGCCGCGCGATTTTGTAGCGGACTTCATCGTCAAGAATCTCAGCGCCGCCGCCCGGAATCGAATCGAGGCCAGCATCGCGCAGACGCGCAATCGTATCGCGCACGCTGAGATTGCTGTACTCGGCAATCGCCAGAATTTCCGAAGCGGAGTAGCAGTGCAGATGGATTTTCGGGAAGCGCTGCTTGATGCCGCTGAGCATTCGCTCGTGCCAGTCGATCTTGAGATCGGGATGCAAGCCGCCCTGCATCAGCACGCCGGTGCCGCCGAGTTCCACGGTCTCGCGAATTTTCTCGTAGATGGTGTCGAAATCGAGGATGTAGCCTTCCTTGGCCGCCGGGCCCTTCAACGGACGATAAAACGCGCAGAAAGTGCAGTATTCCGTGCAGAAGTTGGTGTAATTAATGTTGCGGTCGATGATGTAAGTCACGACGCCTTCGGGATGCATCTTGCGGCGGACCGCGTCCGCTTCCATGCCAATCCCGATCAGATCGTCGGACCGAAACATCTCCAAAGCTTGCTGCTTGGTCAGGGACATCCTCTTCACCCCACGGTAATGGCTATTTTAGCTGGTGAAAGGCAGACTTTGTCATCCCGAGCGAAGCGAGGGATCTGCAGTTCGTCGCAAGATGCAGATCCCTCGCTTCGCTCGGGATGACAATTGATGAAAGGGTATCGCTCGTCCACCTCCGGCCCGGATTTCACCACAACTCCTAGGCCGTCCGCCGACGGGCTTGCGATCTCGGACGGGCAGCTTCCTGTCCACTGTTTTTCTGTCTGCGTTTGTACTCGTACAGCCCATACAGGCCGCCCAGCACTGAGAAAGCGATCAGGGCGATAAGCACGGGCCAGTAGTACCGCGCGAAAAACTTCACGATGTGCCGACCGTAGTGGACTCCGAGATAAGCGAGGATGGTGAACCGACTGCCGCGCCCCACGGCCAGAGCGGTCAAGAACTTCCTGGTGGGATACTGCATGGCGCCGGCGGCCAAAAGCATGGGTACGATGGGAAACGGCGGCGGAAGCAGAGCGGGGATCGCGACTGCCGCGAAGCCCCAGCGTTCAAAAATCGCGTATACCTTGCTGGTCGTCTTCTTCGAGAACCTCTTTTCCAGAGTTTCTTTACCACCTTTGCGAGCCATGCGGTAAGTAAGATATCCGCCGATGAGCGCTCCCGCCGTTGCCATGATCGCGTAGTAGACCCACATGGTGGGATGGTGCGCGGCCAGCAGAATGGTGACGACGTCCGTGCTACCCGGCAGAGGGATGACCGAGTTGTCGACGAGGCCCAGCAAAATCAGGCTGGGGCCGCCGAGATGGATCAGCCATCGCAGGGTGCTCTTCTTCGACGCGAGCAGCACGATCGCAAGCAAGTGCATCTTCTTTATTGGAGCATGATTGCGGCTGGCAAGATGCAATGTTAAAGAGCAGCTTATGCCGTTCAGCTAAAGGGAAATACTACGAGCTATCATAAATGGCCGTTCGGGGTTGTTGGTGCAAACGTCTGTTTACAACAGCTATTGGTCTCCCACTTTTCGTGTGATGCAAAATAAAAGGCCGCCCAGACATCGGGCGGAGTAACATATTGCGGGGACTTCGGTATGGCTGGTCCGCCGGATCCAGGCCCGACGCCGTATCGTCGGGCTGGTCGTGGGGCTTAAAGGGCCGGGAATTTGCTCCCCCCACTTTTTCCCCGCCGCCTAGCTAAGCGTCGGTAATATCTCGGCACAGCCGGGCAACGCTATTGGCAAGGTGGTTGGCCTCGACGTTGCGCTCCCGTGGAATGCGAGTAATCGCGAACTCCAGGCTCCGAGCCAGTTTGCGACAGATCCAGTTCAAAGAATACAGCCTCGGACTCCGGCAAGCATATTCGCCGCACATTTGACGCACCACCACGTCGGAATCCGAATAAACACGAAGCGAAAGCGCTCTCCTGGACAGGGCACATTGCAGAGCTTCCAGCAGCGCTACGTACTCGGCCACGTTGTTGTCCTGCCAGCCGATCCACTTGGCAATTCGGATGCAGCCTCCCGCAGAATCTTCGACGATGACCCCGATACCGGACGGACCAGGACTCCCATGGGAGCTGCCGTCCACGTAGGCTACCAGGTGGCACATGTCATTTCTCGACCTCCTGATAGCACAATGCGGGAAGACGGTTTGTCGCGTCAAGAGATTTCCGTGGTCCTTTGTGTTCATCTCATAAAAAGATTTCCACAGACCGGCAAAATCGATGCTGAGGCGAATTCCTTCTCCTGTCCACAAAAGCCTTGACTGACAGGCCATTTGGAGCGTTAACCGATCCCTCGCCGGCCCGCTGGTTGCACAAAAAACGGGCGTTGACAACTTCGCGAAACGCGCTAATCTTGGTACCGTCGATGGCTGAAAGGGTTGGCTTCAAAATCGTTGCCAATCCGAAGTAGGCTGGGTGATTCGTAGAGCGGGGCGACTCGTTCCACGGCCAGACCCGAAAAAACCGACGGATCTGCGAGGAGACGCCGGGGTTTGGTACTGCGAAAGCAGAGATCGCATCAGGGACCGCGATGGTGCACGTATCCACGTCGCCCACTCTCTCGCAGGAGTTGGCGGCTAGAGCGTAACCAATGTCGCGGTTCTTTTTATTTCCCCACGTTTCGTGCCCGCCGATCCCTTCTTTCAGCGTCATTCCATCGAGAAACTCCATCACGATGAAGCGTTGGCTGTCATCGTCAGCGATCTCATGAATCGTGCAAACGTTGGGATGGTTCAGCGCGAATCGGCGAGGAATATCGTCGTGGAGAAGTATGACACCAGGACGTTCTGCTCCGCATCCTGAATAACTGTTGAAGGATCGCGATTTCACCAGTAATTGCTCAAAGTGGCTTGTTTATCAGATGACCTGAGTTCTAAACAAAATGAAGTTCCGGCGCTTGCGGAAGGGCTCCGATTTCCGCGGCCAGGCGGTAGTAAAGCTCAAGCCCCTCCAGGCACGGAGGGTCGAGATAATAATGGATGTTATGCGTCAAATAGACGCGAACCATCTCGACGGTCAGGCCGAGGCGCGGCGCCCACTCCTGCGCGATGGCTTCAAGATTCTTCGGCGACAGCCCATGATCCCGCGACTTCTTGAAGACCTCTGCGATCGCCGCCGCGTTTCGTCCGGCAAGCGCCTGCCTGCGAATCGCCCAGAACGCGAAGACGAATGACTTTCCCGTGCGCGCCACCCATTCTTCCGCCAGGTCGAGCGTGAAATAGCGCGTGCGATCGACTTGCAGCGCCGGGTCTCCGATGAGCAAAGCCGCGTCGCAAGCGCCGAGCATGGCATCGAGATCGGGAGCCATCGCTTTGTAATCGCGCGCTCCGCCCATCCATTTTGCAAACAGAATCTTGGTAAGCACAACCGACGTCATCGAAGAAGTATCGAGCGCAACCGTGCGCACTTTCTTCGACAACTGCCGCTTCGACAACTGATTGATGGGTACTCTACTAACCAGCAGGATCGACCGCACCGCCCGTCGTGCCGCAATCGCCACGTCCGGAATGATGACGAGGTCCGGAACCGTCGCATAAGCCGCAGCTGGAATGATGCCAATATCGGCCGTTCCCGCACGCAGAGCCTCGGCGCAGGCCGAGGGGATGGTGTAGGAAATATCGAAGTCCGCGCCTGCCTCGGCATGCTCAAAATCCCACATGAGAGGCGCCGTGTTCAGGTAGGAAATGGCCGAGATCTTTAACCGGCTCATCACTTTACGAATTCTACCAAAAATGATGTGCGCGCCATCCTTGACAGCGTTTTCCGCCGCAGACTAGGGTCACGCAATATGTCCAGTGATATTGACAGGTCCGACGTGGCCGTTGCCGCCCCCAACCCCGCTTCTTACCAGGGCACCTACTGGCTCGCGCTGGCCCTGACCCCGGGATTGGGCCCCACGCGCATCAAAAAACTGATTGAGCACTATGGCACTGCCGAGCGCGTTTTCCATGCCAGCCTGACCGAACTCGAAGCCACGGGGATGCGCGCCGTCTCCGCGCAATCGCTGGCCACGGGAAAATCGCTCGAACTCGCGCAGCAGGAATGCGTGAAGGCGGCCGAGTCGGGCGCCAAGATTATTTCCCTCAGCGATCCCGGATACCCATCGAGGCTGAAGGAAATCTACGACCCGCCGGTAATCCTGTTTGTGAAAGGAAGCGTCGAGGTGCTGGCCCAGCCCGGCATCGCGATGGTGGGAACGCGTCATCCCACGCCCTACGGCAGCGGCATGGCCGAACGCCTCTCCACCGACCTCGCCGCTCGCGGCCTGGTGATCATCAGCGGCCTGGCGCGCGGCATCGATACCGCGTCGCATCGCGGCGCTGTCGCTGCCAAGGGAAAAACCGTCGCGGTCCTGGGCACGGGAATTGACGTCATGTACCCCAAGGAAAACACGCGGCTCACTGAACAGATCGTGGCCCTCGGTGGCGCGCTGATCACCGAGTTCCCGGTCGGAACCTCGCCGGCCCCGCAAAACTTTCCCATCCGCAACCGGATCATCAGCGGCATGTCGGCCGGCGTGCTGGTCGTCGAAGCCGCGGAATACAGCGGCACGCGCATCACTTCCCGCTGTGCCCTCGAACAAAACCGCGACGTTTACGCCGTCCCGGGCAACGTGACCAACAAGAATTCCTGGGGCCCGAACACGCTGATCAAGCAGGGCGCGAAACTCGTCGCCACCTGGGAAGACGTGTGGGAAGAGCTTCCGACGGACGTGCAGGTAGTGCTTGGCGCCATGCAGAATGAATCTCCCGAGCCGGAAACCGCATCTCTATTCCCGGACGAGGTGACCTCGCCCCACGAAAAAAAGATCCTCAAGTTGCTCAAGGCCGATGAATCCACGCACATCGATCAACTGGTCGACTTACTGGAAAACGAAATGTCGTCCTCGGAAATTTTCGCCGCGCTGTTCGAGTTGGAACTCAACGGGAAAGTGCGGCAGTTGCCGGGGAAGAATTTTGTGAAGAGCTTTTAGCTGTCAGCTCTCAGCTATCAGCCTTCAGTAAAACCGGAGGGTTTTCGTGCAGAGCTTCCGCAATCTTCGAGTCTGGGAAAAGTCACACCGGTTGACTCTGGATGTTTATGCTTCCAGTAGAACTTTTCCTCGGGAAGAAATGTACGGTCTGACAAGTCAGATTAGGCGAGCCTCCGCATCGATAGGAATGAATATCGCGGAAGGCTGCTGCCGGAAAGGCGATGCAGAAATGGGTCGCTTTCTGCAGATTGCGATGGGGTCGGCAAGCGAACTCGAGTACCAACTTCTGCTAGCTCATGACCTGGACTATCTGCGCACTCCGACGTACGAGCGACTTGCAACCCAGGTGGTTGAGGTGAAAAGAATGTTGTCGTCCCTGATGCAAAAAGTGAAGGCCGTTAACTGATAGCTGATAGCTGACAGCTGACAGCCGGCACCTCGCACAGTTGTTGCAATCCGCCAATTCGTGCTAGCTTCAATTCCATTACCGCCATACTGAGGAACCATTGTCAAAAGGTCTAGTCATCGTCGAATCGCCGGCTAAGGCGAAAACTATCCAGAAGTATCTGGGCAAGGGATTCACGGTCGATGCTTCTTACGGCCACGTGAAAGACCTGCCCAAAAGCAGTCTCGGCGTCGACGTCGAAAACAATTTCGATACCGAATACGTCGTCATCCCGGGAAAAGAAAAGGTCCTGGCCAGGCTGAAGAAGCTGGCCCTCTCGGCCGACACCATCTACCTCGCGCCTGACCCGGATCGCGAAGGCGAAGCCATCGCCGCCCATCTGGCCGACGAACTCGGCGACGACTCCGACAAGAAAAAGAAGAAGACTAAGGCAAAAGGCAAGACAAAAGGCGACACCAAGGCGAAGACGGACGACACCGGCGATGGCGCGCGCATCCGCCGCGTGACCTTCAACGAAATCACGCAACGCGCCGTCAAGGCCGCGTTCGAGCATCCCCGCGACATCGACCGCAATCTGGTCGACGCGCAGCAGACCCGCCGCGTGCTCGATCGCCTCGTGGGCTATCAGGTCTCTCCTCTTCTGTGGGACAAAGTCCGCCGCGGCCTTTCCGCCGGACGGGTGCAGACCGTCGCGCTGCGCTTGATCGTCGATCGCGAACGCGAAATCAAAGCCTTCGAGAAAAAAGAATACTGGACGATCGACGCCCATCTCGCCGCCAATAAGCCTCCGACATTCGACGCCCGCTTCCTGGGCAAGGGCGAAGAGAAAATCGAGATCAAGAACGGCGAGGAAGCGGAAAAAATCCGGGCGGCGCTCGAAAACGCCGATTGGCTTGTCCGCTCGGCGGAAAAGAAGGAACGGCGGCGCAATGCCACTCCGCCGTTCACTACCAGCAAGCTGCAACAGGATTCCTCCCGCAAACTGCGCTTCAGCGTGAAACGCACCATGATGATCGCGCAGCGCCTTTATGAAGGTGTCGAACTCGGCGACGAGGGACTGGTCGGCCTGATTACCTACATGCGAACCGATTCGACCCGCGTTTCGGCTGAGGCGATCACCGAGGTTCGCGAGTACATCTCCGAACAGTTCGGTGCGCCGTACTTGCCCGATTCCCCCAATACATATAAGGAGAAGAAAGAAGCGCAAGCGGCGCACGAGGCCATTCGCCCGACTTCGGCGGCGCGCCATCCCGACCAGGTCAAGAAATATTTGCAGGAAGACGAATTCAAAGTTTACAAGCTGATCTGGCAGCGCTTCGTCGCCTCGCAGATGAACCCCGCCGTGTTCGACCAGACGACCGTCGACATCGATGCCAAGTCTGGTAACGAGGTCTTCCAGTTTCGCGTCACCGGCTCAGTGCCGAAGTTCGATGGCTTCCTCAAGGTCTATAAAGAGTCCAAGGACACCGAGGACGAAGAAGACGAGGAACTGAAGCACAAGCTCCCGCCGCTCGAAGCCGGGCAGAAGCTGACGCTGAAGTCGCTTCTCCCAGAGCAGCATTTCACCGAGCCGCCTCCGCGTTTCAACGAAGCTTCGCTGGTGAAGGAACTCGAGGAGCGCGGCATCGGTCGCCCTTCCACTTACGCGACGATTCTCAGCACCATTCAGGAGCGGCAGTACGCGCAGAAAATCGGCGGCAAGTTCGTGCCCACCGAAATCGGCTTGGTCGTCACCGATCTGCTGGTCGAGAATTTCAAGGACATTTTCGATTTCCAATACACCGCGCGCCTGGAAGAAGAGCTCGACGAAATAGAAGAAGGCAAGCAGACGGGGCACGACGCGCTCACCGAGTTTTACGAGAAGTTCGCCAAGGATCTCCGATACGCAGAGAAGCACATGGAAAACATCAAGCGTATGGAGAAACCCACCGACGAAAAGTGTGAACTCTGCGGTGCGCCGCTGGTCATCAAGTGGGGCAAGCACGGTTCGTTCTATGCCTGCAGCACCTACGACAAGGAAAACCCGGACACCTGCAAGTTCACCAAAGAAAATCCCATCAACCTGCCCGACCTCGACTCGGCCGACTTGCAGGAGACTGCGCAAGAGGAATACTGCGAAAACTGTGGCCGCGTCATGGTCCTGAAGCGCGGGCGCTTCGGCCAGTTCATGGCCTGCACCGGCTATCCCGATTGCAAGACGACGCGGCGGCTCGATCAGGGCAAGCGGGTGCCCGACATCCCGCTCGACGAAACCTGCCCGCTGTGCAAACGCAACATGATCCTGCGGCACGGCCGATTCGGCGAGTTCACTTCCTGCAGCGGATATCCCGAATGCAAATATGTGAAGCAGAACTTCATCGGCGTGAAGTGCCCCGAGTGCAAAGAAGGCGAACTCGTCGAAAAACGCGCGCGCAAGGGCAACACTTTTTACGGCTGCGGAAACTATCCGAAGTGCAAGTTCACCTCCGCGGCGAAGCCTGTCCCCGAGAAGTGTCCGGATTGCGGACACGAGTACCTGGTGGAACGAATCCGCAAAGACGGATTGGTAATCGCGTGCCCGAATAAAGAATGCGATTACGAGCGCGCCCTCGAAGTGGCAACCGCGGACGTTTCGAAAGTCTGACAGAGACAGGATTCTCAGAACAAAATTTCAGAAACATAACTAACGAGGCGAAAATATGGCAAACAAAGCGACCCCGCACGATGCACAGGTGGTTCTACAACTCTACGACCTCCGCCGCGAAGCGGAGATGCGCAAGGCAAGAAACTGGTTTACGGTGGAATTCTGGCCGCAAAGCGCCGATGACGTCCTGAAAGTCGCTAACGCATTCCCCAGTCAGGAAAATGCCTGGATGCGCCAGGTCGGCGGCTACTGGGATATGGCCGCGTCGCTGGTATTGCACGGCGCCGTCAACGAAGAGCTCTTCCTGCAGCCCGGCATTTGCGGCGAAATGTTTTTCATTTTCGCCAAGATTCATCCCTTCTTGAAGGAAGTCCGGGAAAAGATGAACAACCCCGAGGCGTTTGCGAATATTGAGAAGGTTGCCACGGGGTCGAAGCTGGCCCGCAAGCGTCTGGAACGCGTCTCGCAGAATGTCGAGAATCGGCGCAAAGCGTTGGCCAAGCCAGCGAAGAAGGGCTGACCGCAACTGATTGCTCTTCTTCAGGTTGTGCACGTTTTCGCCGCCGCCCATCTGCTATCCTAAATGCGTTGTGCGGATGCTCTGGTGGTTCCTCATACTGGGAGTCAGTACCGCGGTGGTCGTGTCGGTTGCGCTTGCCCTCTATATGCGGGTCTGGCGGCAAATGAAGCGCTCGGCGGCCCACAGAGCGGAGCCCGACGGCCTCGACCAGTCGCCGCCTGAGGCCTGATACGCCACGGCGTCCGCCGTGAAGAAAGGAAAGTCATGTCGAAAGTAGCGGCCCATGTTTTCGGCCAGCAGACCCGGTCCATAGTTCGGGGAAAGGATTGGGGAAGGGAATGGGCGAAGCAGGCGGCCATCGTGATCGCCGCCAGCCTCTTTGTCGCCTTGTGCGCGCGTGTGACCGTGCCGCTGCCCTTCACGCCGGTTCCGCTGACGCTGCAAAACTTCGGAGTTCTTGCCGTGGGCTTGCTCCTCGGCTCGCGTCGCGGTTTCGCCGCGCTCTCGCTTTACCTCGTCGAGGGCGCGTTCGGACTACCCGTATTCAGCCCCTCAATTCTAGGCGGAGGAATTGCCCAGATACTCGGCCCGACCGGTGGATTCCTCATGGCCTATCCGCTCGTGGCTTTCGTCGCGGGCTGGATCTTTGAGCGCAACTCGGAGCACAACTCACACCGTTTCGGATGGGCCGCGCTCTCATCCGTGGCCGCGGAACTCGTGCTCTTCGCGGGTGGACTCAGTTGGCTTGCCGTGCTCACACACTCCGTTTCTCAGGCGGTCAGGTTTGGCCTCTACTGGTTCGTTTTTGCGGAACTCATCAAGGTGCTGATGGCCGCCGCCGTCGCCACTCGCTGGCACCAACGACTTTCTTCGCAGGGGTAGGTTTTGGGTAGGGCACGGCTTCAGCCGTGCCGATCAGAGCCACAATAAATTCGGGCTTTAGCCCCTGAGGGCCAGACAGTCCAGTTGTAAAGTTGATAGAACAGGATTACAGAATCTTATGAGTACAGTATCTTCTCCAGTTCGCGAAATCACCGTGGCGCACAGCCCGGACTCCGACGACGCATTCATGTTTTATGGCTTGGCCACGAACAAAGTTCGCGTGCCGGGACTGAAGTTCAGCCACACCCTTTGCGACATTGAGACGCTGAACCGCCAGGCGCAAGAAGGCGTCTACGACGTGACCGCGATTTCATTCCACGCCTTTCCCTACATTCAGGAAAACTACACGCTGATGTCGTGCGGCGGCAGCGTGGGCGACGGTTACGGTCCCATGATCGTTTCCACTCGGCCCTTCACGCAGGACGAAATCAAGCGCAGGAAAATCGCGGTGCCCGGCAAGCTCACCACCGCTTACCTGGCGCTCGAACTGTTCGCGCCCGGCATTGAAGTGGAAGTCGTTCCCTTCGATCAAATCATCCCGCAGATTCTCGAAGGCAAACAAGAAGCCGGCCTCATCATCCACGAAGGCCAGCTTACCTACGACAAGTCCGGACTGCACCGCGTCGTCGATCTCGGCAGGTGGTGGCAGAAAGTCACTGGACTGCCGCTGCCGCTCGGTGGAAACGCCATCCGGCGCTCGCTCGGCCCCGAAACGATAGCCAGCGTCACCCAGGCGCTGCGCGAGAGCATCCAATACGCCATCGATCATCGCGAAGAGGCGCTCGCCTACGCCATGCAGTTTGCCCGCGATCTCGATGCCCAACTCGCCGACAAGTTCGTCGGCATGTACGTCAACGAGCGCACCCTCGACTACGGCGACGATGGCAGGGAAGCTGTCCGACGGCTGCTAGATATGGGGCACAAGGCAGGGATCATTCCGCAGACGCCAAGAGTGGAGTGGGTGTAAGGAAGGCTTCGAGCTACGGGCCTCGAGCTGCGAGTCGGAGGATGATGCGTTTTTTTGCTCGCTCGTAGCCCGAGGCTCGTAGCTCGCAGCCCCCCTACCTCACCCTCTCCGGAAACGAAAACACCGGATCAACATCTACCGGAATATCCGAGGCCGTTCTCAGCGACGCCTTCAATTCCTCCGGCATCGTGCCGTACTTCTTGAACCAGTTCTCCGCACGCGAGCGGTCTCCCGTGGCCTCGATCTCCAGCAGTTCCTTGGCTAGATCGGCCAGCGCGCCCGGCATTCTCTCGTAGTCAACGGCATACCGCCCGTTGGCATTCAGCCGGATCGCGCCGCGCTCCGAGAGATAGTTGAACTCCATCATCTCCGCTTGACCGTGCGCCTCAGCTGTTCCGAAGCGTACCGTGCGAAACAGTCCGCCCACGTACGACGCATAAAACTCCTCCAGCTTTTCTTTCGGAAGCGCGTCGTGATCCACCAGCCATTTCAATGCGAACATCCCGGTCACGTCTGCCTTCGCTTCTTCCAGGCCGCTAAAGCCCGGACCGATCGCTTCCCGAATACTGGCTTTGCCCGCCGTCGTTCGCGCAAACGCCGGACCGAGTCCGTGACAGATCTCGTGCAGGATCGTGCCCAGCAGATAACCCTCGCCCGAAACTTTGGCAGCCTGGTCCGGCTCCATCAGCTTGCGTGCGACCGGTAAAATGACGTAGTTCACCCGCGCGTCCATGAAGTTCTTGAAGAAAAGTTTCTTGCTGCCCTTTTGCTCATGCACCCGCGGATCGTTCGGCAGATTGTCAGCCACCGCCTGGTACCCGTGAGTCAGGTCTCCCGCTCGAAACGGAGCGTCCATCACTTCCATCGGCGTCTCCAGGCCATGTTTCGACGGCCGATCCTCCGCTTCGAGCGGCAGCGCGTCCTGAATTTGCGGCACGTATTTCTGAAACAGCTCCAGCTTCTTGCTCTCGCGCTCGTTGCGCACCATCACTGCCGCGCCGTACGATCCTTTGACGCCCAGCAGTCCGTCCATATAGGTTTCATAGGGCGCAAAAATGATGTCGAATTTCGGATTCTTCAACTCCAGCCATGCCAGGTCGCTCGGGAAGTAATCGTCGCTGAGCAGCGCAGCGGCCCGCAGTCGAAGAAACTTCGCGAAGGCCGCATCATCGCTGAGCTTGGCCGCTGCCCGCAGAGCTTTTGCCGCCGGTTCCAGAAAAGCGCGAAACGCAATCCGGTAGGGAACGGCCTCCAGTTTTCCCTGATGCCACCGCACGATCGTGAATTGATCGTAGATCGGCGCCCTCTGCTCCGGATGCTCCTTGACGTATTGCTCCACTTGATCGCGGGTCAGGTTCGCCGGATAGAACCCTCGCCCCGGCGGCATGGCCTCGGTCCCGACAAATGTTTTATTTTCGTCAATCAGATCGAAGCGCGAAGCGTTAATCCACAAGTAGCGTCGCAGTTGGACATCGCGCCGATTCCGGCTCGAGGCCAGCGACTGGTACAGCGTCAGCGCTTCGGGATCGCTCTGCCGCCAGTAGATACTTTCCAGGTAGCCGCAGGCCTCCACCAGTTTGCGAACGAGTTGCCGCTCGCGAGCGCTGAGACCCGCCGTCCGGAACGGCATTTGGACGCGCCGAAATCTGGCAACGCGGCGCTCCAGGTCAGGCGCGACCTTCAAATTCGCCGGGGCGCCCCCCTTCGCTGCCGAACCCGTCATCACCCAGGTTTTCTTCTGCTGTGCCGCGCCGAAACTTGACATCAGCAGAATGAAAAATAAAACAGGCCCATACTGCGTTAAAAAATAATTACAGTTCTTAATGCCCCAGTTCTCGATCTGACCGTTCTTCATACGGACACAAGTCTATCAAAGCCGCGAATCCGCCCCGGAGCCGTTATCATGAATACATGCGTGGGGAGAATGGCGCCCAGACCCTGCTCGTCGATGCCGATGACACGCTCTGGGAAAACAACATCTATTTCGAACGGGCGATTGCGAAGTTCATTTCGTTCCTCAACCATCGCGAATACTCGCCCGAGATGGTTCGACTGGTGTTGAACGACGTTGAGCGAGAATCCATCGTCAAACACGGCTACGGCCTGCACAGCTTCGCGCATTCGCTGGTTGAAACCTTTGAGAAGCTTTCTGTCGATCCGGTCACGCCCGACTTGCACGAACGCATTCGCAGCTTTGCCCACCAGATCGCCGATCATCCCATCGAAGTTCTCCCCGGCGTGCCCGAGACCCTGCAGTATCTCGGCGAGCGCCACCACCTCATTATGATGACCAAAGGAAATCCCGCCGAGCAGTCCGGAAAAGTCGAGCGATCGGGATTGAAGGAGTATTTTTCCGCCGTCGAGATCGTAGCCGAGAAGGACGAATCGACTTACCGTTCCGCCATCTCCAAGTACGCCCTTCCGGCGGACACCACATGGATGGTCGGCAACAGCCCCAAGTCCGATATCAACCCCGCCCTCGCCGCAGGTCTGCACGCCGTCTTCATCCCCCACGGCAACACCTGGATTCTCGAGCACGAGGAAGTCGCGACCGCCCCAGCATCACAGCGGCTGCTGGTGGTAGATCGTTTCGGCGACCTCAGAAAACACTTCTAGCACCATACGGTGGAGGAACGGGCGCCTCGCCCGTTCAGCCGGGCGTGGGCGCCCGGCTCTCCACCAGTAAAGCGTGGATCGACAGCAGTAACGATCATGCGGTTGCGGCACTAGCCCGCGCATTCCCCCAATAGACACAGGCCGGGAGCCCGGATTTTCTTCCGGTCCCGGCCTGCGCTTCTATCAACTTGAGAGCCGACTTAGTTCGTCGGAGAGGAGCTGGCGTTGGCGGCGGTTGCCGTCGTCGTCGGCCCTGCCGCGGTGGTAGCCCCAGGCGTGCTCGCAGTGCTGTACCGCGAAAGCCGCGGGAAGAACGGCGTCACCTCGAACGGCATCTTGTCCCGCGCCGAAGTGATCGCGACTGGCTGCGCCTTCACGATCTCCACTTTGTCATCCCACGGGTTCAGCTTGACCCGCCCACCCAGAGGCAACGCGGCGATCTGGTCGAGCTTGTTCCAATCGAGTGCCGGAGCCGAGGTGGCCAGCTGCGCCATGCGCGTTACCGTTCCGTTCTCCGTGATGTTGTTGCCGAGATGTGCTTGCAGCAGAGCGCTCAATTGTGGAGCGCGCTGCTGGAGAGCCTTGATGAATAGCCCGGCCGAGTCCAGTTTTTGCGCGTACGGCGAAGCTTTCAGCATCTCGATCGCTTTCTTGTCGGCGGCTGCTTCCTCTTCGGGAATGTGTTTGAACCCGAGGTTCTGATAAGTCCCCTCGTCGGAGAACAACATGCGGTCATTGAACGCGTACTGGCTGCCCAGGTTGTGTCCCAGAACAATGTGCGCCAGTTCGTGCGAGAGCACCATGGCCAGGCTGCCTTCGTCGGGAAGCACGTCGATCAGCCCGCGGCTCAGCACAATCGTGTTACCGACGCTGAAAGTTTCCAGCGGAGAAGTCGTCAGCACCCGCGTCCGGACTGGCCGCGGCAGTTCGATGTTATTGGTGATCTCGATGTTGTTCACCACGGTTTGCAGAATCTTGTCCACGTCGCCTTCCGGCGCCAGCAGCCCGGCGCGTTCCAGCCGTTCGACCACGTTGTCTTCCGCCTGCTGTTGCCATTCGCGCTCGGCGGCCAGCGGAGTAGCATCCTGTGCGGTCGGCGTATCGTCCTTTACGCTGTCCACCCGGATGTTAGTAAGTTCGTCGTTCGCCGTTCCCGCCTTCAGGTTATATCCCCACATGCGAGTCTGCGCTTTGAACGCGATCTTGTTCTTGGCTCCCGCCGTAAAGTCGCCTTCTTCGCTGTAGATGTAAGCCGGCACCCAGTAACCCGGAATCAAATTCAACCGCCAGCTGTCCATGTGGAAGTAATAGTTATTGCGCGAAGGACGCGCATAAGTGCCGTTCAGCCGCACAATACTGAAGTCCTGATCCTCAACCCAGATACGGCCGAGAAAGCGCCCGCGTCCAGCGTCTTTTTTCGGCGTCAGATCGAACACCAGGCAGCGCACGTCGCCCAGGAACTCGCGCCGCGCGTAGTGGAAATCGTAGTGTTGCCGGTCAAAGTCGTTGCGGTCGGCGAAGATCATCCACGAAAAACCCAGCGGCTGGTACTGGAACTTGAACTTCTTCGTGAGCCCGCCCAGAAGATGCTTCTCCATGCCTTCGTCTTTGTCCTTGCCTTTGCCTTCAAGGTAGTCGCTCCGGTCGATGGATTCGCTCAAATCCATGCGTCCCAGAAAGTAATGATCGTCCTGCGGAATCGGCCCCAGCTGCGGATCCTGCTGCAGGTTCTGCAGATAGGTTTCCACAATTGGAGTGCGCGGCGACAGGAACTTAATCAGATCCTTCTCGCGCATGATCACGCGATCTACAACCTGATCCATCGTGGTCGGCGGCGCCAGATTTGGCTGAGCCTGACCTGACTGAGCGGGGCTCGACTGACCGGCCATCTGTCCCGGCTGCGTCGCCGCAACCGGCTGTGAGTTCTGCGGCGAGGACGCCGATTGCTGGGCCACTGCCGTCATCGTCACCGCCAGCAGAGCCAAAATCATCCAGTTCATATTGCTCATAACCTTCCGCATAACTCTCATCTCCAAAGTGGTCAATACGCCAGTTGAAATACCACGTGCACAATTGCTGTCGAATCCATTGCCTGCCCGTTTCGCATGGCCGGCTTGAACCGCATTTTGTTGGCGGCGGCTACGGCGGCCTCATCAAGTCCATGGCCCAGACCACGCACCATGCGATTTACGTGTAACTGCCCGTTTGCCGCGAACGCCACTTCCAGCAGGACTTCGCCTTCCAGTTTCAGATTTCTTGCTTCGTCCGAATAAACCGGGTTCGGCTTGTACGTGATCTCGACCGGCGTGGCCGCCGGCCCGCTATCCACGCGCTGAATATGCGGCGTGTTCTGCGCGACCTCCTGCGAGCCAAAGCCTGAGGTCTGCACATTTCCGCGACCACTTCTGCGCCCGTCTCCTTGTCCCGCGGTTGCCACTCCACTGCCAAAATCGGCGCTCGCAACCGTTCCCTTAATCCCTTTTGCGCCACCCGACCCGTTGCCTTGTCCCGGTCCCACCGGCATATCGAACGAACCCGCCGTGGAAGCGATCAGCTTGCCGTTCGGCTTGCTGTTGGCACTCGGCTTCAGCCCATTCGGATCGCCGAACCCGCCCGTCTGCACCTTCTCAATCGGAGCGTTCACCGTCGGCGTCACCGAACTTCCCTGGAAGTCCCCGGTATGAATCAGCACCGGACGCGCTCCGCTCGTCTGCTTCAACACCGCCGGCGCGAAGTTATTCATTGTCACCTTGGGCGGCTCAATTTCCTGGGGTTGCGGCTTGGGCGCGCGGATCTCGTGCGGCACGATCAGTTTCGGCGACTGGAACACTGGTTCCGGCGGCAGCAACTTGGCATGCACCGGCAGCGGCTTCGGCTTGGGCAGCGGCTCCGGTCGCAGCGACGGCCGGGGTATCAGCTCCGTAACGTGATAACTCACGGTCGGAATCACCGTATCGGACGCCATGATCCCGACGACAATCAGAAGCAGAATCAGACCCGTAAGGATTCCGTAGCTGGCTGCAAAGGTCCGCCAGTTCCACTTCTTTTCAGGCAACAGGCCGAGTTGAAAACCGCGATCGTACGTAGGCATCCCATGACTCCAAAAGGGGGCCCGAAGCTGGGGAGAGCGCTCGGGGTTGGAGTCTTCACCTTATGGGAGATCAGGCAGGGGGTAAACGTGTCGCTTGCGCGTGTCCTTTGGTAACCGCCTTTGGTCTTCGGACGGGTAACCGATTACTTTGGCGTCGCCGCCCGGCGCCGCGCAAAAAAGTAGAACACCGGACCGCCCGCCAGAATCGCCAGGCATCCGCCCGCCGAACTTTTCAGATTGTCGGTGAAGGTGTAGTAGAGAAGCGCCGCGGAAACCAGCACAAACAACGCCGGAACTACCGGATATCCCCATACGCGATAAGGCCGCTCGGCGTGCGGCTCCCGGCGACGGAAAACGAACAGCGTGCTGCCCGCGATCATGTAGAACATCCACTCCGCGAAAATCGCCAGCGAGAAGAATTGCCGGAAACTGCCGCCGAGCAGCAGCAGAACGATGGCCAGCCCGCACTGCGCCACAATCGCCACCGACGGCGTGCGGAAGCGCGGATGAACCTCGGCAATCGCCTTGAAGAAATATCCATCGCGCGCCATCGCAAACGGCACGCGCGCTCCGCTCATGATGGTGCCGTTCAAAGTCACCAGCATCGAAAGCGCCATGCCCGCCGACACCAGGCTGGCGCCCGCGTGCCCCAGCACCAGCGCCACCGCGTCCGACGCCGGACGCTCCGAGGCTGCCACCGCCGCCGCCGGCAGCACGTACTGCACCGCCGCGTTCACCAGGATGTAGAGCGCGCCCACCGTCGCCACGCCCCAAATCAGCGACAGCGGAATGTTGCGCTGCGGATTCCGTACCTCGCCCGCCACCATGTTCAGATCGTTCCAGCCGTCGTAAGCCCAAAGCGCAGCCACCAGAGCTGCGAAAAATCCAGCCACGCCGCCTTTTGCTCCCGTGAACTCAGTCGCGAAATTTGCCCACGTTCCTCCGCTGTAGGAGAAGCCCACCGCCACAATTCCGAGGATGATTGCAACCTTCAGCAGCGTGAACAAAAACTGAAATTCTCCCGCCCGGCGCACCCCAATGTAGTTCAGCCACGAAACCAGAACCGTGGCTCCGATCGCCACCAGTTGCCCGTAGCTGACCGTGAATGGATGCGAGATACAGGCATGCGAGAAAAAAGAGAAGACCGGAAATGTTTCCAGTATTCGCACCAGGCCAGTAGTTACGGTCGCAATCGAAGCCGGCTTGGCGATCAGAAACCAGGTCCACGAATACAGAAATCCCGCCAGCGGCCCGTAGGCGTCGCGCACATACACATATTCGCCGCCGGCCTGCGGCTTCATAGCGCCCAGTTCGGCATAAGTAAGCGCGCCGAAAAAGGAGAGCAACCCCCCGACCACCCAGGCGAGATATACAACTCGCGCCGACCCCACCGCCTGCATCATCTCGGTTGGGACAAGAAAAATCCCACTCCCGATGATCGTCCCAACCACCACCGCGCCAGCATGTGACAACCCAAGGTCGCGCGCGAGTTCCCGTCGGGGATGGCCGTTCTTTGCTCGTATTACTATGTCGATGTCCATAGTCCCTACCGCTCGTTCGGAAGAAAGATTCTAACCGCAGAGTTCGCGGAGAAAACCGGCATT
Organism: Terriglobales bacterium; assembly: GCA_050014475.1. GTDB lineage: Bacteria > Acidobacteriota > Terriglobia > Terriglobales > Acidobacteriaceae > Acidiflorens. Next base: position 20,671 of record JBEKDG010000035.1, on the reverse strand, counting down.
AATGGAAAAGATTTGACCAGTTTCTCTCTGCGCACTCGGCGTCTCGGCGGTTCAAGCTTTCGATGGCATCCTCCACAAAGCGCTCGCCGCGTATCCCACCGCAAACGCGACGCAGGTTCCGATCGCGACCCACCAGGTAAACGCAACTTGCGACCACCCCCACAAATACAACTCCGTCGCGAGTCCGCAAATCATGCCCACTATCGCCCCACGTTGATTCGCGCGCCTGGTGAGCACTCCCAGCAGAAACACTCCGAGCAAGGCCCCATAAGCGACCGACGCGATTTGCAACCCAACTTCCACCACGCGCCCCACCCGATGCAGCGCCAACACCGCCAGCCCGAACAGCACCAGCGCCCACCCGACGGTCGCCAGCCGCGCCAGCCGCAGCCGCGTTCCTTCACTCGCAGCGGGGCGAAAGCGAAGATAAAAATCCATAATCGAACTCGACGCCAGCGAATTCAGCGCCGCGCTCAAGTTCGACATCGCCGCAGCAAGAATAGCCGCGATCAACAGCCCCGCAATCCCGTGCGGCATCCGGCTCACGATAAACGTCGGATAGATCCTATCCGCCCGCCCAAACACAGACGACGGAACCCGGTAGTACGCAAACAGCATCACGCCCACAAGCAGAAACAACCCAAACTGAAAAAAGACCGCCAATCCACTCGACAGCAACGCCAGCACTGACTGCCGTTGATTCCGCGCCGCCAGCAATCTCTGCACGATGAGTTGGTCCGTGCCGTGGCTGGCCGTGGTGAAAAACGCGCCGCCAATGATCCCCGCCCACAGCGTGTAAGGTTTCGCAAAATTCAAGTGCGGCCAGTGCGCCGAGGCCGCTGGATTGAAAATTGAAAGATCGAATACCTGGAACTTGTGCAGCCCACTCGCAATCGCCTCGACCGATCCCCATCCTCCGGGCACGAGATGCAGAATCGTCACGAGGCCGACCAGCGTCCCGCCCACATAAATGAAGGTTTGCACGACGTCCGTCCAGATCACCGCCGCCAGTCCGCCCTCGAACGTATAGATCAAAGTCAGCAGCGTGATGATCGCGATCGAAGCGATCTCGCCCGTACCCAGCGCAATCGACACCACAATCGACACGGCATACACGCGCACTCCCTCCGCCGCCGCCCGCGTCAAAAGAAACAGGCCCGCCGTCACCGTGCGCAACTCCGGACCAAACCGCCGCTCAATCAGCTGATAAGCCGTATACAACTCACCGCGAAAATACTGCGGCAGCAGCACAAAACTGATAATGACGCGCCCGATCACGTACCCCATCACCCATTGCAGAAAAGTAAGATTCGAATTGTAAGCAAGGCCGGGAATACTGATGATGGTCAGCGTGCTGGTCTCCGCCGCCACAATCGACAGCGAAATCGCCCACCACGGAATATCGCGGTCGGCGAGAAAGTAGTCCCGCATCGTCCGCTGCCGCTTGCGAAACCGCAGCCCGAACAGCGTGATCCCCGCCAAGTACACCGCGATAATCAGCAGGTCGATCCGATTCAATCCCAAGCGATTCCTCTAAGTAGAGACGCGGCTGGCCGCGTCTCCCGCAGCCAGCAACAGGTTCGCTGCATTGTACAAGCATGTTCCGCGCCCGAACCCGCCGCCGAACTAATTCGCGAACCTGTGTTAGAACTAGCGCGATGGCCTACTATCTCGGGATCGACGGCGGCGGCACCAAAACCCGCTGCGTTCTTGCCGACGAAACGGCTGTGCTCGCTAAGGCAATGACCGGCGGCTGCAGCGTGATTCGCCACGGCGAGCAGCAGGCAAGGGAAGCGCTGCATAACGCGATCCGCCAAGTCTGCGCCGCCGCCAAGATTTCCCCCGACCATATCCGTGCCATCTGTATCGGCGCCACCGGCGCTGCCCGGCCCGAGATCGCCGCCAAGATTCGCAGCATCCTCACCGAACTAATTTCCGAAAGAGCTCCGACAAGAATCGAAGTCATCGGCGACAACGTAATCGCTCTCGAAGCCGCTTTCGGCACGGGACCCGGAGTGATCGCGATCGCCGGCACCGGCTCCATCGTCTACGGCCGCGACGCTGCCGGTCACACCGCACGCGCCGGAGGCTGGGGGTTCGCCGTCTCCGACGAAGGCTCCGGCCACTGGATCGGCCGCCGCGCCATCTCCGCCATCCTGAGCGCCCGCGATCAAGGCCGCGAAACCGCGCTCACCGCCATGGTCCTCCAAGCCTGGAAGATCAGCACCATCGACGAACTTGTGCAGCAGGCCAACTCGACTCCGCCACCTGATTTCCCGCGCCTGTTTCCCATCGTCCTCCGCGCCGCCGACAAGGGCGATTCCATCGCCCGCGACCTCTTGGCCGATGCCGGAGCCAAGTTGGTTGCCCTCGCAGCCATCGTCGTCCGCCGTCTCACGCCTCATGCTCCGGGGGCAATGCTCCCAGTAGTCTCGCTCCCCGTAGCAATGACGGGCAGTGTCTTTCGTCAGTCTCCCGATGTGCGCCAGGTTTTCTACAATACCCTGCAGGCAAGCTTTCCCGGAATCGACGTGCGCCAGGATCTGGCCGATCCGGTCGAAGGCGCGCTAGCCAGAGCAAGACGAAAGTAGAGACGGGGCTTGCCCCGTCTGACGCAGGCTGACCCGAGATGTTCGACAACGAAATGTCCGAAGACAAAATTTCCGAAGACGAAACCGCGCCGCCCTCAACGATATCGGCAGCGCCACCCACGCTCGCTCCCGAATCTCAAATCGGCAACGCCAAAATCGATGAAGCCCAAATCGACGCAGCCCAAGTCCGCCGCCCCGCGCCCGCCGATCTCCTCCACACCGCCGCCGACCCCGCTCTCACCGAGGACTTGGCCCTGGCCCTCCTCAAGCGCTCCGACTTGCCTCCTGAAGTCCTCGAGCAACTCGCCAAGAACGCCAACGCACTCAAGAGCCGCAAGGTAAAGATCGCGCTGGCCAGCCATCCGAACACACCACGCCATGTGTCCGTGCCGCTGGCGCGCCAGTTCTACACTTTCGATCTGATGAAAGTTGCGCTCTCCCCCCGCGTCCCCGCCGACGTAAAAGTTGCGGTCAACGATGTCCTGATCTCGCGCCTCAATACTGTCACCATCGGAGAACGTCTAACGCTGGCGCGCCGCGCCTCAGGCAGAGTAGCGGCTGCGCTTCTGCTGGATGTGGAGATCGGCGACGGCAAAATCACTGACGCCAAAACCGCAGCTCGCGAGACCCGAGTCATGCAGACCGCGCTCGAAAACCCGCGCCTCACCGAAGCCCTCGTCATCAACTCCGTGCTTCGTCCCGCCGCCAGCGCAGCCCTGGTGCATGCGGTCGCGCAGCACGCGAAGTGGTCCTGCCGCAGAGAAATCCGCGCCGCCCTTCTGCGAACCGAGCATCTCTCGCTAGCCCGCGCCCTCGAATTCAGCCGCGAAATCCCCGCCCCGCTGCTGCGCGAAGTACTCGCCAGTTCGCGTCTCCCCGCCCAAATCAAAGGCCAACTCCTCCGCCAGAGTCAGACAAGTAAGGTTGTGTAGGGGCGGACGCTCTCGTCCGTCCAAGCCGAGCGCAGCTCGGCAGCGCCTCATCACGGTACCCAAGTCACGGCACCCAATCCGCGATAAACACATTCGTCTCGCGCTGCGCCTTCCCGTTACGATGCGAAATCCAAACCAGTTGCTTTCCATCCGGACTAAACATCGGGAACCCATCAAACCCGTCGCTGAACGTGATCCGCTCCAGCCCCGTTCCGTCCACGTTGATCGCATATAACTCGAAGTTTCCCATCCCGCCCGTGGAGCCCAGGTTCGTCGCGAAAATAATCCGTTTCCCGTCCGGAAAAAACGATGGCGCAAAACTCGCCGCGTTCAAATTCGTAAGCTGCCGCTTCCCGCTCCCATCGGCTTTCATGATCCGGATCTCAAGCGTCGTCGGACGAATCAGATTCTGCTTCAGCAGTTCCTTGTATTCCGCAATCTCCTGCTCCGTCTTCGGATGGTAAGCGCGATAAACAATCCACTTCCGGTCCGCCGAAAAAAAAGGGCCGCCGTCATATCCCAGCTCATGCGTAAGCTGCTTCACATGCTTGCCGTTTGCGTCCATCGAGTAGATATCGAGATCACCATTGCGCAGCGATGTGAAAACAATCTTCTTCCCGTCTTCTGAAATCGTCGCCTCCGCGTCATAGCCCGGAGTTGTCGTAAGCTGCTTCAGGTCCGACCCATCCAGCTTCGCCGTGAAAATATCAAACCCCGGATGCAACGCCCACACATAGCCCTTCGAATAATCTGGACGAGCCGGGCAATCCGCATCCGCCAGATGCGTCGAGGAATAGAGAATCTTGTCCTTATGCGGAAAAATGTAGCCGCAGGTCGTGCGCCCCTTGCCGGTCGAGACCATCTTCTGCTCCGTCCCGTCCACATTCATGGTGAAAATCTGATCGCACTGCAAGTTGTCGCGCGTCGATTGAAAAATCAGCCGCTTGCCGTCTTGCGAAAAATAAGCCTCCGCGTTCGACCCGCCAAAAGTAAGCTGCCGCACATTCCGCAGATGTTTTTCTTCGGCCGTAGCCAGTTGCGATGCGTTCGGTTGTGGCGCCGCCTGCGCACAAGCGGTCCGCGCCGCCAATAGCCCGGCAAGCCACGCCACGTTCAAGAGCAGTCTTAGAGTTCTCATTGGAGAAAAAGTGTAGCAGGCATAACGCCCGTGTGGCGCGGGCGCCCTCGCCCGCGTGTCGTGCAGCACCTCAAGCTACCGGGAGTCGAGCACCCCGCCGCGACGCCCGAACTTCCCGCATGATAAGTTTATCGCCGGGCATTGCCCCAACAACACGCCGCTGCCGCGGCCCGAGAACTTTCGATGAACAGAATCACCGTAGCATTTCTGCTTTTCTTCGCTGCTACTTCCGTCGCCACAAAACAGAAATCCGCCCAGGGCGCCGACCTCCTCCTCCAACTCGAAGCCAGTTTTGCCGCGGACGTCGCCCAGCACGGCCACGATGCCTTTATCACCCACTTCGCCGAAGATGGCGTCGAAATCGTGGACGGCGGCGGCTTTGACACCAAAGACGCCATGCGCAAGCAACCCCCGTGGCCCGAAGGCACATCTCTCACCTGGACGCCCGTCCACGCCGAAATGGCCGCTTCCGGCGATCTCGGCTACACCTACGGCAATTACGTCTACACCGCCAAGAATAAAGAGGGCAAGCTCGTCACCAATTACGGCAAGTACACCTCGATCTGGAAAAAGCAGAAGGATGGCCAGTGGAAGGTTGTCGTCGACATGGGAAACTCCAGTCCCGACCCGAAATCAGGGAAGTGAGCCCGGCGGGCTGCGGAAAAACTCCGGTTTCGTATCAGGCATCGCATTAACGATACCGGTTCCGTATCAGGGTATCGCTTTAGTGATACCGTAAGTTCTTCGAAATCAGACGCCCCTTTAGGGGCCGGGCGGCAAAGTCTTCGCGCGAATCGCCGCCATCAGCTCCACCGTAGTCGAGACATCGATGCCATACCGCTCCCCGCCGCGCACAATGGGACCGCCAATGGCATCCAACTCAAGCTGCCGCCCGGCGGCAAGGTCTTTCTGCATGGAGCTGCGCATACCCGGCGGCACGCCATCGAAAACTGCCTGTATCTGCCGCGCGTCAACCTCCGCGCCGCTCGCCTTCGCCACCGTGCAAGCCTCGGAGAGTGCGGAACTCAGTTTCTGTTTCCATGCAGCGTCCGCAAGAATCTCTCCAACGTTCGTTCCAGATGCGGATGTCACCAGCGCCAACGGTGCGAGGAAGCAGAGCTTGCTCCACAGCAGAGTCTGCTCGTTGCGAATGAACTGGCAGGTGAATCCAAGATCGCCCAACTGTGCAACGATGGCTCCCAAGAGTCGCTCTCCGCTGGCGGCAAGGTTGAAGCGAACGAACGGAGAGCGCTGAACGAATCGGCCCGGACCAATCCTCTCCGCTTCCACCGCGATCGTTGCCGGGACCACGCGCTCCCGTCCAAATCGCGCCGCGAGCACCGCGATGTGGTCCACCCCGTTCAGCAGCGGAACGACACAGCCCGGCAATAGCTGCACAACTTCCAGCGCACTTTCCAGTTGATAAGTTTTGGTTGCGATCCACAGCACGTCCACCGGTTCCGTTAGCGTGGCGGCGGCCTTCGCTGGCGCCGTAAGAGCGCCCGACGGACGTTCCAGCACCAGGCTCCGGGAAAAGCTCGACAGCTTCTCCGGCCGAACCACGACTGTCACGTCTTCGCCCAGCGATGCCAGCGCCGTGCCGACCAACCCTCCGATAGCTCCCGCTCCCAAAATCGCATGTTTCATACCAGCACTCCCAGGAAAACTATACGATACGTGAGTCTCACGCGCCGTGCTCGCTGACCTCGACCCGCCTTTACGCTGCGCCTAAGAATCTGTCACACTGACCACTGGCCACCGACCACTAATCCCATGGGCAAGATTCACGTTCTTCCCGAGAGAGTTGCCAACCAGATCGCTGCCGGCGAAGTGGTCGAGCGTCCCGCGTCGGTGGTGAAAGAGTTGCTGGAGAACGCGCTGGACGCCGGTTCCACGCGTATTCGCATTCAGGTCGAGGCGGGCGGGAAGAAGCTGATCCAGATCACCGACAACGGCTGCGGCATGGTGCGCGACGATGCCATGCTGGCCTTCGAGCGCCACGCCACCTCGAAAATCAAAGACACCGACGACTTGCTGAGCATTTCGACGCTGGGATTTCGCGGCGAGGCACTGCCTTCCATCGCTTCGGTGGCCCGCCTCCATCTGGAAACCCGCGCGGAAGAGGAAGCGGCCGGGACGGTTCTCGAAATCAACGGCGGCAAGATCATCCGCGTGGAAGAGGCGGGGCTGCCGCTGGGGACTTCGGTCACGATTCGCGACCTCTTCTTTAATACGCCGGCGCGCAAGAAATTTCTAAGATCGGAATCGACCGAGCTCTCCCATATCGCTTCGCTCGTAACCCACTATGCGCTGGCGCATCCGGAGAAGCATTTCGAGTTGCACTCGGCGACGAATGCCTTGCTGGTGGCGCCGCCCGTGGCCGGTCATCGCGAGCGCGTCTACCAGGTGTTTGGGCGCGAGACCCTCGACCAGTTGATTCCGCTGGCGGCGGTGCAACCGCTGGAGCGCATCGGCCTGCCGCAGCCCCCGCCGTGGCGGCGCAGCGCGGAGACATCTGTGCGCCAGTCCGCCGAAGTCGAGGATGAGGCTTCGCGGGCGGGGGCGCCCGCGCCACACGATTTCGGCGAAGTGCGGCTGCACGGTTTCGTTTCGAAGCCGGAAATTCAGAAGCTCAATCGCAATTCGATTTTTATTTTCGTCAACGGACGCTTGATTCGCGACCGTCTCATTCAGCACGCGATCACCGAGGCCTATCGCAACATTTTGCCGCCGACCGTGTATCCGGTGGTTCTGCTTTTTATTGAGATGCCGGCTGCCGAAGTGGATGTGAATGTGCACCCGTCGAAGACCGAAGTGCGTTTCCGGCAGCAAACCGTGATTCACGACTTTGTGCGCGAGTCTGTCCGGGCGGCGCTGATGAAGGCACGGCCGGTGCCGCAGTTTTTGACGGAGATTGGTGCGCAGCCGACCGCAAGTCCGGGCCTCTCCAGTCCCGGTTTCGGTAATCCACGCTTCACCGATGGCGCACGCGGCAGCGATGGTTTGCAGCGCGCCCCGTGGCGCGACCTGTACGAGCCAGCAGCGGCGGGCGGGTTCGCGCTGCAGCCGCCGGCAGTTCCCGCGACCACGGCGCGCCTCGAATTTGAAGGCGGAATTGCGGTCGAGGCAAACGCAGCGGTATCGCTAGCACGAGCGCCGGAGGCAACTGGCGCAGATCAAACGATCTCTGATCATGCAATCTCACAGCAGCCAATTCCCGATCACGGCTGCGCGCCGCCGATCGCGCAGGAGCCGCAAGCCGCGCCGACTCTCGAATCCCTTCGAACGCTGCGTCCTCTCGGACAGATTCGAAATTCATTCATTCTCGCGGTCAACGAAGACGGGCTCTGGATCATCGACCAACACGTGGCCCACGAGCGCGTGCTGTTCGAGAAAGTCCTGCGGCAACGTTCGGCGCAGCAGGTGGAGAGCCAGCGTCTGCTCATGCCCCTGGTCATCGAACTGACTCCGGCGCAGCAAGCGATCTTCAGCGACATTGCCGAAGAACTTGCGCATAACGGCTTTGAGGCGGAACCCTTCGGCGCGCGCAGCGTGGCGGTAAAGATCGCGCCCGCGGGCGTGGACGCGGCGCAGATCGAGCACATGCTGAACGAAATCTTCGAGCAGCTCACGCGCGAAGATCAGGCCATCAATCTGGAAGCGGTGCGCGCGCGCATCGCGGCATCGATTGCATGCCACGCCGCAATCAAAGTCAATATGCCCCTCGAACAGAACAAAATGGAATGGCTGCTCGCGGAGCTCGCGAAAACCGAGCATCCCATGACCTGCCCGCATGGCAGGCCGGTGGTGTTGCGCTATTCCATGCAGGATATTCAGAAGGCATTCAAGCGGATCTAGGAAGCTCGCTATTCGCTATTCGCTGTTCGCTACAACCTGGGTGGCAGTAGCGAACAGCGAATAGCGAATAGCGATCAGCCAACAGCGATCAGCCAACAGCGAAAGCCTGTGTTCTAATCAAATCATGACCGACCCGGAACTTCTCCAGGCGCGCACGCAAAAGTGGCGCCTCGACGGCCAGCCCGTGCGCACTCTTGACGAAGCGCGTGCCTTCCTCGAGTCGGTGGGATTCTGTCTGATGTATCCGACGCGGCCTGCGATTCTGTTGCCGACTTTCGTGGGAGCCTGGGTCGGAGCCGATGACAAGCTGCCGACGCGCCAGCACGCCTATGCCGATGCGCGAGCGAAAGAGGCCACCGAACTGATGGTGCGCGCGCTGCGCGACCAGGCCGCCTACGAGGCTCCGCTGATTGACGAGAACAACGCGTTCCTGCTGGCGGCCTCGGTGTTTCCTTATTTCTATTCGCTCGTAGGCGAGCGCAACCCGAAGCAGCCGCCTGCATCGGGACCGCGGTCTCCCTATTCTCCGCTGGCCTGCGACGCTTTCGAAATCATCCGGCGGCGTGGACCGATTTCGAAAACGAAACTGGGCGAGATGCTGGGCGGCTCGGTTTCAAACGCCGGCCTCGATCGCGGACTGAGCGAACTGTGGGCCAAGCTGCGCATCACGCGCGTCGATTACACGGTGGAGGAAGGCTCGGTGTGGGACGAATTGTCGCGCTGGGCGCCCGATGTAGTGCGCGAGGGCGTGGGAATTTCGGTGCCCGAAGCGCTCTCCGCGCTGGTCTCGAAATATCTGGACTGCGTGATCGCAGTCGATGAGGGAGAGGTCGAAAACTTCCTCGCGAACTTCGTTCCCCGGACGCGGGTGAAAGAAGCAATTCATGCCCTGCTGTCGGCGCGCGAATTGAGCTTTGTACATGTAGGGAGCAAGTCGCTGCTGCAGGTAACTCCGCCAAAACAAGCCTACGTCCCCAAGCCGCGCCCAGAGCGAGTGAGCTGAAGAGGTCGTGTAGGGACGGGCGCCCTCGCCCGTCCAAGCCGCGCGAAGCGCGGCAGCGCTCTTGGGTGGCGGCGATTTTGTTGTAGAGAGGCCACGCGCTGGATTTCACAAGCCCCGCGCCAAGCATTCCACGCACCTGTAGTTTTCCAACCGTGAGCCGTGTAGAATCGCACGTTCCCCCAATGACCGATTCCTCCCAACGCAAACTAATCATCGCCATAGACGGACCAGCCGGAGCCGGCAAGAGCACCATCGCTTCCCGCCTGGCGCGCAAACTCGGCTACGTGAACCTGGAGAGCGGAGCGATGTACCGCGCGCTGGCGCTGTGCGCGATCGAGTGGGACGCTTCGTTCGACGATGAAGCCGCGCTGCTGAAGATGGCGCAGGAATCACGCATTACTCTCGAGCGCACCATCGGCGGCAATCGTGTCCGGCTCAACGGAAAAGACATTTCCGAGCGGATCCGCGAGCGCGATGTGACCGAGGCGGCGTCGCGCATCTCAGTGCATCCCAAGGTGCGAGAGTGGATGGTGGCGCGGCAGCGCGAGATGGGCATCGCCGGCGGCGTCGTAATGGAGGGCCGCGACATCGGGACAAAAGTCTTTCCCGATGCCGATTTGAAGATTTTTCTCGACGCCGATCCCGTGATTCGCGAGCAGCGGCGCCTGGACCAGCAGCAGGTGAAGGGCCCACCGGCGCAGGCGATGGCTGCGGAGCTTCGCGAGCGTGACCGGCGGGACCGCACCCGCGCAGCTTCTCCCCTGGTGGCGGCGGACGATGCCGTGGTGCTCGACTCGACGAACATGAGCGAGGACGAGGTGCTCAATCGCATCGAGGAGTTGGTGGAGCAGCGCCTGGCGGCGAGGCGCTAAGGGATTGCGATTATTTGCGGTACCCCCCCTACCCCCCCTATTTTCTCGTTCCATTAAAATCATAGAGTTAGCGGGCGGCTCCCGCTACATAATTCATAAATAAGGACTTATTTGCACATAATACAAAAATAAGGACTTAGCGGCGAAATACTTTGCTTGGTCCCGAATCGGGAGCGGGTGAAGACTGCTCAGGTGTCATTTAGGTTGTCAAGGAGCGCTGACAATGGCTTCTGGGCGGCATCGAAGTCCGTCTCTGGAGACGGACACACTCCTGCCGTGGCCAATCAGATCTTCATTATCGCGCACAGCGGGTTGGATGTATGTGATGGTGCACACAGCGGATTTGTGATGAAAAAAGATCAGGGGTCATACGGCAGAATTGGGAATGCTCGCGGCATCCCACTCATCGCGGAAACGCGGTAGTGGGCACCCGGCTTACTTTCCGCCGTACTTTGCGGCATTGAGGTTGGTGACGAAACCGAACGAAGATACCGTGATCGTCATCACGGCTGCAACTTGGTGGTTACAAGCACACTGCCAACAGCGGATCAGACAGAGCCCGGAGGGCGAACTAGCTTAGCCCAGCGCTTCCAGCGCTGGGTAGGCAATGCTCTTTGAGATCAAATCCCGGAGGGATGACCCATGTCGCACACATACGCCAGCAACCGCGTGCACGTAGTCTTTTCGACAAAAGACCGGAAGAAGAGTCTTGCCGATGATCTTCAACCAAAACTCTGGGGCTACATCAAGGGCATTGCAAAAAATCATGGATTCGAAGCCGTCAAGATCGGCGGCGCATCCGATCACGTTCACGCTCTCCTCGTCGTGCCTCCTGCGATGCCGCTCGCGAAGGCGGTTCAGTCGATAAAGGGTTGTTCGTCGAAATGGCTCAACGACACGGGAGCGGCGGGAGCAAATTTCGCCTGGCAGGAAGGTTACGGCGCCTTCAGCGTGAGCGCATCGCAGACGGATGGCGTGGTCGCATACATCCTGAATCAGCCCGCGCATCATGCCAGGCGCAATTATGAGGAAGAGTTTGTTGGGTTGTTGCGGAGATACGGCATTTCTTACGATCCGGCACACGTGTTGGGTTAGGCCGGGGCCGTCCCTCCGGGACTTGATCTCTATTTTGGCTACCTACCCAGCGCCGAGGCGCTGGGCTAAGGTGGCCCGTCCCTTCGGGACTCTGGTGAGGCCGGCGCGGTGTGTGGGGCACGCGGCGGAGAGTGAACCCACACATCGCAAGAGACGCGATGTGTGGGGGCAATGGGGCGCCCGTCCTTACTCCGCGTGTGGACATCCTGCCTTGCCGCTCCACGCGTAAAGCTCCCACTCCGCCAACGATCCCCGATTTTCCTCATCTCGTAGTTTCTCCGCTTTCCTGACCCATTTAAGGTAGGTAGCCGCGTCGTCAACTTTGGTCCAGTCATCCTCTGTGAACCCCAGCCGCTCTTGAATGAGCCGGCGATCGAACGGGCAATGTGGCGGCGGAGTCGTGATCCTTCCCACACACCAGAAAAATTTCAAAAAGAGATTAAGTAATTTCGCGGCGACCCCGAGGCGAAGCTCGCCGTCCCTTAGAAACTCGGCGCAGCTGTCCTTCGCACATTGTTTAAGGCGTTGAAGGCTCTCCATGTGTTCCTCTGTTGTGACAGAGGATCCAGTTGAATACATTGCCGTGAGTTCACAGAGCGCGGCTTTGAGCACCCGGTATAATTTCTCTTTACCCTTGTTGAGCCACTTTTCTTCGTCTTTGTTTCTCGTCTTAACATAAGTACCCGAGTGTCCAAGGGCGCCGCTCAAGGAATTGCTCAAGAACACGTCCACGAGGAAGTCCCACTGCTGTTGCTGGGTTTGAGTCATAGCGTATTGACCCTGGTTAGATTCTGGGGTGCTCACAGGGAACGTTACCTCTTCAGTACAATCCCAATCCCCAACTCCCGCAATTGCCCCTCCGGCACCGGCGTGGGCGCTTCCATCATCAAGTCCTTGGCGGCGGCGGTTTTGGGGAAGGGAATTACTTCGCGCAAACTATCCGCTCCCGCCAGAATCATCACGATGCGATCGAGGCCAAGGGCAATCCCGCCGTGCGGCGGCGTGCCGTACTCGAGCGCTTCGAGGAAGAAGCCGAAGCGCGAGCGCGCTTCTTCTTCCGTCATGCCGAGCGCATGGAAGATTCTGCTCTGCACATCCTGCCGGTGAATACGGATCGAGCCCGATCCCAACTCCGTCCCATTCAGCACCACGTCGTAGGCGAGCGCGCGCACCATGGCCGGATCGGTTTCCAGTTTGTCCATATCTTCATCGTGCGGCGAGGTGAACGGGTGATGCGCGGCCACCCAGCGCCGGTCGGCCTCGTCCCACTCGAACATGGGAAAGTTCGTCACCCACAGAAAACGGTAATCGCCTTTCTGGAAAAGCTTGTGCCGGTCGGAATATTTCTGCGCCAGCGCCACCCGCAACAGTCCAGCCGAGGCATAGATCGCCAGTTCCGCGGGCGTAACTTTGCGCTTGCCCGCCGGATGGTCGTCTCGTACCGACTGCGCCGAGCCCACCACCAGCACCAGCAGATCGTCCGCCGCCGCCGCGCCCGTTTCCGCACGCGCGTTCTTTCGCACTTTCTCTCGCACCCTTGCCCCTGCCTCGGGGAACTTGTTCTCGATGCGCTTGAAGTCCTCGAACACACGCGCGCCGCCCTTCGAGACAAACAGCGGCTTGATGTCGTCGCGCTCCTTGCGCGATAGCTCGCCCACGCGCGGAATGCGGATGGCAATCACCGGCAAATCTTTGTTGATCGCAAGCTGCTCGAGATCGGCGGGCGCAAAACAATCGCCCACGTCGGTGAAGGCCGGCACGCGCAGGTCGGGCTTGTCGATGCCGTACTGGCGAATGGCATCGTCGAAGTCCATGCGCGGGAAAGGCGTTTTGATCTCGTGCCCCGCCGCTTTGAAAGCCGCAGTCAGGAAGCCTTCGACCACTTCCCAAACCCGCTCCGGTTGCGGGTAGCTCATTTCAAGATCGATCTGCGTGAATTCGGGCTGGCGGTCGGCGCGCAGATCTTCGTCGCGAAAGCAGCGCACGATCTGGAAATATTTGTCGAAGCCCGAGATCATCAATATCTGCTTGAACAGTTGCGGCGATTGCGGCAGCGCGTAGAACGATCCCGGAGACACGCGGCTGGGGACGAGATAATCGCGCGCGCCTTCCGGCGTCGAGCGCGTCATGAACGGCGTTTCGATTTCGAAGAAGCCCTGCGATGCGAGGTTGTCGCGGATGGCAAGCGCCACTTTGTGCCGCAGCTCGATGTTGAACTGCATGGCGTCGCGGCGCAGATCGATGTAGCGATATTTCAACCGCATTTCTTCGTTCGCCAGCACCGTGTCCGAGGGCAAAAAGGGCAGCGGCTTCGACACGTTCAGAATGCGCAACTCTTCCACCACCAGTTCCACTTCGCCGGTTGGGATATTGGGATTGATGGTGTCGGCATCGCGGCGCTTGACCGTGCCGATCGCGGCGATCACAAACTCGTTGCGCAGCGCTTCCGCCTTCTCGTGCACGGCGGCGCTCAGTTCGTAGTTGAACACGACTTGCGTCACGCCGGTGCGGTCGCGCAGGTCGACGAAGATGATCTGCCCAAGGTCGCGCCGCCGGTTGACCCATCCCATGAGCACAACTTTCTTGCCCGCATCGGAGAGCCGAAGAGCCCCGCACATATGAGTTCGTCTGAGGTCGCCTAAAAAATCGAGCACGTTTTCGCCTTGTCTTACTGAGATTCGTCTTACTGAGATTCGTCTTGCCGAGATTCGTCTTGCTGGAATACGGTCGTGAGCCGAACCCAAGATTATAAATGGAACGGGGCTTCGGGCCTCTCGCTTCGCTCACAACGACAAGGCCGGAACGGGCTCGTAATTTTCGATCGCCGCCTGGATGGCGTGAATGGTGAGGCCTTGCGCGAAATCGTCCGCGATGGCGCGGTCGACTGCGGTGGGGTTTTTTCTCTGTCGGCGAAATTCCTTGGGATACGAATCCAACTCCCGGCAAGAACCTACCGGATGGGGAGCGCGTACATGAGACCGCCTTGCGTCCAGAGGTTGTTTGCGCCGCGGGCCAGTTTCATCACCGACCCTGAGCCGAGATCGCGCTCGAACATTTCGCCATAGTTGCCCACGGCTTCGATGACTCGGGCGGCCCAAGCGTCGTCGAGTCCCAGAAATTGCCCGTAGCCGCGCTGGGTGCCGACCAGACGCCGGATCACGGCATCGTCGCTGTTCTTCATCTCGGCGAGATTCGCCTGCGTTACTCCGCTCTCCTCGGCATGGATCAAAGCTTCGACGGTCCAGTTGACAATGGTGGCCCATTGCGGGTCGTCGAGAGTGTAGGCTGGCGCCAACGGGTCTTTGGCGATCACGTCGGGCAGGATTTCAAAATTCTTTGCCACGCTCTTAAAGCCAAGCCGCTCGTAGGCTAATTGCGAAACGTCGGCGGTGATGGCCGCGCAGTTGCGGGTGACGAGCGCCGCTTCCATCTCGCCTTCTTCCTGGAAGGGAAACGGCAGCCACTTGATCTTCTCTCGCTGCATGTAACTCGCGAGTTGGGCCTCGATCTCGGTGCCACCAAGGAAACAGATTTTCTTGCCGGCAAGATCCTTCGGGGAAGCGACTCCCATCGTCTTATTCACAAAAAAGGCCTGGTAATCATAGAAAATGGGCCGTGCGAAACCAAGGCCCGTGTTCGCCGTATTCATGAAATTGGGAGATCCCGTGGCGAGTAGGGCGATTTTGCCGGACTTGAGCGCTTTCAGGGCGTCCTGCTCGTCGCGGAAGGGCACGGCCGTGAACTTGGCGTCTGGCCCGAGCACCGCCACTGCCACTGCCTTGCAGATGTCCAAGTCGAAGGCGGAGTGATTCCCGTGTGCGTCTTGAGTGGAGTATTCGGGCTCTTCGGTGTTGACTCCGCAGGGGAGTGAACCGGCGGCTTTAATTCGATCGAGTGTGGCCCCGGCGTGGGCCGAGGTGGTAATTCCGGCCATCAGCCATGCCATCGAAAGTAGAAGTGCGGAAATTCTGCTCATGTGGTTCTGTTCCTTCCAAACACCAACATCTGCCATGCATGCAAAAATCCGGCGACCGGAGAGAAAATCCGGTCGCCGAAGAAGTGGCTGGTAAGAGCCCTAGTTCGTTGGCCAGCCTCCCTGTGTCGGTACGCCAGGGTTGGTGCTGGGACGAGGATTGACGTCCGCCGGGGCCGGATCGATCAGCACGCCGTGGACGGTGTCGGTCGGGGTGATCTGCAGGACGCGGCAGCCTTGCGAATTCCAGTGGGGCAGGCTCACCACCTGAGCCGCTGGAATCGTCGCGTACGAGGCTGGCAATGGCGCCACTAGACCTTCCAGGCGGCCATTGTCGAACGCGGTGAAAAGGTCGCCCACACCAGGAACGACGGCGTCGGACGGCCCAAGGTACTTCTGGCCGTAGATCTTCTTGCCCAGAGCGCGAGCCGAGGCTTCGTCCGGAAGATTGGCCAGCGGAGTCAGGTTGAAGAGCTCGTCAATGAACTTGATGATCGAGCCATGCTCGGTCGCTTCATGAGAAATTCCGTGGACGATGCCGTAAGGCGAGATCACGATCGTGGGAATGCGCGGACCCTGATCGAGAGCGTTTCCAAGCGGATCCCAGGAACGAATCACCGGCTGCGTGTGATCGTAGAGGCCATCGGTTTCATCGTAGGTGATGATAATGGCGCTCTGCGACCAATACGGGCTGTTGGCGATCGCGTTGATCGAGTCGGCCAGCAGCGCCTCGCTGATCTGCGCGTCCGAGTAGCCTGGGTGGTCGTCGTTGCCGGGGAAAGCGGCCTCGACCGCCGGGCTGGGTGAGCGAGGAGTCAGGCTATCGAGGTTGTCGTACCCGCCGCGGACATAGAACACACCGCCTTGGGCCGGTAGCGCGTTATTGCTAATCGCGGTGTAGAAGTCGCCGAGGCCCTTCAGGTGCGCTTTGGTTTCGCTCTGGTTGTTGGACTCATAGCCGAAATATTGCGGGCCATTGTGATGGGCGATGTAGCTGAGATGGGTGGCTGTACCGCCAGTGTCGGTCGGCTCGAGATCATAGCCTTCCTGGAACCAGCCCCAATTTACCGGCCCGTTCGGGCTGCCGGCGATCTTCTTGATGTCCTTCTGCACATCCAGAAGGTCGAAGGCGGGGTTCAGGTCGTTGGCCGTGATGTTTACAATCTGGTTTCCCATAAAGGAAAGCGGCAGACTGGCAAACGTCAGGTTGGAAGCCGGGTTAGTCGTCCCAGGCGCCCCGCTCTCAGTGGGCTGCTTTTCGCCCACAGGTGTGGGGTCCAGAGCCGATCCCCAATACGGTTGTGGATCGCCGGTAACCGGCAGTTGCGCGTTTGTAGTGTTGTAATTGCTCCCCAACTCGGGGTGCTTGATCCACTGCGTCTCTCCCGACTGGCCAGCGATCATGGCGATGGCGTTCGGCGTCGAAGGCCCGATCACGGTGTCAAAGAAGTTATCAAAAAGCGTGAAGCGATCCGCGTAGTTCCAGAGAAATGGAGCGGTATTGCAGTCCACATGGCCGACCACCAGTTCGCCCTTTTGCACCTGCTGCTCGGTTGGCGCCGGTCCCGTATAGGTCTTCCCATCGGCGCTCAGTGTCCCACTCAGGCCTTCCTCCACGAAGGCATAGCGATCGTTCTGGGCGACGTGACTGGCATTCAGATCCAGCTTGGCGTCGATGGCCCTGTGGCCGTGATTCACCGAGTCCGTGTCCTCCGGATAGAGGAGCACCGTCTTGCCATTGATGTCGGTGACCGACTGCGGAATCAGGAACGGGGAGATGGTGCCGACCGAGCCGTTCGTCAAAACGATCGGCTGGACAAAGCCAGGCGTATTGCCGGCGGACTGAGAGAACAGGCCCCGAGCCCCAGGGTAGGTGCCAAAGTAGAAGTCAAACGACCGGTTCTCCTGGAAGAGAACAAAGACGTATTTGATGTTCTTTTGCAGCAGAGCGAGTTTCTGAGCATGGGTGAGACTAGGCGAGTTCGCCAGGCTGCGCGTGTAGCGGGCGACTTCAGCGCTTGATCTCGGTGCGATTTCGACAACTTTCGTCTGGTCGGCAATCCCCTCACTGCTTGGGTTTTCGGCCAGCGTGGTCACGGGCTGCATCATCAATGCAGCGATCATCAGGGAAGCCCAACTGGCCTTCACCCATTCTTTGCTGTTCATAGTTATTCCTCTCATGATGGAACGCTTTGTGCTCGTGCGGTTTTCGCCGGTGTTGCCCAGTCCCCGCCAAAGCGGGTGGCGATTCCGGCAAGGAAATATTTCGCAGTCCATCGGAACAGAGGTATGTGAATGGAACTTTGAGCTGGTGTGAATAATTGATGAATATCTTGTGGAACACAAACTCCCTTCAGTGGGCGATATCACCACGAGATGTGATACGGGTTACTGAACTCCAAAATCAGGAAGGGTACGCGACTGGCATCTCGAACGTTAGAAAGCGGCAGGTGGCCGGGCCTTCGCGTCCACGTTGGCTTCTGAGGGGTGGCCACTCGAGTCGGCAACGCATGACGCAACCGTTCCCTTTATCGCGCACTCGGCGTCACCTTCCGGCACGGCCCGTTAATCCAGATCGTTTGCGCTCCAGAGGTTGGGGGTGATCTGGCGGAATTTTAGTTTCCATTGGCCGTCGATTCTTGCCCAGGTGTCGGCCATGTGGCGATAGCGGGGATGTTCTCCGGGGACGATCAGGTTGTAGGCGACGACGGCGGAGTCGTCGTTCAGTTTGACGACGTGGAAATCGTAGGCGCGCGTCTCCTTGGGCATTCCCGCCTGCGCGGATTCGACGAGTTCACTTTTGTCGTAGAGATCGCCGTTGGTTTCGATGCCCAGGAAATCGTCCGCGGTCGCGCGGCCCACCACGGTTGTGTTTTTGCTCTGGATCGCCTCCAGGAACTGCTTCTGCTGATCGATGAGTTGCTGGTCGAAGGCCGAGATCGGTTTGGAAGTCTGCGCCCAGGCCAGACTGACAGTGAGAATAGCGGCACACAGCAGGGAAGTGCTTCGCATCGTTTGTCTCCTCCGGCACGATTCTACTTCGTGATGCAAATCCGTTCGCGGTTTTATTTGCCTAGCCCCAAACGAGTGTGCGTGAGGACTCGGTCGTCCCTCCGGGACTTAAATCAGTTCCTCGGCTTTTCCCAGCGCTGAATCGCTGGGCTAAGCTGGTTCGCCCCTGTCGGGGCTGGGCTTAGCCGCGGACGGCGTTACTTCGTTTGCAAAGCCAAGAGAGAAAAGCTGAGAGCTGAAAGCTGATGGCTGAGAGCTGACAGCTACTTCCGCAAAATCCGTTGCGCCAGTTTCGCGCGTGGAACCGTGACTTGTTCGCCGGAGGCCAGATGCTTGAGCGCGAATGCATCGGCCGCCACTTCGTTCTCGCCGACGATGAGGATGTATCGCGCCCCCATCTTGTCGGCGGCCTCGAACGACTTTTTTAAGCGAAACGACTCGTCGCCGAGATCGACAACCAGATCGTGCCGGCGCAGTTCGCGAGCCAGGCGGGCGGCTTCGCGATTCATCCCGGCGCCGAGCGGAGCAATGTAAACGTCGGGCTTGCGCACAACCGATTCCGCCGACGCGGCCAGCGAAAGCACCAGCCGATCTTCTCCGATAGCGAACCCAATCCCCGGAGCCGCCGGCCCGCCAAGTGCTTCCGATAGCCCATCGTATCGTCCGCCGCCAAGAATCGCATTCTGCGCGCCGAGCGCGCCATGCGTAAATTCAAACGCAGTGCGGGTGTAGTAATCCAATCCCCGCACCAGGCGCGGTTTCTCGACGAAGGGGACCCCGACTGCGTTCAGAATGCTTTTTACTTCTTCGTAGTGGGTGCGGCAGGCTTCGTCTAGAAATTGGTTGATGGTGGGTAGAGTTTCGATGATCGGTTGATCTTCGGGAACTTTGCAGTCGAAGACGCGCAGAGGATTGGTTACGTTGCGGCGCTGGCAGTCGGCGCACATTTTTCCTACTACGGGTGCGAGCGCCTGGCGGAGGGCTTCGTCGAATTTTGCGCGGTCGGCGGGGCAGCCTACGGAGTTTAGTTCGAGCGTCCAGTCGGTGATGCCCACGCGATCAAGCAGCGTGGCCAGGAGTTCGAGAATTTCCGCGTCTCTGGCGGGAGACTGGCTGCCGGCGGCGGCGGGGCCGATGACTTCGGCTCCGATTTGATAGAACTGGCGGTAGCGGCCTTTTTGCGGACGCTCGCGGCGGAATTGCGGTCCGATATAGAAGAGCTTGTTGAGGCCGCGGTCCCAGAGTTTGTGCTCGATGTAGGCGCGGACCACGCCGGCGGTGTTTTCGGGGCGCAGGGTGAGAGATTGTCCTTTATCGCTTTCGGCGCGGCCGCGATCTTCCCAGGTGAACATTTCCTTGCTGACAATATCGGTTTCTTCGCCTACGCCCCGGGCGAACAGTTCGGTGGACTCGAAGATGGGGGTGCGGATTTCGTGGAAGTTGTAGGCGCGGAAGACGTCGCGGACGGCGGCTTCGACGAAGTTCCAGAGCGCCGTGTCGGGCGGGAGAAGGTCGCGGGTTCCTCGGGGGGATTTGATCATGGGTCGTTGGTCGCTGGTCGTCGGTCGTTCGCCAAGCCTTCAGGCGGGACTTGATTAGTTTAACGTCGAACCAGCTGGGGATGGTCGAGAATCGCCGCTCAGGTACACTCAAAACGTCATCACACCACCGCGCACAGAGCTGGGGATGGTCGAGAATCGCCGCTCAGGTACACTCGGATACCACCGTGCCAGCACTCGCAATCGGCTGGGGATGGTCGAGAATCGCCGCTCAGGTACACTCACCCACTGAACATTCTGCTCAACATCTGCGCTGGGGATGGTCGAGAATCGCCGCTCAGGTACACTGCGGCGCTTTTCTACGCCATCGCCCGGTACGCTGGGGATGGTCGAGAATCGCCGCTCAGGTACACTCTGATCGCACCCAGTACGGTGCCAAACCAGCTGGGGATGGTCGAGAATCGCCGCTCAGGTACACTAATTCGTCGGAGTTATCGCCCGTATCAACCGCTGGGGATGGTCGAGAATCGCCGCTCAGGTACACTTTCCAGCTTGTCGCCTGCCTCCATTAACTCAGCTGGGGATGGTCGAGAATCGCCGCTCAGGTACACTGCGGCGCTTTTCTACGCCATCGCCCGGTACGCTGGGGATGGTCGAGAATCGCCGCTCAGGTACACTGCGGCGCTTTTCTACGCCAT
>JBEKDG010000034.1:0-41805 GCA_050014475.1 Terriglobales bacterium | reverse complement strand
GCGATGCCACTCGCTTCCAGCAACATTGCCAATCCTAAGAAAAATGCGAGACGAAGAAACCAGGCCCTTAACTTCACTTCACCATCCCCGGTAGTACTCGGCCAATCTGCTGCTTAGTCCATCTGTCGGCCTAGTTAATTGGATGCAAGAGCCTCGCCAAATCCCCACACCGAAGGCACATCTCCTGCAACTGTCCGATAGTAGGCGATTTACGCTCTTCGGCGCAACGGCAAAGTATAAAGTTGTGCATAGCGGAATCTGCGCGATAACTATATGAATAAATTGCATTTAATGTGATTTCGCAGAAGGGACACGCACCTTGGTAATCGGATCGGCTCGTTACCTTGAAAGGTACTCGGATTCTGCATCAGTTTGCACATCCGTGCTGGAGCCGGGCCAAACTTTCAGAGGGCTCCAGCCAGCGCTGCTGACAAATCGTTGGCGCGAGCCAAGCCCCCACGTGCGCGTTTTTTCTGATATTTTTTGACGGCGCGTCCTCATGAATGCTGCCGAGGTCTACATCTTGCGAACATCGCTCGTGATCGTTTCTTTCGCCCTAGCTCTAGTCGTCCCCCTCTTCGCCCAGGCTGCCGAGCAGACACTCGAAGCCCGACGAGCTGAACTCAATCGTCTGCTCGCCGATGAGTGGGAGTACACACTACGCACCCAGCCTGAGCTCGCCACCCAGGTTGGAGACAACCGCTACAACGATCGGCTGAGCGATTTTTCAGACAAGGCGATTGCCGACGATCTCGAACACACTCGTCAGGCGCTGGCGCGCTTCGAGGCCGTCGATGTCACCGGATTCCCGGAACAAGAAAAGCTCAACCACTCGCTGATGCTGCGCAGCTTGCGCGAGTCGCTAGACAGCGCGCAATTCAAAGACTGGGAGATGCCGGCGACGCAGTTTGGCGGCATTCACCTCGGATACGCTTCGCTGGCCTTCGACTCACCTTTCCGCAACGTGAAAGATTACGAAGACTACCTGTCCCGTCTGCGCCAGATCCCGCGCGTGCTCGAGCAGGCGATGGGGCACATGCGCGATGGACTACGCGACCACCGCATGCCGCCCAGGTATCTGCTCGAGAAAGTGTCCAGTCAGGCGCAGCAGATTGCCGACGACCCCCTGGAAAAGAGTCCGTTTACCGAACCGCTGCGCAAGTTCCCAGATTCCATTTCCGAAGCGGACCGGAAACAACTGCGCGAAGGAATCGAAAGCGCGGTAAAGAACGCCGTCGCGCCCGCGTATGCGAAATTCGCCAAGTTCGTGCGCGAAGATTACGCGCCTCACGGACGACTCGATCCCGGCGTGTGGGCCTTGCCCGACGGCGAAGCGCGCTATCGCTTCGCCGTCCGTCACCAGACGACCACCGACTTCACCGCCGACCAGATTCACCAGCTTGGCCTGAAGAGCGTGGCGGAAATTGAAACCCAGATGCTGACCATCGCCAAGGCGCAGGGCTTCGGCGATCTGAAATCGTTCAACGATCACATCCGGCAGGATCCAAAACTGCACGCTAAGTCCGGCCAGCAATTGTTTGACCTGTACACGCACTATCGCGACCAGATGTACGCGAAGCTGCCGGAACTATTCGGCCGCCTGCCAAAGAACAAGCTGGCCGTGGTGCCGATGGAGTCGTTCCGCAGCGCCGACGGCGTTCCTGCCGATTATTCGATCGGCGCCGGAGACGGCTCGCGCCCGGGACGCATCAACGTCAACGAATATGCACCCGAAAAGCGCTTGCTGCTAAACGTCGAGGCCATCGCCTACCACGAAGGCGTCCCCGGACATCACCTGCAATTTTCGATTGCGCAGGAACTCACCGGCCTGCCGCCGTTCCGCAAGTACAACCTCGATCTGAATGCGTACACCGAAGGCTGGGCGTTCTACTCCGAGCGCCTGGGAAAAGAAGTGGGCTTCTATCGGGATCCGTACAGCGACTATGGCCGCCTGCAAAATGAAATGTGGCGTGCCGTGCGCTGGGTGGTGGATACGGGCGTGCACTCCCAGCACTGGACGCGCCAGCAGATGGTCGATTTCTTCCACCAACACACCGCGATGGACGATCAGAATATCGAGACCGAAGTGGATCGCTACATTGCGTGGCCGGCGCAGGCGCTCTCCTACAAGATGGGGCAGATGAAAATTCTCGAACTGCGTGATCGCGCGCAGCGGGAGCTGGGAGCGAAATTCGATCTGCGCGCCTTCCACGACGCGGTGCTCGATCAAGGCCCGCTGCCGCTCGACGTGCTGGAAGCAAAGATCAACGCCTGGATCGCAGCCCAGAAGTAGAGACGGGCTTGCCCCGTCTCACTCCGCGGCAGGAGACGCGGCAAGCCGCGTCTCTGCGGGAAAGCAGACGCGCGCTCGGACGCCATGCGCCACAAAAGAAGCAAGCTCAACAGCAAAAGAAACCAAATCTGGTGAGGCATCACGATGCCAGTCCAGTACAACGAGTGTGCAATCGCTTCCGGAATCTGGCCTTGGAGCTGGAGTTGCTCCAATGCGGACCCACTCGGCGCCAGAAAGGGCAGCATCAGCAGGAAAACGCCACGCGCGACCTTGCTTCTAGAGAATTCCGGGAGACTCCAGCACAGCGGGAAAATTAGCAGGAATGCGTCGTACGGGGATAGCTATAGAGGCCGGGAAAATCCGGACACCCCAGGCCAGGACCAAAAGGTGCCGGGGCGCTAGGCTCGGGGCGCGCTCCGGGCGTCCGTGCAATCATTAGCCGAGTTTGTCTGCAACATCCGGTAGTTCGTTCCCAGCCTTCAGGGTTTCGTGTCGATGCGGCGCGAGATCGTCGCGTCCTTCCGTAAAGGGTGGAGCGAGGTGGTGTCCCCACCGGATGAAAGGGCGTTCAATGAACCGATAGCTCAACCAAGCGCAAAGAAAGATCATGGCCGTGCTGAGCGGGAACCTCTGAAGAATCGAGAGGGGCGACCCCGCTGAAGGGACTGAGAACAACTGCTGCCACAGGTAAAGACTGTAGGAAAGCCGGCCAATCCATTTCAATCCGCGGGACTCCAGCAGAGTCGTAATGAACGTTTTCGGTCCGTACACTGTACCCGCCACCACTAAAGGCAAAAGCGCCGACTCAAACAAAGAGTAGCTTCGTGAATGCTGTGACAGGTAGATCAGCTGTGAGGCTACATAGGATCCCACACATAGCCACCACATCCAGGGCTTGAAGTGCTGGGAAAACGCGGCGCGAACCGAGTCATCGTCCAGAATCAAAGCCGCCACGCAGCCCAGCAGGAGCGCATCCAGCCGCACGTCCGTGCGGCAACCGAACAACAATCCCGGAATCAATCGGTCGAACCAATGCTGGTGCAAATCCCACGTTCGCCACGCGGCAACGGCCATCGCCAGCGCCAATGCGAACCATCGAGCTCGTGTCTTTCCCAGAAGGACCAGCGCCGCAGGCCAGAGCAAATAGAAATGCTCTTCGACCGCCAGCGACCAGTAGTGGACCGTGTATCCGCCCCAACCTCGGCTGATCCAGCCTCCGGGCAGATAGTTACGAAAGAAGAGCGCGGAACTCCACAACTCCCCAGGACTGACTACGATGAGGCCACACACAGAAAGAATCCCAATCACGATCAGGTAAAACAACGCGGGCGGGAGAATCCGGCAGCCCCGACGAATGTAAAAGCCGCGAAGACTGATCCGTCCGAAGGCCCGGTATTCTTCGAGCAGACGAGAGCAAATCAGGAAACCGCTGATGGCAAAGAACAAGCTCACACCGTTCGGTCCAGTATGCGTAAAGCTCACCAGCTTCGGATAGTGCCGCAGCTGCGAATATTCCACGGCATGATCGAGTAGCACGGCAAGAATCGCGATCGCTCGCCAACCATCTAAAGTTGGCAGGTACCCGGTCTTGGGTATGCTGGTCACAGCTCGTCCACTTAGGGTAAACATGGAGAGGGCGGCGATCAATGGCGATGTTGGCCACCTTTCACACGTGGATAACTAGCCCCGTGCCCTGGATTGGATGTAAGGCGAGATGAAATCGTTGAAGTCCGCCGCCCGCAGAAAACGCACGGGACCGCGCACAATGAATTCGGACGCAGCCAGCAGCACCAGCAAAATGAGGAGAGATTTCGAGCTCGTGGATAGAGGTGGCATTCGTCGGAAAGATTGTGTCCTGCCTGACTGAGGCAAGGAAAATTTGCCGCGTGTCAGATTATGCTGGCATAACTCCTCAATGCAACAGCGCCGGAAACGACTGGCGAGGGCGCCCGTCTCTCCACCGCTCGCCCTTTCCCTACATCACTTCGCTGCGCTTCCGCAGAAAGGCCGGAACGTCGAGATCCTCCACCTGGTAGCTGGGAGCGGCCGACCGCATCGCGTCGAGCGAAATCACCTCGGCATGCGACGCGCTAACCGGCGCCGATTCCTGAAACGCCGCCGGCGCGGGGTCTGGCTCGAAGCTCGGTTCGGGCACAAAGACTGGCTCCGGTTCGGCCACCGGCTCGGGCTCGTGGAAGTGATCGCGCTGGCGCGAAACTTCTCTCAAGACCTCGCGCGTAAGTATCACCGGATCATAGTTCTCGTGGTGCCGCGGACGGCGCATATCGGCCTCTTTAAAGCCGGTTGCAATCACGGTGATCTTGACCGCGTCCTTCATCTTTTCGTCCAGCACGGCGCCGAAGATGATGTTCGCATCTTCGTGAGCGGCGCCCTGGATGATGGTGCAAGCCTGCTGCACTTCGGCCAGCTTCAGAGAATTCGAGCCCGTGATGTTGATGAGAATGCCGCGAGCCCCGTCGATCGCGCCCGCCTCCAGCAGCGGCGAGGCGATGGCCCGCTGCGCGGCTTCCACCGTGCGATGCTCGCCAGACGCGGTAGCCGTGCCCATCACCGCATAACCCATGCCCGCCATGATGGCCCTCACGTCGGCAAAGTCGCGGTTGATGATGCCCGGGATGGTAATGATGTCGGAGATGCCCTGCACCCCTTGTCGAAGAATGTCGTCGGCGATGCGGAACGACTCGAAGAAGCCCGCGTTCTCGGCGACGGCGAGCAATTTTTCGTTGGGAATCACGATGGTGGTATCGACCGACTCCATAAGTTCGGCGATCCCGCGCTCCGCCTGCTGCATGCGGCGTTTGCCTTCAAAGGCGAAGGGCTTGGTAACGACGGCGACGGTGAGCGCGCCCATTTCGCTGGCCAGCGAGGCGATAATCGGCGCCGCGCCGGTGCCGGTACCGCCACCGAGTCCAGCCGTGACGAAAACCATGTCCGCGCCTTCGAGGACTTCGATGATTTTGTCCGAATCTTCCAGCGCGGCTTTGCGGCCGATCTCGGGATTGGCGCCAGCGCCGAGTCCGTTGGTCAGCTTCACTCCGAGTTGAATCTTGGTCGCGGCGCGCGACATCCGCAGAGCCTGCAAGTCGGTGTTGGCCACAATGAATTCGATGTGTTCCATGCCCGAATCAATCATGCGATTGACCGCGTTGTTGCCGCCGCCGCCAACACCGATGACCTTGATGCGAGCGTCGTTGCGCGCTTCTTCGTTGAAGCAGATACGGAGTCCGTTGTCTTCAGTCATGTCTCACCTCGTAAGTCAGCTCTCAGTTCTCAGCTCTCAGTAACCAGTGGAGAGCCGGGCGTCCCCGCCCGGCTGGACGGGCGAGACGCCCGTCCCTCCACCACCACAATTCCTCACGCGCCCTTCCTCGCGAACAGAGCTTTCATGCGCGAACCAAAGCCCGGCTCCTGCAAGCCGCGGGCCAGGCGGGCGCGGTGGCCGTAATACGCCATGCCCAACACCGTCGCGAATTCCGGCTCGGCTAAAAACGACGGCATCCTCGCCATCGGCGTTGGCCAGGCGAGACGCGCGGCTTTGCGCAGCACCGATTCCGCCACGTCGAGAATCCCGGGAAGCCGCGACGCTCCACCGCTCAGCACAAATCCAGCGATGCAGTGCTCCAGCACGCCGGCGTGGCGCAGGTTGTCGCGCAGCAACTCGAAAAGTTCGCGGGCTCGCGGCCCAAGAATCTCGCCCGCCATGCGTTGCGGCATCATGCGCGATGGCCGGTCTCCCACCGACGGCACCTCGACTTCGTTGCCCTCGGGGATCAGCGTCGGTACCGCGTTGCCAAAATTTTTCTTGAGCGTCTCCGCGTCCGCCAGCCCCGTACACATGCCGACCGAGAGATCGCTCGTAAAGTGGTCACCGCCGATGGGGATGACGGCCGTATGTGCGACTGCACCCTGCTGGAAAACAATCAGATCGCACGACCCCGCCCCGAGATCGACAAGGCAGACGCCAAGTTCGCGTTCGTCCGATCGCAGCACCGAGTCCGCGCAAGCCAGCGGCTCGAAGATGGTGTCGTCCACGTGAACGCCAGCCCGGTTCACCGCCGTCACCAGATTCTGCGTCGCGCTTGAAGAAGCCGTCACAATATGCACGCGCACTTCAAGCCGCGTGGCCATCATGCCCGTTGGATCCTGCACGCCGGGCTGATCGTCGAGAATGAATTCCTGCGGCAGCAAATGGAGAATCTCGCGATCGGCAGGCAAGGGCACGGTGCGGGCCTTGTCCACGGCCTGGCGGATTTCCTCGCGGCCAATCTCGCGCGACCGAGCGCCGAACGTGATGCCGCCGTGGCTGTTCATCCCGCGAATGTGCGCGCCCGCAATGCCCACCAGCGCATGCTCGATCGGAATGCCGGCCACGTCTTCCGCATGCTCCACCGCTTTTTGAATGCTGCCGACCGCCTTGTCGAGTTCGGTAATCACGCCCTTGCGCAGGCCTCGCGATTCACTGATGCCGTGGCCGCGATAACGCAATCCGTGCTCGCTCAGTTCGGCCACCAGGACTGAAGTCTTGGCGCTGCCTACGTCAATGGCGGTAATGAAATTGGGCTCGTGGCTCGGCATAAATGACGATCGCTAGTTCTGCGGAGTCTCCTTCCGAATTCCAGCGCTCGGTTTCTTTTGGCCCGTAGGAACGGGCGCAGCCGGATGCGACGCCGCGGTAGTTTTCGCAACTGCGACCGGCGGCGCTTTCACCGTTGTCTTCAGCGCGGCTTGAGTAACTGGCGCTTGTTTAACGGGAGCATGACTAACGGCAGCATGACTAACGGCAGCATGACTAGCGAAAGCATGATGAACTGCCGCTTTCGTCCCGCCTTTCGCCTTGGGCTTCGCGTTTTTCTTCGCCGGAGCCGGAGGGACGGGATGCGTTACATATTTTTCGTAGTTCACGATCGCCGCAGGTTTCACTCCCGCTGCCATCGCCGCTTTGGCTGCCGCCGGCGTCAAGGCCGGCTGCCGGGCCATCCCGTTAAGATCGGGATTCACGATGATCTGGCCGTCGTAGCGCAAGTCCACCGATTCGAGCTTGTCGAACTGCTGCCGCCACTGCTGCACATGGGTCACGTAGGTTTTGTAGCGTTGCAGGTAATTCCCCGAGCCGAGATGCACCAGCACTTCGCCATTGGCGTCGGCAGCCAGCACCTTCACGTCTTCGGGGTCGCTGAGGTCCACTTCACTCAGTTCCTGCGAATAACGCGCGCCCCCCGAATCCAGCTCACGAACCAGCGCGTTGTAGTTCTTCATGCGCGCCGCGCGAGTGGAGAGCGGCTCGCCGGCGTTCATGCCCGCAATCACCGCAAACGAATACTTGTGCTTGCCGCCTGGAGCGAGTTCCATCAGCGTGCCCCCGGCGTCGATCAGCGAAATGTGCGAGCCGATGCGGGCAAAGGCCACCGGCGTGCGTTCATGAATCTCGATGCGCAGCCGATTCGGCACAAAGCGCATCACGCTCGCCGATTCCACCCACGAAATCTGCTCCAGTTGCTGTTTGCGTTGCGCGAGCGGAACGAAAAAAATGTTGCGCCCTATATCGCCGCCCATGACTTCCATGATTTGCGCGTGCGCGACGTGCACGGCGCCGGTGACTTCGATCTGATCGCTCGAATCGACACGAAAACGCCATGAGTGCTTCCCGTAGCGGTAGAGGCTCGCGCCGGCAGCTCCCAGAATTGCCAGAACGACGAGCGCCAGGGCGACCCACTTCAGCTGGTTGGCAGTCTTTTTGGGAAGTGATCCGCGCCGGACCGAGACTCGCTTCTGCCCGCGCAGAAATGGAGATTCCTGCTCCGCTTCCAGATCGACGAGCCGTGCGTCGTCAAAGGGCTCACGCTCGGGAGCCTCGTGCTGAGAAACGCCGGGAAGCGGATACAATTCTTCCTGTATCGCGGTGGAACTTGATTTCCGCGCCACTCTTTCGAGTCAGTTGTCGACAGAAAACCGCTGAGCAAAATTACTATAACTGGTTTTCGCGAATTGAGACAGTGCCAAGTTGGTTCAGACGCTCGTGTGGGAATGCCAGTGTGGGGACGGGGCTATGCCCCGTCCAGCCGAGCGCAGCTCGGCAGCTGCCGGCGGTCACGGCAACTCTGGATTCGCTCTAGTCTCTAGCTTCTCCAGAATCATCGCTCCCAGTTGCGAAACACTCCCCGCCCCCAGCGTCAGCACCATGTCACCCGGTCGGGCGAGCGCGGCAACCGTGACGACAGCGTCAGAAAAAGAAGGAGCGTACGCGACGCCCCGCTTCCCTGCCCCGGCAATGCGGCTCGCGAGAACTTCCGCCGTGATGCCTTCGATGGGCTTCTCGCTGGCTGGATAAATGTCGAGCAAGCAAAGCGTGTCGGCGTCGGCGAAGGCGGTCGCGAACTCATCCATCAGATCGCGAGTGCGGGAGAAGCGGTGCGGCTGGAAGATCACATGCACGCGGCGAAATCCGCACTGGCGAGCCGCGGCCAGCGTGGCCCGGATTTCCGTCGGATGGTGACCGTAATCGTCAATCACGCTGACGCCCGCGGCCTTGCCTTTGAGCTGGAAGCGGCGGTCCACGCCGCGAAAACCGTCAAGCGCGGAACGGATCTGCTCCGCGGGAATGTCGAGCGCGGTGCCCACCGCAATGGCCGCCGTAGCGTTCAGCACGTTGTGCGCGCCCGGCACATGCAGCGTGAACTCTCCGAGATCCTTCTCTTTGTAAGTAACATGGAAACGGACGAGCGGGCTGTGCTCTCCGGCAGCCAGCGCCGATCGCATCTGCGACGCCCTCATGCGGATCAGGAAATCCGACCCCTGGCTGGTTCCGTACGTCGTCACGCGGCGATGGACGCGCGGCAGCAGGCGCCGGAGCACCACGTCGTCATTGCAGCCGAAGACTATACCGTAAAACGGCACGCGCTCCATAAATTCGAGAAACGTCCGGTGAACGTCGCGCATGTCGCGATAGCAGTCCATGTGCTCGCGGTCAATGTTCGTGACCACCGAGAGAATCGGCGAAAGCTTCAGGAACGACCGGTCACTTTCGTCCGCTTCGGCGACCAGGTAGTGCGACTTGCCGAGACGCGCGTTCGAGCCCATCGCGTCCACGCGCCCTCCGACCACAACCGTGGGATCGAGGCCGCCAGCGGCCAAGACGGCCGCAACCATCGAAGTCGTGGTGGTCTTTCCATGCATGCCGGCAATCGCGATGCCGTACTTCAGCCGCATCAGCTCAGCCAGCATCTCGGCGCGCTGAATCACCGGTACATGCAACCGCCGAGCTTCGGCAACTTCAGGGTTATCGACCGAGATCGCGGAACTGGTGACGACAACATCCGCCCCGGCGATGTTGGCGGCAGCGTGTCCTTCGAAAGTGGACGCACCCAGGGCCGCAAGTCGCTGCGTGACCGCCGATTTCTTCAGGTCGGACCCGGAAATCTTGTAACCAAGATTCAGCAATACCTCGGCAATCCCGCTCATGCCGATACCACCAATCCCCACGAAATGAATGCGCTGAATCTTCGCGAACATGAAAACTCAATCCCCGGATGAAGCTATTAAATGAAGGCTGATGATAGACCATTTAACCGCAGAGGTCGCAGAGAGCGCGGAGTAAGAACTTAACCAGCCTTTCCCTTAATTTCTCCGCGAACTCAGCGACCTCCGCGGTTAAAGGTTCGAAGCACCGCCAGCCAACTGCGCGACCATCTCCGCAATCTCTTCGACCGCCTTCGGGTGCGCCAGCGATTTCGCCGCGGCGGACATGCTCTGCAGCCGGCTCGAATCGCCGATCAGTGCCGCAATCGTGTCGACGAGGTAGGCCGCACCCAGATTACTTTCCTCGACCACAACCGCGGCGCCCGCGCGTTCCAGCGCCCGCGCGTTCACGTTCTGATGATCATCCGCAGCAGCCGGGAACGGCACAAAAATCGCCGGCTTTCCCGCCGCCGTGATCTCACCAACCGTGCTGGCGCCCGACCGGCAGACCAGCAAATCGGCGCGCCCGAACGTTCCCGGCATATCGTCAATAAACTTGTGGACTTCGCCCGAGACTCTCGACTGCTGATAAGCGGCAAGCACATGCTCATAGTCGCGCTGCCCCGTCTGGTGAATGATGTGGATCCCAGGAATCTTCGCGCGCAAACCGGCCAGCGACTCGATCATCGCCTGATTGATGGCGCGTGCGCCCTGACTGCCTCCAAACACCAGCAGCGTAGGCGCGCCCCCGGTCTTCGGAGGAATAGAAAAAAACGCCGCCCGCACCGGCACGCCCGTCACCCGGCAGTGAGGAAAATACCGGCAAGTCTCTTCAAAGTGCACCGCCGCCGCCGAAACCCAGCGCGCAATCATGCGGTTAGCAAACCCCGGCACGACGTTAGGTTCAAAGGCGAGCGTAGGAAGCCGCCGCCGAATCGCGGCCACCATCGCCGGCCCGGAAGCGTAGCCCCCCACCCCAATCACAACTTCGGGATCGAACTCCGAGAGCATCCGCGAAGAAGCCGCGATGGCACGTGGCAAATCAAACATCGTCTTCGCCCGCGTCATCAGGCTGACATTTTTCAGCGCGCCCACCTGAATCAGTTCCAGCGGAAACCCCGCCTGCGGCACCAGCCGCGTCTCAATGCCGCGAGCCGTCCCGATAAAAAGAACCTCGGCGCCAAGCTGCTTCTTAAGCTGCTGAGCAATAGCCAGCGCCGGAATAACGTGCCCGCCAGTCCCCCCGCCCGCGATAACAATGCGCATGAACTTTGTTTCCTGAAGCCGCTCTCGCTTACTCCCCCATCTTCACATACTTCTTTCTCGCCTCTTGCAGCATCGAGAGCACCGACTCCCTCTCAGCCTCCGTGTTCCACGAAGTATCACTCCGCGCCGCCGAAATCAGCCGGTCAACCCACGCCACAAAATAAGCTGCGTCTCCCGCACTACGCACCGGCGCGCCCGCCACACTTACATACACCGGACTGGTCGTAGCGTAAGGATACAAATCCAGAATCGGATACTCCGCCTTGTCGCTGAAAGCGCGCAGCACGCACCACCCGCTCGCGTCCAGCGAGATCGAGCCCTGGACGTGCGCCGAGCTGCGGTCGCTGTCCATTGCAAGCTCCCGCGCGACCTTCCCGTTACAGACGATCTGCAGATGATCCACTGGAACCATCGAAAACAGATCAGCCGAAAACCGCACCTCTTGTTTCTTTTCCAACCGCACTTCCCCGCCAATCCCCTGCCCGCCCAGCGAGAACCGGAGCAGCGGCCCATTCGTCGCAAACGTCCGCCCCGCCTTGATCGCCGCAAGCCAAGGTTCAATCTTCAGCGGACCAGGCTTCACTTCGGCATACACGCGATTCAACCCCACCGGCCCGCGCAGCGACGCGTAGTTCCCCATGAAATCCGTGCCCGCCGCCGTGGGCAACCGAAAACCGCAATTCAGCAGCTTGTACCAAACCTCGGCCGTGGACTTATGATCGGAAAAACCAACCACCTCGATGTAATCCACCTTACCCAATGCCACATCCGCGGGTAACTCGGCAGTAAGAGAAGCGTCCTTCGCCGGATCGGGGAAGCTGTCAAAAGGATGCACATATCCCACCAGCGCGCCCTGTTCATGCGCCATATCAGCGACGTTCGCGTTTGCCGGATAAAGGCTGGCCGCCGCCGTATTGGGATACGCCGCATATCCCGGAAGAATGAAATTCCGCGTCAGGTTCAGCAATCCCAGATGTCCCCAATAACTCGTGTGAAACTCCTGCCCGTGCAGCAGCAGATGATCCGCGGTCGAAGCCGCATCCAGTTGCGGCGAGAAATACGCCATGTCGGGAATGCGCTGCTCCTTGTTCACCACCAGATCTTCGACGATCGCCAAATTCTCCGCCGCCGCCTGCTCCACCAGATGCGCCGGCGTATTCTGATAGGTCCCCGCATAGTTCATGTGCGCATGAACATCGCCGCTCACCCAATTCGATGTTCTATCCACTCCGCCAACAAGCGGCGCCACCCGGACCGTGAGCTGCGCGGTGCTATCGGCTTTCACCTCCACCTTATGTTGCTCGAAACGATTCTCGAATCCGCGCATGACGTCCACTTCGACATCGCCGGCCGGCACCGCTATCTCCGACGCACCTGATGTATCGAAGTAGTGCGCCTCGAACGCCCGCTCCGAGCGATCAAAGCTGTCGTCGGCGTGCATCCATGCGTTATCGGGAGCATAGGCCAGTCCGTCCGCGCCCGTCACAAAAACCCGCGCCGCTACTGGATTTCCGCGAGCATCCACCACGCGCAGTGAAATTCGCCCCATCGCTTTCAAATATTTCCGTTCGCGCGCGACGACCTCCGTCTGCTCCCCACCCGGAATCGTCTGCACCCATAGCGAAGTGTTCCCATTTCGATTGGAGATAAACGCAATCTTCGACCCATCCGGCGACCACCGCGGATTCACGTTGTCAAAAGCGCCATAAGAAATCGGGAACGCATCCCCACCCGCTGCCGGCATGACCCACAGTTGATGCCACGCCTGCCCCAGATACGACGCATACACCATGCGCTTGCCGTCCGGCGAAAAGTCCGGACGAGCCTTCCAGTTCGTTTCTTCGTAATGAATTTCGTGCGCCTCGAAACCCGGCTCCGCCTTAATCTTCCAGAATCCGCCCGTGCCGTGAATGTGCCCCCGATTCGAGACAAACAGAATCTCCGAACCATCCCGCGTCCACACCGGACTAATCTCGTGATCCACCTTGCTGTAGTAATAACGAGGCAGCGAGCTGACATTCTCTGGAGTAAGTTGCCGCACGTCGCTGAGTAATCCGTCTTCGAATCGGCCTACAAAGATATGAAAGTGACCCTTATAAGACGTCGACACAAACGCCAGCCGCTTCCCATCCGGCGAGAATCGCGGCTCCACATTCACCGCGCCTCCGGACGTCATCCTCCGTGCCCGTCCATCCCGCAAATCCAGCGACCACAACTCGACCGCATCGTGATCGTAGCGCGCGAACACCACCCAACGCCCATCACTGTTGCTCGACCAATCCGGCTGATAGTCGTAGCCGGGACCGGCGGTAAGCTGCTCCGCCTTCGTGCTGCCCGTTTCCTGCCGCCACAGCGAGCCCGCCATCGAGTACACCAAACTGCGCGAATCCGGCGACCAAGCCGCCGCGCTCGGCCCCGTCGTCAACTGCGGCAGATACATTTCCCTGAAGTAATAGGAGTGCGGCAGATCAATCTGCTTGAGCACCCCCTCGCGCTGCGCGAAGCAAGAAACACAAGTAACAAGAAACAAGCCAACCAGTCGGAACTTTAGCAAGAGCCCTCCACCATGCGTGTGGCGCGGGCGCCCCCGCCCGCGTCCTCTAGGCCAATGAAACCCGTTCTATTCCGCAACTCCCGCCCTCCGCGCCCACAGCCAATTCAGCAAAGCCGCCCCCACCGTCGCCGCCAGGATCAGCGACTTACTCAAATCCACCTGCGTCGCCAGTGCCACGGCAATCCCGACCCCCAGCACCGCCAGCACCTGCCCCCCAGGCAGCCGGAAACCCGCGGCCATCGGCTGCTTTCGCCGCAAAGCGATCACCGCCGCGCAAACCACTCCGTAGTAGAACAGCCGGGCGACCACCGAGAGCGTCACATTCCAGGCAAAACTCCCAGCCATCGCCAAACCCCACACGGCAGCCGCATAGAACAGAATGGAAAACCAGGGCGTGTGAAATCTGGGACTCACCGCGGCAAACACCTGTGGCAGGTCGCCACCTTTGGCGAGCGCGAACGTGACGCGCGGCATTCCCAGCAGCTTGGCGCTCAAATAACCGTACACCGAAACCAGCGCCCCAATCGCAACCAGCCCCGCTCCCCGATTGCCCATCGTGATGCGCGCCACCTCGGCCAGCGGACGATCCGTCGTCGCCCCGGGCCCCAGCACTCCGACCACCACCCATTGCACCAGCGCATAAATCACGGTGCAGGCGATCAGTGCCACAAACAACGCAAAGGCAGCGTCCCGCCCCGGATTCTTGGCTTCACTCATAGGCGCCAGCGCCGATTCAAATCCACCGTAAGCGAAGATCAGCAGCACCATCGCCTTCATCCACGCGCTCGCCGGCATCGCCGCCGCCCCCCACGGCGCCGGATGGATGATCGTAACCGCCGCTCCCGCCGACACCACCATCAGCAACGGCAGAATTTTCGCCACCGTGAACACGTTGCTCACCGCCGTGCCCTGCCGCGCACCCCGAGCGTTTATGAGCGCCAGCACTCCCACGAGCAGCGTCAGGATCACAAAGCGCGGCCACGGCTCTTTCGCCGCCGGCCAGAATTCCGCCAGATAAATGACAAACAAGTTGGCATTCGCCGCCGGAGCCGCCGTCTGCGCCAGGTACAGCATCCAGCCCACCAGAATGCCCGTCAGCCGCCCGAACGCCGTGCGCGCGTACAGGTAAGGTCCGCCCGCCTCGGAAAATTGCGAGGCCACCTCGGCAAAGCAGGCCATAATCACGCCCATCGCAGCCCCCGCAATCAACACGGCCACTACGCTGCGTTTGCCGAGAAGCCCAGCCACCGTGGCCGGCAACCCAAAAATACCACTGCCGATAATCGAGTTCACCGCCAGTGCGGCCAGGCTCCAACGGCCAATGGCCCGCACCAGGCCAGTTTGCGGTGATGTCATCGCGAACCGTTTGTATCACACCCGGCCCCTCCCTTGGATTAAACTTCTTTATGGGCTATGACTATGACAATCCGAAACGGCCCCTGGGACTAAGCTGTGCCTGCATCCATCTCCGATATCCGGCTCTTGCTGAAAGTTAAATCCTTGCCCAAGGCG
Source organism: Terriglobales bacterium (assembly GCA_050014475.1). Classification (GTDB taxonomy): domain Bacteria; phylum Acidobacteriota; class Terriglobia; order Terriglobales; family Acidobacteriaceae; genus Acidiflorens. The sequence goes on along the minus strand of JBEKDG010000034.1, from coordinate 26,704 downwards.
TCCGACTCCCGGCGCGTCTTCATCACGGGAGGAACCGGCTATATCGGCACCGCTCTCATTCCCATTCTTCTCGAGCGTGGACATCGGGTTCGCGCGCTCGTCCGCCCCGGCTCGAAAGCGAAGCTGCCCGCCGCATGCGAAGTCGTCTCCGGCAATGCGCTCGACGCCAACAGTTACCGCCAACTCATTCGTCCGGCCGATACCTTCATCCACTTGGTCGGCGTCCCTCACCCATCCCCAGCGAAAGCCGCCGAGTTTCGCGCCATTGACCTGGTCTCCGCCCGCGAGGCCATCGACGCTTGCGCCGAACTCGGTGTGCGTCATTTCATCTATCTCAGCGTCGCCCACCCCGTTCCAATTCCAATGATGAAGGACTACATCGCCGTGCGCGCCGAGTGCGAACAGATGATCCAGGAGCACCACCTCAATTCCACCATCCTCCGCCCCTGGTACGTGCTCGGACCAGGACACCGCTGGCCCTACGCGCTGCTGCCCTTCTACAAAGTGTGCGAGTGGCTCCCGTTCACGCGCGCCGGCGCCCTGCGCCTCGGTCTGGTTACGATTGACCAACTGATCCTCGCGCTGGTCCAGGCCGTGGAATCGCCCGCGCAGGGCACCCGCATCGTCGGTGTCCCCGAAATCCGCTCCGCCGGACTGAACCTGTCCCGTGAAGTGACCCGCAAGAGCGCCTGAAAAAAGACCGCCTGAAATCGCCCGCCCCGTGTGGCTTTCGACCTAAGGTAACTTTAATTACCGAAGCTCATGCACACGGGGAACCTTTCCCCCCGCGCTCCGGGATGCGATCTTGATAGAACGCCTTGGTCGGGAAAGCTTGGTCGGGACAGAAAGGACCTTATGGATCGCGAGAACCGGGAAAGCATGGAAGACATTCATCTCCGCATTTTGCGCGTTACGGACGACCTGCGCGTGATCCAGCGCGAACTCAACTGCGCCGCCATGCAGGCCCCCACCGACCCCGAACTCATGGAAGCCCTCGCCGATCAGCCGGAGATGGAATCCATCCAGGTGCTCAAGTCCGCCCTCGACCAGATGCGCCACTTCCTTTGGTTTTACATGCAGGTCGTCACCAGCGATTCCGAAATGGGTGAGAAATTTCGCGAGACCCTGCGCCAGGACACCCCTGCGCAAGCCCCCGAACTCGAGCAGCAATTCCAAAACGCCACCGACGCCATCATGCTCCGCTACCTGGCCGACAGTAAGTTCCGCAAGCCCAACTAAGCTCGTGTGGGGACGGGCGCCTCGCGAGCCTGCCCTGAGCGAAGGCGATGGGTCCAAGCCGAGCGCAGTTCGGCCTCGTCTTGATCGCCACTCATCGAAATGCGGCTCCAGCCGCACATGCGATGCCCAGCCTCCCGTAGAGATGCGGCTTGCCGCGTCTCCGGAGACGGGGCAAGCCCCGTCTCTACAGGCGGGAGAGATGAACTGATGCCCTGATACGAAACCTGAGTTTTTCAGCCACCTCTCTGCCGCAAAAAAAGGGCGCGCCGAAGCGCGCCCAAGTTTCAGGAGAAACAAACTCAACTCTCAGCGTCCAAAGCCCGCCGACTGCATCGACTGGCGCGAGATGTCTGCCGTGGACGCAATACCCTGCATCCGCAGCTTGAACTCATCCGCGTTCGAGGCGCTCTCCAGAGCCGTCTCGTAATTCACCAGACCCGCCTGGAACAAATCCCAGAGCGATTGGTCGAAGGTCTGCATCCCGTACTGCGAGGTGCCGGCGGAAATCGCTTCGCGGATGGCGCGCGTCTTCTCGGGCACCAGAATGCATTCCCGGATGTAGGCCGTCGTCACCATCACTTCGACCGCGGGCACTCGGCCCTCGGCGTCAGACCGGCGCACCAGGCGCTGGCTGACGATGGCGCGCAAAACCGCCGCCAACTGCAGCCGAATCTGTTTCTGCTCCGGCGGCGGAAAAATCGCGATAATTCGGTTGACGCTTTCCACCGCATCCAGCGTGTGCAGCGTGGAGAAAACCATGTGACCGGTTTCGGCCGCGTGCAGCGCCGTCCCGATCGTCTCCAGATCGCGCATTTCGCCCACCAGAATCACGTCCGGATCCTGACGCAGAGAAGCCCGCAGCGCCGCCGAGAACGATGGCGTATCCACTTCCACCTCACGCTGGTTCACGTAGCCTTTTTTGTCGCGGTGCAGAAATTCGATCGGGTCTTCGATCGTGATGATGTGCTCGGCGCGAGTCGAGTTGATGCGATCGACCATGGCGGCCAGCGTCGTCGACTTGCCCGAGCCCGTCACCCCGGTCACCAGCACCAGACCGCGCGGCATGTCGCAGATCTGCTCTACCACTTTCGGCAAGAACAGTTCGTCGAGCGCCCGGATCTTCGTTGGAATGACGCGCAACACCAATCCCACGTTGCCGCGCTGCTGAAACACGTTTACACGGAAGCGTCCCAGGCCCGCAACGCCGTACGCCATATCGATTTCCGTGGTCTCTTTGAATTTTTGCTTTTGCCGCGCCGACATCATGCTGAACGACATGTTCAACATGTCTTCGGCGGACACACGCGGTTGGTCGGTCAAAGGCACCAGATCGCCATCAATGCGCAGGTGAGGATAGTTCCCGACCTTCAAATGCAAGTCGGAAGCGCGGCGCTCCATGGCAATGCGGAGCAAGTCATCGATATTCATGCAGGCGGGACTCCAGCTACCGTCCCTATCATGACCCGAACCGCCCCCGCGCACGAGATGACGGAAGTAACGCGACCATTGGCCGCGGGCTTCCAGTGGCTCTCTAACGTGTCATCTTGAGAGCAGCAACCTGCCTCGCTGGCGAGGCAGGCGGCGGAGTTGAAGAACCCCTACACCCTGGCAGGCTGCGGAAAAACTCGCGTTTCGTGTCAGGGCATCGCTTCAGCGATGCCCTAAGTCTTCGAAATCAGACGCCCCTTCCAGGGCCCGGGCATCGACTTTTTCCGGAGCCTGCTAGAACTTTTTCTCGAACTCGGCCAAGGCTTTCTCCAGTTGCCACTGCACCCGAGCGCGCTCACTCGCCCCAATCAATTTCTGACATTTTCCTGAGACGCGATCACCGGACGCTTTCTCATCCTCGCACGCTGCGGCGCGACGCCACTCGCGTCCATCGCTCCACAGACTATCTCCGGGAATGAAACTGTGTTCCAGGCTCTCGCGCGCCATGCGCTTCAGATCGGCATACGACAAGCCATACGTCTCGACCGCCCGCAGATATTCGTGCGTCATGTCGCTGCGCGATACGCCCTCATCGTCGGTAGCGAGCGCAACCGGCACTCCGTATTTCATGTACACCGGCAGCGGATGGCGGTCGCCGCTGACGCCCAGGATCACATCATTCGACGTCAGGCAAATCTCGACCAGCACATTCTTTTTGGCCATCTCGTGCAGCAGCCCAATCGGGTCGTTTTCGCTCATGACCGCCACGCCATGCCCAATCCGTTCCGCGCCGCCACGCTCAATCGATTCGCGAATGTGAAATCGCAAGCCCTCGGGCGGAACCAGCCCCATCGCCAGTTCGTCGGCGTGCAACGACACGTGCGTCGCCGGATAGAACTTGTGCAAGGCCTCGATGATTCGCATGTGCAAATCAAAGTCGTGCATGGGCACGTAATAGTCTTCTGGCATCACCAGGTTGAAGCCGACGAAGCGTGGATCGGCCTTGGTCAACTCGAAGCCGAGCAAGATCTGCGCGAAAACCTGCTCCCGCGGCAACCCTCGCAGCACCTGGTACAGATAATGGATCGTGACCTCGCATCCCGGAGCAGCCTGCGCCGTCCCGCAATGCAACACTTCTTTCTTGCGAGCTTCATCGGAATCGGCTTGACTGCGGACCGACGCCACAACATCCGCCATTCCGCCGGCGAGCAGTTTGTCGCGGAGCTTGCTGAAGTCGTCGTCCCATCCCACCTTGTCGCCCAGAATAGCTGCCTGCGCCTCGTCGGCCGTGTTCATCACCTCCACATATTGCAGATGATCGGCCGCCGTCCGCGACGCCACCTCGGCGAACGCCTCGCCCATGTGCTTCTCCAAAGCTGGCTCGAACTTCTCGAACGTAGCGAAGAAATGGTCGTGGCCCGATTCCTCCTCGCGGTGCCAGTTGCGCATCGACCAGGCGTCCACCAGTTGGTTGTAGAGAACGTGGTCCTGATAGGCGCAGCGCACCGACGGCTTGTTCTTATAGGGCTCGCACGAGTCGCATGACGCGTGAATCAGTTTCGAAGTGCTGCGGTCCACGCAGAGCGCGCTCTCCGAGGCCCAGTCGATCATGCTCTCCGCGTAAATCGCGCCGTTCAGGTGGACGTGCAGGTCGCCGCCCTTGGGCATCTGCTGCAGAAATGCCAGCAGCAACCCCGGCTGATGCCGCACCGATTCCAGATACTTCGCCGTCTTCTCTTCCGGGCTCTGCGCCCGGGGGACTTGTGCCGATGAGATTTGCGCCGAGAAAAGAACTGTCAGGAAACAAACCATTGCCGCCAAACGCAGGCTTCTCATCACAAAAAGGCCTCCAACCAGAGCCAGCATTGTAGTGGATTCGTCGGCGGCGGCGCTGGCGGAAGCGGGCTCCCCGCGCGCAATTGAGACGTGGCAAGCCACGTCTCTACCGTTCGATGAAGAAGATTTCCGTAGAGACACGGCTTGCCGCGTCTCCGTCGGCGCCGAAAACGACCGTACAGATTCTCGCTACTGCCCCAGGATCAGTGGCAGCCCGTTCTTGCCGCTGCCGATCACTACGATTTTGGCATTCGGACTCTTGGCCAGATTTTCCGTGGCTTCGATGCCTTTCCATTCCAGCAGCTGCGCGCTGATGCCCTGGGCTACGATTTGCTGGAAGTCGCGGACGCCCGCGGCTTCGATCCGTTTGCGCTCGGCTTCCTGCTTTTCTTTTTGCAGGCGGAAGCTCATAGCCAGCGATTCCTGCTCGGCCTGCTGCTTCGATTCGATGGAAGCCTTGAGCGTGGCGGGCAGTTGGATATCGCGCAGCAGGACGCTTTCCACGATGAAGCCCCGCTGGCCGAGAAGATTGGAGAGCTGGTCAAAGATCTGCTTGGCGACCATCTCGCGTTCGCCGGTGTAGAGGGCGTTCGCAGTGTGCGAAGCCGTCGCTTCACGAATGGCAGCTCGCAGGTTGGGCTCGATCAGGACTTCCACGTAATTCGGCCCGATTTTCTGGAAGACATCGGCAGCCTTCTGGGGATTGAGGTGGAAGATCAGCGAGGTGTCGAGGTTCATGACCAGGCCTTCGCTCGAAGGCACGCTGGCCGTTTCCTTGTTCTCCTGGGTGCGGATGGAGAGTTCGTGGTTGGTCTTGAACGGGTTGATGAGGTGGATGCCTTCGGGCAAAGCCTCGCCCGTGACGCGTCCGAAAAGCGTCAGGACGCCGACCGCGCCTGAGTCCACGCGAGTAACGGCGGAGAATAGGAAGATCACAATCAGGAGACCGAGGCCAAGGAATCCCAAAAGACGCGCAAGGGAGCCGCCCTGCATATCGATAATTCGGCCGCGGCCGGGGGGAGGGTCATAGGTCGTCATCGCACACTCCTTTTCACATTGGAATTGTAGGGAAAGCAATTTATTGACGTAAGTATCTGGGTGAGAACCGTGGACGAATTGCGCAAAAAGCGGGATTCATGCGGATGAAGCGGCGATTTGCACAGTCGCAGTCTTATGTGCTCATCGGACGAAAGCGGAAGTCTGCCGGGCAGAAACCCAGAAAAACCGCATGGATGCTGGGGATTTCGGAGTCCGCTGCCGGCGATTGCACAATTTCCGTGGCACCCGGCTGTGCATGAGCTGCACTCGATTGAGGAATAAGAAGTTACAGATGCACGAATTTCATTGACGTTAAAAATGAGAGTGGTAAAACCATAATCGTTCTTTGACACGTTCTGAAGTTTTCCCGGTTGGTGCGGCGTCCGGGGCTCAAGCGAAGTCACTCAGACAACCGCGAGGTGAGTTTGGGAGGGCAAGCAAGGGTCTATAGCTAAGCGCTGGTCGAGGAGAACAAGAGCCTCTGTTGAAGGCAGGATAGAGTCCCGAGGCGTTGAACTAATTTATCCGGTTGGCGGTGAGCCCGGAGCCCGAGCAAGATCGGCCTACAATGAAACCCGCAAGGGAGTTGTAGGAATAAGGTCAGCAAGGGTCTAAACGCGAGCTACTGGCCGAGAGGAATGAGTTCAACATCACCTCGGGACTCTCTACGTTTGCACTGAGATTGTGGAGAGACGGGCGCCTCGCCCGTCCGTGATCGTGTAGGGACGGGCGCCCTCGCCCGTCCAAGCCGAGCAAAGCTCGGCAGCCCGCCGCAAAATCAGCATCACCCCACCGCAAGCGGCCAAGCCTGAAAGCCTTTCCCGAACTCCTCAGCCCAAGCAAGGCACTCCGCTCTCTCAGGCACAGGCCTCAGAACGCGCTCCGGATATTCATCATAAGTGCGCCCATCAAGCAATCTGCCGTTCTTAGCCTTTCTAACCCCGCCCCATTGCTTAAAGAAGAAGGGCACGCCCTGCATTCGGCACTGCTTCCGAACAGAGACGACCCACTCCCGCTTCATCGGACGCGCCCCCGGCCCACTCTCGCCCCCAACAATCACCCATGTAATCCCAGACAAGTCGATCTCCCCGAGGTCTTCCAGCAGCGGCTCGATCGACAGGAAGCGAACCTTCGCAGGAGCTTGTCGAAGATGATCCACACGGGGCAAACCGTGTTTCCGATCCTCAACGCTGACGCCCCACCATATATTTTCCTGCTCCGCCGCAAAACGTAACCGCCCCGAGAGCAATTGCAGCAGCCTCTCCGACCTCTTAGTCAGCACCTGATAGGTATGCCAATTCGCCGCAGCCATCACCCGCGAAACAGCCTCCGCGTAGTCATCCGGAACTCCCGTCTGAAACAGATCGCTCATCGAGTTCACAAACACCAACTTAGGAGACCGCCAGGCAAAAGGCTCCGTAAGCTTCTCCGGCACCAGCCGCAGATCAAACCCCTGCTCATAAGGATGCCCCTTAACCCCGCGAAACCGCTCCGCAAACGTCTCGGCATAGCAGTGCTTGCACCCAGGACTAATCTTGACGCACCCGCGGACGGGGTTCCAGGTCGCGTCGGTCCATTCGATGTGAGAGTTAAGAGACATTGCTCGACTCAGGCTGCGGGTAAAAGTCTGTGTTGCACTTGATTTTGGGTGGCGCAGCGGTTCACCGCTGCGGCTTACTTATGGGTGATTGAGCCATCCTCATTCAAATAAGGGAGGTAATGGCCCGGGAAATCATTCTTGAGCGTCCTCCTAACGGCGCAGCGCAGGAACGGCAACCATTTGGTTATCTCTCGGACGGCGGCAAGATCATCGACATGAAGGTACTTCCCTGAATCTAAAATCCCATGCGCGATCCGGTCTCTAAGCGGGCGCAGCTGGCTATCGAATAATGCAGTCAGTTTCTTTCCGCGCACCTCCGCCGGGAATACTTGATTAAGGGCCAATTCCCCCCAATCGTCCTGGCCAACAAAAATTGCCTTAAGCCAAGATATTTGCTCGGCGTGAGACGCGGGGATATGTTCTCCTTCCCGAATAGGACGATATTGTTTCTTCAATTTTCGGCTGAGGCGCTCGCGTCTCTTGCGACTCGCCTCCAATATCTTGTAAAAACAAAGGTAGCGATACGCTGGAGTGTTCGAAATAAGCGCTTCGCGGTAAAGCGCCGCAAGATTTGCAAATTCCGGATCGAATGCTTCAATCGGCGCAGAGCTTCCGCCTGTTCGAAATGATGCTATCAGCGTAAGACTCTTATTTGAGGTAGCCATCTCGGTAACCTCAATCAAGTCGATTTGAATAGGTATGTCCAGGCTGGCTGAGTATTCGCTTAGCACCGTTTGCACCACTCTTGTAGAGCGGAGTTCAGCATCATTTCTATTTTGCGCATGGAAAGGCTGAGTTTCCAGCTTTGCTAGAAAGCCCTCTTCATTTGCTAATCCTTCGAATACAAATGATTCACCTTCAACCTTCACTTCGAGCCGGATTTTAGCGGCGTCGATGGGCGCAGGGAACGCCGGGGGCAAAATTGCGAGATGTGAGTCGCCGCGCATGAACTGCGCAAATTTGATTTCGTTTTCAGGAAATGCTCTGCTGCCGGGTCTGCCAAGGACAAATGTCACTTGATACGGACCTGGCAGACCCCAAGGCGGGACCTGATTCAAGTGACTGTCAGGGTCCTTGAAAATATTGGTCAGCACCATCGAATACGGTTCACCTGGAAAACCCGTTCTCTTTATATTGATCTTGGCAGGATTCGGTTCTTGGATATTCGAGTTCAAGGGAGGATCGTCACCATCACTTGTCATTCCTCATGATATCCGGCCCCGGTCCTGCCTGCTCTATTCTCACTTTCGATATTTCTCCGTGATAACGAGCAAACCGGAGACCGGCGGAGATCTCCGTAAAGTACCATTCATGTTACCATGTTGATTGATTAGCACCTGCCCATGCCCTTAACCCGCAGTTTCAAAGAAACGATTCAAGCCCGGGCGAGGCGCGACCCCGCGTTCCGTAACGAACTTCTGCGTGAAAGCGTCGAATGCTTCCTTTCGGGAGACTTCGAAACCGGCAAAGCTGTGCTGCGCGACTACATCAACGCCACTATTGGTTTTGCTGCGGTGGCGAAAGTCACCGGACACTCTCCGAAGAGTCTGATGCGGATGCTGTCCCCGTCCGGCAATCCGCAGGCGCGCAATTTGTTCGAGATCGTCCAGTACCTTCAGCGCAAAGAACGAGTCCGCTTCAAGGTGGTGGCGAGCATTCGCCGAGGCCTAGCGCAAGCTCGCAAAGGCGCGGGACGTCCGGCAGCTGAAGTATTTGACGAACTGGAACGCCAAGACGCTTGACAACAACAGCTATAATAGAAGTTAGGTTGCAGCCCAGTGCGGCCGCGCCGAGTTTTTATGTAAGTTCTTTGAAATCTATTATTTGCGCGACCGAGGAAGTCCAACTCCTTGATTCCAAAGGCAAGGTCTCAAACCACCGCCGTAAGTCCTTTGTTATGAGGTATGTGCGTTAACTCCTTTAAAATGAATTATCTAACAAAATAGGGGGGGAGGGGGGTACCCCAGTCGCTCGGGTCAAGTCGCTTCTACTGACCACTGACCACCGCCCACTGACCACTGCCCTACAGCGGAATATTCCCATGCTTCTTAGGCGGGTTCTTGTCGCGCTTGGTCCCGAGCATCTCCAGCGCCTGGATCAGCTTCTTGCGCGTCTCTCGCGGCTGGATGACAGCGTCCACGAATCCGCGGTCGGCGGCCACATAGGGATTCGCCAGACGGTCGCGGAATTCTTCGATCTTTTGTTGGCGAACCGCTTCGCGATTTTCAGCACCGTCCAGCTCGCGCTTATACACGATATCTACCGCGCCTTCCGGCCCCATCACCGCGATCTCCGCGCTCGGCCAGGCATAGTTTACGTCCGTGCGGATATGCTTTGAAGCCATGACGCAATACGCTCCGCCGTAGGCTTTGCGCGTGATCACGGTCACTTTCGGCACGGTCGCTTCCGCAAACGCATACAGCAACTTGGCGCCATGCTTGATGATGCCGCCATACTCCTGCTGCGTGCCGGGCAGGAAGCCGGGCACGTCCTCAAACGTCACCAGCGGAATATTGAAGCAGTCGCAGAAGCGCACGAAGCGCGCGCCCTTTACCGATGCATTGATATCGAGCGTGCCGGCGAGCATTGCGGGCTGATTGGCGACGATGCCAACCGGCTTCCCGTTGAAGCGCGCAAATCCCACGACGATGTTCTTGGCATAGTGCTCGTGAATTTCGAAAAAATAGCCGTCATCGACGACCGTATGAATCACGTCTTTCATGTCATACGGCATGTTCGATTGATCGGGGATCAGCGTGTCGAGCTTCTCGTCCAGGCGATCGATCGGGTCGGTGCAGGCCTTGCGCGGCGGGTCTTCCAGATTGTTCGACGGAATAAAGCTCAGCAATTCGCGCACCATCGACAAACACTCGGCGTCATCTCGGCACATGAAGTGCGCCACGCCTGAAGTTTCGTTGTGCGTGTGCGCGCCGCCGAGCTGATCTTTGGTGACTTCTTCGTGCGTCACCAGCTTGATCACGTCCGGCCCGGTGATGAACATGTACGAAGTCTGGTCCACCATCAGGATGAAATCGGTGATGGCAGGCGAGTATACGGCGCCGCCGGCGCACGGACCCATGATGGCCGAGATCTGCGGCACCACTCCGCTATAAAGCGTGTTGCGCAAAAAAATGTCGGCATAGCCGGCCAGCGACATCACGCCTTCCTGAATGCGCGCGCCCCCCGAATCATTCAGTCCAATGACCGGAGCGCCCATCTTGGCCGCCAGATCCATGATCTTGACGATTTTCAAAGCGTTGGCCTCGGAGAGCGAGCCGCCGAATACGGTGAAGTCCTGCGCAAAGACAAAGACCAGCCGTCCTTCGACGCGGCCGTAGCCGGTGATGAAACCGTCACCGTAGTATTTCTGCTCCGCCATGCCGAAGTCGTGGCAGCGGTGCGTGACCAGCTTATCGGTTTCCTCGAAGGTACCCTCGTCGAGCAGAAATTCGATGCGCTCGCGGGCCGACATCTTGCCCTCTTTGTGCTGCCGCTCGCGCCGCTGTGCCCCGCCGCCTTCCTGGGCCATCTGGTCTCGTTTTTTCAGTTCGGCAATCTTCTCTTCGAGTTTCATAGGCAGACATTATAGGCGAGGGGGGATCGCGTTTCGCTGTTCGCTATTCGCTTTTCGCCGATCGGCTCTCGGCTTTTGGGAAGCGAAGAGCGAACGACGAATAGCGAACAGCGAACGACGCGCCTCACGCCCGCAGAGCCGCGGAGTCCAACAGATTCAGAAATTCTACTTTCTTTTCTGGCGGCAGAAAGGACGCCTCGAAGGAATTGCGCGCCAATTCTCGCAGGTGTTCGTCGGTGAAGCCGAACGTCTCCTGCACCAGCGCGTACTCTTCGGCCAGCGACGTTCGAAACATGGCGGGATCGTCGGTGTTGAGGGTCAGCATCAGACCCTGGTCGAAGTAGCGGCGCACCGGATGCTGTGCGAGTTCGCCACAGCAGCCCGTCCGCAGATTGCTGGTCACGCAGATTTCAATCGGAACCTGGCGCCCGGCCAGCTCTTCGATCAATTCCGGATCCTGCGCGGCGGTAAGGCCATGGCCAATGCGTTCCGCTTTGAGGTTCAGCGCGCCCCAGATGGACTCCGGCCCGGCGCTTTCCCCGGCGTGGGCCGTGAGATGAAGACCGTGCTCCGCGGCGCGCGCGTAAACCCCTGCGAACCACTCGGGTGGGCCCGCCCGCTCGTCGCCGCCAATGCCGAAGCCAACTACGTTGCGATCGCGAAACTGGATGGCGAGGTCGAGCACGCGCTGCGCTTTCTCGGCGCCGAACTGCCGGATGGCATCGAAGATCCACAACAGCGAAATGCCGAAGTCTTTCTCTCCGCGCTGGCGGCCACGTTCCAGCCCCTCGAAAATCACGGGGAAATCCTGCTTGCGCCAGAGGCAGACGCCGGCCGAAACAATGACCTCCGCATGCAGAATGTTCTGCGATTTCAGCCGCTCCATCAGCCGGTAAGTAATCAGCTCGTAGTCTTCCGGGGTACGCAAGTGTCCGGTCACATCCTTGAAAGCAGCGAGGAAACCCGTGAAGTCCTTGTAGTTGTAGAGCTGCTCCACCTCGGCGGGCGAGGCGCCATCCATCCCGTGACGCTGGCGTAGTTCGAGCAGTGTAGAGGGTTCAATCGATCCCTCGAGATGCAGATGGATCTCGGCCTTGGGAAGCGAGAGGATGAAGCTGGACGGCTCCGAAGGCATGTAGCGATTCTAAAGGATCGGGTGATGTGCGGATCGGGTCATCTGGCCATCGGGTCATCGGGTGATCCTTGACACCTCAAAACCCGAACCAGATGACCCGATGGCCCGATCACCCGATCACCCGATCCTTCTTGCAGAACTCGCTGTGGTGGCGGCTGTAGAAGATGTAAATGACCAGCCCCAGCGCCAGCCAGATCACAAATCGCAGCCAGGTAATGAGCGTGAGCCCGAACATCAGTCCGCCGCACAGGACGACTGACATCAGCGGGAACCACGGCACAAATGGCACACGGAACGCTCGCTTGCGATCGGGCTGCCTGCGTCGAAGAAAGATGACCCCCAGAGAAACCAGCACGAAGGCAAACAGCGTCCCAATGTTGGCGAGGTCGGCCGCATCCCCAATATCCACCAGCCCGGCGGGAATCCCCACCGCAAAACAGGCGATCCATGTGGACCAGTGCGGCGTCTTATATTTCGGGTGCACAGCGGAGAACAATTTCGGCAACAGGCCGTCGCGAGACATGGCGTACCAAATACGCGCCTGCCCGTACTGAAACACTAGCAACGAAGAGATCATCCCCGTCAGTGCTCCAATTACGATCACCGACCGGAAGAACACGTGCGCTCCCAGATACTTCAACGCGTAGGCGACCGGGGCTTCGGCGGCTTCTCCGGACACGAAGGTCGTGTACTTCATCATGCCGAGCAGCACGATAGCGACGCCGACATACAGCAGCGTGCAGACAATCAGCGACATGATAATGCCGAAGGGCAAGTCTTTTTGCGGATTGCGCGATTCCTCCGCCGCGGTTGAGACCGAATCGAATCCGATGTAGGTAAAAAAAACGATCGCGCCTCCGGTGACGATTCCGGCAAAGCCAGAAGGCGCAAACGGCGTCCAGTTAGCGGGCTTCACCAGCATTCCACCGACAACCAGGAAGGTCAGGATGGCGCCGATCTTAATCGCGACCATGATGTTGTTCGTCTCCGCCGATTCCTTCACTCCGCGCACCAGCAGCAGCGTGAGAATAAAAACGATCAGGAAGCCGGGGAGGTTGAAATAGGCGCCGGTCCATTGCCCGCCGGCCCAGACAGGACTCGCCCATTTGTCCGGCAAGATGACACCGAACGCCGCGAATTGCGCCTTCGTATAACCGGCGAAGCCAACCGCCACCGCCACGTTGCTGACCACGTATTCGAGAATCAGGTCCCAGCCGATGATCCAGGCAAAGATTTCGCCGAGCGTTGCGTACGAGTAGGTATAGGCGCTGCCGGCAATCGGGATCATCGACGCCAACTCGGCGTAGCACAATCCGGCAAAACTGCAGGCAAGCGCCACCAGAAAAAACGAAATTGCGATCGATGGCCCGGCCGGCGGGCGGCCATGCATGAGCGCTCCGGCCGTGCTGCCGGTACGCAGGAAATTCACGATCAGGTCGAGCGCCTGCGCATGCAGGATGGAAGGCGCCTGGAAATATTCTCCGGCCGCCGCCGTTCCCGTAAGCACGAAGATTCCCGAACCGATGATGGCGCCGATGCCGAGTGCCGTCAGCGACCACGGCCCCAGCGTTTTACTGAGCCGGGTTTCCGGGTTCTCCGACTCCGAGATCAGTTTGTCGATGGACTTGCAACAGAGAAGCTGGCTGTTAGAAGTACGGATGACGCCGGCTGCCGGCTCAGGGGATAATTGCGACAAGAGTTCGTTGTCTCCTCACAGCGGGAGTCGGGCATGGGCGCTGGCCCATGCCCGGCACTGCTCACGGCTCAGGCTAACGGCCTACCGTTTCGCCTGACCCCGTGCCAGCTTTTTCACCTTGCGCTTCTTCGATCCGCGCGCGTAGTCGCGGGGCTTCTTCGGCTTTTCCGCCTTCATCTTCTTGCGGGCGGCTCGCTTGCTTTTCTTACGTTCGTCTTTGGTTAGCTTCTTTGTATTTGCCATCAGTGCGTTTCAAATCCTCTCTGAAATTCTTGGTGCGTATATCAAGGCGCGCGGCTCGAAGCTCGCAGCTCTATGCTTTCTCCAGCTGGGCGTACCTCTCCACCAGCTTCTTCAAACCGAAGCGAGGGAATTGTACCGTAATCTTGGCGTCTTCCCCATCCCCTTCGCGCTGATACACCGTCCCTTCCCCATATTTCGGGTGCTTGACCTTCTGCCCGGGACGGAATCCGCGCCTGCCTGTGGGCTCCTCGGACGGCATTTTCTGGACATTGAACTTCTTGCCGCGCGAGGTAAAAAACTCGGCAATGTTGTCGATCGAGTTGTAGTTCCCGAGCGGAGTCGCCGTTTTCGGCTTGACCCGCGCCGGGTCCCAGGTGGCGCTCTGGTCTTCGTCTTCGTAGGAGTAGTGCGTGCTGTCGGCGGCTGCGGGGCTTCGCCCCGCTGGGACGGCTCGGAGACCCGTCCCCACACGATCGTCGTGTGGGCGCGGGCGACTCGCCCGCGCTTTCGCCCGCGATCCGCCCAACTCTTCTACCAACTGCGGCGGCACTTCCTCCAGAAATCGCGACGGCACGCTAGCCTCCGGCATGTCCGTCCCATACCGCCGCCGATACACGGCTCGCGACAAAATCAGCGTGTCCATGGCGCGCGTCATGCCAACGTAGCAAAGCCGCCGTTCTTCTTCGATCGAATCCGGCTCGAGCATGGTGCGCGAATGCGGAAACAGCCCTTCTTCCATCCCCGCGAGAACCACCAGCGGAAACTCCAGTCCCTTGGCCGCGTGTAGCGTCATCAGCGTGATCTGCGCGTGCTCATCGTACTGGTCGGCATCGCTAACTAGGGCGGCGTGATCGAGAAACTGATCGAGCGTTTCCCCGCGATCGCGCGAGTCCATGGCCGCGTTCACCAGTTCGCGCAGGTTCTCGATGCGTGAGTAAGACTCCGGCGTGTCCTCCTCTTCCAGTTGCTTGATGTATCCAGTGCGGTCGATCAGAAATTTGAGAATCTCGGCCGTATTCGCCGCCGCGCCAGCAGCGCGGAAACCCTCGACCGCCTCATCGGTGGAGGGAGCGACGTCCTCGCCGGTCGCATCGTTGGCGGCGAGATCAAAGCTGAAGTTGCCAGGATCGAAATCGGTGTCGGCCCCAGGCTGTGTGGGGGCGGGGCTTTGCCCCGTCCAAGCCGAGCGCAGCTCGGCAGCGTCGGCCCCCGCATCGCCGCCCGTCTTCGCCGAAGCCGTCTCTTCCAACCGCTCCGCATAGGTCCCCGCCAGCATCGCGCGCCCGTCTTCGATCAGCGTACGGAAGCTCTTCAGCGCAGCCAACGCCCGCGCCGCCAACAACTGCCGCGTAATCGCTTCGCCAACCGCGCCCCACATCGACAATCCGGTCTCAAGCGCGAGCCGCTCGATCATCTCGATGGTCGTCTTGCCGATCCCGCGCACCGGCGTATTGATCACGCGCAGCAGTGAAACCGAATCATCCGGGTTCTGGATGACCTTCAAATACGAGATCAAGTCCTTGATCTCAGCCCGCTCGTAGAACGAGAAACCGCCCACCACGTGATACTTCAACTGATAGCGGCGCATCGCCTCTTCGAACAGTCGCGATTGCGAGTTCGTCCGGTAAAGCACGGCCGCTCGCGCCGTCTCGCCGTTTTCGCCGGCCTGCCGCACGTAGCGGTTGATCGTATCGGCGGCAAACAGCGCCTCGTTCTCGCCGTCCGGAGCCTCGTAGTAGCCGATCTTCGTCCCGCCCTGCCGTGCCGTCCACAGGTTCTTGCCCTTGCGCCGGACGTTGTTCTTCACCACCGCCGACGCCGCCTCCAGAATGTTCTGCGTCGAGCGGTAGTTCTGCTCCAGCCGCACGATTTTCGCTTCCGGAAAGTCGCGCTCAAATTCCAGAATGTTGCGAATGTCGGCCCCGCGCCACGAGTAGATCGACTGATCTTCGTCGCCCACCGCGCAGACGTTGTGCCCGTCGCCCGCCAGCAGCCGCATCAATTCATACTGCGGACGGTTCGTGTCCTGGTATTCATCAACCAAAAGATAATGGAATCGCCGGTTGTAATATTCGCGCACCGCCGCCACCGACTTGAGCAACCGCATGGCTTCGAGCAACAGATCGTCGAAGTCCATCGCGTTCGCCTTGCGCAGTTCCTTGCGGTACTCCTCGAAAATGTGCGCGATGCGCTCGGTCTTCGGATCCCCCGATTGCAGATAAACTTCCTGCGGATCGAGCATGTGATTCTTGGCCCAGGAAATCCGCGAAAGGACGTTGCGCGGCGTCAGTTGCTTGTCGTCCAGCCCCAGCCGCCGCATGATGCCCTTGACCACCTGCTGCTGATCGCTCTCGTCGTAGATGACGAAATTCTTTGTGAGCCCGATCGGCGGCTGTCCCGGCACGGTCGAGGGAATCCGCAAAGTCTCAATGTCCCGCCGCAGCACGCGCACACAAAACGAATGGAACGTCGAAATCACCGGCTTGGCAACGCTGAGCCCACCGACAAGCTTTTCCACGCGTTCCACCATCTCGGACGCGGCCTTGTTGGTGAAGGTCACGGCAAGGATCGATTCCGGCATCACGCCCATGCGCTCGATCAGATAAGCAATGCGGAACGTGATGACGCGAGTCTTCCCGCTGCCCGCCCCGGCCAGGATAAGCACCGGCCCCTCGGTAGTCTCGACCGCTTCGCGTTGTTGCGGGTTTAACTCGTCCAGAAAAGACAAAAGAGAATGGCTCCACAGAACTCGGTACTTGAATTCTACATTGCGCCGGTGGAGAGACGGGCGCCCCCGCCCGTCCGCCGCAGATTCGGCGGAAGACATTCTGGCAGACTTCCCAAGTCTAAACGCGGAAGACAGTCCGGGGCGCAATCGTCGTTGGCTTCGAGAGCCAATCGGTTGCTCTCATGTTCGGCAATCGCCAAATCCAGCGCGCGCTCGATGGTCTCAGTCTCCGTTTTCGCTCGCAAGGCTTTTTGGGCGCGCTTGATTTTCACTGAATCCAACTGAAAGTGCTTGTGCGACCGATTCCTTACCTTGGCCATAAAAGTACCGCTCCGATGCCATTTTAAATGTACATGCCTGGAAGGCCGGTGGAGAAACGGGCGACCCCGCCCGTCCGCCGCCGATTCGTCACAAAACACCTATGTTGGCGATCACCGCGTTCGGACGGACAGGCCTGATATGACAAACTCATGCAACGCCAATACAACTATCGTCGCAAGCTTCCTCACCTCCAGCCCGACAATAAGATTTTCTTCATCGCCTTTTCCACTTCCAGGCGCTGGATCCTTCCGGACCTTGCGCGCGATATCGTCATGGAGACCTGCCTTCGCGGCGACGGGCACCGTTTTGAGCTGCATGCGCTTGTCGTAATGCCAGACCATGTTCATCTCGCCCTCACGCCTAGGTGGGACGAGCGCGGGCCCGTCGGCATTCAAGGGATCATGCAGGAGATCAAAAGCGTGTCGGCACATCGGATTAACAAGGAAACAGGACACTTTGGCCATATTTGGCAAGAGGAGTCGTTTGACAGGGCTCTCCGGCGAGAGGAGGACTTGGTCGCCAAGATTCAATATATGGTCAACAATCCTGTACGCGCGGGGCTGGTGGGCACTCCAGCAGAGTATCGCTGGATCTGGATTGAGAGTTCAGAGTCGGGCCGCACGGGCGGGGCGCCCGTGCCTCCATCGCGATGGGCTGTATAATCAAGAATTGCGCTCATGAAAAAGAACACACCAGTAGCCACGGCCACTGAAAGCGCCACCGAAGCCGCCGCTCCCCGCAGAATCCGCTCCACCACCGTCCTCTGCGTCCGCCGCGACAACAAGGTTGTCATGGCCGGCGACGGCCAGGTCACGCTCGGGGAATCCATCATCAAGCACGGGGCGAAGAAGATTCGCCGCCTCTATCAGGACAAAATTCTTGCTGGATTCGCCGGCTCGACCGCCGACGCTTTCACCTTGTTCAGCCGTTTCGAGGCCAAGCTGGAGCAGTATCACGGCAACATCGGCCGCGCCGCTGTCGAACTCGCGAAAGACTGGCGCACCGACAAATTTCTGCGGCATCTGGAAGCCCTGCTGCTGGTTTCCGACAAGGATACGACGTTCCTGCTGAGCGGGCAGGGAGACGTGATCGAGCCCGATACCGGCATTGCGGCGATCGGCTCCGGCGGCCCGTTTGCCCAGGCGGCAGCGCAGGCCCTGGCCGATCACACCAAGCTCTCGCCGCGGGAAATCGCCGAAGAAGCAATGAAGATTGCCGGCCGGATGTGCATCTATACCAATGACAAGGTTACGATTGAGGAACTATAGCTATTCGTCGTTCGCTATTCGCTGTTCGCGCTAAGATGCCGACGGTGTTGCGAATAGCGAACGACGAACAGCGAACGACGCAATTATGGCCATTTACTTACCCGGAACCGCCGAAGAAGAACAAGTCACGCTCGACGAACTGACGCCGCGCGAAATCGTCACTGAGCTCGACAAGTACGTTGTCGGTCAAAACGACGCGAAGCGCGCCGTCGCCATAGCCCTGCGCAACCGCATGAGGCGGCAGAAGCTCGCGCCCGAAATGGCCGAAGAGGTCATTCCCAAGAACATCATCATGATCGGTCCCACCGGCGTGGGCAAAACCGAAATCGCCCGCCGCCTCGCCAAGCTGGCCAACTCGCCGTTCCTCAAGGTCGAAGCTTCCAAGTTTACGGAAGTCGGCTACGTTGGCCGCGATGTGGAATCCATGATCCGCGACCTGGTTGAGATCGCCATCGAAATGGTTCGCGAAGAAAAGCTGGAAGACGTCTCTGATAAAGCGGAACTGAACGCCGAAGAGCGGCTGCTCGATATTCTTCTGCCCCCGATCTCGCCGCGCCCGGCGGAATCCAGCTCAACGGGTGGCGTGGTCATCGACGCCAGCACCAGCCTGACCGAATCCTCCAGCCGTACCCGCGAGAAACTGCGTCAGCAGTTGCGCGAAGGCAAACTCGACGACCGCACTGTCGAAATCGAAACCCGCGAGCGCAATTTCCCGTCGTTTGAAATCATCTCCAACCAGGGCGTCGAGGAAATGGACGTCAATCTCAAGGACATGTTGCCCAACATCTTCGGCCAGCGCACCAAGAAGCGGAAGATGAAGGTCAACGAGGCCTTCGAGTACCTGATCCAGGAAGAAGAGCAGCGCCTGATTGACATGGAGCAGGTCACGCGCGTCGCCATTGATCGCGTCGAAAACTCCGGCATCATCTTCCTCGATGAAATCGACAAGATCGCCGGCCGTGAAAGCGGCCATGGTCCGGACGTTTCGCGCGAAGGCGTGCAGCGCGACATCCTTCCCATCGTCGAAGGCACCACGGTGAACACGCGCTACGGCATGGTCCGCACCGATCACATCCTGTTCATAGCCGCGGGAGCGTTCCACGTCTCGAAGCCAAGCGACCTGATCCCAGAATTGCAGGGCCGCTTCCCCATCCGCGTGGAACTGCAGTCGCTCACCATGGAAGACTTCGTCCGTATCCTGACCGAGCCGAAGTCCTCGCTGACCCGGCAGTACATCGCGCTGCTCGAAACCGAAGGCGTAAAGCTGGAGTTCACGCCCGACGCCCTCGAAGAAGTCGCGCGCTTCGCCTTTCGCGTGAATGAAGGCACGGAAAACATCGGCGCCCGCCGCTTGCACACCATCATGGAGCGCGTGCTAGACGAAATCAGCTTCGAGGCGCCCGAAAAGAAAGGCCAGCAGTTCGTGGTCGACGCAGCCTACGTGCAGAAGATGCTGAGCGAGATCGTGAAAGATCAGGATCTCTCGCGCTACATACTGTAAGAGTGGGATTTTGAGTGTGGGGGCGGGCGACCCCGCCCGCCCGGTTTTTCAGGGTTCTTTTACAAAGCTCAAGCTTGGGACTGCGCGGGCGAGTCGCCCGCGCCTACACTTTCTGCTAACCTAAGCCCTTCCTTTGACACCCATGACTTTCGACCGCACCCGCCTGAAGTCCCTCGCCGAGCGCGAGCAAAAGCGCTTCGTCGTCGAACGCCCGAAATCGAAATCCATCTACGAACGCGGCAAGAAGTCGCTGCTCTCCGGCGTCCCCATGAACTGGATGGTAAAGTGGGCCGGAGCTTTTCCACCCGTTGTCCGTGAGGCCCAGGGCGCGCACTTCTTCGATGTCGACGGCCATCGCTACGTGGACTTCTGCCTCGGCGACACTGGCGCCATGACCGGTCATTCTCCCTTCGCCACCGCGAAAGCCATCGAGGAGCAGGTCAAACGCGGCATCACCCTCATGCTGCCGTCGGAAGATGCCGTCTTTGTCGCCGAAGAACTGCAGCAGCGCTTCGGCTTGACCTACTGGCAATTTGCGCTCACCGCCACCGACGCCAACCGCTTTTCGATTCGTCTGGCTCGCCAGATTACCGGCCGCGCGAAAATTCTCGTCTTCAATTGGTGTTACCACGGCACGGTGGATGAAACTTTCATCACGCTTCATCCCGATGGCACTTCCGGAGCGCGACGCGGCAACATCGGCCCGCCGGTCGATCCTTCCGTAACCACGCGCGTCGTCGAATTCAACGACGTTCCCGCTCTCGAACAGGCGCTCGCTCACGGCGACGTCGCCTGCGTGCTGGCGGAGCCTGCCTTGACCAACGTCGGCATCGTGCATCCCATTCCCGGCTACCACCAGGCGCTGCGCGAACTCACGCGCAAGTATGGCACTCTGCTCATCATCGACGAGACGCACACCATCTGCGCCGGCCCCGGCGGCTACACGCGCGCCGAAAAGCTCGACCCCGATTTCCTCGTCTTCGGCAAGCCGATCGCTGGCGGACTCCCCGGCGCGGCCTACGGCTTCACCCAAAAAGTCGCGGACATGATTCTCGAGCGCCACAGCCTCGAAGACTGCGATACCGGCGGAATCGGTGGAACCCTCGCCGGCAATGCCCTCTCCCTGGCTGCGATGCGCGCCACGCTCTCAAAAGTCCTGACCAAAGAAGCCTTCGACCGCATGATCCCGATGGCCGAGCGCTGGACCGCCGGCGTGCAAAAAGTCATCGGCGATTTCGGTCTTCCATGGCACGTCACGCGCCTCGGTTGCCGCGCCGAGTATCTGTTCAGCCCCAACGAGCCGAAGAATGGAACGGAAGCTCACGATGCCATGGACTTCGAACTCGAACGCTTCATGCATCTCTACGCGATGAATCGCGGCATCCTGCTCACGCCCTTCCACAACATGGCGCTGATGTCGCCCGTAACCGCGCCCGAGGACGTCGACTACCACAGCAAAGTCTTTCGCGAAGCCGTGCGCGAACTGGTGGGATGAGCCCGTGTGGCGCGGACACTCCTGTCCGCGTGTGGGCGCGGGCGACTCGTGTGGGTGCGGGCGACTCGCCCGCGCTGCCTCTGATACTCTTTCTTTTTCCGCATGAAACTACATCCTGGAAAATTCATCGCGCCGACCGCCCTCTGCCTGCTCCTGGCCGCTTGCGCCCAGACCGGGCCGCCTCTGCCGCCGTCGCTCGAACTCCCCAAGCCGCCCACGGATCTGCGCGCCAGCCGCAAAGGCAATCGCGTCACGCTGAACTGGAGCGAGCCCACGCTCACCACCGACCGCCAGAGCGTGCGCTACCTCGGTCCGACCCTCATTTGCCGCAGCCTTGAATCTGAGATCACCGAATGCGGGAATCCCGCCGCCACGTTACCGGCGCCACCCGCCGCCCCGCAGAAGTCAGGCTCGGCGCACCCGGCAGCTCAGAAATCAGGATCCCCGCGCCCCGCCCCGCAGACCTACACCGACACACTACCCTCGGCCATGCAGCAGGACCCGTCCGCCGAAGTCACTTACGCCGTCGAGGTCTTGAACCGCAATGCCCGCGGCGCGGGATTGTCGAACCGCGTCCATGTGCCCACCGTCGCGACCCTGCCTCCGCCGGGCGATCTGGCCGCCGAACTTACCGGCGATGGCGTCGTCCTCACCTGGACAACCACCGGCGAATCGCAGAACGTTCCTGCTAACTCCGCCACCAGTTTTCCCGACCTGCAACATCGTTATCGAATCTATCGGCGCGACGAAAGCTCCGGCAAAGACGCGATTGCGGGCGAAGTTCCCCTAAGCGAACCTGGCCCCGCGCATTTCACAGACTCCGGCTTCGAATGGGAAAAGACCTACCTCTACCGAATCACCGTCGTGAGCATCGTCAAGCGATCCGACAGCGAAGTGCAGGTTGAGGGAGACGACACTCCGCCCCAGCGCGTCATCGCCCACGATGTCTTTCCGCCCTCCGTACCCGCCGGCTTGCAAGCCGCGTACTCGGGCGAGGGACAAAAACCATTCATCGATCTCATCTGGGCGCCGGTCACGAACGCCGATCTCGCGGGATACAACGTCTATCGCAGCGAAGCCAATGGCTCCCCAATCAAGCTGAATTCCGAGCTGGTGAAATCGCCGTCGTATCGCGATAGCGCGGTCGCCTCCGGAAAAACCTATACCTACTCAGTTTCCGCAGTGGACGTGCGTGGCAACGAAAGCCAGCGTTCCGAGGAGACCAGCGAGCCCGTCCCGTAGCTCGTGTGGGGACGGGCGCCTCGCCCGTCCAAGCCGAGCGCAGCTCGGCCCAACTCCGACGCATCCATGACCAGCAGGATGCCTGCGACAAGCGCAGATTTTTCTTCGTGATCTGTCCGTCCTTTGTGTTTAGATATTGCTCAGATGAAATACTGCCGATTTGACCTCAACGGTTCCGCCCACTACGGCCTGGTCGAGTCTGTCGCGGGCAGCGACGAAATCACTCGTCTGCTCCTCCAGCCTCCGCAGGATAGCGACGGCGACGTCGAAGGCCTTCCCAGCCGCCGCATGGATCGCATCCCGCTCGCACAGGCATCTCTGCTGCCGCCGGTGCAGCCTTCGAAAATCGTCTGCGTCGGCCGCAACTATCGCGAGCACGCCGCCGAACTCGGCCACGAAGTTCCGCAGGAGCCGCTGCTATTTTTCAAGCCGCCCTCTTCCCTGCTGCCGCCGGGCGGAACGATTCTGCGGCCCAAAATTTCCGCGCGCACCGACTACGAGGGTGAATTGGGCGTCGTGATCGCCCGGCGCTGCCGCCAGCTCGCCGCCAGCGAAGACGTACGCCCCTACATCCTCGGCTACACCTGCGTCAATGATTTCACCGCCCGCGATCTGCAGAAGAAAGACGGTCAGTGGGCCCGCGCCAAAGGCTTCGATACTTTCTGCCCCGTCGGTCCCCTCGTCACTGACGGCCTCGATCCCTGGGCCGGCGTCCAGGTCGAAACCCGCGTGAATGGCGATGTGCGGCAGTCCGGCAACACGCGAGATTTCATTTTCCCGCTCGAGGTCGTCATCCGTTACATTTCGCAAATCATGACCCTCGAACCCGGCGACCTGATCGCCACCGGCACGCCCGAGGGCGTCGGACCGGTAGTCGCCGGCGATGCCATCGAAGTATCGATCGAAGGCATCGGCCAGTTGCGCAATCCGGTGGCCGACCAGCCATAGCGGTGGAGGAAACACTCGTGGAAGACTCCCATCGCGCTTTCGAGCTTCTGCAGGCCGGAGATAGCGATGGCCTTCGCCGCCTTCTCGAAGGGGATCCCGCCGCCGCCAACACTCGCGACTCCACCGGCGTCAGCCTGCTCATGCATTCCCTCTATCGCGGCCGCCGCGACCTTGCGGACCTAATCGCGAGTAAGAAAAAGGCGCTGGATATTTTCGAAGCCACCTCGCTCGGCCGTCTCGATCGCCTCAAGACCTGTCTCGACGAAGCGGGCCTGCGCGATGCTTCCGCCATCAACTCTCGCTCGAAAGACGGCTTCACGGCCCTGCACTTCGCCTGTTTTTTCGGCCAGCCTGAAGCCGCCCGTCTGCTGATCGAAAGCGGAGCGGCGGTCGATGCCGTGGCCGCGAATCCCATGCAGGTTATGCCGCTGCACTCCGCCGCTTCAGCCCGTAACCTCGAGGCCGCCCGCCTTCTGCTCGAACACGGAGCCCCCGTCAACGCCCGTCAGCAAGGAGGTTGGGTTCCGATTCACGCCGCCGCCCAGAACGGAGATCGCCCGATGGTGGAACTAATGCTCAAGCACCACGCCGATCCCAAACTAGCCAACCACGAGGGCAAGACCCCGGCCATGGTAGCGAGAGAAAAAGGCCACGAGGAACTTGCCGCCCTGCTGGAAAAGTAAGCGGAGCTTGTGGAGCGACGGGCGAGGTCGTGTGGGGACGGGCGCCCTCGCCCGTCCGAGGCGAGCGCAGCTCGCGCGGCCTCGCGAGCTTCGCCACGGGCTGCTAAATCCATGATTCTAATAGACAGGGGAGGAGCATCC
Source organism: Terriglobales bacterium (assembly GCA_050014475.1). Lineage (GTDB taxonomy): Bacteria > Acidobacteriota > Terriglobia > Terriglobales > Acidobacteriaceae > Acidiflorens. The sequence goes on along the minus strand of JBEKDG010000034.1, from coordinate 2,588 downwards.
CATCCCATCCCATCCCAGCACCAAACCCGTGCATGCCTTTGGGACGATGCAGCCCTTCTCACGTTACCCACGACTTTGCCCCTGCAAAGCTTGCTCTCCGATCTGTGCATCAAACCGTCTATAATGAAACAACGTTCCTCGGGGAAGCCCGATCACCAGATCAAAAAAGCTAAAGAGCGAAGATCAAATTATGTCGACGAAGTTGAAAGTCACAATTATTGCCAGTTCGCTGGCCATTCTGCTGTTCACCATCGTTGGCGGTTTTGTCAACGTTCGCGCATCTTCGAATGAGGGCGCGTATCGCCAGTTGTCGGTTTACAGCGAAGTGCTGTCCCGCATCCGCCTCGAATACGTTGAAGAGCCCAACATCGCTGGCGTCACCGAGGGCGCGCTGCACGGTCTGCTGGAGTCGCTCGACGCCAATTCCAGCTACCTGTCGGCTGCCGAGTACAAGCACTACAAGACGATGAAGACCGACGGCAAGGCGGATATCGGCGCCACCGTCTCGAAGCGCTTCGGATACGCGGCTGTGGTCGCAGTGATTCCCGGAGGCCCGGCGGACAAGGCCGGTATCGAGAACTCCGACATCATCGAGTCCATCGAGGGCAGGAGCACGCACGAAATGTCGCTGGCTGAGATTCACGGCATCCTTTCCGGGGAGATCGGATCTACGATTACCGTGGCGGTGGTCCGGCCACGGCGCGCCGAACCGCAGAAGATTGTGATCACGCGTGACGTGGTCACCATCCCGCCCGCTGGCGAGAAAATGCTCGCGGACAATGTCGGCTACATCAAGGTGGACGCGTTCCCCGAAGGCAAGTCGGAGGAGATCGCCGGCAAGATTCGCGACCTGCAGAAACAGGGAGCGAAGAAGCTCGTACTCGATCTGCGCAACTCCGCCAGTGGCGCGGAGTCTGAGGGCGTCGCCACCGCCAATCTTTTCCTTGACCATGGCACCATCACTTATCTGCAGGGGCAGAAGTATCCTCGCGAGGCTTTCAACGCCGACCCCGCCAAGGACATCACCAAGCTTCCCGTGGCCGTGCTGGTGAATCGTGGCACGGCGGGTCCAGCCGAGATTGTGGCCGCCGCCATCCTTGAGAACGCTCGTGGCGACGTGGTCGGAGACAAAACCTTCGGCGACGGCTCGGTGCAAAAACTGATCGAGATGCAGGACAACTCCGCCCTGATTCTTTCGGTCGCCAAGTACTACTCGCCGAGCGGAAAAGCAATTCAGGATGCGGCCGTCACACCGAACGTCCTGATCGCTGACACTGCCGACGATGACGGTGGATTACCCGACGAAGATCAGCAGGCAGCTCCCGGCGAAAAGCCCGGCGAGAAGAAAGACGAAAAGCCGAAGAACCAGATAGACGAGCAACTGAACAAGGCGCTGGAAGTGTTGAAGAACCGGGAATCGAAAGGATAAAGGTTTCAAGGTTTCAAAGTTTCGGATCGCTCGCCTTGGCGGGCGATTTTTTTGTTACTCAGAAGACTTGAGCGCAATACCTGATGCTTCCGGTTACATTGAAACCTTGAAACTCTGAAACCTTGAAACCTGCTCTTTTGCGTTAACATTGAAACGTTGAAACTTTGGAACCTTGAAACTTGGCCCTTGCTGACGATAGAAATTGCCGGGCGGAAGTTAGTCGGACTCGTCCTGTTCGGATTGTTCGTCCTGCTCTCCGCCGCGGTGGGCGCGGCCGCTGGGCTGCTTCTGGTCTACTCGACAGACCTGCCGCAGGTTGAACAACTCGAACGTTACCGTCCCAGCTCCGTCACCGAACTCTATGACGGACAAGGGCGAGTCATCGGCACCTTTGCCCTACAGCGCCGCGTCATTGCCACCTATGACGATTATCCGGAGGTTCTCCGCAATGCGCTGGTCTCGATCGAAGACAAGGATTTCTACCGGCACTCCGGCATCAACATCTGGCGCATCGTAGGCGCGGCGTATCGCGATATCGAATCCGGCGGGAAAGTGCAGGGAGCGTCCACGCTCACCATGCAACTCGCCCGCAATCTGTTTCTCTCTCCCGACCGCTCGTTTTATCGCAAGGTGCAGGAGGCGCTGCTCGCCATCCAGATCGAGCGCCGGTTCACCAAGCCGCAGATCTTCACGCTCTACGCCAACCAGATATTCCTCGGCCACGGCGCCTACGGCTATGAGGCCGCCTCGCGATACTATTTCAGCAAACCTGCCCGGCAACTAAAGCTCGAAGAAGCCGCGCTGCTCGCGGGACTGCCCAAGGCGCCGCAATATTACTCGCCGGTCAACCACCCCGAACGCGCCCTCAAGCGGCGCAACCTCGTGCTCAACGCCATGCTTGAGGACGGCAAGATCACCGCCGCCCAGGCTGCGGATGCGAAGAGCAAGCCGATCCTGCTCGACCTGCAGAAAGATCCGAATTCGCTGGCTCCGCACTATGTGGAAGAAATCCGGCGCTACCTCGAAGCGAAGTATGGCAGCGACCAGGTTCACGAAGGCGGGCTGCGCGTTTACACATCGCTCGATATGGATCTGCAGAAGTCCGCGCGCCAGGCGCTGCTCGACGGCCTCGCCGCCTACGAGCGCCGGCATGGTTGGC
>JBEKDG010000033.1:0-42571 GCA_050014475.1 Terriglobales bacterium | reverse complement strand
GGTGCGCGTTTTCAGGTGCACGCGCTGGGAAAAGTCACCGCGCGCAATGGCCCGGCTGGACTGCGCCAGCACTTGCAGCGGGCTGGTGATCCGCCGCGCCGAGAAAATACTCAGACCCACACTCACAAACACCGCCAGCCAAGCCAGCAAGCGCCCCGTGCGCTGCATCTCGTAGATTCCGCGATACGCATCTTCGCGGGGCTTCTGCACCACTACCGCCCAATCCAGCGAAGTCACCGGACTGTACGTCCCCAGCATCTCGGTCGCATCTTTCCCATCACGAACCGTGAATTCGCGGGTCGCCGCCAACTGGGCTTTTGAGCCTTCACCCACAAAGCTGCGGACGATCTCGAAGTGGCTCATGTCCTGTCCGGTGGCATATTGCGCAGTCGCGGCCGCCACCAGCCTTCCCTGGCTGTCCACGACGTACGGCATCAACCCGGTCAGACTGACTTGCTGCAGCCGGCGGATCAGGTAGTCCATGTCTACCACCGACCCGATCATCCCCAGAAAGCGTTTGTCATACATGATCGGCGAGCTGACCAACATGACCGTGCGCGCGGATTTCCCGCTGCCCACCATCAGCGGCTGCCCGCTGTAAACGCGTCCTTCGCGGGCGGCTTGATAGGCTCGCTCCAGTTCCCGTTGCAGAAAGGCATCGGGCTCAATACGCCCGGCGGAAACTCCTTTGGCGTCGGCATTCAGCAGCGTGGCATAGGCAATGTCGTTCGACGACGAAACAAAATTCTCGAGCATGGCCCGGAGCTCTGGCGTCAGAAGTTTCTGAGCATTAAGGTCGTTCCCGCTCGGATTGGCCAGCATCATTACCTGAATCGACGACGACAAATTGGCCAGCATCATGTGCAACGCTTCCTGGTGCTGGGAAATATCGTCGGCCAGCGAACGCGTGACCGTGTTCTGCAGCAGCATTTCGTTGGTCTTGAGGCGCTCCCGGTTCATGGTCTCGATCTGCGCCGAGTAGAAGTACATGGGGAGGACACTGATGGCCAACAGCACGCCAAGGATGACGTACAGGAGCGGAACGCGCGCGGGAATGGGAAGCTTCAACGGCAAAAGGCAATCCTGTCGGCCCAAGCACGGGGGTGAGCTGGTCCGTCCTGGATCCATTCTAAGTTGGTTTCGAGTGATGACCTCAGGTGCTTAAAGTACAGCTCACCGTTACCGAAGTACTCACACCGCCGGTCACCGCCGGTAGTTCTCAGTTCCCAGTTCTCAGTTCTCAGTGAGAAGCGCCGGGATTAGATACTGAGAACTGAGAACTGGGAACTGATCTTAGCGCCGGTCTATAATTAACGTAGTCGGCCCGGGGTGGTGCATGCGGTCCTTCCACGTTCACTGCGGTTCTTGTCGGCTGTTGGCGATCCTTCTGGTCTTCTCCTCGTTGACGCTCGCCGAGAATACTCCGCCCCCCAGGATTTCCAAGGAAACCCGTGAACAAATTGTCCACGCCTTCAATGCGGAACTGGTTTACATCCACACGAATTTCCCGATGGGGAAGACTGGGCTGAAACTTAGAAACGGAACCGTAACCCCCAGCGGCCCGGAGCTGCAACGTTTGATGGCGCTCTGGGGACCAGCCGCGAAACCCGGCGACCGGGCCCGCATCAGCGACGTCGTCATCAAGGAAGACCACATCCGCTTTGAGATCAACGGCGGTCCCATCAAAAAGCAGAAGTGGTACCAACACATCCAGATTCAGGGCGCGAGCACATCTGTGCCGGTTGCGCCCTCTGATTCCTCCGCCAATGCCCGCGGCTCTTTCGTGGATCTCTACTTCGACAAATATGTTCCGGAGATGACCGGGCCAGAGCTGAAGCAGTTGCTGCGTCCGGTGTTTGATTTCGATTCCAAGTCCGCAGTTGATGCCTATCTCGAAACCGTTTCTCCCCAGGTCAAAGACGCCATCAAGAATCACCACGTGCTGGTGGGAATGAACCACGACATGGTGATCTATGCCAAGGGACGTCCGCCCAAGAAAGTGCGCGAGCGCGCCGACGAGGTTGAGTACGAAGAGTGGATCTACGGCGAGCCCCCGCAGGACGTGGATTTTGTGCGCTTCGTGGGCGACGAAGTCGTGCGGGTTGAGATCATGAAGGTCAATGGCCAAAAAATCGTGCGCGTCGAAAAGGAAGTCGATCTGGGTGTTCCGACCGTTGCCAAGAAACAGGAAGGCCGCCCAGCGAACGCGCCCACGTTGCGGCGTCCCGGAGAAGAGATGCCGGAGTCCAATCCTGCAAACCCTTCCGGCACGCCACCGATGGGCGCGCCTCAACCGACTGGCCCTCCCGGTACCGACCCAGGCCCCAACTGGGCTAAGATCATTGAGCCATTGAGCGATTGAGGCATTGAATCATTGAAATTCAAAGGCTCGTGGGTCCAAGCTTCATGCTTGGAAGCGGTTGGGTCCTGTGGTAGGATTTTCATACCGGCCATGTCAACCCATAACACGACCCTCGAATACATGACGACAACCAAGATCGGCGAAAAGGGACAGCTCACGGTCCCCAAGCAGTTCCGGGACGACCTCGGGTTGGGGATTGGTGCGCCCTTTGCCGTTCTGCGTTTGGGTGACGGCCTCATTCTCCTGCCGGAGCAGCGGCGTTTTGAGCGGCTTTGCGAACGGGTGCGCTCGCGCCTTACGGCTGCCGGACTGACGTCAGAGGACATTCTCGCGACCATCCCGGAGGCCCGCAATCGCGTGTACACCCGTCGCTACGGCAAGAAGCCTACCGATAGCGTCTCGCGGCGCCGCCGCTCTCGCAGCCAGCGCGGGAAGTGACCAGCCAACGCAGAATCCGGCTGTTCCTGGACTCGAATGTCCTGACCGGAGGAATTGTCTCCCCCTGGGGCCTGGACAAAGCTACGCTGTCGCTCTGCGCCGCCAAGGTGTGCAAGCTGGTGCTGGCCGAGGCGGTTCGCGATGAAGTGGAGGAAAACCTTTTCCTGCACGCGGAACGTTTGCCGTCGCTCGATGCCGAACAGTTGATCGATGACTATCGCCACCTCATCAAGTTAACCAATCCCGAGCTTGTCCCGTATCCGGATAAAGATCTGGTGCATTCGAGCCGGCACTTGATCCGGCACGAAGCGGATGTACCGGTGCTACTGTCTGCGATGGCCAGCAAACCCGACTGGTCGCTGACGCACAACACCAAGCACTTCACCAAGGCCGTCGCGCAGCGGACCTCGCTGCGCATCGCAACGCCGGCAGAGTTCTTTCGTGAGCTGTCGGCCCTGTTCCGTTAAGCGCCTTCTGGTCTCGACCTTCTACACCCGACCCTCTACACTATGAGCGTGAAAATTGCCCTGGGCCAGATCAACCCCACCGTCGGGGACTTCTCTGGCAATGCCGCCAAGATCATCCAGTTTGCGCTGCAGGCGCGAAGTGCGGGCGCGGGCCTGATTCTGTTTCCGGAACTCGCCGTCTCCGGTTACCCGCCGCGCGACCTGGTCGAGAGGCCGTCGTTTGTGGCGCGCAATCGCGCGACCGTCGAGAGGATCGCCGCGGAAACGCGGGGAATCGCCGTCATCTGCGGGGTGGTGACCCCGGCCGAAGCGGACTCTGGCAAAAAAGTAATGAACTCCGCCGTGCTGCTGCGCGAAGGGCGCATCGAGTTCATCCAGTCGAAGATGCTGCTGCCCACCTATGACGTCTTCGACGAGATGCGCAACTTCGCTCCCGCCAAGAGCCAGCAACTGTTCAGCTTTTGCGGCAAGCAGATGGCTTTGACCATCTGTGAGGACGCCTGGAACGACAAGCGCTTCTGGAACCGGCGGCTGTATGGCATAGACCCGGTTGAAGAACTGGTCCGAGCCGGCGCGAACTTCGTGCTCAACATAGCCGCCTCGCCGTTTTGGCTGGGCAAGCGCGAACTGCGCCGGGACATGCTGGCGGCTATCGCCCGGAATCAGAAAGTTCCAGTCGCGATGGTGAACCAGGTCGGGGGCAACGACAGCCTGGTCTTCGACGGATCGAGCCTGGTGATTGCGCCCGACGGACAGGTGATCGCGCAAGCGAAGTCGTTCGAGGAAGACCTGATTTATTTCGACTCCGAGAAGCTCAACGGAGACATGCACCCACAGGTCGCGGGTGAAGAAGGCAGCGCGTATGAAGCGCTGGTTCTGGGCACGCGAGACTACGTGCACAAATGCGGCTTCCAGCGGGCGATCGTCGGACTCAGCGGCGGCATCGATTCCGCGCTCACCGCATCGGTCGCGGCCGATGCGCTCGGCCCTGAGAACGTCATCGGCGTCGGCATGCCCGGGCCGTACTCGTCGCAAGGGTCGATTGACGACGCGCGGGAACTGGCCAATAACCTCAAAATTCGCTTCGAACTGCTTTCGATCCACGACATCTACGAAGCCGCACGCCAGACGCTCGCGCCCGTGTTTGCCGGGATGCCGCAAGACGTCACCGAAGAAAACATTCAATCCCGCGCCCGCGGATTGCTGCTGATGTCCTTGTCGAACAAGTTCGCCGCGCTGGTGCTCTCGACCGGAAACAAGAGCGAATTGGCGGTCGGCTATTGCACCCTTTACGGCGATATGGTGGGTGGACTGGCGGTGATCTCGGATGTGCCGAAGGCGTTGGTGTACCGCCTGAGCGCTTACGTGAACTCGCGGCGCAAAGTAATTCCGGAAGCGACGATCGAGAAGCCGCCGTCCGCGGAATTGCGCCCGGATCAGAAGGATTCGGATTCACTCCCGCCCTACGACGTGCTCGATGCGATTCTCGAAGACTTTGTAGAAGAGTCGTGCTCGGCCGAACAGATTGCTCGCGTTCACAATTTCGATTTAGATCTGGTGCGGAGGGTGATCCGGATGGTGGAGCGCAGCGAGTACAAGCGGCAACAAGCAGCGCCTGGAATCAAGATCTCCGCCAAGGCGTTCGGCTACGGACGGAGATTTCCAATCGCAGCCAAGGCGGAGTTCTAGCACCGTGGTGAAAATCGGGTCCGGAGCGGTGCACGAGCGACAGCTTTCATGAATTGTCATCCCGAGCGAAGCGAGGGATCTGCATTTTGCGGCGACCTGCAGATCCCTCGCTTCGCTCGGGATGACAAAGTCTGGTGAATAATGACAACTTCGCCGGTTTTTGTAACAATCGAATTCCAATCGAATTTCAAAATATGACACGCATGCATCGCACACTGCTCGCTGCTTTTCTGTTGTCCGGCATCGCCATCGCTCAAACCAAACCCACTCTCCAGACAAGACCGGCGACCAAACCAGCGGCGACTTCGGCCGCCGCCGTCGGCACGACGGTTCTCCCCAGCGAAGACACGGTCAATTCATTCCTGTTCCAGATGCTTGGCCACGATCCTACGGTGACGTGGAAGGTGACTGAGATTCGTCCCTCCGAGGTGCCGGGACTGGCGGAGGTCTTATTTGTTGTCACCAACCCGCAGGGCTCGAACCCGAATCGGTTGCTGGTTAGCGCTGACGGCAAGCGTGCAATTACGGGCGAAATCCTGCCTTTCGGTGCGAAGCCATTCGACGATGCCCGGGCCAAGCTGGAAAAAGGCGTGAACGGCCCCGCGAAGGGACCGGCGAAGGCTTCTGTAACGATTGTCGAGTTCAGCGATATGCAGTGTCCGCACTGTCAGAAGGCCGCGCCCGCGATTGATCAGCTGCTTGCGCTGGAGCCCGATGCCCACTTTGTTTTCCAGAATTTCCCGTTGCCCTCGCACAACTGGGCGGAGAAAGCGGCCGGCTATGTCGATTGCGTGGGGCGCGCTTCGGCAGGGGGTGCTGCGAATGAGGCAGTCTGGAAATTTATCCAGAAGACGTTTGACGAGCAGGCCAATATCACTGAGTCCAACGCCGATGAAAAGCTGAAGGCCATTGCGACCGCATCTGGCGCGAATGGCGACGAGATCGCCGCCTGCGCAGCCAAGCCGGATACGAAAGCCAGAATCGAGGCCTCCCTTGCGCTGGGAAAGTCGGTTGGCGTGAATGCCACGCCGGCTCTGTTCATCAATGGACGTAGCGTACCCGGTGGGGCGCCCGTCGATCTGTTGAAGAAGATTGTGGACTTCCAGGCGAGCCAGGAAAAAGGCGACAAATAAATCGGGTCATCGGGTGATCGGGCCATCGGGTCATCGAAAGTCAAGAGCTCTTGGGTTTCAGGTTTTAGATCACCCGATGGCCCGATCACCCGATGACCCGATTTATTTCCCCATCCAGATTTCCGGTGCTTCGGTGCGCTCCGGGCTACGGACGACATACGGGGTGATCAGGATCAGTAGTTCGTCGTCCTCTTCCTGTTTGGAACTCTGGGATGTGAGGACGCCGAGGCCCGGGACCCTGGAGAGCGCAGGCAGACCGCTCAGGCTCTTCTGATCGGTCTCGGTGATCATTCCCGCTACAACCGCCGGTTCTCCTTCCTTGAGCAGGATTCCCCCCTTGTACTCACGGTTGGAAATTATTGGAATGCCATTTGAGTTTGTGGCTCCCAAAGTGCGGAATTGTATCTCCAGCTCGAGGGCTACGTCTGAATTGTTGTGAACCAGCGGCTTCGCTTTCAACGTGAGTCCGATGTCCTCATAACTGACGGAAGGGAAAGCCGCGGCGTACGACTGGTTCCCGAGGACTTGCGAGATGGCGGAACTGTTGTAAATCGGCGCGAAGCTGGCGTTGAGGATGGGATAGCGCGATCCCAGCTTGAAAGTGGCTTCCTTTTCCTGGGAAGCGCGCAAGTGGACGTGATCGAGCGACCGAACGGAACTCTCATTCATGGAAAGCGCGGCGGACAAACGATCGAGGCTCAGCCCCATCAGCGTGAGCCCGCCGCCGAAGGTCGCGAGCGGCTGGCTGAAGATTGAATTCTGCTGGCCTTGCAATTGTGCGAGGAGGGCGGCGATGGTCTGATTACCGGCTTGGTTGATGCCGCCAGAGGCAATCAGTTGGTTGATCAAGGTCTGGATGTTTTGTCCGCCGAGAGCCACGAGCGCGGCCGCCGGAATGTTGAAAAGATTGAATTGGTCTGGGACGTGCAGCCCGATATTCCGCGCGTAGGTGTGGCTCACCTGGAAAACTTTCAGATCGAGCATCACTTCCGGGCGGGTGCTATTCATCTGTCCCAGAAACTGGGTGGCCGCTTCCAGCGCCGCCTGCGGTCCGCGCAGCGTGATCATGCTCGACGCGGCGTTGAGGCTTGCGAACTTGAACTCAAATAGCGTTCGCAGCGAGTTCATCAGCTCGTTCAACTCCTGAGCAGCACTGCCGCCAGGGATGTAAAACGAGCGCATGCCCATGCGATCGTAGAAGCGGTGGTTGTCGGGGGTGTCAGCGCAAGCAAAAAGAACTGTGTCTTCCAGTGGCACGCTGAAGCTCTTCGTGGCCGCGGATGCCGCCCGCATGGCGGTTGCGAAATCCGCGTTCTCGATATCGAATCGGACGCGGCGGCTGGGGAAGTTTTCGTCGAAGACTACCGTCAGGCCATAGCTCGCGGCGACCGCCGTGAGCAGACCACGCGAATCGCCGCGGTAGTGGACGTCATGGCGCCCGTCGATCGGTTTGGCAACGAGCGCGTCGGCGCTGGCGATCATTTGCGGTGGGCTTGCGGTATGCACCGGCACGGGCCCCAGGGCGTCGCTTATGCGCTGCTGAGCGAATTCGTTCTGTGGATCGAGGTTCAGCGCAGTACGGAACTCCGCCAGCGCCTCCACTTGCCGGCCATCGAGCAGGTCGCTGTTTCCGCGTTCCAGATGCATCCCGGCCAGATGTTGTCGCGTGATCTCCCGCGCGGTCACGTACTCCACGTTTTGCGGAACCAGCCGAGAAGCTTCCTCAAATTCGTAAAAAGCCTCGTCGAGATTTTGCAAATTCTCGTTCCGCGATTTCTCGAGTTTAAGTCCGCGCGCAAAGGCTTGGCGGGCGGCCTTCAGGTCCTTGGCGGGACCGTGGCAGGCGGGCGCACCCGCGGAATTGGAGCAGAGCGTTGGCGCGGCGGCCGGGGGAGTGTCTGCAGCCAAACACACTCCGGCAAACAACAAAACACTTCCCGCTGGCAGCCATCGCATATTACTTACTATAGAATGCCCGGCTGCTGGTGTCTTGCAAGAGAAATCCAGGGAAGGGAACTACGGTCGTAACGGGAGGAAACACAGGTTGCAAAGTTGCCGTTCACCGCAGCATCAGCCGTTCCATCGCTGTGGCGCGGCCGGTCTGGTCATCGCACTCGACCACCACGGCGCACAGGCGGACGTCGCCGTTGGCCGCTTCGAAGCGCGATGGCATCCCGCTGAGAAACTTGTCGATCACTAGTTCTTTCTTCACCCCAATGACGCTGTCGTACGGCCCAGTCATGCCGACGTCCGTGATGTAGGCCGTACCCTTCGGCAGGACGGTTTCATCCGCGGTGGGAATGTGGGTGTGCGTGCCCACGACGGCGGTGACGCGCCCGTCGAGATACCAGCCGAAGGCGATCTTTTCGGAACTGGCCTCGGCATGGAAATCCACAAATACGATCTTCGACTTAATCTGTTCCAGAAGCCGATCGGCGAAGCGAAAGGGATCGTCGCTCGACCCCATGAACACACGTCCCTGAAGATTCACGACGGCATAACCGGCGCCGTTTTTCTGGCCTTCGTACACTCCCCAACCGGGCAGGCCCTGCGGAAAATTTGCCGGCCGCAACAACCGGCGCGCCAGACTGTGTGGGTTGCCGTCCGCCATCTGGAAGTATTCGATGATTTCGCGTTTGTCCCAGACGTGATTTCCGGTGGTCATCACGTCGATACCCAGATCGAAAAGCTCTTCCGCCAGCGGAGGCGTGATTCCGAACCCAGCCGCGGCGTTTTCGCAGTTGGCGATGACCAGATCCACGGCGTACTGTTTGCGCAGTTCAGGCAACCGATCTTTTACGATGGTCCGCCCAGGGCGCCCAAAAATGTCACCGATAAAAAGAATTTTCAAGATCAGGTCTCAGGTGTCAGGTCCCAGGTCCCAGGTCCCAGGGCACGCTGCTCACGATCACGCGCACGCCCGACTTTCGATGGTACCACGCTGAAAATCGCGCAGGTCGTGCGCGGCCGGCCTAATCATCCACCGGCTTCACGCGTAGCGCGCTGGCAACTGGGTACTGGCAACTGGCTACTGGCTACTGATTTCAGCCGTCTTCAGAAAGTCGTAATTTCCCGACGGATTCAGGGTTACGTTCCGCACACGGCGCGTGTGCACGAGCACGTTATCGAAGTACCACAGGTTTATATACGGGACATCTTGCGCCAGTACTTCCTGAACTTCAGCGTACAGCCGCTTGCGGACATTCTGATCGGTCTGACGGCGCGCCTGATCGATCAAACCATCGATACTCGGATTGGAATAGAAACCACGGTTGGCGCCTTTGGGCGGAAATCGGTTGGAGTGAAAGGCGTATTCAAAAATATCCGGGTCCTCGTTTCCGCCGATCCAGCGCAAGGAATAAAGCTGGAAAGCGCCGCTGGTGACGTCGGCAAAAAATGTGGCGAACTCGAACGTGCGAATGTCGAGCGCAATGCCCACATCGCGCAATTGCTGCTGCAACACCGCCGCCAGCAGCCGCGTGGACTCCTCCGTGGACGTCTTCATGGTCAGGTGAAAGCGAACGCCGTCGCGAACCCGGTAGCCGGCCGCATCGAGCATCTGGCGGGCTTTTTCTGGATTGTGTGGGTGGCCCGCCACGTTCTGGTCATACGCCCAGCTTTGCGGTGGGAGCACGCTCAGAGCCGGTTGCGCGAAGCCGCGCCAGATGTATTGCAGAAGCGGACCGCGGTCGATGGCATACGCGATCGCCTGGCGAACCCGCACATCCTGCAAGGTCGGATCGCGCAGGTTAAACGCGAGATAGGAAAGCACCGTGCCCGGGGCGCGCTCAATCTGCAAATTCGGCTCGCGCTCCAGCGCCACGATGGTGTCGGAAGTAAGCGCATTGATCGCGGCATCGGCGCTGCCCTTGCGCAATTCCAGCGCCCGCGTCGTCGCGTCCGGCACAACGGTGAAGCGTACCCGCGCCAGGCGCGCCTTCGTCCCCCAGTAGTTGTCGTTGCGCTCGACGACGACCTCTTTGTCCTGCTCGGCGCTGACAAACTTGAATGGCCCCGTCCCGAGCGGCTTGCGCGTGATCTCGTCGAGCGACCCATGGGGCACAATTCCAATCGCGCCTTCCGAGAGATTCCACAGCAGGGTTGCGTTAGGCTCCTTGAGATGAAATACCACGGTGAACTCGTCTGGCGCGTCGATGTGATCCACGAAACGGTACGCCGCCGATTTCGTGCTGCGAATCTTTCCCTCCAGCAGGGAATCGAACGTCCACTTCACGTCGCGGGAAGTAAGCGGGCGTCCATCGTGAAAGGTTACGCCGCGATGCAGGTGAAAGACGTAGGTCAACGGATCCGGAATCTCCCAATGCTCCGCCAGCCCGGGCTGGACATTCAAGTGCTCGTCGCGCGTCAGCAGCGCGTCGAAGAGGAGTTCGCCAATGCGCTCCGATTGCGCATCAATCCCCACCCGCGGATCGAGATTCGTTGGGCTGCTTTCAATGATCATGACCAGTGTGTTCGGATCGGGAGCTTGAGAGCAGGAGAGGAGCGGCAGCATGCCTCCGCCGACCAATCCCAAAAGAACTGTCATCCTGAGCGAAGCGAAGGACCTGCTTTTTGCGCGCGCCCGCGCTGCCGCCTCACGCATACGAGATCTTTCCCAGGATCGCCGCCCGCCTCGCTCCCGTAGCCGACGGCACATTGCTTGGCCGCCGATGCCACGTCTCGTGCGCCAGCAGGGCAAACGCCACGGCCTCCTTCGCTTCCGCCGGAAGGCCGAACTCATCCGAGAAATGCAGCCCGATCCCCAAGGGTGCGATCTCATTGCGCAACATGGCCATCAGCGTGGGATTCTTCGCGCCTCCGCCCGAGACAATCATCTGGTGACGCTGCTGCCGTCGCGCACCGAATTTCGGCAACACGAATCGCTCGACTGCACCCGCAATCGTTCGCGCCGTCAACGCCGTTGCCGTGGCTACCACGTCGGGTTTACTCGCGCCGCCGCAGATCCGAAGAAATCGGCCGACGTATTCCCGGCCAAACTCCTCGCGGCCCGCCGTCCGCGGCGGCTTCTGCCGGAAAAAGGGCGCGCGCAACAACCGTGCAATCACCTCATCCAGCACGCGTCCCGAGGCCGCGACTTTGCCGTCGCGGTCATAGCGTTTCCCGAAAAGCTCTTCCATCGCTGCGTCAATGACCATGTTGCCGGGGCCGGTGTCAAAAGCAAGCACCTGGCCGAGCGCTGCGCCCGCGGGAATCGCCGTCAGATTGGCAATTCCGCCGATGTTCTGCGCAATACGCCCCAGCTTTTGATCTCGATACAGCAGATAGTCGAGGAACGGCACCAGTGGCGCGCCTTTCCCCCCGGCCGCTATATCGGCAGGACGAAAATCCGAGACCACCGGCACACCCAGCCGCGCCGCGATCACCGCGCCTTCACCCGTTTGCCACGTTACCGCCAACTTTCGCCCGAGAAATCGTGCGGCCACTCCCTGGTGATAGAGCGTCTGCCCATGACAGCCGACGAGGTCAAGTTTCACGCGATGCTTGCGCGCTGTCTTTGCCACCGCCTCCGCGTACAGTTCGCCGAGAAGAAAGTTCATCCGGGCCAGATCCGCAACGCGGGCCAATTCCGCGTTCATCATTCCCAAAATCGCGCGCCGAACCGGGGCAGGGAACGGATATTCCTCGTGCGCAAGAAGTGTGTGGCGCGGGCGCCCTCGCCCGCGTGCCGACAACCGCATCGCTGTTCGCTCCGAGGGGAACTTCACCAGCGCCACATTGATTCCGTCCGCCGAGGTACCGCTCATCACGCCGGCAATAATCATGCTCATGCGCGTTCCTCGCGATCGAGCTTAGCCAGCCGGATCTCTTCCCCGAATTCCCAGAGCTGGCGCGTCAGCTTCTCAACTCGTGCGGAAGTGGGAGGGGCAGAGCGGCGCTTCGCCACTGATTGTCTATCAAACGCATTCTTCTTAAACGCCAGCACGCGCCGCGCGGATTCTCGAACGCGGCGGGCAAATCTGCTGTCGCGCTCCGCCTCGCGGACCAGCGCCTCATGCGCCCGCAGAATGAAATCTTCCCGATGGCAGATCAGGCCAAGATCGCCCCCGGCGCGGATGTGCCCGATCGTCACTTGTTCGATCGCGGCCTGTTCGATCGGGGCGGCCGCCAGCACCCCGCCCATCTCCAGATCGTCGGAACAGATCAGGCCCCGGTAGCCAATCTTCTTGCGCAGAATGTCGGTGATCCATTTCTTCGAGAGCGATGCGGGCGTGCGAGTCTTCGTCACCGCCGGAAACGCCGCGTGCGAAACCATGACGAAAGGCAATTCGCGCCGCAATGATAACGACCGATAGGGAACAAGATCCTCTGCCCACAGTTTGCGCAGCGGCTTTTCCACGCTGGGAAGTTCATGATGCGTATCGAGCGTGGCCTCGCCCAGTCCGGGGAAGTGCTTGCCGCAGCCGAGCACTCCGGCATCGCCCAACCCACGCAGAAACTCGCGCGCGTACGCAACCACCTGCTTCGGATCGTCCGAAACCGCCCGCGAACTCATCACCGAACGCGAAGCCTCGTAGGCCAAGTCGAGCACCGGGGCAAAGTCCACGTTGAAGCCTAGAGCGCGGCAGTTCTCGCCGATCACGCGCCCATGCTTGCGAAAGAGCACCCGGCTGCCCGTGGCAAAGACCTCTGCCGGAGAAGGCGCCGAGCCGATCACGTTGCGGAAACGGTCCACGGTGCCGCCTTCAAGGTCGACGCAAGTGAAAAGCGGCGCGGCCACGCGCTTCTGGCATTCGCGCAGAAGAGCATGCGTTTGCGCGGCTCCAGTGATATTGCGGGCAAACAGAATCACCCCCGCCGGCTGAATCCGAGTGAGCAGGGAAGCGAGGCGCGGAGACATCTCGGTCCCGTCGAAGCCGATGATTAGGAGTTGGCCGATGTGCCTATTGAGGTCAGGTGTGGTTTTTCGCATTGTTTATCGTGATCGCTAATTCGGGGGCCTTTCGCCAATAATTATGCGAACCTGGCTCCCATCCGGCAGGTTCTTTGTTTGTATTGCCAGATCAGCCTTGAAGCGCATCCCCTCGACTGCATCACCCGCCCAGAGATTCTCCAGTGAGTAAGCGCCGCCGAGGAAGAATGGAGACTTTGGCATCAGTCTCTTCCCGGGCGGCAATGGGCCATTTTCAGCCTGCCATTTGTTGGCGAATGTCCAACCGGTCTCGCGGTCAAAATCTCGCAATATGATGTCCGCCCAATTTTCGAGCGAGTCTGCCATGGGTTTTGTGCCGCCAGTTTCCGCGCTAAACCGGAGTACACCGCTGGTGGAGAGACAAAACTGATCCTGCATGATGTCCTCGGCAAAAAACAACAGCCCTGACGTTAGATCGCCGTAGTCGTTTCGCCAGAGGGAGTCAGAATTCCACTCGGCAAGACTCACTCCGTTTACAGGTTCCGAAGTAAGAGGGAAAACGTGCAGGGCAGACTCAAAAGCATAAAAGCCGTTCTTATGTTCCAACATGCCGAGTAGTTCGGACCCTAGAGGGTAGTTTTTCAATAGTGCGGGGTTAACCGGAGGCGTGCGCGAGACTGGTTCAGAGCTGATCGACAAGAGCTTTTCAACGCGTGTCATTGTTGGCACTTAATCAATCTGCCTCTTCAGCTCCGCCAGCAAGTTTAGCGCTTCGAGCGGCGTTAGCCGGTTCAAATCTACTTCGCGCAGCTTTTCCAGCACTGGCTGCGAGAGCGGGGTGAAGATGGTCAACTGCGTCGGACGCTCCGGCTCGGCGCCCGGTGTAAGATGCCCCGAAAGCCGGTGCTCGGACGATTCATGCTCGGCCAGCACCTCACGCGCACGCACCACGACTTCGTTCGGCAATCCCGCCAGTTTTGCGACTTCGATTCCGTAGCTGCGGTCGGCTGCGCCCGATTCGACTCGGCGCAGAAAAACCACGCTGCCGCCGGTTTCTTTGACGGACACGTGATAGTTCTTCACTCCACTCAACTGTTCAGCCAATTCGGTGAGCTCGAAATAATGCGTGGCAAACAAAGTTTTGGCCCGCACGTGCGCGTGCAGATACTCGACGGCGGCCCATGCGATCGCCAGGCCGTCATAGGTGGAAGTGCCACGCCCGACTTCATCGAGCAGGATCAGCGACCGCGCTGTCGCCGTGTGCAGAATCGCCGCCGTCTCCGTCATCTCGACCATGAACGTCGAGCGGCCGCGGGCCAGGTTGTCGCTCGCGCCAATGCGCGTGAACACGCGGTCCACAATCCCCAGCCGCACGGCACGCGCGGGAACAAACGAGCCCATCTGCGCCATGATCACGATCAGCGCCGCCTGCCGCAGATAGGTGCTCTTGCCGCCCATGTTCGGGCCGGTCAGTACCACGATGTTGTGCGTCGCATTCTGCGTCGTATTGGGCAACGACGAATCCAGGAACAGATCGTTGGGAACGAACCGCTCGCTCCCTGCTGCCAGTTCCTGGAGTTCGATCACCGGATGACGTCCTTCGACAATCTCCAGATCGCCCGCGTGCTCGGCCTCGTCAGCCTGCTCAAAACGCGGCCGGCAATAATTCCGCAGCGCCGCAATGTGGGCCAGACAGCCGAGCACATCAGCTTCAGCCAGCGCCAGCGCGGTTTGCCGGATGCGCTTGGCCTCGGCGGCAATGGCGGAACGCAAATCGGCAAACAGCCGCCGCTCGATTTCGACAATCTTCTCCTGCGCGTCCAGAATCTTGGACTCGTACTCTTTCAGCTCCGGAGTCGTGAAACGCTCGGCATTCACCAGCGTCTGCTTGCGTTCGTAGTCGGCGGGCGAAAGGTGCAGGTTCGCCTTCGAAATCTCGATGTAATAGCCAAAAATGGAATTGAACTTTACTTTGAGCGAACCGATCCCCGTGCGCTCGCGTTCGCGCGTCTCTACTTGCGCCAGGTACTGCTTCGAGTTGCGGCTCAGGTCGCGCAGTTCGTCGAGATCTTTGTCGATGCCCGCCGCGATTACCCCGCCATCGCTCAGCGTGAGCGGCGGCTCTGGAACCAGCGTGCGGTCGATCTTCTCCCGCAGATCGCCCAGTTCGTCGATCACGCCGTGCAGCGTGCCCAGCCGCGACGCAGACAGTCGTTCCTCGGATAGTTCCGCCAATACCGTTCGCACCTTGGGAATTCGTGCGAGCGACGCCGCCAGAGCCAGCACGTCGCGTGGATTCGCGGTTTCCAGAGTGACCCGGCTCAGCAGACGTTCGAGGTCAAGAATTCCGTCGAGCGACCGCCGCAACTCCTCGCGCCGCACCGTGTCTTTGACCTGCACCTCAACCGAATCCAGACGGCCCTCGATCTCGGCCCGATCCAAGGACGGGCGCAGCATCCATGTGCGCAGCAAACGCTTGCCCATCGGCGTGACGGTCGCATCCAAGCAGCGGAACAGAGTCACTCCGGCATCCGTGCCCGCGAACAGCGGTTCGATCAGCTCCAGGTTTCGCACCGTCACCGCATCGAGGACCAGGCAATTCTGCCGCTCGTAGAAGCCGATCCGGTCCACATGATCGAGCGTGCCGCGCTGCGTGGACCGGATGTAATACAGAATCGCCCCCGCCGCCGAAGCCGCCGCCTGTTTCCCGGCCAACCCGAAGCCCTCCAGCGAGAGCACGCCGAAGTGATTCTCCAGGAGCGGTATGGCGTGGTCGGGAGCGAAGATCCAGTCGTCCAAAGGCGTCTCTGCCCAGCCCCCGCCAGAAACCCGAGCAACAGGCGCTGTGCCTGTGTGGGGGCGGGCGTCTCGCCCGTCCGGGGCAGCGAAGCTGCCCAGTTGCCTCGCTGCGGCCCGTTCCAGCAGCGGAGCCGAAGACCCATACAGCATTTCTTTTGGCCGCAATTGTTCAAGTTCTTCTTGAATACGGCGTCCGGCCAGCTCGCCCCCAAACTCCGTCGCTCGAAACTCGCCGGTCGAAAGATCGAGCGCCGCAAAACCGACGCGATCCCCGACCGTTGCCACCGCCGCCAAGAAGTTGTTCTCCTCCGCGTTTAACGACGAATCCGCCGCCGTGCCCGGCGTGACCACGCGTGTCACCTCGCGCCGCACCAACTTCTTCGCCAAACGCGGGTCTTCGACCTGCTCGCAGACCGCGACCTTGAACCCGCGCCGGATCAGTTTTGCGATGTAGCCGTCGGCGGCGTGGTAAGGCACGCCACACATGGGGATGGCCACGCCCTTTTCTTTGTTGCGCGAGGTCAGCGTGATCTGTAACTCGCGCGCGGCCAGCACCGCGTCGTCGAAGAAAAGCTCGTAGAAGTCCCCCAGCCGGAAGAACAGCAGAGCGTTGGGGTGCTCTTTCTTGATGGCGGCATATTGCCGCATCAGCGGCGTCGAGGGCTCGGACATAAGGGAATTGGTAATTTTGTAATCTCTAATTTGGTAATTTGCAATTTGTCTTGGTTACCGCCTGCCAGTTCTTATCAAAGGATTTTGCAGGTCCCACCACTGTATCCTGCTAAAAGGTTTTCAGATTACCAAATTACAAATTACCAAATTACAAATTTCTCCATTTGACTCGGCTCGGCGCTTTTGTTCTCCTTACTGCCATGGAACTCCGCAAAGATCCCATCACCCGTTCCTGGGTGATCACCGGCGACGATGTCATCGAGCCCACGCCACGTTCCCGAGACTGCCGTTTTTGCGGTCCCACCGCCGAGCCAGCCCAAGTCATTGCCAACCTGCCCGGCGTGGACGGCAGCGCATGGTCGGCGCGCTCCGTCGTCCATCCCCATGCGCTCTACCACGTCGAAGGCGAGGCGGCCCGCCGCGGTGACGGCCTCTACGACCGCATGGGATCGGTTGGCGCTCACGAAGTTCTGATCGAAAATCCCCGCCATGACGGCCATCTCTGGACTGCGAGCGACTTCGAAGTCGAACAGTTCCTGCGTCTGGCCGCGCTGCGGATTCAGGATTTGAAGCGCGACAGCCGGTTCAAGTACGTCAGCATTTTCAAGAATCACGGTGCGGGAGCCGGGCAGGAATTCGACCACCCCACTTCCCAGTTGACCGCAACCACTTTCGTGCCGCGCCGCGTGCTCTACGAACTCCGCGCCGGACGCGACTATTTCGAAAGCAAAGAGCGCTGCGTCTTCTGCGACATTCTGGCGCAGGAGGAGCGTCAGAACCTGCGCATCGTCGAACTTCGCGGAGACTACGTGGCCTTCTGCCCCTATGCTCCGCGCACCCCGTACGAAACCTGGATTATGCCCCGCAGCCATGAATCTTCCTTTGAGCGCACCGGTTCCTCGCGCGTGGGTATCGTGACCGATCTCGCCGCGCTCCTGCGGCGTACCCTGCAACGTATCCGCACCGTCACCGAAGCCTTCCACCTTGTGCTTCACACCTCGCCCAACAGCCAGCATCCTTCGGCAACTCTCGGATATTGGAAAACACTCGATGACGATTACCACTGGCACATCGAGATTCTGCCCATTCTTGAGTCGAAGGCAAGGTCCTACACTTTCAAAGAGATTTATTATTCTCCCGTTACCTCGGAGACCGCAGTCAAACGTCTGCGGGAGGCGAAGATCTAGAAGCAGTCGTTCGTCGTTCGCTGTTCGCTGTTCGCTGTTCGCACACGGTCGCGAACGGCCAATAGCGAAGAGCGAACGACGAACAGCGAACGACCTCATGACCATCCGTCGCCTCAAAACCTATACCGGATCCCAAGGCTACGTTTACCAGTACTACTTCGTCGGGAAACGTTCCGCCGCGACATCCGATGCCCGTGAGTCCCACGCCAATGAGTACATCTTCGACGTCACCTCCGACCGCAAGCTGACCTACGCGGTCAGTATTTTCCTCCCGCACCAGGTCGTCGCCGCTTGGGCCGAATCCCACGGACGCCCCCTCGCCGATTCCGAGCAGTACGCCGCCGTCAAGATGCGTCTGTTCCGCGCCTTCGACGAACTGGAAGATGTGCAGGCGCAAGGCCGCGAACTGCGGATCGACTCGCAGTCTCTGGAAGAATCGCTGGCGACGTTAGGCGTGGAATAGATTCGGGCGGTGCCGTACTATCGGCCCTCGACCCTGGTGAGAACGTGATTAAGACAGTCAAGTTGAAAACCGGTGGCGACCTCGAAAGAGAAGGCCGCCAACGGATTCGTGCTATCTTTGCAGCCATTCCTTCATGTCTTTTCGGAGAAGAAATGAGTGTCCATCAAGATCACTCACGGTAAGCTCCAGAACCGACTCCAACACGTCTCTTTTGGGAAGGCGTACATAGAACAACAATTTCCCTTCGTGAGGTACATCATTCAGTGGATTCTCCAGGCAATACTCATCCAGCGATTCCGACTCGTTGATATGGGCTGTACTTTTGTCTCCTCTCGCAACCAAGGAGGGGGGAATCTTGGTTAGCTGGGCAATCTGCGGAGACCCATGAGGAGGAATGACGGACAGTTTCCAATCCATAGCTCTGCTCGGATCGCCAGTATTGACAATCCTGACATCCAGCTGAATGCCCGTCAGGGTTGGCTCTTGGTCTGGCACGAACACATTGCCGCCTGGTACCCACAGCCTAAAGTTTGTCGGTTTCGCCTTCGACGTTGTTGTTTGCTCTGGCACAGGACGTGCTGCCAATTGATCCTGTAACGTCTTTATCAGATCATTCTTACGATCAATATTGGCTTTAAAGAGCGCGTATTGAATAATCCCCAGCACTAGTACCGTGACCGCGTAATGTTGTACTTTCTGTAACCAAACTTCAAGCGTGCCTGTTTGCGGGTAAAGCGCCAGGCGATGGTGACCCGATCACGGTTCATTCTCCGGCCCCAGGCCCTGGCTTCTCGCCGCAGATCGCCCAGCGATGGGATTCTTCGCCGTCCCAGGCACTGCCGGGAGAACAGGCTGATTTCGATTTCCGCCTGGTTCAGCCAGCTTCCGTGTTTCGGCGTGTAGTGGACGGTGAACCGGTCCCACAGCCAGCCTCCCGCCTTCTCGCCGTACCGCTCCACCACTGCCTTGCGGGTGTGCGAACTCAGATTGTCCAGGACCAGATGGATGGTGTCGGCTGCTGGATAGTGTTCCGCAATCTCCAGCAGATAATCGGCAAACTCGGGCGAGGAACGGTTCGGAGTCACGCGGGGATAATGCCGTCCCGCCTTCGGCTCCACTCCGCAAAACGCGTTGGCCGTGCCACGGCGTTCGTACTCGCAGTCGCGCCGAAGAATTCGTCCCGGATGCATGGGCCTGGGCCGGCGGAGGTCGGCATGCAGGACCACCGGCTTTTCATCGATACAGACCACCGGTTCCGTCTCCGAGAGTGGCTTCTCATACAGGGCCAACACGTCTTCCATGCGCCCGAGGTACTCCTCATCCAGTTCCGCCACGCACCACATTTTTTTCCCGCCACGGCTTCAGGTCATGACTCTGGAGCAGGATGCGAATCGTTTCCCGGCCCACCCGCCGTGCCAACTTCCGCTTCACTGCTTCCTGGGCGATGAGCCGGACACTCCACCGCGCCCTCCCTTCCGGCGGCAGGCTGCACACGAGGGCGATGATCCGCTGACTCTGGCCCGCGTCCAGCACCCGGCGCTGGCCGGGACGTGGCTTCTCGTACAACGCCGGTTCCAGCCCCTCCTCCGCGTAGCGCCGGGCAATCGCCCGCACGGTTTTGGGCGCCACGCCCACGTGGTCGGCCACCTGCGCCGCCGTCTGTCCCTGGTCCAGTTGGCGCAGGATCGAAGCTCGGCGCAGCACCCGCGCCGACTCCCGCCCTTTGTTCAGCATCCCGGTGATCTGCTTCCGCTCCTTCTTCCGCAGATGAACATGCACCCGATGGTAGCTCTGCATGTCCACACGTTGCGCTCCATTCGGTCACTCCACGAGTACCTCAATGGGTACATCTCTATGTGGTCACAGACCTAGAGAAATCAACACTACCGAACTGCTAAAGAGAAAAGGTGCCTGTTTAATCACGGGCCACTCCCTCCGCAACAGCTCTATAAATTTCTCGATTGTTTCCATAGCGTTCTGATTGTATCAACCACCAACGCACTATTAGGACACTGCCGGACATTCCTGACACTAGCTGAAGAATCGCTCCCCATGAAATAGCCGGTGCAACAACGCCATTTCACCAGCAGCGATTGAAAGCCGTCCTCCGTGTCTCCGTGCCTCCGTGGTAGGTTTCCCGCCCTCACCCCTGTGACCCCCGTCACATGCACCTGTGATAGCCTCCGTTTACCCCACCCCCTCCCGCCCGGCACACTATAATCACCCAGGTGGGGTGGGGAGGGATGACACCGGCCTGCGGAAGCACCCAAGAATGATGACTCTGGTTTGGCTGCGCGTCGCGCTCGTTTGTTACGCTGCGGGATTGCTCTACGCGTTGGTCGCGCTCACGCGCACCTCGGAAATCCTCGGTAAAGTCGCGCTCCATGCCTCCTACCTCGGCATGGTGTTTCATCTGGTTTCGCTGACCGAAGCCGTCGTGGAAACCGGCCAGCTCGCTTCGGCCTCGGTTCACAACTCGGAATCGCTGCTGGCCTTCCTGATCATGGTCGTCTTCATGCTCGCCTACCTGATCTACAAGACGACTACCCCGGGCATCGTGGTTTTTCCCCTGGTCTTTCTGCTGACCTTCGTGGCCTCCACCGGTCAGCAACCCCTCGTCTTCGCATCGGATGTCGTGAAGAAGGGCTGGCTGGCCGTGCATATCCTCATGATCTTCACCGGATACGCGGCGCTCTTCCTCAGCTTTGGCGCCAGCATCTTGTACCTCCTGCAGGAACGCGCTCTGAAATCCAAGAATTCGAGTGGGCTGTTCTCGCGGCTGCCCGCTCTCCAGGTCATTGACGACATCGGTTACCGCTCCCTGATGCTCGGATTTCCCTTCATGACTCTGGGCCTGATCGCGGGCTCCGTGGTCGCCGAATCCACTTACGGCCGCATTGATTTTCTCGATCCCAAGATTCTGCTTTCCGTCCTGATGTGGGCCGTGTATCTGCTGATGGTGTTCACGCGCCTGAATGCGGGCTGGCGCGGACGCCGCGCCGCCATGCTCGCCAGTGCCGCCTTCGTCGCGGCGATCGTGGCCTGGATTGCCAACTACTTCAGCGGAATGCACAGGTTCATCGCCTCATGAAATTCCAGCTCATCGGCGTCAATCACAAGACCGCGCCGGTTGAGGTGCGCGAGCGCCTGGCCATTCCTGAATCGCGCTTGCCGGAAGCCTGCAAGAGACTGGCCGAGCATCCCGCCGTTTCCGAGGGCATGATTGTCTCCACCTGCAACCGCGTCGAATTTATCGCCAACATGAAGAACGGCTCCGGTGACCTGCGCGAATTCCTGCGCGAGTATTTCGAAACGGATCTCAGCCAGTTTGAAAGTCATCTCTACGAATTTCGCGAAGATGAGGCCGTCCGCCACGTCTTTCGCGTTGCCGCCAGCCTCGACTCCATGGTCGTCGGCGAGCCCCAGATCCTGGGGCAGGTCAAGGAAGCCTACGCCACCGCCCGCGCCGTGGGAGCGGTGCGCGCGCAACTGGATCAGTTGCTCACCCGCGCGTTTGCCGTGGCCAAGCGCGTCCGTACTGAAACCGCCATCGGATCTTCGTCGGTTTCGATTGCTTCGGTGGCCGTCGAACTGGCAGAGAAAATCTTCGGAAGCCTGAACGGCAAGAGCGTGTACCTGGTGGGTGCGGGGAAGATGAGCGAGCTAGCGGCCCGGCATCTGCTCGCGCACGGGGCCGAGTCTCTCTTCGTCGCCAACCGCACCTACGACCGCGCCATCCGGATGGCGCAAAAGTTTGACGGACAGGCGATCGAGTTTAGCCGGCTTTATGACACCTGCGATCGCGCCGATATCGTGATTACATCGACCGGCTCGCCCCACTTCATCTTCCGGCGCGAACACGGCGAAAAGCTCATGGCGCTGCGCAAAAACAAGCCCATGTTCTTCATTGATATCGCCGTTCCCCGCGACGTCGATCCGGAGATGAACAAGATCGATGGTATTTTCGTCTACGACATCGACGATCTGCAGCAAGCGGTCAGTTCGCACGTCGCCGATCGCAAGAAGGAAGCCGAAAAGGCGGAGGCGATCGTCAATGGCGAGGTCGATAAATTCCACGCGCGCCTGCAGACTCTCGACGTAGTTCCGACCATCGTCAGCTTGCAGGACCACCTTGAAACCATTCGCCAGGCCGAGATTGATCGCGTTCGGGGCCGCCTGGGTTCCATGACCACCGACCAGGAACTTGCCGTCGAAGCGCTGACTCGTGGCATCGTCAACAAAATCATGCACACCCCCATCAGCACCCTGAAAACGGCTGCGCGCGATCCCGAATCCACCACCGTCATCGAACTTGTGCGTCGCCTTTTCAACCTGCATAAGGAAGACGAAGAAAAAGAAACGGTCGCTTCGAAGTCCGCCCGTCGCCCGGAAGCGGAAGACTGATGGCCCGCCTGCGCATCGGTTCCCGCGGCTCGCAACTCGCTCTCTGGCAGGCCCATCACATTGCCGATCTGCTGCGCGCGCAGGGCCACACCGTGGAACTTGAGATCATCAAGACCACCGGCGATAAAATCACTGACGTTGCGCTCGCGAAAGTCGGCACCAAGGGCATGTTCACCAAGGAAATCGAAGAAGCCCTGGTCGAAAACCGGGTTGACCTTGCCGTACACAGCTTGAAGGATTTGCCCACGGAGTTGGCCGCCGATTTCGAAATTGCCGCCATCACCACCCGCGAAAATGCACGCGACGTTTTTTGTTCCGTGAAGTTTGCCAGCATCGAAGCGCTGCCACGGCAGGCGAATGTTGGCACCAGCAGCCTGCGCCGTCAGGCCCAGTTGAAGGCGCTTCGTCCCGATCTTCAGATTCACCCGCTCCGCGGCAACGTGGATACGCGCCTGCGCAAGCTCGAATCCGGCGACTACGATGCCATCATTTTGGCCGCCGCCGGCCTGAACCGTCTCGGCAAAACGCAACTGGTCCGCCAGGTCATCCCCGCGGAAGTGATGACCCCCGCTGCCGGACAAGGCGCTTTGGGAATCGAAATTCGCAACGGCGACAGCGCGACTCGGGCGCTCCTCGCTTTTCTCGATGACGCTGCCGCCCGCGCCACCACCACCTGCGAGCGCGCCCTGCTCAATAAACTCGGCGGCGGCTGCCAGGTCCCCATCGGAGCTTTCGCCGAAGTCAAAGGAAGCCGCATTCGCCTGAACGCGCTCGTAGCTCATCCCGATGGAACCAAAGTTCTGCGCGAAACCCGCGACGGCGATGATCCCGTGCGCTTGGGCCAGGAAGTCGGCGAAACCCTTCTGCGTCGAGGCGGCGATGTTATTCTCGAAGAAGTCTACGGCGAAGGCTTTGTTCTACCGTAGAACAAGGTCTCAGGTGTCAGGTCTCAGGAAAAGCGGTTCCCAGTCCAATCCTGACACCTGAGACCTGACACCTAAGACCTGAGACCTGATCCATGCGCAAGCCCAACGAAACCCATCCGCTTGCCGGAACCCGGATTCTTGTCGGACGCGCGCGGCACCAGGCCGGCAGCCTTTCCGCCAGCTTGCGCAGCCTGGGCGCAGCGGTAATCGAAATCCCCTTCATTGAGATCCGCAAGCCGCAATCGTACCGTCCGCTCGACGATACCCTGAAAAATATCGGGAACTACGACTGGCTCATTCTCACCAGCGCCAACGGCGTCGAAGCGATGTGGGAGCGCGTCCGAAAACTGCGCATCACGCGCCGGACTCTCAAGCATCTCCAGATCGCCGCGATCGGGCCTGCGACCAAGAAGGCGATCGTGAAGCATGGCCTGAAGGTCAAGATGGTTCCCGAGGAGTACGTCGCCGAGTCTGTCGTGAAGGGGCTGCGCGATAAGGTGAACGGCAAGCGTGTCGTGCTCATTCGAGCCAAAGTCGCTCGCGACCTGATTCCAGAGGAGTTGCGCGCGGCAGGAGCCGAAGTCGATGTGGTCGAAGCTTATGAAACCGTAGTGCCCGAGAAATCGCGTGCGCGCCTGCGCGCGCTGATGAAAAATGCAGCTCGCCGCCCGCACATCGTGACCTTCACCAGTTCCTCCACCGCGAAGAACTTTGCCGAACTAATCGGCAAGTTCAAGGCAGGTGCACTCAGCGCAGGTTTGCTCAAGCATGTCCAGTTTGCGTCGATTGGTCCGGTGACTTCGGCGACGCTGCGCGAATTGCAGATGCCGGTCGCAATTGAGGCCCGCGAATTCACGATGGGTGGACTGATTCGCGCGATTGTGCTCGCCCGCTACGCGGAAACCGGCAAAAATTGAGTCATTGAATCATTGAGTCATTGAATCATTGAAAATCTAAAGTTCCCAGCGTTTTGAAATGACTCAATGACTCAATGATTCAATGATCCAATACTTCACTCCGGCTTGGGAGCTGAGATTCCCATCTGTGGGTCAATCGCGTCCAGGTAGGCCTGCATGCGTGCCTTGAGGTCGGAGTGCATACCGGTGAACTCGATTCCATTGCCCACGCCCGGATCGCACGTTCGGACCACCGCCGTGATTTTGATGTGCTCCGATTCCAGCCAGAAATCGAGGCGCAGCACAGTTCCGAGCGGAAAAGGCAGCATGTTCTCGACGTAGCATCCATTGCCGCTCACGTCGCTGGCATTAATGCGGGTTGGCGCATTGACGCGCTCGTCGCGAATTTCCAGGGGAAGCGAAATCTTGTGCCGGTGCCAGCGCCGCCGGTTGGAGGGTGCAATGGTCACCGTCGCGCCGTCCATGGGCAGATAGTTTTTCCACGGGCACTCCTGTTCGGCGACCAACTTCACTCCCACTTGATTTTTATTGACGGGGCCGGTGTTCATCACCCGGATCACCGTGCAGCGCACTTTTTTCTCCTCGCACTGCACTCCGATCACGTCGCCCACTTGCAGTTCGCTCTCGACGCCCGAGATCAGCGCGCCCTCCGAAGTGATGTTCTGAGCGCGAGCGTGTTGGGAAAAGGGGCGTCCGTCGGCGCTCATTCCCCATATTCGCACCGGCAGGTCCACACTTAGGCGAGGTTCGGATTGATGGTCAGCCATGCCTGGTCCTCGTATCTCTTGATGCGATAATACCGCCCTCGGACGCGGCAAGATATTACAAAGTTAGCCGGCGCAGTAACGAGCGGAGTACCACTTTCGGCACCTGCCAATCATGATTCAAGGGCGGTTTTCCGCGAACTGTTCCGCGAACTCTCGATAACTGATGACACGAATCTCTTGCTCCTCGAGAAACTGCCGCAGTTCCGCCGAAGTCAGCAGACGCCGTTCCTCCTCGCGAGAATCGAGCAAGCGCGTGCGGGTTGCGCGCAAGTCGGCGTCGTTGTAGCCGGGATGGCAGACTAACTCCCAGGTTCCCTCGGGCAGGCTCGCGAGCGTCTGGCGCAGCAGGGAACTATAGCCGGAACTCTCGACCGACCCGGTCTCGATCACCCCCACAACGCCGTCGGGTGTAAGCAGTCCAGCGCGCTTGATGCGCTGGCGGAATTGCCCGGAAAAGGTGTGCAGCATGCGCACCTGGCCATAACGCTTCCAGAGATCGCGCTTGCCTTTGAATAGCCGCGCGGGCATCGCTTTCACGGGAACGAAGGGATTGCGGATCGCGCGCACGCCGCATATCCGCGCGGCTCGCAGCAGGGCCGCGAGAATCTCGGGAAAGATGTGGGCGTGTTTGTGCGTGTCGAGGTGAGTCACCTGCAGACCGGTGGATTGAATGTTCCGTATTTGCGCAGTGACTTCCGCGACCAGTTGATCGCGATCGAAGCCTCCCAACATGGCGCGCGCGGCGAAGGCCGAAAGGCTGGAGTAGAACTTATCCGGCTCTGCCGAGCGAATCGCCAGCAACGTATCCACTGCCCCCGCTGCTGACACCGGCGTCCCGTCCACCAATACCACGTGGCATCCCACGGAGAGATTCGGCGCCGAGCGCGCCGCAGTCACTGCGTCCGCGAAGGCAGAGCCGTTGGCCATCAATGTCGTTGAAGACACGACTCCGCCGATGTGGGTTTCCACAATGGCTCGATTGACTCCAGCGGTCAGACCAAAATCATCGGCGTTGACAATTAACTTTCGCACGCTGAAAGTGTAGCAGCCGCGCCGGGTGAGTTCCGCACTGTTTGGTCTCGGGCGAGTTCGCACGTCGCCCGCGCGCCGAAGCCACGCGGGCAAACCACCTGCCGCATGCACTGTTTGACCGGCAAGGGAAGGGTCCAGTATTCTCAGCATAAGTATTGCAGAAGGTTTTTCGCGAGCGGCGGGGATGAAACGCGCCGTGATCGCATCCACGCGGATGCGGGCGGTTAGCTCAGTTGGTTAGAGCGCCTGCCTTACAAGCAGGAGGTCGCAGGTTCGAGTCCTGCACTGCCCACCATTTAATCCGCGGACACTACAGCGGTTTCGCGATCACCAATCAAGACCGCCAGGTAAGCCATCCGCCGACTGACGCGCACACTATCGATCCGCCCCGCGAGCTGATTCCGCCCGCCGACACGGAAGCAGCAGCGCCAGGCTCTGGAATCGCGTTGAAGATTGTTCCGGTAGAAGTTCACCGGCCCCGTGTTTATACTAGGAATGCTTATGAATCAATGGCTTGGACTCGCGCTGTTTATCGTCGCTTGGCTCGTGCTGACGCAATGGATTCTGCCGAAGCTGGGCGTTCCCACCTGACGCAGCGGTTCGTGCGAGGTCGGCGACCCCGCAAACAAAAGAAGCGGACTCGGTAAGAACTCGAACGAATCCAGAGTAGATGTGGCCACAGGTGGCTGCCGGGTTGAAGAACTCAATCACCGGACTTTGGGGCGCGTGGGCGCTCGCGGTTGAGAGCGCCCTCACGCTCCGTTCAAGTCCATTCTGACGCAACGTCCTGTGCCACAGTGCAACTGCTTCTGGAAGCTAGGCTGCCGACGGCACCTTCTTTCCTGCCAGCGCTCCTTCCGGCACGGCCGGGCGTTTGGCTGCCAGTTCGCAGATCAGGGCAACTGCCGCCAGGACCGCCGCTGTGTAGAACGCCATCTGGTAGTTCTTGTACTTGTCGAACAGCACCCCGGCAATCCGGGGACCAATGATGCCCGCCACGCCCCATGCGGTGAACAGCATTCCATAGTTGATGCCGGCGTTCTTGGTACCCCAGAAATCCGCCGCGGTCGAGCCATTCACCGAAAGCTGGGTTCCGTAGCACCAGTACACGACGAACACGGTTACGTACAGCAACGTCACATTGCCGCCCACCTTGTAGAGAATGGGCATGGCAATCATCGAGATGGCGATCATCAGTCGCAGCACGTTCAGCCGGCCGAGTGCATCCGACATCCAGCCGGAGAGGATGCGACCCAAGGCGTTGCCAATTGCGGCCACGACCAAGCTCATCGTGATCAGCGCCGCGCTCGGAATGCCCACGCTCTTGCCAAATGGAACCAGTTGGCTGATCACCATCAGTCCAGCCGAAGCGCCGAGTGCATAGGCAACCCACATGAAGTAGAACGCGGGCGTTTGCAGCACCTCGCCCGGGCTGAATTCATAGGTGGTCGCGGCAGCCTTGGAGGCTGGCGCGGGCACCCAACCGGCGGGTTTGTATCCGGCCGGCGGATTATGCAGCAGGAAGGCGCCGAACACGGTCATGACCAGGAAAATCCCCCCGAGGATCATGAAGGTGGTGTGCACACCATAGGCGGGAATCAGCTTCAAGTTGGCCAACGGCCCAAAGATTGCCGACCCTCCGCCATATCCGGCCACTGCCAGTCCTACCGCCAGGCCGCGCTTGTCCGGAAACCACTTGGCCATCACCGGTATGGGCGTGGCATAGCCAAATCCGTTGCCCAGCCCGCCAATCACCCCGAAACACACATACAGATAGTTCAAGCTGTGCGTATAGGCGCACAGGAAGAAACCCAGGCTGACCAAAATGCCGCCAGTCAGCGAAACCCAGAATGGGCCGAACTTGTCCTGCAGCCGTCCCGCCAAGATAAACGTTAGTGCGAACACGACCACCGCGATGGTGAACACATTGGAAGTTTGAGCCCGCTTCCAGCCGAATTCCTTTTCCAGGGGAGCCACAAACACACTCCAGGCATACAGCGAGCCCAGCGCCAGGTTCATGGACATTCCGCCGACCACGCGCCACCAACGGCTTATTCCAGGGGCGCCGGGATTAGATGCAACATTTGCGTTAGCCACAGTTTTTCTCCTTTACAATAGTGAAATGAGAATCGGGAGCCGGTCTTTCTCCACAACCACTGCGACTCCCGTACGGCATGTGCGTGCTGCCTCATCAAACGGACCACAATTTCGAGTTGGACCGGACTGCTCAAGACGCCGGTCTGGCATCGCGAGAACGTAAAGAGCGGCCCAAATTCGGCCCCCTGGTCCTGCCAGGCGTGTGACTACTTTCGCGCGACATCATACAGCGGTCCAACCTCACGCGCTAGCTCAAATTTGTCCTGCAACAGCAATCCGTCTCACGGCTGCATCTTTTGCCAGCTAGCCGTCACATTCACTACTGAATCCGCCGCTACATTAAGTTCCCGCTTCCACTCGGCAAACCCTGGCAGAGACAAGACGACGACATGCGTCCGAGTACTAAGGCCGATTTCGGACGGCAGGTGGCCCACATACTTGCCGTCCAGGGTGATTTCCGCACCGGAGGGTGTCGAACTGCTTCAACCTAGACGGTTTCCTCCTCGTTCCGGCTCGACTCAGGCCTGGGCTCAGAACATGGGGCGCAACCGTATGCCGTTTTCGCGAATTATGCTGTGACGCCTGTCACTCATCAGCGTGACTTGTGTCGGCAGACGCTCCGAAGATGAAACTCATTTGTGACAAGTTGCCCTGCGACGCGTGGATCGTTTTGCTCAGTGTCCGCCAATCACAGCGGGAGGAGCCGCCCAGGCCTGAAGGCGCGCTTGTATTCGTCGTTGTCGTGAAACCACACTATGCTGTGATCTGCGTCACTACCGACGGCTCATGAGCAGAGCAAGAATGCACGCCCGCACCCACTCAATGCTGCCTATTTCGTAAGTGAACTTCGGACCAGGACAGTAGAGCTGGCTAGGAATGAGGAAAGGGCGCGGAAGCTCTCCGCGCCCCAAAGTAAGAACTAGCCAACTGCAGAAACGTTTTCTACTGCACGACCAGCGATACTCCCTGCGTTTGCGATGTAGCGCCGCTCTCGGCTGCTGTTACGGTAACGGTGAACGTTCCAGGCACAGTCGCCGATTTCAGGGTTATTGTGCTGGTCCCCGTTTTTGTCGAGTCCGCTTGCGACGTCGCGGTGACGGTGGCCGACGCTGGAAGCCCAGCAGCGATCGTGGGAGCGGTGTAGTTCCCGCTGGCGTCAATCGAGCCCGCACCAGTGCTCGGCGAGATTGACCAGGTGACGGCTGTGTTCGTGGTATTGCCCACGGTCGCGGTGAACGCTTGCGAGGACGAGGGCCAGTTGTCAGCGGTATCGTTGGGCCACAGACTGACAGTGGCCGGGCTAACGGAGACGCTCACGGGACTGCTGCTGCTTCCGCCGCAGGCCATCATGAACCCGAGGACCACGAGCGAGAAGCACAAGAGGGCGATTGCCGAGCGCTTCGATACTTTCCTGCCTACCAAGCCCAGCATCACCACGCCTGCGATGGGCAGCGTCAGTGGCAGCCACGGAGAGCGGTTGGCAGCCCGATGGCGCAACGATCCGTTCCCGGTGTTGTTCGGGCCTACGGTCGTTATGGTCATCGAAACCGGAGTTGCACCGGCCGTGCCGGCCGGAATCGTCGTCGGAGTAAAGGCGCAACTGCTGGGTGTCAGCGTCGTGTCCGTGGGTGCGAAAGCACAAGCAAAAGTTACCGCACTGGCGAAGGTGGACGACGAGGTGGGTGTGGCGGTGAAGGTGTAAGCGAGAGTCTTCTGTCCCGCGAGGACCGTATGCGAAGTGCTGCTGGTCGTCCAGGTGAAAGTGGGGGCAGCAACCGTGACAGTTACTGCGGCGGAAGTTGAGGACGCGTCGGTCCCGTTGTAGGTTCCGGCGATGGAGTTTGTGCCCACTGGAAGAGCAGTGGTGACGAAGGTGCCGGTGCCCCCGGACACGGTTGCGGTGCCGAGAGCGGTTGTCGAGCCATTGTTGAAGAGGGTCACGATTCCCGAAGCCGACGAGGGCGTTACGGTAATCGTAAGAGTCTCACTTTGTCCCTGGATGATGTTCGCGGCGGAGGGTGAGAGCGAAGTTGTGCTTGCAGTCAGGAGCTCGCCCCATGCCGTCGTCAGGTTGTTTGCATCAACCGAGCCGAGGCCGTTCACCAGGTTATAGCCGGTGGCGGAGACGGCGTTGGACGCTTGGTACCCGAAGACTCCAGCCGCTGCCGGTGGCACCGCGGCAGGGCACTGAAGCGCCGTTGGCTGAATCGTGGGGGTGCCGGGCTTACAGTAGACCATGTTGTCGCCGGTCGTGAGCTGGTGAAACGCGGCCTGATTGTACGTCGCGATATGGTACAGGTTCGGGTTAGCGTTGCCCAAGCCAGGATTGGCTTGGAAGCTGTTTTGCACCAGATACTGATTGAGCAGTGTCAAAATACCAGCGAAAACCGGCGCGGAGGCGGAGGTGCCGCCAATGATGGAGCCGTAAGTGTCAACGGCGGTGAAGATGCCGCCAGCGCAAGTGCTGGTCGATCCAACGCCGCCGAATTCCGACAGCGGCGTGCACAAGATGTAGCCTGGGAAGTTCGGTGACGCCAGCAGGGAGACGTCGGGAACGTACCGGACGCCAGCTGGGGCACTGGGAACCGATAGCCCTTGCTGCCATGTGGGCTGGGGGAAACCTGCCTGGCACACGCCGCCGACGGTCTCAGTGAAGCAGTTACTTGCACCGCCGCCGGCGATGGAAATCCAGATGTCACTCTGCACCTGCGCCGCAGTCGCCGTGGATGTAAGCGGAACCCAACCGGACACAGCCGGGCTACCGCCTTGGCTGCAGAATAGCTCGGAAGAGTCGGCTTGACACCACTGGGCGAGCTCCTCATCGTCGTTCCACGCAAGCTCGGGGATGTAGCTGACCGCCGTGCCACCATTGGTGCCGAGGGTGGTGCTCCAGTAAGGCGAGGGGTTGGGGAAAGAATCGTTGGCGAGCGAGATCACAGTGCCACCGACGCCAGTGACTTCCGGGCTGCTGGCGGGATAACTCACAGCTAGTCCCAGTACAGCCGGGCTGAACGGCTGACTGGCGTTAGGGGGGGTGTAGTCACAGCCGGCGGCGCCGTCGTCTCCCGCTGAGTTCACGATGGTGACCCCTTCGGCGTTGCCCTGTTGGAGGAGGGTTTCCAGGTCGAGTGCCTGAGCTTCGCAGATTCCGTAGCTCATGCTGACAACGGGGGCGAGGGGCGGTCCAATCGGCGGGTTGATGACCGCCGTGAGGGCGTCGTAGACGCCGCCAGATGTCTCGGCGTTAACAAAGACGATTTGGGCGTTACGGGCGACGGCTCCCGACCATTCGATGTCGAGGTCGGATTCGCTAAGGTCGCCGGGGGAAGGAGCGCCCGGGTCGGTGCCCAAGAGCACGTAGGCGAAGTTGGTGGTAGTACAGGGAGAGATAACGATTCCATTCGAATTGGTGGTGCAGGCGCCGGCGCCGGTGGTGGGGATTTGGGAAAGATTGAAGCCGGCGCGGAAATCGTTGATGTCGGCGAGATAGATGTCGGTTTGGCCCACGATGGCAAGCTTTTGCCCGGTACCGTTGATGGGAGTGGAAGCGGTGTAGAGCGGAGCGATGTCGTAGATCGTGGCAATGTCATCAGGAGCGAGGAAATTCGGGAAGAGGTAGTTTCCATCGTAGTAGTCGCGGCGGGCACTTCGCATTCCGCCGAAACTTTTCCCGCGGTTGGCTGGCTGCGCCCGGAAGTCATGCAGGCCGATTACGGTGGTGACGATGCCGTTGAGCGCGGAGGGAATCATGAGTGGGGTCGAGTTGGCGAAGTGGTTTTCCCCGTTGACCGTATAGTTGTGGATCTCGGTTGCGAAGGCATGTTGCACTTCGGCTGCCGTCCCGCTGAAGACAATCGAGTTGCGACCGCCTCCGATGCTAAGTATCTGGAACCCCTGCGACCTGAGCCAGGTGATGATCTTGCTGAGGTCGTTCTGGCTGAGACCGAAGCGATCGGCGTATTGCTGAGGAGTTAGCCACTTGTGATAGTTGGGCGACTTCGGATCCTGCTGCTGCGCGAGAAGCCGGTTCAGGGCCTTCTGCTGGCTCGCCGAGGGAGCCATGAGCAGCGTGATATAGCTGAGCTGTCGCGACGGATCGACGGGGCCCAAGTCGTACTGCGGTTGCGCCTTGGGATGAAGACTCTTGGCCAGAGCGACGGTCTGGCTCGAAACGATGGCGCCAGTGATGCGGTCCGGCGCGGCGGCGAAGCTGAGCGCTGTGCAGATCAAGATGCAGGAGATGAGCATCAGAAGATTGGTCGTCGGGAGGTTGGAGCTCGAGAGTTTGGACAAGGACAGCAAGGCCGATCGCGAACGTCGCATGGTCACTCCGTTGCACAGCAGGATTATCAGGACACTAAAGCATTATCAATGCTTTCTCCTTGTCTGATCAAGTTCATGCGCGTGGGGTTGTATGACTGGGAACTGTTAGTTGGTTTTTTTGAGCAGCCTGACGGCTGTTCTGCGCGACACCTTTCACGAATTGTCATCCCGAACGAAGTGAGGGATCTGCAGTTCGCCGCAAAATGCAGATCCCTCACTTCGTTCGGGATGACACGGGTAAAAAGTCTCGGGATGACAAAGATTTTCTAGACTTAAGCTCAGGCTCCTTAGACTTCGGCTAGTTCCTCTTCCAGTAATTGCTTGTTGTAGAGGTCGGTGTAATAACCGTTGCGGGCTATGAGTTGGTCGTGGGTGCCTTGTTCTACGATGCGTCCCTGATGGAGGACGGCGATGGAGTCGGCGTTGCGGACGGTGGAAACGCGGTGGGAGATGAAGATGGTGGTGCGCCCGCGCATGATTTCGCGGAGATGGTTGAGGATTTTATCTTCGGTGTGGGTGTCAACGCTGGAAAGAGCGTCGTCGAGGATGAGAATGCGGGGGCTGCGGAGCAGGGCGCGGGCGATGGCGGTGCGCTGCTTCTGGCCTCCGGAAAGCGTGATGCCGCGCTCGCCGACGGTGGTGTTGTAGCCTTCGGGGAAACCTTCGATGTCTTGGGCGATGCTGGCGGCTTCGGCGGCGGCTTTGATCTGGTCGAGTGCGGCGTCGCCGGCTTCACGCGCTATGCCGAAGGCGATGTTTTCGCGGATGGTGTCGCTGAAGAGAAATGTTTCCTGGGGAACGAAGCCGATGTGGCGGCGCAGGGAGTCGAGAGGGAATTGGCGGACGGGGAGGCCGTCGATGAGGACGGCTCCGGGTTCGGCGTCGTAGATGCGAGGGATGAGGTTGACTAGCGTTGTCTTACCGGAACCCGTGGGGCCGACGATGGCGAGGCTGGAGCCGGCGGGGATGCGCAGGTTGATGTCTTTAAGAACAGATGTGCCGTTGTAAGCGAAGTTGAGATTGCGGAATTCGATTTCGCCGAAAATTTCGCCGGTGGAGAGCCGGGCGTCCTCGCCCGGCTGGACGGGCGAGGTGCCCGTCGCTCCACTACTGAAGTTATTTACGTCGGCGATTTCGGGCTGCTGGGAGAGGATTTCTTCTATTCGCACCAGGGACGCGGTTCCGCGTTGGAAGATGTTGATGACCCATCCGAGGGCGATGACCGGCCAGGTGAGCTGCATCATGTAGGTGTTGAAGGCTACGAAATCGCCGA
The DNA here is from genome assembly GCA_050014475.1 of Terriglobales bacterium. Lineage (GTDB taxonomy): Bacteria > Acidobacteriota > Terriglobia > Terriglobales > Acidobacteriaceae > Acidiflorens. The sequence continues at coordinate 8,751 of JBEKDG010000033.1, read as the reverse complement.
CGGTCATCTTTCCGAGGATGACCTGTCGTCCGCCGAGCCAGAGGACGATGACGACGGCGGCGCCGAGCATGAGTTCGAGGGTGGGCCAGAGCATTCCCATCAGGCGGACCAGGCCGAGACTGCGGCGGATGTATTCCTGGTTGGCGCCCTCGAAGGCGGCGATCTCGGCCTGTTCCTGCACGTAGGCGCGGATGACGCGGGCGCCAGAGAAGTTTTCCTGGGCGCGGGCGGAAATGTCGGAGAACATGGCCTGAATGCGTTCGAAGCGCTCGTGAATGCGGCGTCCGAAATACTGGATGACGATGCTGGCGATGGGCAAGGGCAGAAAAGCGTAGATGGTCAGCTTGGGGCTGATGGCGAGCATGAAGCCCAGAGCGCCGGCGGTGAAGACGATGGTATTGGCCGAGTACATGATGGCCGGGCCGAGCAGCATCCGGACGGCGTTGAGGTCGTTGGTGGCGCGGGCCATGATGTCGCCCGTGCGGTTGCGCTGGTAGTAGGAGTAGGAGAGGCGTTCGAGGTGCGCAAACAGGTCGTTGCGCAGATCGAACTCGATATCGCGGGAGATGCCGATGACCACCCAGCGCGTCAGGAACTGGAAGATTCCCTTGGCCAGCGCGATGGCGATGATGAGGAGGGAGTAGGTAAGAAGTTTCTGGCGGGTTACGCCGGAGTGAAGATCGTTGACGGCTCGGCGCAGTACTTGCGGAAAGAGAATCCAGATTCCGTTATTGAATAAGACGCAGAGCCCGCCCCAGACGAGACCGCTGCGGTAGCGCTTCAGATAGGGGACGAGGGGGCGTAGATTCTTCGGCACCATGATGTGTTGGACCGTGATCTTTTGTAGATGAAATTGTAGCAGCGGTGGGTGCGGATTTTCGGAGCGCGGGTGCGAGGGCAACGAAGGCGGCAGTGAGCAGCAGCGCGGTCCAGACGGACAACATGCCGGCGGCGAACATCAATCCCGAGTAGAGCAGGTCGGCGCGTTCCATTCGGTTTCTCCAGTTTCAAAAAGAGGGTGAAAAAGCCGGGCGAGGACGGAGGTTGGCGGTTCCGTTCCCCACCCGGAGGGGAGAGAGACGCTAAGAGAAAGAGTTAGTCCTCGGGCGGAGGCGGCATGTGTTCTTTCATGCGTGCCTCGCGCTTGGCCTCAAAATTAGCCAGCTTGGCTTTCTGATCGACGGTCAGAACCTGCATCATTTCGGACTTGATGCGGGCGTGCTGAACTTGGAGCTCGATCATGGTCTGCGCGTTTTGGGTTGCGAGGGCGCGGGTCTTGGCTTCGTCGAAGGGACCGCTGGCCTCGAGGGCGCGCATATTGGCGTGGTTCTGGTGCATCTGCTTCATCAGCGGTTCGAGGTTAGGCTTCTCTTTTTCCCAGATCGCCTTGACCTGATCCTGTTGCGCGCTGGTCAGATCGAGATAGTCGGTGAAAAATCCGAGCATGTGGCCGAAGTCGCGGCCGGGGCCGCCATGACCGTGCATGCCTTGGGCAATCGCGGCTGCCACCGTCAGCAACACGGCGGCGCCGATGGTGAGAATGCGGATACGAGTTGATTTCATTGGAACTCCTTTTGACTTGCGTTTGATCTCGTAGGGTCCGGGAGGCAGCCCGAACATCTATGCAGATAAGAACACTATTCTCGAAAATATGCGGTAAAGAGTCGGTCAAGCGCGGTAAAGTTTTGTAAAGATCGGGTGATCGGGCCATCGGGCCATCGGGTCATCTATCATCTGGTGGTCGCGAGGTTTTGAGTGATTGCATATGGAAGAGAATTTAAGCAAGCAGGAGGAGTTGCGGAATCGGACTAAGCGATTTGCGCTTCGGATTATCCGGTTGTTCCGGCATCTGCCACGGACTGCGGAGGCTCAGGTTTTGGGCAAACAGCTTCTGCGCTCGGGAACCTCGATCGGAGCAAACTATCGGGCGGCAGGACGTGCGAGGTCGAAAGCGGAGTTCATCTCGAAAATGGGCATTGTGGTTGAAGAGGCGGACGAGACCGTTTTCTGGATTGAATGCCTGATCGAATCAGGAATTGTTAAGCCGGATCTACTCGCCGATCTGCTGTCAGAGGCAAATGAACTTATTGCAATCTTTGCCGCATCCCAAAGGACAGCAAAAAGATGATCGGGTGATCGGGTGATCGAAGGTCAAAGGCTTTTGACTTTAGATGGCCCGATGACCCGATCACCCGATGACCCGATCTCTTACAAATCTTTACCGCGTGGCGGCCAGCGAAGGTGTTAGATGATGAGAAGAATGGATCACGTACTGGTGGTGGATGACGACGTCGAATTGTGCGCTCTGGTGCAGGAGTACCTGACGGCCGAGGGGTTCAGCCTGAAGGCCGTGCATGACGGCGAACAGGGACTGCAACAGGCGCTGACCAAGGAGTATGCGTTGGTGGTGCTGGACGTGATGTTGCCTGGGATCAACGGCTTCGAAGTGCTGCGGCGGATTCGCAGCGTGTCGAAGATTCCGGTGCTGCTGTTAACGGCACGCGGCGAGGACGTGGACCGCATCGTGGGGCTGGAAATCGGAGCGGACGATTATCTTCCGAAGCCGTTTAACCCGCGGGAGTTGGTGGCGCGCATTCGCGCGATCCTGCGCCGCACCAAACCGGTCAGGGCGGCGGACGTAGTACCGGAAGTGCTGAGTGTGGGCGACGTGGAACTGGATCCGGCGACGCGAAGCGTGCTGCGAGCCGGGCAAGCGGTCGATCTGACTTCGGTGGAATTCAATCTGCTCGAAGTTCTGCTGCGCGAGGCGGGGCGAGTGGTAACGCGGGAGCGGCTGGTGAATGCCGTGCTCAGCCGGAAGTTCATGCCGTTCGATCGCAGCATTGACATGCACGTCAGCAAGGTGCGGCGGAAGTTGGGCGACTCCGAGGAAGACGGCGACCACATCAAAACGATCCGGGGCGTTGGGTACATGTTTGCGCGGCCGGCGGCGAAGCCGAAAAAATAAGTAGTGGGCTAAATTCTGTGTTGCTGTGCCGCGAGCTTCGAGCAAGCCGGTTGACCCGCCGCCCGTAGCTTACTTACCCGGCAACATAGAATTGGCTCACTACCAAGAAATAAGGCGACAAAATGAAGAGCCTATTCCTGAAGATTTTCCTGTCGTTCTGGGCGGCCCAGGCACTGTTCCTGGTGCTGGCGATCCTGGTGACGATCGCGCTGCGTCCGGCGCGGCACGGGATCGAGAGCCAGGGTCCGCAAACTTTGGCGGAAGTGGTGAATGCGTACCAGAGTGGTGGAGAGCGCGGCGCCCACGACTATCTGGAAGAACTTTGGCACACGCAGCACGTGCGGGCATTCGTTTTTGATCCGTCGGGCCATGAACTCGCTGGCCGGAAAGTGCCGCCCTGGATCGAAGATCTCCGGCAGGGCGGTGCAGCGCGCGGTGGACCGCCGTACCACCGTGGGTGGATGGACAATCTGCTGCCGGACCGCATCATGCGGCAGGCACTGACGCTGGATGGAAAACGGTACACGCTGGTGTTGGAGCTACCGCCGGGACCGAGAGTATTTTTCGGGCCGCATGACATTCCGGGGCTGGGGATCGCGATTGCGGTCATTACGTCGGGACTGATGTGCTATCTGCTGGCGTGGTCGATGACGAGCCCGGTGACGCGTCTGCGGAAGGCGGCGCAGAGCCTGGCGGCGGGCGACTTGAGCGCGCGCACGGGAGCGCCCGTGGGTGGTCGGCGCGACGAACTGACGGAGTTGATGCGCGATTTCGACCGCATGGCGGAACGGATCGAAGGGCTGGTGGACTCGCAATCGCGATTGCTGAAGGATGTTTCGCACGAACTGCGATCTCCGCTGGCGAGGCTGAGTGTGGCGCTGGGTCTGGCGCGGCAGCGGGCCACGCCGGAAGCCGCGCCGGAACTCGAACTTTCGCTGAAGCGAATCGAACTGGAGGTCGACCGGCTGAATCAGCTCATCCAGCGGCTGCTGACCATTTCGCGGCTGGAGTCGGGGACGGACGGCCTGCGAAAGACCAGGTTGTCACTGCGGGAGTTGGTGGAGCAGGTGGCGCACGACGCCGAGTACGAAACGCCGGGACGGGGCTGCCGCGTCACGGCGAAGGCCGATGCCGCGGATGAATTCCTGGTGGAAGCCGACCCTGACTTGCTGCGGAGCGCGGTGGAGAACGTGGTGAGGAACGCAACGCGCTATACTGCTGAAGGCACGACGGTGGCTGTGCGACTGGAGCGGCAGAAGGCCGCGAATGGCGAAGAAGAAGAAATTATTGTTCGCGTGCTGGATTCCGGCCCCGGCGTTCCAGTCGAAGCGCTGCCAAAGATATTTGAGCCCTTCTATCGGCTGGACGATGCCCGCAACCGGCAGACCGGGGGTGCGGGTCTGGGACTGTCGATCGCGGATCGGGCCATCAGGCTGCATGGCGGGCAACTTCGCGCATCCAACCGCAAAGAGGGTGGATTAGAGGTTGAAATCCGGATTCCGGCTGCTCCCGGGTTTGCTCTTCCCGCTCATACCTGATACACAAATATATTTCAGCCACAAGCTTCAGTCGCCGTGACGGCTGGCGGGGCATCGCCTGCGGACGGGAAGCGGCTGGGAGAACAGATGTCGAAGAAAATAGGCGGAGTCGTTGCGCTCGTGGGCCTGTGCGCCCTGAGTTTGTTTCTGCTCAATTGTGGCAGTTCCTCGTCCCGGCCCTCGGGACTTTTGTATGTGCTGACCCAGGGGATCAACGGCATAGGGGACAACGTGAGTTCCTTTGCCATGGATTTGAGCAGCGGGAACCTGTCGCTGATCAATTCGAACGCGACGACGTGTTCAACGCTGAATGGCACCCCGCCCGTCTCGTGTGGAATTTCCCTGAACATTTTGCTCGACCCGACGGGCGCGACGGCGTTCGTTCTGAATCAGGGGGTAGCTTCGGCGGGCGTGGCGCCTACGATCTACGCCTACACAGTGAACTCCGACGGGAGCCTCGGAACACCGGCGGTGGCGCCGACTCCGTCTCTGATGGCCGGCGATACGGCCGTTGCCATGGCGCGGGATGCCGCCGGGCAGTTTTTGTTCGCGATCGATGAGGGCGTGTATCCGTCGTTGACGAACTGCCCGCTGAATGGTTCGAGCGATTCGAGTTTTGCGGGTTGTCCGTCGATCTCGGTGTTTGCCATGAAGCCAGGCTCAACCACTCTGACATTGGCAAGTGGAAGTCCGTTCTACCTCAGCAAGATTCCGAGCGCGCTTGCGCCCATTACGTTCACCGCACCTGGCGCTGCCGCGGCCCAGGAGTTTCTCTTCGTAACCAACAATAAGGATCTTGTCCTGCACAATGACAATACCTTGAGCTTGTATGCCGTGAGTTCATCGGGCAGCCTGACCGAGCAAGTGAATTCGCCTTATCTCGTTTCCGCGATCGATCCCATCTCGGTGCTGGCGGTCAACACGAACCCAGTGGGGCAGAATACGGGTGGCCTGTTTGTCTATGTGGGCAATCAGGACGCGAATGGCGGCCATCTGTATCCGTTCCAGGTGTGCACGGTGGTCAATGCGGTCTGCACAGCGCAGGATGTAGGAAGCAATCTGATGTTTCCGCTGGCAACGTGTTCCCAAGGGTCTTGCAATGACGTACCGCCAACTTCGGCGGGGTCGAACCCGGTTGCAATGCTGGTGGATCCGACGAACAATTTCCTCTACGTTGTGAGCCAAGGTTCGAACCAGGTATTTGGGTTTCGCATCGACACCACGGCGGGCACGTTGAGCGCGCTAACCCCGGCGAACCAGCCGACCGGATCGCAGCCGGTGGCGATGGCGATGCACCCGAGCGTGAACAACACCGGTCAGTTTCTCTACACGTCGAACAGTAACTCGGATAACATTACGGGGTTTACGCTGAGTACGACGAGCGGATCAATGAGCAGTCCGATCACGGTGGTCGCCCCGGCAGCGCCGAGCGGAATGGCGGCGCGGTAAACCAATCGGGTCATCTGTTCATCGGGTCAAGGGATCGGGTCATCGGATGATCGGGTCATCGGGTCATCAAACACCCGCTGGGAACTTGGGTTTCGATCACCCGATCACCCGATGGCCAGATCACCCGATTCAATCAGGTGGGCATGCGGAGGATGAGATAGCCTCCGATGAAGCCGAAGACCAGGTCTGGAGACCAGGCAGCGACCGCGGGCGGAAGCTGACTCAAGTTGCCCATCGCTTCGAAGAGGCCAGAGATCGTCCAATAGACAACGCCGATGCCGATGGCCGTCGCCACCCCTGTCAGAGCGGAGCGCTTGCCGGCGGAAAGCGCGAAAGGGATGGCAAGGATGGCCATCACGAACGTGATCAGCGGGTAGGCAATCTTTTTTTGCAGCTGCACGCGCAGGCGCACGACGTCAAAGCCGCTCTGCTCGAGATCGTGAATGTAGCGGCGGAGTTCCTCGTAACTCATTTCCGAAGACTGTTTGATTTCCTTCTTGAAATAGGCCGGCGCCTCCGCCAACTCAGGGTAGGTGGCGGCATCGAACTTGCGGTAGCTCTCGATGGCGGAGCCGCTCAGGCTGCGCTCCCATCCCTGCTCGTAAACCCACCGGCCCATGGAGTTCGACCAGTGCGCGCGGTCGGCGGTAATGCGGTGCGTGATCTGGAAGCTGTGCGGATCGAACTGGAATATGGAGACGCCGCCGAAAACATCGCGGTCGGGATCGAAGAATTGATAGTAATAAATGTCAGAGTGCTGGCCGAAGATCCACTTGCGGTCGGGACGAAGGTAGGTTTGCGCGGGTTTGCCCTTGATGCGGTTGCGGAGCGCGTCCTGCCGCTTGTTGGTGTAGGGGAGATAGAGCTGGTCCGAGAGAAAGAGCACGCCAGCGACCAGGGTGGAGGCGATCAGGACCGGGACGATGAGGCGGTAAAGACTGATGCCGGTGGCCTTGATGGCAGTGATTTCGTTGGTGCGCTGCAGTAGTCCGAAGGTGACCAGCACCGCCAGCAGCATGCTGAGAGGCGTGGTGCTGTACAGAAAATAGGGAACTACGTTCAGCAAGTATTCGCCCACCGTGAGCGGCGAGACCTGATTCCGCATGATGTCGCCCAACAACTCGAACAGGGTGAAGACCAGGAGCAGCATCAGGAAAGCGGCGACGATCATGGCAAAGTAGAGCGCAAAGTCGCGCAGCACATAATCGTCGAGGATGGTGGGGAAATGAAGATTGAACCAGCGCCTGCGCCTGGGCTCGTGGGACAGGATGCCTTCGCGGAGGGCGGGGCGGGACGACTCACCGTTCGGTTGCAGCGCCGGCTGGCTGGAGGTCGAAGAGGCGAACTTAGACGCCTGCAGCCATGAAGCTTTGAACCATGAATCTCTGAACCAGGAATCTCTGAACCAGGAGCGGAGCGCAGTCAGTTCGATGGGGCGGCGTTCCGATTGCCAGAGCAGAAAAACTCCTCCGGCAAGAAACGCGAAGTCGGCGAGCCAAACACCGGCGGCAGGAGAGAGGCGTCCCTGGCGCGCGAAAGACACTCCAATCAAAGAAATCGAATAGTACAGAAAGACCAGCAGAATGGTCAGGACAAATCCGCTGGACTTGCCGCCTTTCTTCGACGAGAGGCCAAGAGGAATGCCAACCAGGGCAAGAACGATGCAGGCGGTCGGCAGCGCGAGGCGGCGATGGTATTCGATGAGGTGCCAGCGGCGGGTGACGGGATCGGCGGTTCGCGCGACGCGGAGGAGGTCCGCAACTTTGATCTCGCCCAGTGATGTGGGTTCGTGTTCCTGACTGCTTTGCGCCGTGGGGACCTGGATGGGGATGTCAGTCGTCTGGAAGGTGGAGATCTGGTACTGGTCCGGATTCTTGGGATCGTTTTCGTGAGTGGAACCGTTGGTGAGATGCAAGTCCAGAGTATCGGGCCCCTGGCTGACGAGCAGGCCTTCGCGCGCCAGGCTGATGCGCGGGGCGGCTGGGTCGCTCAAATCGGCGAGGAACACACCTTTCCAGAGGGCTCCGCCGGACATGGCCTTGACGTCCTGCACGTAGAGGATGTGCTTCGGAAACCCCTCGTAGAACACGCGGGGCTGGACCTCGAAAGAAGCCTGAGAAGACTTGAGGTTGTCCTGTAGTTTCCCCAGGGCGGCGAGCGAGCGGGGCGCGAGATAGACGCTGTTACCGAGAGCGAGCAACCATGCCACCACCACGAAGATTGAGATCACGCGCAGGAAGGTCCACACGCCCAAGCCGCTGGCGCGCATGGCCGTGATTTCGCTGTCCGCGGCCAGACGGCTGAGTCCGATGAGAATGCCGACCAGCACGCCCATGGGGATGGTGTAGGTGAGCGCGCCTGGGACGGTGAAAAAAAAGACTTCTGCTACGCTCGGCAGTGGGGCGCTGTTGCGGACCACCAGTTCGAGGATGAGGTCGAGAGCGCGGGTAAAAAGGACAAAAGTGAAAACGGCCGCGCCGATCAAGGCGTGGGAGACGACTTCTCTCAGAATATAGCGGGTGAGGATGCGCATCCGCAAGGTCGGTTAACTCACTGCGAGTCTAGCATGAGAAGGGGATCTCTGGAGGCGCCGCTCAAGCCCAACACCCACCACGAAGGCACGAAGCCACGGAGAAAATTGGCAACTGTGGAATTTGTAATTTGGTAATTTCAAACCCGAGGCCGACGGGTTTCAATTACCAAATTACCCGATTGCCAAATTGCAGATTTCTCTGCGGCTACGCTCTTTTTAGAAACAGCGCCCCCAGCGGCGGCAGCGTCAGTCGCAGGGAATAG